>NZ_JBDQQR010000001.1:3018583-3622300 GCF_039888675.1 Mesorhizobium sp. CAU 1732
CGAATTCGTCAAACGGGCCGCGTTCGCGATGATGGCCTGGTCTGTCGTGCATCGGAAGGCGGAACCGGATGCAACGTTTCTCGAATTCCTCGGCATCGTGGAAGCCAAGTCCGCCGACGACCGCAATTTCGTCAGGAAGGCGATAAGCTGGGCGCTGCGTTCGATCGGCAAGCGCAACATGGCTTTGAACCGCGCAGCACTCTCCCTAGCTGAACGGCTCGCCGCGTCGGGCGACAAGACGCGCCGCTGGCTCGGCAAGGAAGCTATCCGCGAGTTGACGGCGGAAAAGACCCTTGCCGGCGTTGCGAAGCGTGAAGCCGCCCGCGCGAAAAAGCGGACCTAAGCCGCGTTCGCACCGCTCTCCTTGTCGAGCACCAGATAGTCCAGCGGAAGCTGCGTCGTGTACTTGATCTGCTCCATCGCGAAGGCGGACGACACGTCGCGGATTTCGATCTTCGCGATCAGCCGCTTGTAGAACGCGTCATAGGCGGCGATGTCGGGAACCACGACCCGAAGCAAGTAATCGACCTCGCCGCTCATGCGGTAGAACTCGACCACTTCCGGGAATTCCTGAATCACCTCGGAAAACCGCTTCAGCCATTCGAGACTGTGCGTGTTGGTGCGGATCGACACGAAGACGTTGACGCGCGTGTTGACCTTGGCCGGATTGAGCACCGCGACGCGACGCTGGATGACGCCTTCTTCCTCCAGCTTCTGGATGCGCCGCCAGCAAGGCGTTGTCGACAGGCCTACCTTTTTCGCAACATCGGCGACGGCGAGTGTCGAATCTTCCTGCAAGAGGCGAAGAATTTTTCTGTCGAGGCGGTCCATAACAGGCTCCAGTAGAATTTCATTCCGACAATGCCGGTCCAATCGTTTGCGCACAAGAACGAATTTCGCGCAAAATGGAGCTTTGGAAGCGACCGCGTCTAAGTTTCGCCGTCCACGCGCATTGCAATTTCCATTCGCAGCACCGGAAGCAAATCCTGCTCGAACCAGGGATTGCGCTTCAGCCAGCCAGTGTTGCGCCATGACGGGTGCGGCAAGGGCAGGATACGGGGCTGCGCGTTGCGCATGACGATCTCGCGCCAGGACGCGACAGTTTCCGTCAGGCTGCCGGGTCGCCTCTCTCCCAGATGCCACGCCTGAGCATAGAGCCCGATCGCCAGCACGATCTCGATCTGGGGCATCTGGCCGATCAGCCGCTCCCGCCATGCAGGCGCGCATTCGCGGCGCGGCGGCAGGTCGCTACCGCGCGCATCCTGCCCGGGAAAGCAGAAGCCCATCGGCGCGATCGCGAAATTGGCCGGATCATAAAACTGTTCGCGCGTCACGCCCAGCCAATCGCGCAGCCTGTCGCCGGAGCGGTCGTTGAACGGCAGCCCTGTCGCGTGGACCTTCGTTCCGGGCGCCTGCCCGGCGATCAGCACGCGCGCCGTCGAAGACGCCATGACGACGGGTCGCGGCTCGTGCGGCAAGGGCGTGCGAAGCGGCGTGTCGCGGCAGATGCGGCACGCCCGTATCTCCTCCACGAGACGTGAAAGGTCTGCGTCCATCAGGCCTTTGCGCTCGGACGGGCCGAAACCGCCGCATACCACCGCTGAACGTTGGAAAGGTCTTCACCGACCGAGATACGGGCTGGCTTCATGAAATCGATCGCGATCATGCCGGTGATGTCAGCGATGGAATAGGCGTCACCGGCCACGAATTCGCGGGTCGCCAACTCGCGATCCAGAAGCGCGAGGAATTCTGCCGCCTTCGGCTTGTTTGCTTCGCCCCATTCGGGGATCTGCGGGATCTCCCACTCTTTCATGGCCGGGTGGATATGGCGGAACGCCTGTGCGACCACCATCAAGAGGTTGAGCTCCATGCGACGCTGCCACATCTCGACCGTCGCCTTGCCGACGGCACCGACGCCCATCAGCGGCGGCTCTGGCTGCAACTCCTCGAAATAGCGGCAGATCGCGACGGATTCGCTCAGGACCGTGCCATCGTCCAATTCGAGAACCGGAAGGCGCTGCAGCGGATTGCGGCGGGCGACCTCGTCGGATTTGTGCCCGAGCGCGCCCATATCGACCGGCACCAGCGGGACCTCAATGCCCTTCTCGGCCAGAAAGACGCGCACGCGGCGCGGATTGGGCGCCCGGCCCCCGTCGAAAAGCTTCATTCCGTCTCTCCTCTCCCATTGTCCTCGCCAAGCCCCTGGCCCGACCACCATGCCGTCAGCCAGTCGAACAGACGAGACAGTCCGTCATGTTCGGCCTCGAACAGGCCGCCATGGATGCGCCGCCATTCCCGAGGCGGCTCGAACGAGCCTGCCCACAGGCCCCGCGCCGCGTCCCTCGCCTCCCGCTCGCTGCCGTCATAGTCACCATAGGCGACCGCCCAGCCCTGTTCCACCATAGCCTTGTTCACATCGATGTCGCCGGCAAAACATCGGGCCAGAAGCCTGCCGTAGCGGTCGTGCCGCCAGCCTTCACAGGACAAATTCCCGCTTTGGACGAGCCGGACCAGCGCGTCGCGCGCCTGCCGCCCGCAGGGATACTCGACACCTTGCTTATCGCAGAGCTGGTTGTATTCGGGCGCATCGATGCCTTCGAGACGGATGCGTGTTTCCCCAATCTGAAGCGAGTCGCCGTCACCGATCCGCGCCTGACCGCCCAATGTCTGCTTTGGCGCATCATAGTTGACGACGAACAGCGCCAGGGCGCCCAGGACCGCACCCGCCAGCGCAAGGTCGAGAATCCACCGCACGGCGGATCGCCGACGCGCCGGCCTTGCGCCGCGTCTGGCGGGCAGTCTGGCCGGGCGTCGGGTCATCTGAGGAAGTATCTCTTAATCATTCGGGGATAGCTTGGCCGGACGGTATGACCGCGCGCGAAATCCAAATCATCTGATGGCGTTACTACGCTCAAACACGGCCGACAAGAATATTGTGGATCGCAGGAAAGCGAACCGCAACAGCGATGTCGCGCGCGCGGTGAAGCGCACCAGAGACCGCCTCTCGGAACAGGCCGGCAACCCGCTTTTCGAACGCGAACTGCTCAAGCTTCACGCGCGCACGATGCTCAACACCGCGCTTGCCTTGCCTTTGATGGTCATGGCGGTTTCCGCGCTCGGGCTCTATGCCGGCGTCGGCATGAACATCGTCACATGGGCAATGGTCACCATCGCCTGTTATGGTGGATTGGTCCTGATCGCCCGGCAGATCGTGAGGACGGATCAAGCCGAAATCCATCCGGTTCTGGTGAGACGCGGCTTCCTGCTCGGCCATTTCGTCAGCGGCATGGGCTGGGCTTATTTTGCCTGGATCGGCTGCGGCGATTGCCAGGTCGAGCAGTTCCCTGCGCTCAAGGCCGTCGTGCTGCTTCTGGCCATGGCCGCGACGGCGATCATCTCGTCCGCGCTCAGCGGAGCGCTCGTCACGACCTTCGCATTGCCGGTCGGCGTTCTCGCGCTTGCGTTCGGCCTGTCGCCTGTCTGGGAGCCGGTCGAGGCGATCATGGTAGGCCTCCTGATCGTTTCGCTGCCGTTCTTCACCTATGTCGCCGGTCACCTCCATGCATCGACACTCATGCTGCTCTCGTTCCGCTCGGAAAAGGATGCGCTGATCGCCGAACTCGAGACCGCCAAATCGATGTCGGACGAAGCCCGCCGCCGCGCCGAGGAAGCCAACCTCGCCAAATCGCGCTTTCTCGCGACGATGAGCCACGAATTGCGAACCCCACTGAACGCGATCCTCGGCTTTTCCGAAGTTATGGCGAACGAGGTTCTGGGGCCGCTGGAGAACGAGACCTACCGGGACTACGCAAACGACATCAACGGCTCCGGCCGCCACCTCCTGCACCTCATCAACGAAATCCTCGATCTGTCGCGCATCGAAGCCGGCCGGTATCAGCTCACCGAAGAGCCGATCACGCTCGAAGGTGTGGTCGAGGAATGCTGCCATCTCATGGAACTGAAGGCGCGCAACAAGGACATCCGCCTCATCCAGCAGTTCGAACCGCAGCTTCCGCGCATGTTTGCCGACGAACGATCGCTGAGACAGGTGACGCTGAACCTGCTCTCCAACGCGATCAAGTTCGCGCCGAGCGGCAGCGAGGTGCGCGTGCGTATCGGCTGGACGGCGGGCGGCGGCCAGTACATCTCGGTCAAGGACAACGGCCCCGGCATCCCGGAAGACGAGATACCCGTCGTGCTGTCCGCCTTCGGCCAGGGATCGATCGCGATCAAGAGCGCCGAACAGGGAACCGGGCTGGGACTGCCCATCGTGCAGGGCCTGGTCGCGCTTCATGGCGGCGAGTTCCAGCTTCACTCGAAGCTGCGCGAAGGCACCGAAGCGATCGCCATCTTCCCGCCGCAGCGCGTGATGGAAGAACTGCCCGCCCTTCCCACGCGCGAAAAACTCTGGGCGGCTGCGGGCCGGCGGCGCTAGCCAAGAGCATCGGCCGAAAAGGCGATCTAAGTGCGCAAGGCCATCCCGGAATGCACCAGCGCGGCGTTCTTCACGATGCCGGCCGCGAACGCAGCGCCTGCGCCCTCGCCGTCTCCGAGCGACAGGTCGAGGAGCGGCTGCAAACCCATGAGAGCCGCCGCCCTCGCCATGCCCGGTTCGGTCGAGACATGGCCAAGCAGGCAATGGTCGATCGCCGATGGCGTCGCCGCATGAAGTATGGCTGCTGCCGCCAGACTGGCGTAGCCGTCGAGGATGACCGGCACCTTCTCGACACGCGCGGCCAGGATCGCGCCCGCGATCGCGGCAAACTCGCGTCCGCCGAGCCTGCGCAAGGCTTCCAGCGGGTCCTTGAGATGTGCGCCATGCAGAGCGACGGCCTTCTCGACCGCCTCCACCTTGCGCGCCATCATCGCGTCGTCTGCGCCGGCGCCTGGTCCGACCCAGTCACCCGCCTCTCCTCCGAACAGACCGAACATGATCGCCGCGGCAGAGGTCGTGCCGCCGGCGCCAACCCCGCCGACGCACAAAAGGTCGATGCCGCCGGCAACGGCTTCCATGCCGAACGCCATCGTCGCGGCGCAGCCGCGCTCGTCGAGCGCAGGCTCCTGTGTGATGTCGCCGACCGGCAGGTGAAGCGCGAGGTCGAAGACCTTGAGGCCGAGATCACCCGCCGCGCACAGTTGGTTGACCATCGCGCCGCCTGCCGCGCAGTGCTCGATCATCGCCTGCGTGTCGCCCGCACCGCGCGGCGACACACCGTGCCGGAACACGCCGTGCGTTCCCGCGAAAAGCGCGACCAGCGGGCGCAGCACCTGCGGGTCGCGCCCTGTCCAGGCGGCGAGCCATGCCGCGATGGTTCCGGCACGCCCAAGTGCTGGACCCTGGCTCGAAAGCGTGGCGGTTCTGGCCACGGCGCGTGCGTGCGCTGCCTCGTTCGGCCCGGGCAATGTCTTGAGGAGCTGGCGAAAATCGTCGAATGGTAGACCGGTTGTCATGGCGCGTCCGGATTGATCATGATGGCGTCGGCTTAACCGCTGGCGCGCCAAAGCACAATCGGTAGCCGCCGGGCCGGACTTGCATTGACCTCGCGCGTGTCCCATGTGGAAGGAAGGCAAACAGGGCAACCATGACGACGATCGAATCCCCCTGCATTCTGGTATGTTCCATAGACATGACAACCGGCTATTGCTTCGGTTGCGGGCGCACGCGCGAGGAGATCGGGGACTGGCTGACCATGTCGCCGGAGACACGCCGATCCGTCATGGCGTCTTTGCCGACGCGCCTCGAAACGGTCGAGCGTCGGCCGCGGCGTGAAACCAGGCGCAGCCGAATGGCGCGCGAACGCGGCGAGACGGCCTGATGAACCGGACATTGTGGTTCGTTTTCGGCGCCATCGGGATCGGGCTGGTGCTGCTCCTCGCAAGCGGCGATTCCGGCACGGTCTTCGGCGTTCAGGACGACACGTTCGCCCGGACGCTCTATCTCGGCATTCTGGCGGGTGTCATCGCAACGGGCATCCTCGGCTCCGGCCTGCGCTTCGGCCAGATCGCGCGAACGATGGCGATCTGGGTGCTCATCATCCTCGTCCTGATGGGCGGATACCAATATCGCTACGAATTGCAGGACATCGCCAGCCGCGTCACGGCCGGACTCATTCCGGGAAGTCCGCTGTCACTGGTGGATGGCGACGGACGCGCGGCCGTCATGATCGACCGGCTCTCGAACGGCCATTTCGAGGTTCGCGCCGAAATCAACGGCACAGCCGTCACGACCATGATCGACACCGGTGCGACGAGCACCGTGCTGACTGCCGCGGACGCCGCCCGCGCCGGCTTCGATCCGGAAACGCTGTCCTTCACCATCCCGATCATGACCGCCAACGGCGAAGCGCGCGCCGCACGCATCGTCGCTGACGAAATCCGTGTCGGCGACATCACGCGAAGCCGTATGCCCATGCTCGTCGCTGAAGCAGGCAGGCTGGATCGCAGCCTTCTCGGCATGAACTTCATCGGAAGCCTGTCCGGCTTCGACATGCGCGGCGAGCGCCTGATCCTGCGCGACTGAGGCCCGCCTCAGTCGATGAGGCTCCAGAAGAACCGCGCCGACACGAAGATGCAAAACAGGCCGAAGCTGATTTCGAGCTGCCGCTTCGTCAATGCATGCGCGATGCGGACGCCGTATGGCGTAACCAGAAGTGCCAGCGGAATGGTGAGCGCCACCGCGATCCAGTTGATGTATCCGGTCGACGCGATCGGCAGGTCCGGATTTCCCCAACCCGCCCAGATATAACCGATCGTGCCGGGGATACCGATGAGGACACCAACGCCCGACGACGTCGCCACGGCCTGGTGCATGGGCCGCCCGAAGACCGTCATGAACGTGTTGTTGAGAACGCCGCCGCCGATCCCCATGAGGGTCGAGAAATAGCCGATGAAGACGCCCGCAATGCTGACACCGGGGTTCTTCGGGATGTCCGACCCGATACGCCAGCTATCGCGATTGAACAGCAACCGCCCGGCCACCAGAAGGGTCATGACGGCGAACACGACGCGCAGCCCTTCGCTCGATATATAGGCTGCCGTCAACGAGGCCAGAACGACGCCAACCGGAACCGGGATCAGGAATTTTTTGAGGAGGTCCATGTCCACCGCGCCCTTTGCGCGGTGTGCCATGAAGGAGCGGATCGCGGTCGGAATGATGATCGCCAGCGACGATCCGACGGAGAGATGCATGCGCACCGCTTCCTCGACATCCAGCAATCCGAAAACCTGATAGAAAACCGGAACCAGGACTGCGCCGCCGCCAATGCCGAAAATTCCGGCCATCAGCCCCGACACGATGCTTGCGGCCGCGAGCGCAACGGCAAACGTAACCAGTTCGCTGACCGGCAGGTCAAGTCCGACCATTATGTTACCCCTATGATGAGACGGCTCTGGCTAGAGCGCCGGGCGGCGAATGTAAATCGGGTCAGGCAGCCTTTGCCTGTTCGTCCAGACAAATCTCTGCAAGCGCGACCTTGAGCACATCCGGGCCGGCGCCGGGCTTCGGCGCTTCGGTGGAGAGTATCTGACGCCATTTGCGCGCGCCGGCGAGGCCGTGAAAAAGGCCCGTCATATGCCGCGTCACGTGGACGAGCCTGCCACCAGCCGCGATGTGCCGCGATGCATAGGCCGCCATGGCGTCGATCATGGCATCCCAATCGACCGGCGCGGCCTGTTCACCGTAGAAACGGGCATCGGCGGCGGCCAGCAGGCCGGGATTGTGATAGGCAGCGCGTCCGAGCATGACACCGTCCGCCCCCGCCGCGCGCTGCGCCAGCGCCTCTTCGAGCGTGTGAATGCCGCCGTTGATGCCGACGAAACGGTCGCTTCCCAGCCTCGCCTTCAGCCGGTGAACCCGCGCATAGTCGAGCGGGGGGATGTCGCGGTTCTCCTTCGGAGACAGGCCTTGCAGCCATGCCTTGCGGGCATGGACCCAGAGCGCGTCGGAGCCGGCCGCGAGAACCCGGTCCGCAAGTTCGTCGAGCGCCGGTTCGGGATCCTGGTCATCCACGCCGATGCGGCACTTGACCGTCACTGGAATGCGCACTTCCGCCTTCATCGCGGCGACGCAGTCGGCGACGAGCGCCGGCGTGCGCATCAGGCATGCACCGAACGTGCCGGACTGCACCCGGTCGGACGGGCAGCCGACATTCAAATTGATCTCGTCGTAGCCGTATTCAGCGGCGATCCGCGCCGCCTGGGCGAGTCTTTCGGGCTGCGATCCGCCGAGCTGAAGCGCGAGCGGATGCTCCACCGCATCGTGACCGAGAAGCCTGTCGCGGTCGCCGTGGATGATCGCATCGGCAACCACCATCTCCGTATAGAGAAGCGCGCGCGACGTCAGTTGGCGATGGAAGAACCTGCAATGACGATCGGTCCAGTCCATCATGGGCGCTACGGCAAATCTATGGCTTTGATATTTCACGCTTTTTCTCGTATTTTCAGGGCCTTAATCGGTGCACATTCGCCGATTGTACGCCACGATATCGGCTCGTTCTCGCGTTTCGTACCGCGCGGTTGCAGGGGCCACGACCTCAGCAACAGCGTCTCGCTCAGCAAGGACGCGAAATGCGGGCGCGCCGAATTGAGCGGGAGATCGACCTGGGCCAGACGCCCGCGCCGGACCTCATCGACCTGCATATCGCGGATATGGTGGAAGTTGGCAAGGAAATCGGTCGTTCCAAGGGGTCAGTCTCGATTTGCTGCGCGCAAGGCTCGGGAATCTGAACACAGCGAACCTCAATCGCGAGCAAGTCGTCAAGCTTGGCAAGGAACGGGTCGAGGATGGCGCTGGGCTGGTCGCAGCGGGAATAGACATCGGATACATCCGCTCCTTGCTTGTGCATGGTGCGGCCGTGCACGGGCTGCCCTATTCAGTGAAGCCGGTCGAACTCGGCCGCGTTGCCCTCGCCCTTAGCGCATGTAGTGGATATGCGGCTTGCCGTGATGTGGCGAAGCCGCAACGCTGGCTTCAACGCGGAATACGTCGCGCAGCAATTGCTCGGTAAGAACCTCTTCAGGTGTGCCATGAGCGACGATCCGGCCCTTTTCCAGCACAACGAGACGATCGCAGAACATGGCTGCGTGGTTGAGGTCGTGAATGGCGATGATCGAGGTCAGCGAGATATCCGAAATCAGGCGCAGCAGTTCGATCTGATGCTGGATATCGAGATGGTTGGTCGGCTCATCGAGCAGCATTTCAGTCGGGGCCTGCGCAAGGGCGCGGGCGATATGGACCCGCTGGCGTTCGCCCCCGGAGAGGTTTTGCCAATATTGTTCGTGCCGGTCGCTCAGGCCCACGCGAGCCAGGGCGCCATCGACCACGTCGTCGTCAGCCTTGGTCCAGCCGCCCAAAGGCGGATGATGCGGAATACGGCCCAGTTTTACCACATCGCGTACTCTGACGTTGGACTCGGTATTGGCGTGCTGCTCGACCAGTGCCACGCGCCGGGCAATGGCGCAGCGCTTAAGCTCACGCAGGTCCTTGTCATCGAGCGTCACGGTTCCAGAATGCGGCTTGCGAAGACCCGCGAGAAGACGGAGCAGCGAGGATTTCCCCGAGCCGTTGGGGCCAAGCAAGCCCAGCATCTTGCCCGGCTCCGCCGTGAGCGAAACGCCATCGACGATCTTGGCCTGACCGACCTTCCAGGTGAGGTTTTCTGCCTTGATGGTCATTTTACGCGCTGCGAACGGTAGAGAATGACGGAAAAGAACGGCACGCCGACAAGGGCCGTGACGACGCCGATGGGCAGGACCTGCTGGGGCAGGATGATGCGCGAGACAATATCGGCCACCACCATGAAGATCGCCCCGGTGACGGCGCAGGTCGGTAATAGCCGGACATGGGAGGGGCCGACGATGAAGCGGGCGGCATGGGGCACGACCAGGCCGACAAAGCCGATCGAGCCCACCATCGAGACGATGGTGGCGGTCAGAAGGGCGGTGACGCCAAACAGAATGACCCGCACGGCATCGACCGGAATGCCCAGCGAGGCGGCGGCATCGTCGCCAAAGGCAAAGGCATCGAGCGCCTTGGCAAAGTACATGCAGACCAGAAAGCCGACCACCACGACGGCAAGCGCCAGTTGAAATTCGGGCCAGCGCACGCCGCCAAAGCTGCCGAGCAGCCAGAACATGACGTCGCGCGCCTGCTGGGCGTTGCCCGACGTGCTGACGACATAGGCAGTCAGGGCGTTGAACAACTGGCTGGCGGCCACGCCGGCCAGGATGGTCTTGCCGGCTCCGGCGCGCGCGCCATCCGACAGCAGGGCCACGAAGAGGAAAGCAGCGAAGGCACCCGCAAAGGCACCGGCCGATAACGTCATCGTTCCGGCGCCAAAGCCCAAAATGATGATGGCGACAGCGCCGGTGGAGGCCCCGGCGGAAACGCCCAGCACATAAGGCTCTGCCAAGGCGTTGCGCAGCAGCGATTGCAGGATTGCGCCGCAGAGCGCCAGCCCGGCACCGCAACAGGCGGCGACAAGCGCGCGGCTCAGGCGATAGTCCCAGATGACGCTTTGATGGATCGGGTCGAGTTCGATGCCCGTCCAGCCGAGACGGTTGGTGACAGCGAAGAAGGTCGTGTTGAGCGGGATCGGCATTTCGCCGATACCCGTTCCCGCCGCGATGGCCAACAGGAGCAAGGCGGAAGACAGCAGAAGGAACAGGCCGAGACCGGCCTGTTCCCCAAAGTGACGTTTCAGCCTGGTCACTTGAAGAGGCCGAGCTCTTCCAACTGTGCGGCAACCTGTTCGGCACCATAGATGGTGCGGATCGTGGGGTTCATGGCCTGTGCGTCCATGACGACGAGACGGTTCTGCTTGACGGCTTCAAGCTGGCTGATGGCAGGATCGGCCTTGAGGAAGGCGATCTTGTTCTCGGCCTTGTCGAGTTCCCAGCCGCGGGTCAGGGCGACCTGGCCGACGACGATGACGTCCGGATTGGCGGCCATGATGCCTTCCCAACTGACTGTCGGCCACTCCACTTCGGTCTGGATGACGTTGTGACCACCGAGCAGATCGGCGATGAAGCCGGACGAACCGTTCTTGCCGCCGAGATAGGCATCTGCCTCCGGGCTCGGGCTCGAGAACCAGAAGGCATAGGACAAGTCCTGGGTCTCGTCGGAAACACGGGCACGCAGGGCGGCTTCACGGGCCTTGAAACTGGCGATCAGTTCCTGGCCGCGGTCCTGCACGTCGAAAATCTGCGAGAGTTCGTCTATCTCCTGATAGAGCAGATCCATGCTCCACAGCTCGGCGCGGGCGCCGTGGACGTCGCCGCTATCGTGGTTGGCAACGCACAGGCCGGGGGACAGATAGCTGTTGATGCCCAGATTGGCGAAGTCCTCGCGCTTGGCGACCTTGCTGTCGGGGCCAAGCAGATGAGCCAATTGGGCGGCAACGAAGTCCGGGCGCTCTGCCAGAATGGATTCCAGGGTCGGGATTTCCTGGGAGAGGCGCTTGACCTTGGCATTGGCTGCGGCCAGTTCAGGCAGCACTTCGGACGGCCAGAAGGCTGTGCCGACCATGGAGTTCTCGACGCCCAGCAACAGCAGGATTTCAGCGCTGTTCTGGCCGAGCGTAACGGCGCGCTCCGGCGCTTTCTCGAAAGTAAGGGCGACCCCGCAATTGTCGAGCGTGAGCGGATAAACCGTCGAGGCAGCCTGAGCGGGTGACAGCGACAGAGCGAGAGGGAGCATCAGGCCACATAAGGCACCGACCGACTTCACCAAAAACATAGAGAGTATCCAAACAAGGGAATGTGAGGCAGCTATGTGCCCGCGGCTCACCTAGCTTCGATTGGCCACAAAAACAAGACTGAAAATCTCATATTAAAAACGACGACTGGCGGCGGCTCTTTGATGTGTGGACCGTCCGCTTTTAGGCTTGATGTAGTTTCGGCTGAATCCATGACCGGACTGTCCGGATCCGGTCCCCGTTCGGTCGGAATGAATCCTTTCGCCCACAGGCGGACGGCAGGACCCGTTGGAGGTGGTTTGCTGTCTGTCAGCGTTCGGACGATAAGATATCCAATGCGGACAACGGCAAAAGGGAGTCAGTCGCGGTGCTGCTTCGCATTCAAGAGGCCATTCATGCTCTCGAATCTCCATCGCATTCGACTGATCCCAGGGGTGTTCCCGATAGGCAGCCTCAGAGCGTTCTCGAAGAGTTGCGAACCATGCTCGCAAGACGCGCTATTGAATCAGCCTCACACCGACGGGGTCGTGGCAAAGCATTGTCGCGTGCCGTTCTAGACATTTGGCCATTGCATTCAGAGATAACCGAGATGGTGCTTATAGCCGCGCAGGAATATGGGAAGTAACGATGGCGGGCGCCTCTCCGGATATACCCGCCTAATATAGAGTGCCCTGACGATCGACCTGTCACCATTCAGGCATGGCAAGCAATCATTCCGCTCACCAGACGGGCAGATCACAGGTGATGCCTCGGCAAAAAACCAGCCGTCCATGCCCCGTCACATTGGCACCGGGGCATCAGGTCGTTAGTTCACCGTCCATCCGACAATTCCGGTAAAGGTGGAATATGCCCTCACACAGGACGGCCAAAGGCTAAGCAAGGTCGTGACCGTGGTTGAGGAATTTGGCCAGTGGCTCAAGGCTAGGGATGTTGCTTGAAGGTCTGATGGCCGGTTTGGGTCATTGGATTCAACCGATCGTCCAAAAGGTGCCTTTCCAGACGCCGGGTTCTAGTGGCACCAATGGGGCCGATGGCAGACCGGCTATTTCCAGGTCACAGCGGTCGGCCCAATTGGCCGCTTTTCAGTCAGGTTTGATCACATGCCTTCTTCGGCGAGGCCAACGTTTCGAGAGTGGTCACGCAGGTTCATGGCGACGGCCTCGACCAGTTCTCTCACCCTGCGAGGCATGAAGCCAGTTGAGGGTTGAACGGAATGGATGGGCATGCTTGGCATTGTCCAGCCCGGAAACATTGCCACCAGGTTCCCCTCGCCCAGATCCTGCTCCACCAGATCCAGGGGGAGGTATGCAACACCCGCCCCCGCAAGCGCGAGCTTGCGCTGCGCTTCGTCGAAATCAATTTCTATGCCATCGCCGATCTCGACGACAAGTTTTTCCCCGTGGGGGCCAATGAATGGCCATCGGTCGCGCGGCACCAGATCGAGGTGACGCAAGCATCTGACTCGCGTCAGTTGGCTGGGGTGCGACAGGTCTCCATTTTGCCCGATGAAGTCCGGAGAAGAGCAACACACAAACCGATAGGTCCCCAATCGCCGGGCCACCAGAGTGGAATCGGGCAGTTCGCCAATGCGGATGGCGAGATCAAAACCTTCTCTTATGAGGTCCACGCGGCGATTGGTCAGACTGACCTCGAGGGTGACATCGGGATGCTTTGCGTCAAAATCGGCCAGGATCGATGTCAAACGCGTGATGCCGAACATGACGGGAGCCGTGATCCTGATGCGGCCCGACAGACCGTCGCCATCGCCGCTCTCGGCCAGCGCTTCGGCGGCTTCCAGCACGGCTTCGGCACGTGCCAGAAATGCGCGCCCCTGGTCCGTCAGGTGCTGGCTTCGGGTCGAGCGTTCGATCAGTTTCAGGTGATAGCGTTCTTCGAGCGATTGAATCCGGCGTCCCACCATTGCGGGCGACAAATTTAGATGACGCGCCGCAGCCGCAAAGCTTCCCAATCTAACGGCGGCGGCAAATGTGCGCAGGTTGTCGAAGTCGGTCATTCGATACTTTTATGCAATTAACAACCTCAAGGACAAGCAATTATCACAGCCAGCGAGTCGACCTATATCCCGCCCATCAACGCGCAATCTGGAGACGGAAAATGACGACAACTGCAATCATCGGCCTGGGCAATATGGGCAAGGGCATTGCCAAGCGCCTCTCGGGCGAAACCAATCTTGTCCTTTCCAGCCGCAACGCGGAGACCGCTATCGCCTTCGCCGCTGCTCTGGGCAATGGCGCCGAAGTCCTCGACATCGACAATGCTGTTCAGCGTGCCGACGTCATCATTCTGGCGCTCCCCTACGAGGCCGCCATTGAAGTGGCGAAGCACTCCGGCTTGTCCGGCAAGATCGTCATAGACATCACCAATCCGGTGAAGCCTGACTTTTCCGGACTGACAATCGGCCATACGACGTCGGCCGCCGAAGAACTGCAGGCGATTGCGCCGTCGGCCAAGATCGTGAAGGCCTACAACACCGTGTTCGCCAGCATCTTCGATCTGCCTGCCGCCCAGACGGCGACGGTGCCTGTTTTCCTGGCCGGCAATGACCACGACGCCGTCAGCAAGGTCGAGGCGCTCGTCACTGCTTCCGGTTTCAAGGCCGAGAAGACAGGCGCACTCGACGCCGCCCGGCTGATCGAGCCTCTCGCCATGCTCAATATCCGCTTTGGATATGCGCTGGGCAGAGGAACCTCCATCGCTCCTGCCTGGCAGGATCTCTGAGGCATCCGGGATCGACACGCCCCTTCGGGGTGGCGAATGCCGCACTGCGTTTCGTCGACGGTTCTGGCGGCGGCCTTGCCGAGCAGGGCCTTTACCTTCGAGAAAGCCATCTCGATCGGGTAGAAGTCCGGCGAGTATGGCGGGGAGGTACAGGAGCCGCACCCCGCGTTTTGGGACGGTGTGTGAGATTTTAGCGACAGGCCGGTGAAGTTCATCCCTAGTCAGCTAACCAACGAAACGCACGGCGCAGGAACGCTTCCCCGTCATCGGTGATCGGAGGGCCGTGGGCTATAATCACCCTTTCCGTAGGCCATGCCAGAATATACCGGAGAGCTTCACGCGCGGCGCGCCGATCGGTGAAGGCGACCCGAAATTTTCGTGGCACCGTAGGTTCGGCGGCCGTCATCAGGTCTAGTCGAGCAACGAGCGCTCGCCAGCCCTTAAACCACCCGCGAGGGAATTGCTGAATCAGATCGGTGAAAATCGCGGTCCCGCTCTGGCGGTGAAAGAAGACGACTTCCGTTGTGATGCGGTTGCCCCACATGATCGCGTAGTCAATCTCCCCTGCCCATGCCCCAATTGGCCCATCAGCAAAATCGGCGTCGAACCTAATATCCTTGCGGTTTTCCCGCAGGCCGGGCGGCGCATAGACCTTGGCGTCAGGATATGTCCGCTGCCAGTCGCCAAGAAATGTGTGATGGAGGGAATTGGGCGGGACCAGATACCGTATCGCCCCTAACGTATCGACTTCGGCGCGAAGTTCGTCTGAGAGCGCGGTCGGCGACCAAATGACAAGATGACCATTGGTCAACCTGATGACGGCCATGCGCGTGGGATAGCGAAATCCGGCCGCCGCCGTAACCGCCGGCCCCTCGACGATCCAGATATTCGGGCCGAACTCTTGTAGCACAGCAATTGCCCCACTATTATTTACATCTGTGTAAATTTATACCGCTGTATAAATATGGCAATCCTTAAGCGAACGGAACGGTCCCGAATTCTCATTCTCGATGCTGCCTACGCGGCGTTTCGGGAGAAAGGATTTGCTGGCACCTCCGTTGAGGAAATCGCGAACCGGGCCGGCCTGACCCGCAAAACGGTCTACAATCTGTTCGCCTCGAAAGATGAAATCGCTGCGCAGCTCATAGCCCGCGTGGAGGCAAACGACGCGCCGTATCGCGATCGAATGGCGGCTGGCGATGACGTACTTTCGTTGCTTGAAGGCGTTTTTCTCGACAGCGCGCGTTGGTGTCTGGACAATCCTTCGCTTGCAAAGCTGGCCCTTGCCCCTGAAGAAAGGCCATCCCGTGACCCGCCCCTCGCCCGGCCGTCATTCCAGCGGCTTGTCAGGGACATTTTGATACTCGGCCAACAGCAGGGTGTTATTCGCAGGGATGATGACCCTGATTTCATGGCGCTTGTCCTCCTCGGAATCTACGGGCAGGCGATGCTTTCAGCCATTCCCAGAGGCCAGTTCAGCGAAGGTGAAATCAGACGCATCATCCGCATTGTTGTCGAGGGTATCGGGGAACGCTCATCGCGCAATTCTTGAAACCTGAGACGGAGGAACCGCCCCCATTTCGGCCGTTCTCACACTTATGCCGGCCTCCGGAAAGCTGCATCTTCTTGAACATGGCGGTTCATGCGGGAAGCTCACGCCCAGCGAGCTAAGCCAGACGCGCTCGACGAAGTGGAGGCCGGTTGCAGGGAAGAGCGGCTCGATGGCGACCTCTTTTGAGCGAAAATAGCGCCAGACGGTACGTTTGGAGAGACCGGCCGCTGTCGCGATAGCATCGCCATAGTCAACCCTCGCAGTCGCGAGGGTTGACCGCCGGCACTATCGATTGGTTAGCGACCTGAAACGAGGTCCGGCAGGAACGTCACAATCTCTGGGAAAACCACCAAAAGGACGATGACGAGCAGGATAGGGATGATGAATGGAGCCACGGCTGCCACCACCTTCTCGAAGGGCAAACCCGTTATCTCGATCAGGACGAACAGGACGTTTCCGAATGGCGGCGTGATGACGCCGACCGAAAGCGTCAGCACCATCAATATCCCGAAATAGACCGGGTCAATTCCAAGCGCTTGGATGGTCAGCATGAAGATCGGCGTGAAGATAAGGATGGCCTCGACCACGCTCATGAAACAGCCGATCGCCAGGAAGAACAGGACCATCGCGAACAGGATTGCCGTGCTGGAGACGTCGAGACCACTCAGGAGCATCGCGAGTTCCTGCGGTATCCTGAGCCTCACCAGGAGCCAGCCATAGAAAGTGGCAATCGCGATGATGAACAGGATGATGGAACTGAAGCGCACCGTCTGCGACAGCACTTCCATCAACGACTTCATGTTGAGGTCGCCATAGACGACGAAGCCGAGGAAGAGCGCGTAGATCGAAGCGATCGCGCCCGCTTCGGTCGGCGTGAAGATGCCGGACCAGATGCCGCCAACGATGATCAGCGGCGTGAGCAAAGGCGGAAAGGCCGCCCAGAACAGCCGCAAGGTCTCGCGCATGCCAGGCCATGGCGAGCGCGGAAGCGGAATCCAGAAGGACACGGCGAAACTTGTCGCCATCAGGCTCAAACCGACGAGGAAGCCGGGGATCAGTCCCGCCATGAAGAGCGACGCGATCGACGTGCCTGACTGCCAGCCATAGACGACAAGCGCTATCGAGGGCGGGATCATCGGGCTGATGATCGAGCTTGCACCGGTGATGCCCACGGAAAAACGCCGCGGATAACCGCGCTCACGCATGGCTTTGAGTTCGAGTTGGCCAAGCCCGGCGACATCGGCGACGGCAGTGGATGACATGCCCGAGAAAATCATGCTGGCCATGACGTTCACATGGCCGAGACCGCCCCTGACATGACCGACCAGCGCGTTCGCGAAGTTGAAGATGCGGCTGGCGATCGTGCCGACATTCATCAAGCTCGCTGCGAAGATGAAGAAGGGAATCGCAAGGATCGGGAAATTGTTGAGGCCGCGCATCATCTGCAGGGCGAAAAGCTCGGTCGGAATAGCCGACCAGCCACCGCTGATGACAAGGACGACGAGGCAGGTCAGCCCGATCGATATGGCGATGGGGATGCCGATCGCGAACAGCACGACCATCAGCCCGAAAAAGATCGTCAGGTATTCCATTCTGACACCTCAGCATAATCCGGCAGAATGGCTGTGCCGTGGATGAACAGGCGCGCAAGGTAGGCCAGGCTGAACAGGATCATCGATCCGAGCCCGATGACGAGGCCTAGATAGAGATAACTGTAACTGATGCCGAGCGCCGTGGTGGAGTTGTGAGCGCTGACGCTCATCATCGAGACGGAGCCAATGAAGGCAGTCGCGAGCAGCACGATCGATGCGATCTCCACAAAGATCGTCATGACGAGCAGCATGCGTTTTCCAACCCGGCGCATCACGAGGTCGACGACCAGATGGCGGCGGTGATACCACGCGGCGGCCGATCCGAGCATCACCATCCACATCAAGGTGCCTGCCGCGATCTCTTCCGACCACGGCACCGAAATTCGGAAAAATTGCCGGCCGATTACCGAGTAGGCGATGACGATGACGAGTGTCATCATCAAAGCCATTGCCGCGAGTTCGAGCGCTCGCGCTGCGAGTCTTTCGACGCGTTCCATTGTTGCATATCTCCACCTGACGACGGCCGGGCAGCAGACGATGTGCGGCCCGGTCCTTGCACGGACTATTCGCTGCCGGTCGCGGCGATCGACGCCTCGATGTCGGCCTGGACCGTATCCGCCATCGATGCAAGCGCGCGCGCTACAGCCGGCTCGGCCACGGCACGGAACGGAGCCTGATCGACATCGATGAACGTCATGCCGTTCTCGATCAGCGCCTCGCGATAGTAGGCGTCGCGCTCCTGCTCGACGTCGTAACCGTGCGCCCGTGCTTCCTCGACTGCCTCGATAATCAATTCCTGATCGGCTTCGTCCAATCCGTCCCACCAGCTTGCTGATGCAACCCAGTGCCACGGGAACGACAGGTGCGCAGTTGTGACGATATAGTCCTGCACTTCCCACATCTGGCGCGTATAGGGAGAGGCAAGCGAGTTTTCATGCGCCTGAATCTGCCCGGTCCGCATCGCGAAGTAGATGTCCGGAGCGGGGATGACGACCGACTGGACGCCCAGTTCTTCCCACACATCCATCCAGACCGGAACCTGTGGCATGCGCATCGGGAGCCCCTGGAGATCGGCCGGCTCGTTGATGGCGCGGTTCGATGTCATGTGGCGGAAGGCGCGCATCTGCGGCCCCAGATAGACGATGTTACCGCGCTCGCGCGATTGCGCCTGCATCGCCTTGCCCGATTCCGTTTCCATCAGGAAATACTCGACCGCTTCCCACGTCGGGAAGACGAAAGGAACCGTCACTGCGTCGTATTCGGCCGCATACTGACTCATGAACAGGCCCCCGGTCAGCGCCATCTGCGTCTGGCCGAGATTCATCAGTTCGAGCACGTCGGTCTCGCCGCCAAGCTGGCCACCGAGATAGGGCGCGATCTCAAGACGTCCGCCCGAACGCTCCGAAACGATTTCCGCGAAACGCTGGATCGCGGCTTCCTCTGAGCCGCCGGGTCCCATCGTGTTGTGAACCTCGATCTGCTGCGCGCTCGCAATGGCGGTGCCAGCCAGCAGCATCGAGGCGACGACCAACGCCCGCCCTGCCCTTCTCAGTTCAAGTTCAATCCGCATCGTTATGTCCTCCCATTTGATCTGGCCTCAAGCCGGTCGCCCTCGTCGCAACGGCTCCAATATCTCCTCATTGTGGGCGCCCAGTTCCGGCGCCGGCATGCGCACGACGCAAGGCGTGTCGCTCAGCTTGACGGGAAAGCCCGTCATGCGGACGCTGCCTCTACCTGGATGATCGACTTCGATGACCATCTCCTGCGCTGCGATCTGCGGATGAGCGAGCGCCTCGGCGATGTTCTGGACCTTGCCGCTCGGCACCCCCGCTCCGTTCAATCGTTCGATCCAGAAGGCCTGGCTTTGACGCGTCATCTGTTCGTCGATCAAGCCACTGAGTTCGTTGCGACGCGCGAAACGTTTCGCATTGTCGTCGAAGCGCGGGTCGTCAAGAATGGCTTCCAGATCGATGACGCGCATGAAGCGGCGCAGCACCACATCATTGCTGGGCGCGACCGCCACCTCACCATCACGCGCGCGAAAAAGGCCGTAAGGCGCGACGAGCGGGTGGTCGTTGCCAGTACGGGCTGGAAGCTCTCCGGTCATCAGATGTTCGCTCGCCAGATAGGCCATGAAGGAGATGATGCCGTTCAGCATCGCGCTCTCGACATGCTGCCCCTCCCCATTTGCATCGCGAGCACGCAACGCGTTCACGACACCAAAGGCGGCATAGAGCCCGGCGACGAGATCCGTGATGGGTTGACCGCTGCGCAAGGGCTCCTGATCGGCCCGACCGTTGACGCTCATGAAGCCGCTCATGGCTTGCGCGATGAAATCGAAAGCCGGACGATCGGCATAAGGGCCGTTGCTGCCATAACCGTTGATGCTGCAGGTGACGAGGCGTGGGTTGAGTGCCTTAAGCGCTTCGATACCAAGGCCCATGCGGTCAAGTATGCCGGGCCGGAAATTTTCCACCAGAACGTCGGCCGTGCGGATGAGTTCGGCCAGGAGAGCCTTGTCGCCTTCATCGTAAAGGTCGAGCTCGACCGACTTCTTATTGCGGTTGAAGGCGGCGAAATACCAGCTCAGCCCGTTGCGGATCTCGCCCTGCTGGCGAACGATATCGCCCTTTTGCGGGGGCTCGACCTTGATGATCTCCGCGCCCATGTCACCGAGTAGCATGGTGCAGAAGGGACCTGACAGGACGCGTGTCAGATCGATGACCCGGATGCTTTCAAGCGGTTGTTTCAGCCGTTGGCTCATCCAACCGCCGTCGCGACCGAATCGAGCGCGCTCGTGCGAAGCCTGGGTCCCGCGTTCATGACCTGCCCCGGCAGTTTCCTGCCGATGACGCTCTCGACATGAAGCGCGACCTCGCGAAGCTTTTCGAGATCGATACCGGTCTCGATCCCGCACTCATGCAGGAGATAGACGAGATCCTCAGTGCAGATATTGCCCGTCGCGCCAGGCGCGAAAGGACACCCTCCCAAACCCGCGACGGAGGATTCGAATGTTGTCACGCCAGCCTGAAGACCGGCATAGACATTGGCCAGACCGACGCCGCGCGTATTGTGGAAGTGCAGAGACAGTTCGATATCCGGCACCATGTCGTACAGCTTCGCACAGCGCTCGAATACCAGCGGAGGTGTCGCCATGCCCGTCGTGTCGCCAAGCGTTATGTGCGTGATCCCGAGTGCACGGTATGCGGACGCGATCTCGACAACCGATGCGACGTCGATCTCGCCTTCGAACGGGCAGCCGAACGCCGTCGCGATCGCGCCATGAACAGGCGTTTCAGCCGCATTCGCGAATGCGCACACCGATTGGAATCCGGCAAGCGTCTGCGCGCGCGTCGCGTTCAAGTTCTTGAGGTTGTGACTTTCGGACGCCGACACGAACAGGACAATGGCATCGACACCGGCGTTGACCGCATCGCGCGCGCCGCGCTCATTGGGCGTCAGTGCCGTTAGCTTCGCACCGGAGCTCCGGTCGGCAGCCGCCATCAGCTCGGCGGCGTCCTTCAACTGGGGCACGGCGCGCGGTGAGACGAAAGACGTGGCTTCGAACTGGGAAATACCCGTATCGATAAGCGCGTTGAGAATGCTAATCTTCGCATTCGTGTCGATCCAGTCGCGTTCGGATTGAAACCCGTCGCGGGTTCCGACCTCGACGACGCGCACGCGAGACGGGAATGTCGTTCGTTCGGTTCGCCGCATGACTTCTCCTCCCTGATAAGTCATAACACAATTGGTGCACCAATTTGGTATACCAAGTCAAGCGGAGGACTGTATGGCAGGTGAAGAGGATAGCCGCAGCGCGAACGTGGCCGCTTCGCAACGCCGGCACGACGGCGTCTACGCGCAATTGCGCGATGCAATCTTGACGCTGCGCCTGCTGCCCGGGGCACGAATTGCCGAGCGGCAATTGGAGAAGATGCTCGGCAGTTCGCGCACGCCCATCCGTGAAGCGCTCCACCGGCTTGAGGCCGACGGCCTCGTTCTGCGCGGCGAGCGAAGCCATGTGGTCGCGCCAATCGATCTAGCCGAGTTGATGGAGGTCTTTGAGTATCGCGAGCACATCGAGAGCGCCATCGTGCGCCTTGCCTGCCAACGCGCCACGCCAAGCGATGTCGAGCGCATACGCGAGATCATCGATGTCGCTCTTCACGACGACGGCCACGAACTCTGGTTCGAGATTGGCACCGACTTCCACCTTGAGCTGGCGAAGCTTTCGGGAAACCGTTTTCTGATCCGCGCAATGAACGACATCATGACGCGTGTCGCACGCGCGCGCTGGATGATCGCAAGCATGCCGGAAAATCGCACTACCGCTCATAGGGAGCACAGCCATATCCTCGACCTGATCCTGGCGGGCCGTACCGCTGAGGTCGTGGAAATCATCGTCAATCATACGCGCTTCGTTCAGGAAAACCTTGCGAAGGCCATCCGCGAGACACGATCGCGGTTCCGGGCTGAGGGGCTCGACATCATCGATAAGAACTAGGCGCAATCCAGATTGAGGGTTCCGTTTTGAGATGAGTGCTGGATCGATGCGTTCCGGATTTGATGATTCGGAGCGGATTGATGAGCGTGAATCGCTATGAATTGAGCGAGGCACAGTGGAGCCGCATTGACCTCGCCGGCTACTACCCCAACCCTCACTTGGAGAATGTGTAACGTGGCATCCTTGCAGCGTCGACCTATGCACCTCAACGCCGTGATCTACGGCCTGGGAAGCCACGAGGCTGCGTGGCGCATGCCGGAAAGCGATCCCCGCTCGCTGACAAAGCTGTCTTTCTGGATCGATCTCGCACGGCGCGCCGAGGCCGCTGGTTTCGATGCACTCTTTCTTGGCGACGTGCTGACCCTCCAGGCAGGCGCCGACAAGCACCTGTCGGACGCGATGGATCCGATCGTGATCATGTCGGCCTTGGCTGCGGTAACGACGCGGATCGGCCTCATCGCGACCGCATCCACCACCTTTGATCATCCCTTCCATCTCGCCAGGCGCTTCGCCTGCCTTGACCACATCAGCGATGGCCGGGCCGGATGGAACATCGTCACGTCTTCCAATCGGCTCGAAGCGCAGAATTTCGGGCTTGATGACATGCCGGAACACGCTGAGCGCTACGCGCGGGCAGCAGATGTCGTGGATGCCGCGCTTGCACTTTGGGGGAGTTGGGAGGAAGACGCCAAAGTCGCCGACCAGCAAAGCGGGCATTATCTCGATCCCGCCAAGGTGCATCGTGTCGACCACAAGGGACCCTTCGTGCGTACGGCCGGTCCGCTCAACGTGCCCCGCCCGCCAGGTGGGCGTCCGCTGCTCGCGCAGGCCGGTTCCTCGGAAGAAGGCCGCGCTTTCGCCGCGTCGCGTGCGGACATCGTTTTCACCGTGCAGTCCGACCTCTCGGAGGCGCGCGATTTCTACAACGACATCAAGGCGCGCGCTGTTCGCGCCGGGCGCGATCCGCAGAGCATTCGCGTGCTGCCGGGCATCGTTCCGATTGCGGCAACGACACGGGAGGAAGCCGAGGCGCGTTTGTTACAATTGAACAGCTTCGCCAACCTGGAGCATCTGATCGCCAAAGGCTCCGAGTTCCTGGGAGTGGATCTCAGGTCGATCGATCTGGAGCAGCCTCTGCCGGAGGAGCTGAATATGACGGCCGGCAACCAAGCGAGCAAAAGCCGCGTCGCTGCGCTGGTGGGTGTGGCGCGGCGCGAAAAGCTCACGGTCCGGCAGTTGCTCGCGCGTGTGGCTTGCGGTCGCGGGCACCTTCTGGCCGTCGGCACCGGCCAGGACATCGCAAGCACGATGCAGGAGTGGGTCGAAGGCGGGGCCGCCGACGGATTCAACGTCATGTGCCCGGTCCTACCAGGTGACCTGACGATGTTCGCCGAGCATGTCATGCCCAGACTGGCCGAACGAGGTTGATCCCCGCGCTCGACGGAATCTAAGCGATGATCGACGTTTAGCGCGCAGGCATGCCCGGGCCAACAACCATGGCCGGGGAGTATGACAGCCGAATTGTTTCCGTCGGCGCCAGCCGCTCTGTTCCCCGGGAATGCCAGGTTGTTGACAAAGATGTTTTCTTAAGGGAAACTCCAAGGAAACAAGCTGGAGGCCGGGAGGAGACCGGAAGTTCCAGGCAGGATTCAGAGCTTTAGGTGATGCATACCGCCAACGCGGCTATGTGAAGGTACCGTTTTGACCTGTGGTCAGCGGGCCATGGGATTTTGTTGCTTTAAAGGGAGGAGCACCTCGAATGAACAGACTGGTCAAGTTGCTGTTGGCGACATCGTTCGCCGTGTCGGTCCTGCCAGCCGGTTTTGCGGCAGCACAGGACAAGACGATCAAGCTGGGCGTCCTGACGGATATGTCCGGCGTCTTCTCGGACGCCAACGGGACCGGCTCCGTCGTCGCCGCGCAGATGGCGGTCGACGACATGGCAGGCGAACTCGAAGGATTCACGGTTCAGGTCGTGAGCGCGGACCACCAGAACAAGCCGGACGTGGGCGCCGGCATCGCGCGCAAATGGTTCGATGAAGATGGCGTCAACGTCGTCCTCGACGTGCCGGTCTCTCCCATCGCGCTCGCAGTGCGGTCGATCGCGGAGGAAAAGGACAAGATCGTTCTCCTGTCGAGTTCCGGCTCGTCCGACATCACGGGCAAGAGCTGCACGAACAACACGATCCAGTGGACCTACAACACCTATGCGCTGTCGAACGTCGCGGGGCGCGCGACGGTCGAGAGGGGGGACAAGTCGTGGTTCTTCATCACCACCGACTATGCTTTCGGTCACGCCCTCGAGCGCGACGCCACCGCGGCCGTGACGGCGGCGGGCGGAGAGGTTCTCGGCCGGGCGCTGAACCCGATCGCATCGCCTGATTTCTCGTCCTACCTGCTGTCGGCGCAGGCGTCGGGCGCGAATGTCATCGCGCTGGCGAGTTCAGGTGGCGACATGCAGACCGCCGTGAAGCAGGCGGCCGAGTTCGGCATCCAGGCAGGCGGCCAGAAGCTTCTGGGCCTTCTCTTCGACGTGACCGACGTAAACGCGCTCGGGTTGGAGAGCACGCAGGGGATGTTGCTGGCGACGCCGTTCTACTGGGACCGGAATGATGAAAGCCGGGAATTCGGAGAGCGCTTCATGAAGCTTCACGGCAGAGTCCCGACCATGCACCAGGCCGGTGTCTATTCGGCGGCGACCCACTACCTGAAAGCTCTCCGCGAGACCGGAACGGACGACACACAGACGGTGCTGCAGAAGATGCGCGAGATGCCCGTCAACGATTTCTTCGCGCAGAATGGCCATATCCGCGAGGATGGCCAGATGATCCACGACTTCTATCTGGTCGAAGTGAAGAGCCCGCAGGAATCGGCCGGAAACTGGGATTTCTACAAGGTGCTGTCGACGGTCCCCGGAGACCAGGCCTTCCAGCCTGTCGAGAACTGCCCGCGCATCGCCGCCAAGCAATAACGCCAGTTACGAAACATGCGGAGCGCCCACGTTTCAGGAGCGCTCCGCATCATCGCGAATGCGTCGGGGACGATGCGGCGCACGCTTCGCCGGGCCGCATCGACCCGGATCGGCAACGTCAAAGGATTCGGAAAGAATGACTCCAGACATCGTCTTGTCGGCATCGCGCCTGACAAAGCAGTTCGGCGGCTTCAAGGCGGTCGATGGTGTGGACCTAGACGTTCGACGCGGCACGATCCATGCCCTGATCGGTCCCAACGGCGCGGGCAAGACAACCTGCTTCAACCTGCTGACCAAACTCCTGGTGCCGACCGACGGCACGATCACGCTTCATGGCGAGGACATCACACGTGTCGATCCGGCAAAGGTCGCGGGCAAGGGGCTGGTGCGCTCGTTCCAGATTTCGGCGATCTTTCCCAAGCTCACGGTACGCAACAATGTGCGGATCGCACTACAGCGCAAGCGTGGCGGGTCCTTCGATTTCTGGCGCTCCGGTTCGGTGCTGCGGTCGCTGGACGACGCGGCCGATGAACTGCTCGACGCGGTCGGGCTGCTGTCGCTTCGCCATCTGGCAGCCGCCGAACTGTCCTATGGGCGCAAGCGGGCGCTGGAGATCGCCACGACGCTCGCGCTCGACCCTTCCGTGCTGCTTCTCGATGAGCCGATGGCCGGCATGGGACGCGAGGACGTCGAGCGTATCGAGGCGCTGATCCGCAAAGTGTCGGTGGGCCGCACCATCCTCATGGTCGAGCACAATCTGTCGGTCGTGGCGTCGCTTTCCGACCGGATCACGGTTCTGGCGCGCGGGAAGGTCCTGGCGGAAGGCGACTACGAAACCGTCGCAGCCGATCCGCGTGTCGTCGAGGCATATATTGGCACGGGAGGCTCCGATGCGCATTGACGGTCATTCGCTTCGCGTGCGCGGGCTGGAGGCATGGTACGATGAAAGCCATGTGCTTCACGGGGTGGATATCGAGGCCTCGCGCGGCGAGGTGGTGACGCTTCTGGGCCGGAACGGCGCCGGCAAGACCACGATCCTGAAATCCATCATGGGCGTGCTTGCGGAGCGCAGGGGCTCTGTCCTCGTCAACGGATGCGAGACCATCGGTGAGCCGTCGCGCCGGATCGCCCGGCTCGGCATCGGCTACGTGCCCGAGGAGCGCGGCATCTATTCGAGCCTGACGGTCGAGGAGAATCTGCTTCTGCCGCCACGGCTCAAGCCGAACGGACTTTCGCTGGAGCAGATCTTCGAACTGTTTCCCAATATCCGCGACCGGATGAGCAGCCAGGGCACCAAGCTCTCCGGCGGCGAGCAGCAGATGCTGGCGATCGGCCGCATCCTGCGCACAGGGGCCGACCTGCTGCTGCTCGACGAGCCGACCGAGGGACTGGCCCCGGTCATCATCGAGCAGATCGGGAAGGTGATCGCGCAGCTCAAGCAGCGTGGCTTCACCATCGTGCTCGTTGAGCAGAATTTCCGTTTCGCCGCCACGGTGGCCGACCGGCACTACGTCGTCGAGCAAGGCAAGGTGATCGACATGATCCCCAATGCCGAGATCGAGGCGAACATAGCGAAGCTTCAGGGCTATCTGGGGGTCTGATCATGAGCGAACTCATCGGAATCCCGCCGCAGGTGCTGCTCGGCCAGATCGTCCTCGGGCTGATCAACGGCTCGTTCTACGCGATGCTCAGCCTGGGTCTCGCCGTCATCTTCGGCCTTCTCAACATCATCAATTTCGCGCATGGCGCGCTATACATGATGGGCGCCTTCGTCGCCTGGATGCTGTTGCACTATCTGGGCATCAACTACTGGGCAGCGCTGTTGCTGGTTCCCCTGCTGGTGGGCGCGTTCGGGGTGCTGATAGAGCGGTTCCTGATCGCGCGGATCGCGCATCTCGACCACCTCTACGGATTGCTGCTGACCTTCGGCATCGCACTCATCATCCAGGGACTGTTCCGCAACGGGTTCGGATCGTCCGGTCTGGCCTACGAGATCCCGGACGCGCTGCGGGGCGGCCAGAATCTCGGCTTCATGTTCCTGCCGAACTATCGGGCCTGGGTGATCGTCGCGTCCCTGGCGGTGTGCCTGCTCACATGGTTCGTCATCGAGAAGACAAGGCTGGGCTCCTATCTGCGGGCGGCAACCGAAAATCCCGCGCTGACGGAAACCTTCGGCATCAACGTCCCGCTGCTGATCACGCTGACTTACGGGTTCGGGGTAGCGCTGGCGGCGCTTGCCGGGGTGTTCGCCGCGCCGATCTACGCCGTCAATCCCAATATGGGCGTGGACCTGATCATCGTCGTCTTCGCCGTGGTCGTCATCGGCGGCATGGGTTCGATCATGGGGGCCATCATCACCGGATTCGCGCTCGGGCTCGTCGAGGGGCTGACCAAGGTGTTCTACCCGGAACTCTCGGCGACGGTGATCTTCATCATCATGGTTCTCGTACTGCTCGTGAAGCCGTCCGGCATCTTCGGCCGTTCGATTTAGATACTGGAAAGTGGATCATGTCTGACCTCGCACATGCCGGGACCGTGCCGGATGAACGCAACGATAGGCGGTTGCATCTCGCGATCATGGTCGGGATCGTCCTTGCCCTGATCGTCACGCCGTTCTTCCTTTATCCCGTCTTCGTCATGAAGTGCCTGTGTTTCGCGCTGCTTGCCCTGGCCTTCAACCTGCTTCTGGGTCAGGGAGGGCTTCTGTCGTTCGGCCACGCCGCCTTCTTCGGCATGGCCAGCTATGTCAGCGCCTATGCGGCGGCGAGTTGGCAATTGCCTCCCGAACTGGCGATCCTCGCCGGGATGCTGGCGGCGACGGTTCTCGGTGCCGTGTTCGGGTCGCTCGCCATTCGCCGGCAGGGCATTTATTTCGCCATGATCACGCTGGCGCTGGCACAGATGGTCTACTTCTTCTCGCTTCAGGCTACCGGTTTCACGGGTGGTGAGGACGGCATCCAGGGGGTGCCGCGCGGAATGCTATTCGGCGTCATCGATCTTTCCAGCGACCGCGCCCTCTACTGGGTCGTCGCCGCGATCTTCATGGCCGCCCTTGCCGCGATGTACCGGATCATGAACTCCCCGTTCGGCGAGGTCTGCAAGGCCATACGCGACAACGAGCCCAGAGCGATCTCGCTCGGCTATGGCGTCAACCGCTACAAGCTGACGATCTTCATCCTCTCGGCCACCCTTGCCGGGCTGGCGGGAGCCATGAAAGCGCTCGTGTTCCAACTCGCCACCCTGACGGACGTGCATTTTTCGATGTCGGGCGAGGCCGTGCTCATGTCACTTGTCGGCGGCGTCGGCACCATCTTCGGGCCGATCGTGGGCGCCTTCGTCATCGTGACGATGCAGAACTATCTCGCAAGCCTCGGCGGATGGGTCACGGTCATACAGGGCGTGGTGTTCGTCTTCTGCGTGATCGCGTTCAGGGATGGGATCGTCGGCACACTGGCACGGCTGATCCGCAGGCCGCTGTGAGGCCCCCTCACCGGTCAGTCGTGATGACCACGAACGCCTTGGCATCCCTGCCGTTGATGGCGACGCCATAGTGCTCGAACGAGGATTCGAACTGGATGCAGTCGCCCGTCTCGAGAATGATCTGGGCGCCGGCATATTCGAACAGGATGGTTCCCTCCAGCACGAGAAGAATCTCCTCACCGGCATGACGAAACCGGGGCAGGCCCTTGTTCTCGATGCAGGGCAAAGTGAGGAAGAAGACTTCGGAACGCGGGTTCGCCTTGTTAAGCGATGCGACCTCGTAGACGTATCCCAGCTCGGTTCCATTCCGGTTGATGGCCCGCCTCTCACTGGCACGGACGATCGAGATCGGCTTCTTCTCGCCTTCCGAGATGAAGACCTCGGACAACGGAATGCCGTACCCTTCCGCCAAGCGCGTGATCACCGCGATCGAGGGTTGCGACAGGCCAGATTCGACTTTGGAAAGATAGCCCTTCGTCACTTCGGCACGCCGCGCGGCCGCCTCGATCGTAAGCCCGGCGGTCTTGCGCAGCCTGCGTAGCGTAGCCCCCAGTTCCCGAGTGCTGGTGGTGCCGTCTTCCATCTTTCCCTCCGCGCATATCCAACCAAGGCAGCTCAGTATCGCACACAAGTTGTTGACATAAAAGTTTTCGTGTAGGAAACAATCAGGAAACTACACGTCGCGATCCATGGGAGGAGAAAATGCGGCTTGTCACTTTGCCATCGCTGGCAGGCCCCGGCATCGAGGCGCAGAAATGCCCGCTCCGGCATGGCTGCGGCTGTGCCCGGATCGGCTGGAGGGGATGATGCCGAGCACCGACGCATCGGCATCACACCTGGTAGGGCTGGCTGCAGCGGGTCCTACCGTCGCATCCCTTTTTCGCGACAGGGCGCGCACGCATGGAAATCTGCCCGCTTTGATGCAGGCCGAATCGATTGTCACCTACCGGCAGCTCGACGAACGTATCAATCGCCTTGCTTCGACGCTTCTTCACGCCGGCGTGCGGCGCGGCGATCGACTGGCGATCGTCTCGGAGAACCGTTTCGAATATATCGAGCTGCTGCTGGCCTGCGCCAAGATCGGCGCGATCGCGGCGTGCCAGAACTGGCGTCAGGCGTCACCGGAGCTGGCGCATTGCCTGTCGCTGGTCGTACCAAAGCTGATCTTTGTATCCCCGCGCTTTCTGCCCGTGATCCGAAGCTTGGATCTGTCCGTGTCCGTCGTCGAATTCGGCGCTGAGTATGAGCGAATGGTTCGCGACGGTTCGCCGGAGGAACCGACCATATTGGCACAACCGGAAGACGGCCTGCTGATCCTTTATACAAGCGGCACGACCGGGCTGCCCAAGGCCGCCGTCATCAGCCATCGCGCGATCATAGCAAGAGCGCTCGTGATGATGGTCGACTGGTCGGTCCGTCCCACGGACGGTTCAATTGCCTGGTCGCCGCTGTTCCACATGGCGGGCGCCGATCCCGCGCTTGCCGCCCTGTGCTCCGGCGCACCGGTCTATCTGGTCGATGGTTTTGATCCCCATGAGATCAGCCGGGCTCTGGGACAGATTGATGTCGGCTGGCTGGTCCTTATGCCCGGCATGATCGAACGTATGATCGACGTGCTGCGCGCAACATCGCGCGCCCCCCGGCGTGTCGCCGGTGCCGGCTGCATGGCCAATCTCGTGCCTCCGGAACATATCGCCGGCGTGTCACGCCTTGTATCCGCGCCGTTCCTCAACAGCTTCGGCTCGACCGAGACGGGTATTGCTCCGGCCAGCGGCGACGGCATTCCGCCGGGCGTCGCACCGCTATCCCTCGCCAAGCGCCAGACATCGTTCTGCCAGGTGCGGTTGGTGGACGAGGACGACCGGGAGGTTTCGACCGGCGAGATCGGTGAAATGACCCTGCGCTCGCCGACCCTGTTCAGCGGCTACTGGAACGCCCGTGATGTCACCGCTCGCGACTTTCGCGGCGGCTGGTTCCACATGGGCGACGACTTCGTCCGCAACGAGGACGGGACCCTGCATTTCGTCGACCGGAGAAAGTATCTGATCAAGTCCGGCGGTGAGAACATCTACCCGGCCGAACTTGAGCGCATCCTGCGTCAATCCGTGAGCGTGAAGGAGGCTATCGTGGTGCGGCAGCCCGACAGGCATTGGGGCGAGGTCCCCGTCGCCTTCGTGGTTCCGGCGGACGACCGGCTGACAGAAGACGGGGTCATGACCCTCTTCGACGGACAGGTCGCCCGCTACAAACTGCCCAAGCGGGTCGTGTTCATTCGCGAAGAAGACCTGCAACGCAATGCGACGGGGAAGATCCAGCGCCAGCCGCTGGAAGCCCTTCTCGTCGTCGGCCATCGCGATGGCCGCGATCCCGGTTCCGCCTGACGGAAAGCCTTTCACGCGGTCGCCTGTGAGTCGACCGATCGTCAACGAGGGAGAATTCGCCTTGATGCAAAAAACGAAAGCCGCAGCGGTCGGCATAGGCGAGGTGCCGTCCGGGCGCTTCCCGGAAAGAAGCGAGTTGGAAGCCGCCATCCTCGCTTGCAGGGACGCCATCCTCGACGCGGGACTGTCGCCGCGCGACATCGATGTCGTCATGCCGGTCGGCGCGCTGGCATCGCGCCATTTCAACGTCGATCTCGTCTTTTCGCGACTGTGCGAGGAGCTCGGCATGTTGCGTTCGGCCAAAATGAACGTCCAGGTGATGTCCGGCGGGGCGACAAGCTCGAGCATGTTGGCGGTCGCCGAAGGTCTCGTGGCCGGCGGCCTCGCCCGCAACGTGCTGTGCGTTCATTCCGACGCCGTGGGTTCGCTTCCCAAGCAGGCGGGTATCGATCTCTTCTCCACGACGGGCGTGTCGGAAGAGTGGGAGGCCCCCTACGGCCACAACATGAATGCGGTCGGCGCACTCGCCTCGAACCGCTACATGCACGAAACCGAAACGACCGAGGAAGAGCTCGCCGCCGTCTGCGTGTCGCTGCGCAAATGGGCGGAGCTTAACCCTCATGCGATGTTCCGCACGCCGCTCACCATCGAGGAAGTGCTGGCTTCCAGGATGATCGCAACGCCGCTGCGGGCCAAGCACTGCAACATGCTGGCGGATGGTGCCGCCGCCTTCATCGTCGCGCGGGCCGAGGATGCGCCGCATATCACGTCGACGCCCGTTTATGTCCGGGGCCATGGCTCCCTCGTCACCCACTATACGGTATCGCAAGACACCGACCTTGCCAGGCTCGGCTTCGAGCAGGCTGCCGCCGAGGCGTATGCCAAATCCGGTATCGGCCCCGAAAGCATCCAGCTCGCGCAGATTTACGACGCCTATCCCGTCTGGCCACTGATAACGTTGGACGGGTTGAAGCTGTGCCGTGGCGAACGTGCGGGCGCCTTCGTGGCCGCCGGTGAAACCGCGCCGGGCGGCTCCCTGCCGATGACCACCAATGGCGGGATGCTGTCACAGGGACACACCGCCGTCGGCGGCGGCATCGCCGTCCTTGTGGAAGGCTTCCGCCAGCTCATGGGCAAGGCCGGGCCGCGACAGGTCGCAAATCTGGTGAACGCGGTCGAGACGGCGTCGGGCGGCACCTGGATGGATTCGCACGTAACAGTTCTTTCGAGGGAGCATTGACATGACCGCAACCGCCCGCCCCCTGCCCGTCCCAAGCGCCTGGTCGGCAGGCTACTGGCAGGCCGCCGCCGAACGTCGCTTCGTGGTGCAGGAATGCAAAAGCTGCGACAAGGCGATCATGTATCCCAAGCGCGTCTGCCCGCATTGTCTCGGAGAGAACCTGGGCTGGCGCGTATCCGCCGGCCGTGGCGAGATCTATGCCGTCACCGCACAACTGGCCGGCCCGCCCACCGGCTTCGCCGATCACCTTCCCTACGTGATCGCGGTCATCCGTCTGGACGAAGGCGTCCAACTGATGAGCAACATCGTCGGTGACGGAGCACTGGGCGCCAGGATCGGCGACCGGGTCGTCGTCGACTTCGAGGAGGTCGAAGGCACAGTCCTTCCGGTGTTCCGCCTCGATGCGGGAGCGGAGACGCGGGATGCGTGACGATAACCGAAGCGTCGTGATTACCGGCGGGGCGCAGGGCATCGGCGGCGCGGCCGCGACGCAGTTGCGCGGTCGTGGCTGGACTGTCCATGCGCTGGATCGCAAGCCGCATCCGGACCCGGAAATCGTCAGCCATATCTGCGACGTCACCGACGAGGCGCAGCTCAAATCATGCGCGACGGAAATCGGGGGCATAGCGGCGCTCGTTCCCTGCGCCGGCATCAATTTGCGCCCCCACGACAACCGTGCCGAAGAGCTGGACCTCGATGCGTGGCACCGCACGCTTGCAGTGAACCTGACGGGGGTGATGCTCACGGTGCGCGCTTTCCGCCCATCGATCCGCAATGATGGGGCGATCGTGCTCCTGTCGAGCGTCGCCGCCCTGCGGGCGATGCCGCTGGCCGACGCCTATACCGCGTCGAAGGGCGCGCTGGTCGCGCTGACGCGGTCTTGGGCAGTCGATTATGGCCGCTTCGGAATCCGCGTGAACTGCATATGTCCCGGCCCTACCTCGACCGAGATGATGTCTGGGATGATCGATCAGTTCGCGGAGAGCCGGCAATTGCAGCTTCCGCAACAGCGCATGGCGCGGCCGGAGGAAGTCGGCAACCTCATCGCGTTTCTGGCATCGCCGGATTCCTCATACATCTCTGGAGCCGTGATACCCGTCGATGGCGGCGCCGTCGCGCACAGCGCCGGGATGCCGTTCCCCCGTTATAGGGGAGGCGATCATCCCGCATGAGCGCGTAACAGTTTCCAGCAATCTTTCTTGCCGGCTCCGTCGCCCGTAGCGGCGTATCCGTTGAACATTTGGCGTAGCGGGCAATCCTCAGCGAGCGTTATAGCGTTCGAGATACCCTTTGAGGGGCATGTGCAGGAGGTCCCCGTTTATTCTCGGCGGATCTTCATGCCGGAACGAGAACGTGTAGGTTCCGCCACGGTCCAGCACGATGTCCGCGATGGTCCATCGCCCCTGCCCGGCTGCATCCATCTTAGCGCGGAGGCCAGCCAGTTCCATCTTGGTTTGCGCACTCAATCGGAATCCCAGCGCCTCCAGATGCCTGTTGGGATGACGCGCCAGCACGATAGCCTGGGTGCTCGACCGCAGATCCTCGTTGGGGTCCAGCTCGTGATTGACCGCAAGCTCGACCCATTCGCGATTGCCCCATTCACCATCGGAGATGTCGATGACGTCCCGTGCCAGGAGGAAGGCAATACGATCCTGCGACGCGGTGATGTCCTGGACCACGCTTTTGCTTTTTCCACCCCCGAATAGCCCTTCAAACACCGGCAAATCCTTCATCGTGCTCAAACTCGATGACCGTAGATCATTGACTCGGAAACGTCGATACAGGCTTCGTAGTCCCGCATGAGGCGCACAGGGATGGAATGGTCTCAGCGGTGCGAGCGGCTGTCATCGTCGCTCTCTGAAGCGATCCGCACCGGTATCGATTTCGCCGCAGGCGTCTTGCTTTCTTCGGCAAACTGCCACAGCGGGATCAGTGCATTGCATTCGGGATAGTAGGCTGCGACCGTACCTTCGGGAATGTCGTAATCGATCACCTGCAAGCCACCGACGCTTCGGTCGATGCCGTCATCCACGGCGGTGGACAGACGCGCGATGCCGTCCTTGGCGATACCGAAACGCTCGCGATCCCTCGCATTCATCATCACGATCATGCGGGACTTGTGAATGCCGCGCAGCCGGTCGGCATTGCCATAGACCGTGGTGTTGAACTGGTCGTTGGACCGTAATGTGATGAGCCGCAGCACATTAGTGTCGCTGCCGTCGTCGAAGCTTGCATGCAGCGCCTTCGGCAGCTTGAAATTGGCCTTGCCAGTATCGGTTTCCCATATCCGATCGCGCGCCGCCACCGGGCGCGGGAAGCCGCCGGGCGTGTCCATGCGACGGTTGAAATCGCGAAAATCGTCCGGAAAGATTGCCTGGATTTCGTCGCGCACCAGCGCATAGTCAGCGACCCACTTGTCCCAAGGCACGGCCGGGTTCTCAGGCAGCGCGGCCTTGGCGATTTCGGCGACAATGCAAGGCTCCGACAGAAGGTGCGCGCTGGCAGGCTTGTGGATGCCGCGCGAGGCGTGAATGCAGGTGGTGGAATCCTCCATCGTCACGATCTGCGGACCCGAAGCCTGTTCATCGATCTCGGATCGTACCAGCGTCGGCAACAGATAGGAGGTCTTAGCGGTGATGAGATGGGTGCGGTTCAGCTTGGTGGCGACCTGGACCGACAAATCGAGGTTGCGCCATTTTTCCTCCATCAGTTCGCGCTCGGGGATGGCACGCACGAAATTGCCGCCCAGCCCGATGAAGGCGCTGACGGTGCCCGCCACGATTCCCTCACACGCCTCGACCGTGTTCATGCCGTCCTCGCGCGGCGGCTCGAAGCGATAACGTTCGGCCATCGCATCCAGCGGCACCAGTTCGACCTTCTCGGCGATGCCGACGGTGCGCTGGCCCTGAACGTTGGAGTGGCCACGGACCGGACAGATGCCCGCGCCGGGCCGCCCGATATTGCCGCGCATCAAAAGCAAGTTGACCAGCATCTGGACGGTGTCGACGCCAAGCTTGTGCTGGGTCAGACCCATGCCGTAGATCGCGATCACGGATTTCGCACTGGCGTAGGTTCGCGCCGAATCCCTGATCGCCTCAAGTGGGAGGCCGCACGTCTGCGTTATCTCTTCCCAGGGCGTCTCGCGGACTCTCGTTTCAAACGCCTCGAAGCCCGATGTGTGTTCAGCAATGAAAGCGGTGTCGATGACCCGCTCGTCGCTGGTTCGCGTCGCTTCGTCGTCCCATTCAAACAGGAACTTGGCGACGCCCATCATCACCGCGATGTCGCTGCCCGCACGGGGCTGATAATACTGCGTCGCGATCTGCGTGGCGCTGTTGGTCAGCATCTGGCCGGGTCGCTGCGGATTGACGAACTCTTCCCAGCCCCGTTCGCGCAACGGGTTGAACACCACGATGGGCACGTCGCGTTCGCGCACCTCTTGAAGGGAATGAAGCAGGCGCGGCGAATTGGTCCCGACATTCTGGCCGAAAGAGAAGATGCAGTCGGTTTTGTCGTAATCTTCCAGCAGCACGGTGCCGACCGGCGTGCCGATGCTTTGCGGCAAGGCCACAGACGTCGTCTCGTGACACATGTTTGAACTGTCGGGCAGGTTGTTGTTGCCGTAGAGCCGCGCAAGAAGCTGATACATGAACGAGGTTTCAAGGGATGCGCGACCGGAAGCGTAGAACACGACGCTCTTGGGATCGTAGAACTGGAGCTTGGCGCCGATGTCGTCGAACGCGTCTTCCCACGAGACCTCGACATATCTGTCGCTCGCCGCATCATAGCGCATGGGATGCGTCAGGCGGCCCTCGTTCTCCAGATCGTAGTCCGACCAGCCGAGGAGTTCGGAAACCCTATGGCGGGCAAAGAAGTCCGGTGTGGTTCGTTTCGAGGTAAGGTCCCAGAATGTCGCCTTCGCCCCGTTCTCGCAAAACTCGGCCAGGTGCGGCTTGCTTGGCTTCGCCCACGCGCAGCTCGTGCACATATAGCCGCCGGTCTTGTTGTGATCGCGCATGAGACCAACCGCGCTGGATACCGCGCGCTGCCGTGTGGAATGCTTCACCAGCGATTTGACCGAGCCCCACCCTCCGGTCGGCTGTCGATAGGGTTTGTAGGTGGCTCGATCGGACATTGGCGCGCTCCCGGCTGGCTTCCTGTCCGCTAATGTCTCCCTGCAAAAGATGTTCCCTGCTCATCCGAAGACGCGTTCATGCGCGCCCGCTTTCGCCAGCGCTGAACGCGGGAAAACAGGAACGTTGGCAGGCGCTGCCGAACGGGCACAGAAGAGAATCTGCGGCGAACGGGCTTAGAAGTTGCCCGCCGCGGCCTCTTTCAGGATCAGCTTCTCGGGTGCCGGATCCGTCAAGGCAAGGTTTTGGAACTGGATCGAAACAGGCAGGCTGCGCGAAGTGCAGCCTTTCAGACGCCTCGCCATCGCGACGTTGTACGGGATTTTCGTCTTCAGACGGAACAGGCGGCAAAACCGCCGTCAGCGACGAGTCGGCCACGGAGCCATGCGGGAGAACACGCCGTCTCTCTTCAAGACTGCGTGATAAAGTGCAGCTCCGATATGGAGCAGGATCAGCGGGATGAGTGCGATGCGCGTGTAGAAATGGATCGACTGCGCGATTTCGGCGATCGGATCGGATTTCGCAACGAGCTTGGGAATGCCCATCGCGTCGAAGACCTCGAGCGGAAATCCGCCTGCCGACACGCGCACATAGCCCGAAACGCCCATCACGATCAAAAGCGCGTAGAGCAGCCAGTGGTTGATCTCGGCGATGTGCCGTTGAAGGGGCGGAATACTTGCCGGCAGGGGCGGAGCCGGGTTGAACGCCCGATACACGAGCCGCGTGATGACCAGCAGGAGGATCACGACGCCGACATTCTTGTGAAAGATGAAGAGCGCGTCCTGCGTGCCACGATCCAACCCTTCCCGGATCATGATCTGACCGGCGGGAATGGTTGCGATCACGAGGATGGCCACAATCCAGTGCAACAAACGTGCAAACGGCTTATACGAAGCAGATGCCAACATCGCCGGCCACTCCTTGGGACGCGTCATTCATGGCACCACCCGTGCTTCTTCGCAACTGTGGTTCAAAACTTCGTGCAGCCCTCGGCCACTTGCCGATCCCGCGATTTGAGCCATTCTTTGCCGACGCAAGACGCCTCGACATCGGATTCCACGTGGCCCACCCCTTCTACCGCTTCCTGCTCATAGGCTTCGGCAACGCCGCTCTCCTCGCGGCACTCGCCACATGGCTTGCGCCTTCGGACGGCAAGACCGCCGTCGTCGCCGCGGTCGCCGTCTACGGAATCGGAATCGTCATCGCGGCATTCGGGCTGCTCGCGACCTACTCGCACCGCGAACTGGGGTTGGCCAACGCCGTGACCCAGTTGCGCGCGGCGCTCGGCGCGGCGCTGATCGTTCCCCTCGCGGTCCCGGGCATGATGCCGCTGAGCGACGACCGCGCCTGGGCTGCTTTGGCGATCGCGGCGACCGCACTGGCGCTCGATGGCGTCGACGGCTGGCTCGCGCGCAGAAGCGCCCTCATCTCCAGCTTCGGCGCGCGCTTCGACATGGAGGTGGATGCGCTGCTCGCGCTGGTGCTTTCGGTACTCGCGCTTCAAAACGGCAAGGCCGGCGCCTGGGTGCTGATCCTGGGCATGATGCGCTATCTGTTCGTCATCGCCGGCTGGGCCCTGCCCTGGTTGCAGACGCCGCTTCCCGAGAGCCTCCGCCGCAAAGTCATCTGCGTCGTCCAGATCGGCACGCTGGTCGTGCTGCTCGCACCTACCGTGCAATCGCCGGTCTCGACGGTGCTCGCGGCGGCCGCCGCGATCCTGCTCGTGTGGTCATTTGCCGTCGATGTGGTGTGGCTCGCCAGGAACCGGCGCACATGAGCCGTGCCGCAAAACTGGCCCTGCTGGTCGTCGCCGCGCTGATCCTGCACCTCGTTCTGGTGCAGCCGAACCATCCCAGCGCGATGACGCCGGGCGCGTTGCTCCTCTTCCCGCTGGAACTGCCGGTCATCCTGCTCGGGCTGATGCTGCTTCCCACCACCGGACGCCTGACGGTTCTCGTCAGGTTCGCACTCGTCGGCCTGCTCGTCGTGACCGCCCTTCTCAAGGTCGCGGACTATGCGATGTTCACCGCCTTCGCTCGCAGCTTCAACCCGATCATCGACATGCCGCTGGTCGATGCGGGCTGGAATTTGTTGACCGGATCGGTGGGAGCCGTTTCGACGGCAGTGGTGGTTGCTGCCGGCTCTGCCGCGCTCATCCTGACCGTGATCGGCCTGTGGTGGGCGACCGGCAGGTGGGCGGCGGTTTCCGTTCCGCCACGCTGGCGCAGGGCCACGCGCGCGGCCGCACTCGTGGCGACCGGCATTGCGGTCGCCGACATGGGCCACGCATCATCGGTCTGGCGGCTTCCCTTCGATCCGCCGGGCGCAGCCTTCACCGCAAGCGTCGGCGTCCAGCGCACCATGCTGGCAGCGCGGACGGTCGCCGACATAAGCGACTTCAGCCGTGCGGCGGCAGAGGACGAACTCGCCGATCGCGACGATCTTTTCGATAGCATAGGCAATCGCGACGTGATCCTCATCTATGTCGAGAGCTACGGACGCACGAGCTTCGACAACCCGCTTTACGCCACCACCCATCGCGCGACGCTGAGAAACGCCGAGCGCATGCTGGCGTCGAGTGGATTGTCGACACGATCGGGTTGGCTCACCTCGCCGATCGCCGGCGGCCAGAGTTGGCTTGCGCATGGGACACTTGCGTCGGGCCTGCTAACCGACAACCAGGCGCGCTACGGCGCAATGCTCATGAGCCCGCGTCGCACACTTTTTCACCTCGCGCAGGAGGCGGGCTTCGAGACGCTGGCGGTCATGCCGGCGATCACGCTCGCCTGGCCGGAGGGCGAAAGGATGGGCTTCGGCCGGATCTACGACGCCGAGGCGCTCGCCTACCGGGGAAAGCCGTTCAACTGGGTCACGATGCCAGACCAGTTCACGCTTTCGGCGCTCGAGCGCATCCTGTCGCAGGACAGAACCGGGCGTGGGAGGATGGTTCAGGTCGCGCTGATTTCGTCACATGCACCATGGTTGCCGATCCCCGAGTTGATCGATTGGGACGAGGTGGGCGACGGCAGTGCCTTCGACCGCTGGGCGACATCGGGCGAAACGCCTGAGACGGTGTGGCGCGATCAGGACCGCGTGCGCAACCAGTATCGTCTCGCGGTCGACTACGCACTGCGCGCGGTCACCGAGTTCGCCGCACGACAGGCGCCCCGTACGCCTCTGATCGTGGTGCTCGGCGACCATCAGCCGGCGCGGTTCGTGTCACAGATCGAGAGTCGGGACGTCCCCGTCCACATCATCGCTCCGCAGGATCTGATGTCGTCCATCGACGGATGGGGATGGGCCGAAGGGATGGTGCCGGACGCCAGCACGCCTGTCTGGCCCATGGCGGCGTTTCGCGACACGTTCATCGAGGCGTTCAGTGTACCGCCGGCTGGACCTGTGGACACCTCGCTGGTCAGAAGGCCGGAGAGGAAAGTCGATGGATCGCGCCTTGAAATTCCGCAAGATCGGCTAGATTAGCCATGGATGACACGGTCCGGACCACGACGAAGCGGATTATGCGGAGACAGATTGCCGCGACAGCCCTGCGCGTCGGTACGCCGGTCGCGATCCTTGCAATCCTGTGGAATTTTCTCGACGGTCCACACATTATCGACCGCCTGGCGCATACGGACTGGCGATGGATATCAGCGGCGCTCCTGACGGCAATCCTGCAGATCGTGCTGTCGGCATTGCGCTGGCAACTGACGGCGCGAGCGCTCGGGCTTCCGCTCCAGACCGCCTATGCGATCCGCGAGTATTTCGTGGCGCAACTGGTCAACCAGACCATACCGGGAGGCGTGGTGGGCGACATCGCGCGGGCGGTTCGGTCGCGGGGCGGCACAACGCTCGCCATTGCAGGACAGGCCGTCGTGCTGGAACGTGCCTCGGGTCAGATCGCGATCTTCGCGGTGATGCTGTCGGGCCTCGCCTTCGTGGCCCTCGTGCCGAGCGGTCTCAGCCTGCCGCCGAACGCGATCAATTTCGGTGTCATCGCAGTCGCGGCGATACTCGCCATCGGCCTCGCATGGCTGGCATGGAAGCACATCGGATTGCCGCAACGCCTGCGTCTTCTCGCTTCCTCGTCGCGCCATGCGCTGTTCGGTCGTTCGGTCCGGTTGCGACAGGTCTTGCTCGGCCTGGCGATCGTCGCGTGCAATCTCGCGACCTTTGCGTTTGCAGCGCGCGCGACGGGAACCGCGTTGAGCCTTGCCGCCGCGATGTGCATCATCCCGCTGATACTGACCGCTATGCTCCTGCCGCTGTCGATCGCCGGCTGGGGCTTTCGCGAAGGCGCGGCCGCGGTGCTTCTTCCCTTTGCAGGCGCGACGCCGGAAGGTGCGGTGGCGGCGAGCGTCGCGTTCGGTATCGTGATTCTGGCCGCGAGCCTGCCGGGGGTCTTCTGGCTGGTGCGCCGAAGCGTTCCGACGCCACCGCCCGTGGGCACCTTCCGGGAGCCGGCACGGTGAATTCCAGATGACGAGGACACGATGATGACCCGGTTTCACCTGACGCGCCGCCATTTATTGGGAGCCGGTCTCGGTACGTTCGCAGCCGCCGCGACGGGATTGCGGCCGACATCGCTTTTCGCCGCCACACCCGTTTCCTTCCAGCTCTCATGGCTGCATTCGGTTCAGTTCGCCGGCAGCTACATCGCCAAATCGCGCGGCTACTGGACCGAGCAGAACCTTGATGTAACGCTCAATCCGGGCGGGCCGAACGCACCCGTCGAGCCGCCCGTCGTCGCCGGCCAGGCGCTGGTGGGGATTTCGGCCGCCGACTACACCGCCGCCGCCGTGGCACAGGGTGCTCCCTTCAGGATCGTGGCGGTCGCGATGCAGAAGAACCCCTTCACCATCGCCTCCCTGCCCGCAAATCCGGTGCGCACGCCAGCCGACCTCGTCGGCAAGAGGATCGGCATGGCGCTCGCCAACACACCTGTCCTCCAGGCGCTCTGCACCATCAACGACGTCGATATCGATGCGATCGAGATTGTGCCGACGCAGTACGATGCCGCTCCGCTCATTGCCGGCCAGGTCGATTGCCTGCTCTGCTGGGAGACCGATCTGCCGGTCGCGATGACCGTGAAGGGCATCGACAACGTGACCATGCTGATGGCCGACCACGGCTATGTGCTGCACTCTCAGACCTATATCGCGACCGACGAGAGCATCGCCGACAGGCGTGCCGAGATCGTCGGCCTGCTGCGCGGCGAAGCGCGGGGCTGGAACGAGTTTCGCGCCGATCCCGATGCGGCCGCCCAACTCACCGTCGACATGTTCCCGGATGCCGGCCTCGACATCGAGATCCAGAAACGTCAGGCGGAACGCCAGACGCCGCTGATGTTCTCCGACCTGACCGAAGAACACGGCTTCGGCTGGTTCACCGACGACACCGTCGCGCAGAACATCGAAACGCTCAAGCTGCTGGGTCGGGACGTGACGCCGGATTTGTGGGACCGGTCACTCCTCGAAGAAGCATATGCCAGTTGAGTTGAACGCGTCCGCACCACCCGAACTCATCTGCCGCGACCTTGCGAAGACTTTCAAGGGGCCGGCGGGTTCGGTGGAGGCTGTGGGCGCCTTGAACCTGACGATTGCCGCCGGCCGCACCACCGCCCTCGTCGGTCCCTCCGGCTGCGGCAAGTCGACGGTGCTGCGCATGATCGCCGGGCTGGAGCCCCCCACCACCGGCTCGGTCAGCATTGGAGGCGAAACGCCACTCGCCGTTCGCAAGCGCGCTGGTCTCGCGCTCGCCTTCCAGGAAGCGTCTCTGCTTCCATGGCGCACGGTGCGCGGCAACATTTCGCTCGCCCGCCAGCTCGCCCGCTTTACGGCAGACGCTGAGGCGGTCGATGCGCTGATCGATCTGGTCGGACTGTCCGGTTTCGAGGAGACGCGACCGGCCGAACTCTCGGGCGGCATGCGCCAGCGCGTGGCGATCGCACGCTGCCTTGCGACGGAACCGGGCTTGCTGCTTCTCGACGAACCCTTCGGCGCGGTCGACGAGTTGACGCGCGCGAAACTCAATCAGGACTTGCCCACGCTCTGGGAGCGGCGGGGAACGACCACCGTGCTGGTCACGCATTCGGTGCGTGAGGCCGTGCTCCTGTCCGACCGCGTGATCGTATTTTCGCCACGTCCGGCAACGGTCGTCGCTGACATCGAGATCACGTTGCCCCGGCCCCGTACGCGCGACATCACGCGCGGCGAACGCTATGAACAGCTCGTGGATGAGGTGTCGTCAGCCATCTGGGCGGGAGCCGATCCAGCGCCTGCGGCTCAGGCGGCCGAGTGAGCGCGACATCGCTCCCGCTGAGCGAGAGACGCGCCGCATTGCCCCCGGCAGCCACCTTCTTGAGCGTCGTGGTGGCACTTCTCGCATGGGAACTGCTTGCCCGAAGTCTCGCCGGAACGTTTCTGCTGGCCGGTCCGTGGGACGTGGCAACGTATCTCCATGCCAATGCGGGCCTGATCGGCCGCGCACTGGCCGTCACCATGCAGGAAGCCGCATGGGGCTTTCTGTTCGGCAACCTGGCAGCTGTCGGGCTTGCGCTCATCGCCCACATGCTGCCGCGCACCGAAAAGCTCGTCTCGGCGCTGGCGCTCCTGTTCTTCTGCCTGCCACTCGTCGCGACCGGCCCGATACTGCGCCTGCTCTATGGGCCCGGAATAGGGCCACAGATCACGCTCGCGGCGCTGGCCGTTTACTACACGACCTACCTGTCGGTGATGGTCGGCCTGCGCGCGGTGCCGTCCAACTGGGTCGATCTCGTCAGGAGTTATGGACGCGGCAGCGCGACCGAACTTGTCCGGGTGCGTGCGAGAGCGGCCCTGCCCTATCTGATCGGCGGGCTCCAGATCGCGGCACCGGCGGCATTCCTCGGCGCGATGGTGGGTGAGTTCACCGGCGCTGAGCGCGGCATGGGCGTTCTCGCGATCCGTGCAATGCGCGAACTCGACGTACAGGCGACATGGACGCTGGCATGCGTCGCATCGGCAGTGAGCATGGTGGCGTACTGGCTGTTCGGATGGATCGGGCGACGCCTGAGCGTCGCGCCGCCTGCCCTGATCCTGTCGTCGCCCGGTCCTCGCGAGACGCACCCCACACATGGTCGGCGGTTTCTGAGCAGCCTCGCAATGTTCGTCCTGATTGCCGTGGTCGTCCTGATCGCATGGCGCGGCCTGATGGATTTGTTTGACCTCAACGTGTTTTTTGCCAAGCGCCCGGACGACGTCTGGCGTTTTCTGATCACCGATCTCGATGCCGCGACCAACCGCGCGGTCCTGTTCGAAGCCCTCGGCCAGACGCTCGTCTTCACGCTGCCGGGCTATCTGGTGGGGCTGGCACTGGGTGCCGGTCTGGCCGCCTGCATCATGCTCCTGCCGTCGCTCTCCGCGACCGTCCTGCCGGTCGCCATAGCCCTGCGCTCGATCCCGATCGTCACGACCGCGCCGCTCATCGTGCTGGCGCTCGGGCGCGATGCGGCCGGCATGGTGACCATTGTCGCGATCATGATCTTCTTTCCCACACTCGTCGCCTGCCTTCAGGGCATGCGCCAGGCACCGGCAGAAGTGCTGGACATCTTCGACAGCTATGCCGCGAGCCGCTGGCAGCGGCTCAGGCTGGCTCAGGTGCCCGCAATGCTGCCGGCCTTTTTCGCCGCCGCGCGCATGGCTGTGCCGGCCGCCTTCCTGGCAGTGACGACGGCCGAATGGCTCGGGACGGGAACCGGCATCGGCGGGCTCATTGCGATGACGGCATCGACCTCGGCATACGGGATGTTGTGGAGCGGCGTGGCAGCGCTCTCGCTCCTTGCATGCGCCGCCTATGTAGCAGTCGAGTTCGTCGAGCGGGCGGTGCTCAGCCGCTATGCGAGCGAGCAGATCGTGCGCTGAGGCATGACCATTGGAGCAGACGGAATGAGCATGCGACCAGCCGCCTTTGCGATCCCCGGCGACATCGAGACCAAGACCGGCGGCTACATCTACGAGCGGCAACTGCTTCTGGCATTGCGTGAGGCGGGACGTGAAGTGCGCCACATCGAACTGCCTGCCAGCTTCCCGAACGCCTCGCAGAGCGAAACCGCGCAGGCGATCGCGCAAATGCGCGAACTGCCAGCCGGCATGCCGCTGATCCTCGACGGCCTCGTCTATGGCTCCATCGACACGGCGGGACTGGCGCAGGTCAAGGCGCCGCTCTGCGCCATGATCCATCACCCCCTCGCCCTCGAAACAGGCCTCGATGCGGCGCGCGCGCGGGAACTGGCCCGGATCGAACGCGACAATCTCGCGCTCGCCAGGCACGTCGTGGTCCCGAGTCGGCACACGCTCGAAATCCTCACCTCACAGTACGATGTGCCCGCCGAGAAAATTTCGATTGCGCCGCCCGGCTTTGCGCGCGCGGGGCCGTCACAGGTAAAGGCCGATCCGCCGCTGATCCTCTCGGTCGGCATCCTCGCCGCCCGCAAAGGTCACGACGTACTGCTGGACGCGCTGTCGCGGCTTCGCGACCTGAACTGGACGTGCAGCATCGTCGGCGGCACCCACGACTCCAGCGTGAAAGCGGCGCTTTTGGAACAGCGCGACGCGCTTGGCCTTGGCGATCGCGTGCGGTTCGCCGGTCTGATCCCGGAAGCTGAGCTTCACGCGCTCTATGGGACTGCATCAGTCTTTGCGCTGGCAACTCGCTACGAAGGCTACGGCATGGTGTTCAGCGAGGCGGCGGCCAATGGCCTTCCGATCGTCACCTGCGCGGTCGGCGCGGTTCCCGACACCGTGCCGGAGGGTGCTGGTCTGCTGGTGCCGCCGGACGATCCGGAAGCCTTTGCAGACGCTCTCCGTCAGGTGCTCACCAACACCGTGCTGCGCGAGACGATGGCAGAGGCGTCCACCAAGGCAGGCAACCAACTCCCGACCTGGGCAGACACCGCCTCGATCATGGGGCGTGCTCTGGACAGGATCGCCGGTTAGAGCTCTGCCCTGACCACGTCGACGAACGCCTGCGCGGCCGCATCGAGGCTGCCGCTGTTGTCGATCACGTCCATATCCAGCGAACACGCGACATCCACCACCCGCGCCAGCCGTTGCTGGACGGCGTCGCCATCCTCCCGGCCGCGCCCCGCGACGCGCGCCGCGATCGCTTCCGGCGAAGCGGTGATCATCACGATCCGATTGCGTGCGTAGCGCGTGGCAAGCTCGGGCAGCACCGTCCGCGACAGGTTGGCTATGACGATGCCACCGTCGCGAATTCGCTCATCCACGGCTGCGGGAATGCCGTAGGCCTGGCCGTGTGCCTTCCACCACAACGCAAACGCGCCGGTGTCGACAGCAAGGTCGAAATCGCCCGTTGCAAACGGCTCGTGATCTTCATGCACGCCGTCGGTGGGCCTCGTGATGCAGCGTCGGACGAAATGGACATTCGCCACATCGCCAAGCGCGCGCCGCGCCGCGTTCATCACGGAATCCTTGCCCGCCCCGCTCGGGCCGACGACGGCGATGAAGCAGCCGCCTTCGATCGGGAACCGCGTCTCGGCAAGAGCGGCGCTGGGCGTCATGCCACGCGCTCGCCCGAGCGCCAGACCGAGCGTACGACGGGGATTTCGCCGCCGCGATTGCGCACGCGCACGATATCCGCCTTTGCGCCCTCCGCGATCCGGCCGCGGTCGTCGAGGCCGACCGTGCGGGCCGGCGTGGACGTGACGAGCGCGATCGCCTTCGGCAGGCCGATCGTTTCCACCTCCTCGCCGAGCTTGAATGCCGCCTGCAACAGGCTCGACGGAATGTAGTCGGATGACAAAACGTCAAGGATGCCGGCTTCGGCAAGGTCCCGCGCGGCGATGTTGCCCGAATGCGATCCGCCGCGCACGACGTTCGGCGCGCCCATCAGCACACTCATGCCGGCTTCGTGCGACGCGCGCGCCGCCTCGATCGAGGTCGGGAACTCCGCCAGTCTCACGCCCTGGTCGATCGCCTCGCCGACATGGTCGAGCGTTGCGTCGTCATGGCTGGCGAGCGTGACGCCGTTGGCCCTGCAATGCTGCGAGATCACCTCGCGGTGCGGGCCGGAAAAGCGCTGCGACTGCTCCTTGCGCAAGGTGACATAGCGCTCGAACGCCTCGTCCGACATGCCGCGCTTCGTCTTGTAGTAGAGCGTGTACTGACCCATCGTCTGGAACTGGCGCTGCCCCGGCGCGTGGTCCATCAGCGATGCGAGCCGGACGCGACGGTCGTCCAGAAACCCGTTGAAGGACGTCAGCACGTCAGGCGCGGAAACCTCGCAACGCAGATGGATGAAGTGCTCGGCGCGAAGCCGTCCTTCCTTACCCGCCATCTCGATCGCATCGGCAAGCGCACGCATTTCACCGGGCTGGAAGCCGCCATCCTCGTCCGCGCCCATGCGCAGGCAGTCGAACACGGTGGTGATGCCGGACGTCGCGATCTGTCCGTCATGCGCCTGCACGGCCGCAACCGCATTCCAGCGCACGCCGGGGCGCGGAGCGTAGTGCCCCTCCAGATGGTCGGTGTGCAGCTCGACAAGGCCGGGGATCAGGTAGTCGCCCTCGAAATCGTCACCGACCGAAACCGCGCCCGTATCGATATCCGCAATGACGCCGTCGACGATCCTGACCGAGCCGGTGACGACCTCCTCGGGCAGGACGATGCGGGCGTTTCTGAAAATGGTTTCGGACGGCATGTCAGGCAGTCTTTCGTTCAGGCATGGATTGGAAGGGATAACAGGATAACACGTGGAACGGTTCGCCCGGACTGTCCTCGGTAAACAGTGCCAGCGATCCGATCTCGACATCGCGATGCAACAGGTCGCCGAAATGCTCCTCGATCGCCGCGCGGACACGCAGCGCATCATCGGCTGCGACGCGCCCCGTCAGAGTCATATGGAAACGGAACTCGTCGAAGACATAGGGATACCCCCACTGATGGAGATTGCGCAGCTCCGACGGCGAAAGGCTCTCCGGGTTTCTTCGTTCGATCTCCGCGTCGCTGAGCGGCGCGCCGAACGATGCGAAAGCAGTGATCACATCGCCAGCCAACTGGTCGAGCGCAGGGCTGCGGACGTCCGGGACGAGAGCGAAGAACCCGCCCATCTGGCGCAGCGCGAGCTTGACCGTGAACGGCATGCGATGCGCGCCGAAAGCCTCGAGCCCGGCGCCGAGCTCATCCGGGGTAGCGTGATCGGCGAGACGGAACGGTGCCTTGATCGTCGCGTGAAAGCCGTAACGCCGCGCGGGCGCGGTGTGGAACGCGAGTTCCTGGGGCGTCAGCCGGGTGGATCGAGGCTGCGCGACCGCCGAGCCGGCAAACGCATCGCGTCCCAGCCACGCCGAAGCAAATTCGGTCAGTGCGTCGTCGTTCGGCGGCGTGAAATAGATGGCGTATCGCATGTCGTTCCTGATCCCGCTTGTGACCGGGAATTAGGTGATTTTCGTGACAGTTTCACGAACTGCCGGCCCGCTTTGCGCACCGGCAATCAAGATACACGACTGCACTTGTGGATCACCGCGAGAGTTCGCCTATGAACCGTTCGCGTATCAGCCGCGAGAGCCAGTCGATCACGAAGATGCAGACCAGTACGTTGAGCACCACGAACGCAACCTGATCGAACATGTTGGCCCGGAATCGCTCGATGATGATCATGCCGATGCCGCCGGCGCCGACAAGTCCCAGGATCGTCGCACTGCGGGTGCTCGATTCGAAGAAATAGAGTGACTGCGAGATGAAGACCGGCAGGACCTGCGGGATGTAGCCGAAGCGCACGATCTGGATCGGGCCCGCACCGGTTGCGCGCACGCCCTCGACCTGCTTGCGATCGATGTTCTCGATCGCCTCGGCGTAGAGCTTGGACAGCGTGCCCATATCCGAAATGAAGATCGCCATCACGCCGGCGAGCGGCCCAAGACCCACCGCGCGGACGAAGACGAGACCCCAGACGAGTTGGTCGACGCCGCGAAACACGTCGAGCATTCGGCGGGTAAGCTGGCGAACGATCCTCGATGGCATCGTGTTGCGCGCTGCGAAGAAGCCGATCACCAGCGCGGCGCAGGATCCGAGCAGCGTACCGAGGAACGCCATCGCAAGTGTCTGCGCGATCCCCTTGTAGATGTTCGCATATTGCCAGGTCTCCATGTCCTTCCAGACGAAGAAGTTGGAGATGAGGCGCCAGGTGCGGTCGGAGGCGTAGGCGAGCTTCCATATCTCGAAGTACCAGAGCGACCCGATTGTGTAGGCAATGATGGCAAGCCAGACCGCCGTCGCGATCGCGCGCGACCGGTTGCCGCCGAACACGCCGGGATGCGCGCGTTGGACGGCCTCGATCTCGTGGGTGGCCATGGAGGAGATCGTCATGGCGGTCATCGGAAATTCTCCTTGCCGATAAAGTGCATCCGCAGCCGCTCGGAGAGGAGGTCGATGAGGGTGACGGTGAGGACGACCAGCAGCAGCACCGCGACGACGCGGTCATCGGAATAGAGGCTGATGACCCGGTTCAGCTCCTGCCCGATGCCGCCCGCGCCAACGAAGCCGACAATCGAGGAAGCCCGCACGTTGATCTCGAAACGCAGGAGCGTATAGGAGGTGAAATTCGGCAGGATTTGCGGGACGATACCGTAGCGGATTTCCTCGAACCAGCTCCCGCCGACGCCGCGAATGCCTTCCACAGGTCGCATGGACGCGTTCTCGTTGACCTCGGAAAAGAGCTTGCCGAGCGCGCCCGCGGTGTGGATCGCGATCGCGAGAACACCGGCCAGCGGACCGATGCCGACCGCGAACACCAGCACCAATGCGTAGAGGATTTCGGGAACGCCGCGGCAGAACTCCATGAAACGACGCGACAACGCATAGATCACGCTGTTCGGCGCAAGGTTCCGCGAGGCCGGAAAGCACAGCAGGAAGGCAACGGCGGCACCGAGAATGGTCGCCGTCAGCGCCATCAGGATGGTTTCGAAGATCAGGCGGATATAAACCCAGAAATCCGAGTACCAAAAGGTGATCGAGCCCGGCACCGCTCGCCCGTTCTCGCCCCTGCCCAGAAACAGCTTGTCGAGTTCCAGGTTCGGCATGATCGTGCCGAAATATTCGAAGATGCGCGGCAATCCGGACGCGAGGCGGTCCGGATGGAACTGCGATACCTGGATCGACGCAAAGAGCACCAGCAGGAAACCGCCGACAAACAGCATATTCATCGCGCGGCGGCTGCGGATCAGGTCGGAGCGGTGACGCTCGAACTGGCTGACCGCCGCATCCCCGGACGGTGTGTATTCGACTGCATTCGCCATCGTCTCAGCCTGCCGCGAGTCCGAGTTCGGCGCGCTGTGTCAGATCGCGTTCGCTCAGACGCTCCTTGGCAGGCGCACCGCCGAGAGACGTGGAGGTCATACCTTCGGCAAAGGCGTCGTCGGCCTCCGCGCCATAGATTTCGCGCGCCACGTCCTGCGTGAGTTGCTCGGGCGCGCCGTCGAAGAAGAGCTTGCCGTCCTTGAGCCCGATGATCCTGTCGCAATAGGAGCGCGCAGTATCAAGCGTATGCAGATTGCAGACGACGGTCATGCCGTCCTCGCGATTGATGGTGCGTAGCGCATCCATCACCACTTTCGCATTCAGTGGGTCCAACGAGGCGATCGGCTCATCGGCAAGCACGATCTTGGGCTCCTGCACGAGCGCACGGGCGATCGCCACGCGCTGCATCTGGCCGCCCGAGAGCGTGTCTGCCTGCTGGAGCGCCGTATGCGCCATGCCGAGCCGATCAAGCGCGCGGATCGCATAGGCGCGCTCGCGCGCGGTGAAGCGCTGCAGCATCGAAGAGACGAAACCGTGATGGTAGAGCCGGCCGGTGAGCACGTTGGTGATGACGTCGAGACGGCCGACGAGATTGAACTGTTGGAACACCATCGCGCAGGTCGCACGCCACGCCAGCAACTCGCGCCCCTTGAGCGCGGTCACGTCGCGGCCGTCGAAGCTGATGCCGCCCTGTGTCGGCTCGGCGAGGCGGTTCATCATGCGCAGGAGCGTCGATTTCCCGGCACCCGAGCGCCCGATGACGCCGACCATCTGTCCTTGCGGGATCGCGAGCGAGATGTCGGACACCGCATTGCGCCCTTTGAAACTCTTGGTCAGGTGTTCGGTCTTCAGCATGATGTCGCCTCGTCGTCGGGAAGGTGAACATGCAAAGGCAGGACCGCATGAAGCGGCCCTGCCCTGGCAATACGGTTGCGTGTCAGCGCGAGCCTTCCAGCTCGAGCTTGCGCATTTCGACGATGTTGGTGAAGAACGCGTGGTCCACGCGCTTGAAGCCTTTGCCTTCGCCCTGCGAGACGTTGACGTAGCAGTCGTAGTCGGTCTCGTTCAGGGTCTCCATCCAGTTGATGGCGATGTCCTTGGCTTCCTGCGGGGCGTTCTTGCGCAGCACCCACGGTCCGTTCGGGATCAGGTTCGACTTCCAGATGATGCGCAGATCCTTCATGTCGAGAAGGTCCTTGTCGACCATCGACCGCAGCGCACCGCGCGAAAAGCCCTCGGCCTCTTCGCCCACGCCCGACGTCCAGGTCACGCCCGCATCATACTGGCCGTTGAGCACGGCGACGACCGCCTGCTCATGACCGCCACCGAAACCGGTCGACGAGAAATACTCGGCGGGGTTGATTTCCTGCATCTCGAGTTCCGCCTTGGGAACGAGATAGCCGGAGGTCGAATTCGGGTCGGCGAAGGCGAGCGACTTGCCGCGCATGCCTTCGAGATCCTCGATGCCGCTGTCGGCCTTCGTGTACATCATCGCGTAATAGCCGTCGGAACCGTCATTCTCGAGCGCGACGAAGATCGGCTCGACGGCTTCCGGATCCTGCAGATAGATGCCTGCGTAACCCGATGCTCCGAGTTGGGCAGCATCGAGCTGGCCAGCAAGCAGGCCCTGCATGACGCCGGCATAGTCGGATGCCGGATAGAGTTCGATCGGCACACCCAGCTTGGCGCCGAGCTGTTCGACGATGCATTCGTTCTTGCGCAGGCGGTCGGCTTCGTTTTCGCCGCCGAGAATGCCAACGCGGAAAGCCGGCAATTCGGACTTCCAGTCCTGCGCCATGGCGGACGAGGTGAGAGCGGATGCCGCGATAGCGGCGGCTGCGGTTGTGCGGATGAGAGAGGCAAACATGCGAGGCTCCAGGGTTTCAGGAGTGAAACTGACCAGCCGGCCCGGACACCCGAGCCTGCGGTGTGGAACCCGTATCGGCCTTTGACGACAGCTCGATTACGCTTTCGCTACGCTTTTGTGACGTTCAACAGGGTCGAATGCGACACGTGCCCACCAGAACGGCAAACGCCGCATCGAGAGGCGGCGACACGATCAAACGTCCAGGAACAGGAACGGCTCAACCATTGTGCTTCTCGAGGAATGCGTCTGCTGAGAGGTCACGAAAATCGTCCAGCGTCGTCCGAAGCTTCGCATGATCCCAATCCCACCAGGCAAGCGCTCGGAACCGCTCCGCGGTCGCGCGATCGAACCGCTCGCGGATCGGCTTTGCGGGCATGCCTGCGACGATCGTATAGGGCGCGACATCCTTCGACACGACGGCCCCTGCCCCGACCACCGCACCGTCGCCCACGGTCACGCCGGGCAGAACCGTCGATCCATGACCAAGCCAGGTGTCATGCCCGATCGTCACCGCCTTGGCACGGCGACGATCGAAGAATGCGTCGTCAGGCGCGGCATCCTCCCAATAATCGCCCGAGCGGTAGGTGAAATGATGCAATGTCGCGCGCTCGACCGGATGGTTCGTCGCGTTGAGGCGCACGGATGCGGCTATGTTGGAGAACTTGCCGATCGTCGCGACCCAGGCGCTGCAATCCTGCATCAGGTAGGAATAGTCGCCGACGACAGTATCGTGGATCCGGCAGCGTTCCGCGATTTCGGTATAGCGGCCGAGCGTCGTGCCGGTCACCTCGGCGCTCGGGTGAACGAGCGGTGTCTCGGAGAGCTTGGTCATGCAGCCTCCCGGCGTGGTGCAAAAGCGGTGACGTCGATGATCCGGTCGGCAACCGCCTCGCGCACGTCGGCATCATGGAAGATGCCCAGAAGCGCCGTCCCGGTCTCCTTCTTCGCCGCGATCAGGTCGATCACGACCTGCCGGTTCACGGCATCGAGGGACGCTGTCGGCTCGTCCAGAAGCAGGATTGGATGGTCCGTGATAAACCCGCGCGCAATGTTGACGCGCTGCTGCTCGCCGCCGGAGAACGTTGCCGGCGGAAGCTGCCAGAGCCGTTCGGGCAGATTGAGCCGCGCGAGAAGGTCGGCTGCCCGCTCGCGCGCTGCGCTTACTGAGGCGCCCCGCGCGGTCAGCGGCTCGGCCACGATATCGATCGCGGCAACGCGCGGAAGGGTGCGCAGGAACTGGCTGACATAGCCGATCGTATCGCGCCGGATCGCGATGACGGTGCGGGGATCGGCGGTGGCGAGATCGACGTCGCCGCCCCGATGCGTCAGCCGGATGCTTCCGGCATCGACACCGTAATTGCCGTACAGCATCTTGAGGATCGAACTCTTGCCGGCACCCGACGGACCGCCAAGCACGGCACATTCGCCGGCATTCAGGACGAATGACACATCCTCGACCACGGCGAGCTGCACCCCGTCGCGCAGATGCATGGTGAAGCTCTTCGAGACATTCGAGGCGATGAGTGAAGGAGCCATAGTCACACCTGCAGGATCGAGGAGACGAGAAGCTGCGTGTAGGGCGCGCGCGGATCGTCGAGCACGCGATCGGTGAGACCGTGCTCCACGACGCGCCCGTCCTTCATGACGATCATGCGGTGCGACAGGAGACGCGCGACCGCGAGATCATGCGTGACGACGATCGCGGCCAGCCCCATATCGGCGACGAGGCCGCGCAGGAGGTCGAGCAGGCGCGCCTGGACGGACACGTCGAGGCCGCCCGTAGGCTCGTCCATGAACATCAGGCGCGGCGACGTGACGAGGTTGCGCGCGATCTGGAGCCGCTGGCGCATGCCGCCCGAAAACGCGCGCGGTTCGTCATCGACGCGGTCTGCTGCGATCTCGACGCGGCCGAGCCAGTCGATCGCCGATGCGCGGATGTTGCCGTAATGGCGGTCGCCCACCGCCATCAGGCGCTCGCCGACATTCGCGCCTGCCGATACCGCCATGCGCAATCCGTCGGCCGGGTTCTGATGCACGAACCCCCAGTCGGTGCGCATCAGGAAGCGGCGCTCCGCCTCGCTCATCGCGTAAAGGTTGCGCCAGGTCTCATCGCGCATGCGGTAGCTGACGGTGCCCGATGTCGGCTCGAGACGCGTGGATATGCAGTTCAGGAGCGTGGTCTTGCCGGAACCGCTTTCGCCGACGATCGCCAGAACCTCGCCCGGCCAGAGCTCGAAGGAGACGTTGTCGCAGCCGATGCGCGATCCGTAGGTTTTGGAGACAGCGGAAACCCGCAGCAGCGGCTCGTCATTGTCGATCGTCATTCTGCTGCCTCCCGCACGCCCAGTTCGCCGACATGCCCCGCCGCCTGCCGTTCCTCGCAATGGTCGGTGTCAGAGCAGACGAACATGCGCCCGCCCCGGTCATCCAGCACGACTTCGTCGAGATAGACCTGTTCCGCCCCGCACAGCGCGCAGGGTTTGTCGAACGTCTGCACCTCGAAGGGATGATCCTCGAAATCGAGACTGACGACTTGTGTAAACGGCGGCACGGCATAAATGCGCCGTTCGCGCCCTGCCCCAAAAAGCTGGAGCGCCGGAGACATGTGCATCTTCGGATTGTCGAATTTCGGCGTCGGAGACGGATCCATCACATAGCGCCCCTCGACCTTCACCGGATAGGCATAGGTCGTCGCGATGCGCCCATGGCGCGCGATGTCCTCGTAAAGCTTCACATGCATGAGGCCGTATTCCTCCAACGCGTGCATCGTGCGCGTCTCGGTCTCGCGCGGCTCGAGGAACCGCAGAGGCTCGGGGATCGGCACCTGATAGACGAGGACCTGACCGGCCGTCAGCGCCTTTTCCGGGATGCGGTGCCGTGTCTGGATGATCGTCGCATCTGCCGTGTGCGTCGTGACCGCGACATTCGCGACCTTCTGGAAGAAGGCGCGGATCGACACCGCATTCGTCGTGTCGTCGGCGCCCTGGTCGATCACCTTGAGCACGTCGTCCGGCCCGATGATTGACGCGGTCACCTGCACGCCGCCGGTGCCCCAGCCATAGGGCATGGGCATCTCGCGGGATGCGAAAGGCACCTGATAGCCGGGGATCGCGATCGCCTTGAGGATCGCACGGCGGATCATCCGCTTCGTCTGCTCGTCAAGATAAGCGAAGTTGTAGGTGGCAACGCTAGCCATGTGTGTATTCCTTTCGCCAGCAATCATGGCGTAACATCGCGCGTGAAGACGTTTTCGGAGAACAATGAGGGTCCATGTCCTATTTCTGGTTCAGTTTTCTGCTCGTTGCCGGATTTCTGGCATTGGCATTGTACGTTCGCGCTCAGTCGAAACGCGCTGAAAGAGACGGCCAAACCTTCCACGGCGCTCATATCAACTCCCACGGCAATGGGGACGACAGCGGCGGCGGGGACGGCGGTGGAGGTGGCGGCGACTGACATCATTCCGCAGCCTCCGCGCCCTCGCCGCTCGCCTCATGCTCGGCGCGCATGCGGCGAACCAGATCGAGCTCGGCCTGGAAGTCGACGTAATGCGGCAGCTTCAGATGCTCGACGAAGCCGGTGGCCTGCACATTGTCGGAATGCGAGATCACGAATTCCTCGTCCTGCGCCGGCGCGACGAGGTCCTCGCCAAGCTCTCCGGCGCGCAATGCCCGGTCGCAGAGCGACATCGCCATAGCCTTGCGCTCCGACTGCCCGAAGACGAGACCGTAGCCGCGCGTGAACTGCGGCGGGGCCGTTGCCGAGCCCTTGAACTGGTTGACCATCTGGCATTCCGTCACGCGGACGCGGCCCAGCGGGACCGGAAACGGCAGTTCGGGAACATCGAGTTCGACCTCGACTTCGCCGATCCTGATTTCGCCGACGAAGGGATGGCTGCGGCCGTATCCACGTTGCGTCGAATAGGCGAGCGCGAGCAAAAACCCTTCATCGCCACGCGACAGCGCTTGCAGCCTCCCGTCGCGATCGAGCGGAAACGCGATCGGCTCGCGCGTGATATCGGTCGGCGTCGCGTTTGCGTCGCGATCGCCGCCATCAGGCTCGATCATTCCGTCCGCTGCCAAGAGATCGGTGACGCGCGGCATCGCCGCGTCGTCCGCCTCGCGCTCCACCGGCGCTTGCGGTTCGCTGCCATCGGCCAGACCGGGCTCCAGCAGGCGATGCGTATAGTCGAATGTCGGACCGAGAAGCTGTCCGCCCGGCAGATCCTTGTAGGTCGCCGAAACACGGCGTTCGACCTGCATTGCCGCCGTGTCGACCGGAAGCGTATAGCCGAAGCGAGGCAGAGTGGTGCGGTAGGCGCGCACGAGAAAGATCGCCTCGATCAGGTCGCCCCGCGACTGGATCACGGCAAGACCGGCCAGATCCCGGTCGTAGAGCGACCCTTCGCTCATCACCCGGTCGACGCCGAGCCCAAGCTGTTCGACGATCTGCGCGACGTGCAGAGCCGGAACCGAGCGGTCGCCGCGCCGACGATCGGCGAGGAGCGTATGAGCGTTGCGAATGGCGGTCTCGCCGCCCTTGACTGCGACATACATGGCTCAGACCTCGCTGTTCGCGGAAATCCGCGTCGTGCGCGGCAGGCAGACGATCTCGTCGGGAGCAGCCAAAACCAGATCGACGCCAAGCGGATAGGCAGCACCGTTCTCGCGCCACTGTGCGAGAAAATCGGCCGGCATTGGCGACGGCGCGATCGCCGCCTTGTGTTCGATGCCCGGCCCTTCGAGCGTGAGCCGATCACCGCCATCGAGCGCATCGACCTGAAGGATCAGCGTCGCAGACCTGTCCGGATACTCGGCCGTCCCTTGCGCAAAGACGCCGAGTGCCGGCATCCGTACCGGATCGGAAATCAGGGCGAATGCTGCCAGTTCTGGCTCCGCCACGAACGGTGCACCGGTCTGAAACCCGAGCCACGTGCGCACGGCATCGCCTTTGGCGAGCTCAGGATCGAGCCACACAGGCGTGTCGTGATCGGTGATCGTGAGCGCGATCGCCGCCGCAGTCGCTGTCAACGGCGCGGGCGGTCGAGCCGGCGCGGCAAAGCTCTGGACGCTTCCCGGCCGCGCCATCGCGTCCATCAGAGCCTTGAAAACGGTCTGCGCTTCGAACACCGGGTTCGAGAAGCCACCTTCGAGTTCGCTGGTCGCTACGGTCATCAGTCCTCTCCCCGTACCATCGTGAAGAAGTCCACCTTGGTCGCGGCGGTCTCCGCCCGGCGCCTGGCGTCGTCTCGCTCGGCACTCTCGGTCAGAGGCACGAAGACAGCACTCCGCACGGTCTCGCGCGTCTCCGCCCTCTGCCAAAGCGCATCGAGCACGGCGCAGAGGCGCGCCTTCTCGATGTCCCGGCCAAGCGCATAGGAATGTCCCGTTTCACCCGTTGCGAGGCGGACACTGGCGCGCGTGACCGTCGCTTCGCCCACATTGAAGGCCGACCCGCCGCCACCGATCCGTCCGCGCACGGTGACGAGTCCCGTCTCCGGCCGTCGGATATCGACATGCTCGACTGCAATACCCGCGCGATCCCAGACCTGTCGAAGAGCCGGCATCGGCGTCGAAGCGAGCACGGACATGAGCGCACGGCGCCCCTCATGCTCTCCCGGATCGCTGCTTGTGTCTCGTGTCATACCCGTGTCACCCGTCGATGCGAATTTGTCGAATGATCTAGACAAATAAATCATTTCGACGTGTGATAAAACCCTTCAATGACGGCTGCATGACAAACGCGATGACGATGAACGATAAATCAGTGAGACGACGGGATGGTGTCGCGCTCTGGCGCCAGATTTCCGACCAGATCCGCCTTCTCGCCGGCGGCGGGGAACTCGTGGCGAACCGCCTTCCGACCGAAATGGAGCTCGCAAGCCGATTCGGCGTCAACCGTCACACGGTGAGAAGCGCGATCGCGCAGCTCGTGCGCGAGGGTTTTCTTCGATCCGAGCAAGGTCGCGGAACCTTCGTCATCCCGCAGCAGCGCCTGAGCTACCCGATCACGGCGCGGACGCGATTCTCCACCGGGCTTGACGGCCAGGCGTCCGATCTGCGCTCGCAACTCGTGCGGTACGAGACGCAGCCGGCCGATGCGAATGTCGCGGCAGCGCTGAACCTCGATCCGGGCACGGATGTGATCCGCATCGACACGGTCAGCCTCGCCGATGGCGCGATGATCTCCGTCGCGAGCCACTGGTTCGAGGCGTTGCGGTTCGCCGGGCTGGCGGAGCGTCTCGAAGAGACCGGCTCGATCACGGCGTCGCTCGCCGGGCTCGGTATCAGCGACTACACACGCCGGTCGACCACGATCGTCGCCATGCACGCGCTGGACGAAGACCTGAACGCCCTGCGGCTCGGCCCCGGCGCGATCGTTCTGCTGCTGGAGGCAATCAACGTCGATCCCGACGGCAGACCCATCCAGTTCTCGCGAACGCGGTTTGCGGCCGACAAGGTCAGCCTGTTCGTCGAGACGCCGCTGAGCGTGGGTTAAATCCAGCCGCGCCGCTTCATCACGTCGAAGAAGAGGCCCGCGCAGGCGATGATCAGGATCACGCGGAACAGATGGTTCGCAACGACGAAGGCGACGTCGAGCTGCATCGCAAGCGCGATCAGGCTCATTTCCGCAAGGCCGCCCGGCGCGTAGGAAAGCATGAGCGACGGCAGACCCATACCAGTGATCTGGCCCACGACCATCGCGCCGACGATCGACACCGCCACCAGGATGACGCTGACGAGGATCGACAGGCCCATCGTCCGCATGATCAGGCGGCGATCCACATTAGCAAAACGGGCGCCGATCCCAACGCCGATCACCACCTGCGCAAGGGCGATCAGTTCGAAGGGCAGCTTGAAATCGGTCCAGCCCGCGACGTGGACGATCATGCTGACGATCATCGGCGCGAGCATGAACCGTGCAGGCAGGTGGACGACCATGCCGAGCGCGAAGCCCGCCGCCACGACGCCGACGAACCAGCTTGCGTCCGTCGCCGAAATATCCGCGAGCGTGACGCCTGATCCCGATCCACGCGCGGCCGGCATGCCCGTCAGCCACTCGAACAGGAACGGCAGACACAAGACGACGAGGAAGATGCGCGACGCATGGACGAGCGCGACGATGCGGTCGTCCCCGCCTCGCTCATGCGCCAGCGTGACCATCTCGATGACGCCGCCGGGCATGGCGCAGAAATAGGCCGTCTCGGAGGACAGCCCGGCAAAGCGTCGAAGCACCCAGAGCGCGATCGCGGCGGCCGCGAAGGACGACACCGTCAGCCCGATCAGCGGAATCGCGAATGTCGGCAGCGATAGGAAGAAGCCGGCGGAAAAGGATGCGCCGAGCATCGTGCCCACCACCGCCAGCATCGTCGGACGAAGCGGATTGAGCGGCGGGACCGGAACACCGCCGATCGCCGCGATCGCGGCGGCCACCATCGATCCCATCATCCACGGCAGCGGCAGGTTGAGCCACCAGAAGATCGCACCGCCGACGGCACCCAAAAGCAGGGCGGCGCAGCCACTTGCGATCTGACGGACCATACTTCGAATGCCTTTTGGAGCGTGTTCCGGGATGCAACCGCCGGGCGCTGAAACATGGCGCGGTGCAAGATGGGGGTGCACCCGGTTTCGCATCGCTCGCTTCGTATCGCAAGGTCGCAGAGATACTTTTTAGGCGGCATCGGCATGCGCCTGCCCGATACCGCGAATGACCCGGCATCTCGCTTCTTGGCGTCTCGTGCGATATGGATAAAGCCGAGTGGGTGGAGAACGAACACGAGTGCGCAGATGAGTCAGATTTCGAGACCGACGGGCGGCGCGAGCCTTCACGCGCTGCCGACAGCAGCCGCGGCACAGGCGCAAGACACCGCCGATACGGCCGAACTGCCCCGCAATCCGGGAATGCCGCTTGATCTGGCATGGGTCGAGGAGATGCGCCATGTCAACCGCAGCGCGCTCGAACGCCGCGTCCAGACGCTGACGAAGCGGCGGTCGATCAAGGGCGAGAACCAGGCGGCCTGGCTCCTGCGCTCGATCAGCCTCATGGATCTGACGACGCTCAACAGCAACGACACCGACGAACGCGTGCGCCGCCTCTGCGCAAAGGCGCGCAACCCGCTGAGCCGCGAGCTGGTCGACGGGCTCGGTCTGGGCAAAACCGTGATCCGCCCGGCGGCGATCTGCGTCTATCATCCCTTCGTGGCAACGGCTGTGGCCGCCCTTGAAGGCACCGGCATTCACGTCGCAGCCGTCTCGACCGCCTTCCCGCACGGACTGTCGCCGCTTGAAACCCGCATCGCCGAGATCAAAGCATCCGTCGCCGCCGGGGCCGACGAGATCGACGTGGTCATCCCGCGCGGGCTGGTGCTCGGCGCGAAGTGGAACGAACTCTACGACGAGGTCGCGCAATTCCGCGAGGCGTGCGGCGACGCGCATCTCAAGGTGATCCTCGGCACGGGCGACCTTGCGACGCTGCGCAACGTCATGCTGGCATCGATGGTTTCCATGATGGCGGGTGCCGACTTCATCAAGACCTCGACCGGCAAGGAAAGCGTCAACGCGACCCTGCCCGTTGGCTTGATCATGACCCGCGCGATCCGCGCCTATGAGGAGCGCACGGGCTTCAAGATCGGCTTCAAGCCGGCCGGCGGCATCTCGACGGCGAAATCGTCGCTCGACTGGCTCGTTCTGATGAACGAGGAACTCGGCCGCCGCTGGCTCGAGCCCGACCTCTTCCGCTTCGGCGCGTCGAGCCTTCTGACCGACATCGAGCGCCAGCTCGAACACCATGTGACCGGCCGCTATTCGGCGGCCCATCGCCACGCGATGGCCTGAGACAGGCGGAGGAGTTTTTAAAGTGAACATTCTAGAACGATACCACGCGATGGAATACGGACTTGCGCCCGAAGCGCGCGGCGAAGCGGATGCCTGGCTGAAGGCGCGCGATTTCGGCGCCTCGCTGTTCATCGGCGGCGAGTGGAAGGCTGCGAAGTCGGGCAAGACTTTCGATGTCAGCGACCCGTCCAGCGGCAAGCTCCTGGCCAAGATTTCCGATGCCGGCGAAAGCGACATCGACGCAGCCGTCGCGGCGGCACGCAAGGCGTTGCCGAAATCGCAGGCGGCTTCCGGCTATGAGCGCGCGCGCATTCTCTATGCGATCGGGCGCGCCATGCAGCGCCATGCGCGGCTTTTCGCGGTTCTGGAATCGATCGACAACGGCAAGCCGATCCGTGAGAGCCGCGACATCGACGTGCCGCTGGCGATCCGCCACTTCATCTATCATGCCGGCTGGGCCCAGAACCTTGCGAAGGAATTTCCGGGCGCGTCAGGCGTCGGCGTCGCGGGCCAGATCATCCCGTGGAACTTCCCGCTCCTGATGCTGGCCTGGAAGATCGCGCCGGCACTTGCGACCGGCTGCACGGTGGTGCTCAAGCCGGCCGAGTACACGCCGCTGACGGCGATCCTGTTCGCCGAGATTTGCGAGCGTGCGGGCGTGCCGAAGGGCGTCGTCAACATCGTCCATGGCGGGCCAGAAGCAGGTGCGGCCATCGTCAACCATGACGGCATCGACAAGATCGCTTTCACCGGCTCGTCGGAAGTCGGGAAGATCATACGCCGCGCGACGGCCGGCTCCGGCAAGAAGCTGTCGCTGGAACTCGGCGGCAAATCCGCCTTCATAGTTTTCGAGGATGCGGACCTCGATTCGGCGGTCGAAGGATTGGTCGACGGCATCTGGTTCAATCAGGGCCAGGTGTGCTGCGCCGGCTCGCGCCTGCTCGTGCAGGAAGGCGTGGCTGAAGCTTTCATCGCCAAGGTCAAGGCCCGCATGGGCAAGCTTCGGCTCGGCGATCCGCTCGACAAGAACACGGATATCGGTCCGCTCGTCGATCGCACCCAACTCGATCGCGTGAAGGGTCTCGTCGCCGAGGGCGCGCGCCAGGGCGCCGAATGCTGGCTGCCGCAGGGCGAGGTGCCGGCGACCGGCTGGTATCATCTGCCCGTCCTGGCGACCAACGTCGCGCCGTCGAACATCCTCGCGCAGGAAGAGGTCTTCGGACCGGTCCTCGCGACGATGACGTTCAGGAACACCGAGGAAGCGATCGAACTCGCCAACAACACCCGCTACGGTCTGGCGGCCTCCGTGTGGAGCGAGAACGTCAACCTCGCTCTGCATGCCGCTCCACAACTCAAGGCAGGCGTCGTCTGGGTCAACGGCACCAACATGTTCGACGCTGCCTGCGGCTTCGGAGGCTACCGCGAAAGCGGGTTCGGCCGCGAAGGCGGGCGCGAGGGCCTGATCGAATATCTCGCACAGCCGAAGTCGAAATCCGCGCTCATCACGGCGCTTGAAGCACCCGGCGGCTCCGGCGAGCGCGGCGACGGCGCCGGCGATTTCATCGACCGCACGCCGAAGCTCTTCATCGGCGGCAAGCAGGTGCGCCCTGACGGGGCCTATTCGATGGCCGTCCATGATCGAAAGGGGCGGCCCCTCGGCGAAGTCGGGCTCGGCAACCGCAAAGATATCCGCGAGGCCGTGTCGGCTGCCCGCGGCGCCAAGGGTTGGTCAGGCGCCACCGCCTACAACCGCGCGCAGGTGCTCTATTTCCTCGCCGAAAACCTGTCGGCGCGGGCGGATGAATTCGCCGCGAGGCTCACCCAGACCACCGGCGCATCGGCAAAGGCCGCGCGAGCGGAAGTGGATGCCTCGATCGAACGGCTCTTCGAGGCCGCCGGCATGGCGGACAAGTTCGAGGGCAGCGTCCACACGCCGCCGTCGCGCACTGTCACGCTGGCGCTGCATGAGCCGGTCGGCGTCGTCGGCATCGTCGCGCCGGACGAAGCGCCACTTCTGGGCATGATCTCGCTCCTGGCCCCTGCCCTCGCCATGGGAAACAATGTGGTGCTGGTGCCCTCGGCGCGCTGGCCGTTGCTGGCGACCGATCTGTATCAGGTGCTGGAGACCTCCGACGTCCCCGCCGGCGCGATCAACATCGTCACGGGACGCAGTGCCGAGCTCTGCAAGGTTCTGGCCATGCATGACGATGTGGACGGGCTCTGGGTCGTTGCGGACGAAGATACCTGCCGGACAGCCGAATTGGAATCGGTGGGCAATTTGAAGCGCGTCTGGACGTCCGGCGGAAAGGCAATCGACTGGACGGCACAGGAAGGCTCGGTCTCGACGTTCCTGCGGCGCGCCGTCGAGGTGAAGAACGTCTGGGTCCCGTACGGCGACTGAGACGCGGGCGGACAGGGTCGGGGCATACGAATGAGCGAGATCGTCCTTCACAACTATTTCCGGTCTTCGACCTCCTACCGCGTCCGGATCGCGCTCAATCTGAAGGGTCTCGACTACCGCTACGTGGCGCATCATCTGCGCCATGGCGGCAACCGGTCGCCCGAATATCTGGCCATCAATCCGCAGGGTCTCGTGCCGACGCTGGTCTGGCATGACGGCACGGTGATCGCGCAGTCGATGGCGATCATCGAATTTCTCGACGAGACGCAGCCCGAGCCGCCGCTCCTTCCAGCCGATCCGGCGGGGCGCGCGCGCGTTCGCATGCTCTCGCAGATGATCGCCTGCGAGGTTCATCCGGTGAACAATCTGCGCATCCTCAACGCCTTGCGAAGCCGCTACGGCGCCGACGATGCCGGCATCGCCGAGTGGTTCCGCCACTGGGTCAACGAGACGTTCCAGCCGCTCGAGGCGATGCTCGCGCAAAGCCCGGACACGGGCACGTTCTGCCATGGCGACGGGCCGGGCATGGCGGATATCTGCCTCGTGGCGCAGGTGGCCAACAATTCGCGGTTCAACGTCGATATGACGCCCTATCCCACGATCGGCCGCATCCGCGACGCATGCATGGCGCTTCCCGCCTTTGCCGATGCCGCGCCCGCACGCCAGCCCGACGCCGAGTAGACCCGGCACAAGAAAATCGCGCGGCCGCGGAATAATCCTTCACGGCCTCCGTTCTCCACCCAATGCCGCATGACGACGAGGCGATTGTCTCGAACCGGCAGACCGCTCGCCGGGAAGCCGGCGGCGTCAGTGGAAACGGAGAAGTCAAATGACAAACACGATCAAAGACATGAACGCGTCCGTGGATGCCACCACTGCCGACGGTGACGTCTCGAAGGACCGTCGCCGCCTGCTCGGCATGCTCGGTCTCGCGGCAACTGCCGCCTACATCACTCCCACGCTGCTCTCAATGGACAAGGCGCACGCGTCCGGCGGTTCGGGCGGCGGGTCTGCCGGTGGCGGCGGTGGAAGCGGCGGCGGTGGCCGTGGCGGCTCCGGCGGCGGTGGTCGCGGTGGATCGGGCGGCGGTGGTCGCGGTTCGGGCGGAGGCGGCTTCGGCGGTCGTGGCTCGGGAGGTCGCAGCTTCGGCGGGCGTGGTTCGGGTGGCCGGAACTTCGGCGGTCGCGGATCGAGCGGTCGCGGCCCGGTCAACGCCCTCAACAACGCTTTCGGTCGCATCTTCCGCTAGGCAAATCGAACCCCATCGGGGCGGCACTATCCGCCGCCCCGATGGGTTTCGCGTATCAGAGGAGGCAACGCCGATGCTGCTTCAACTCCAGGGGCTCCCCGCCCGGATCGAATTCTGCCCGGACTCGAGCGTCGTGGCCGACGGTGTGAGCGCAGTCCTGACCGGCTGGCCAATGTCGAAGCAGGCTTCAAACGACAGCGAGCCGGCCTTCATGCGGATCTTTCGCGACGGCTCGGACACGATCGTCCGCAGGACCGATTGCGCGTGGGAAACCCGCGAACCGAGCCATGTGAGCGCCGTATGCTCGGCGATCGTCGAGATCGTCGAGGCCTACGTCACGCAATCCGACCGGCTGGGGGCTTTGCACGCAGGCGCCGTGGCGTTCGATGGCCGGCTGGTGCTGTTCCCGGCATCCACGCGGGCGGGCAAGAGCACATTGATGACACGGCTTGCTGCCGGCGGGCATAAGGTGTTTTCCGACGATCTTCTGCCCATCGAACTTTCGACCGGAATGGGCATCTCGACGGGCTGCCTGCCGCGCCCGCGCCTGCCGCTTCCGGCCAACGCCACGCCGGAATTTTCATCCTTCGTGCAGGATCATCTGCACCTGACGGACGGCTACTTCGGCTATGTCGATCCGGGGCCAGCGTCTCGCGCGACATTTGGCGAAGGCCTGCCCGCTGGTGCAGTCGTGTTGCTGTCTCGATCCGAGACGCCGTGCGATGCACGCATGGAAGCGGCCACGCCTGAACAGGCCCTCTGGGCGCTCGTTTCGCAGGAAACCCGCAGGGCTTTGCCGGCGGAATCCGTCCTCGATTCCTATCTCCACCTTGTCGGCGGCCTGAAATGCCTGCGGCTGCACTATTACGATCTCGAGGGCGCGGTGCGATGCCTCGAAGGAGCCTTCGCCAACTGGGATCTGGAAGATGGCTCAACGGCCAAGCCTGTCGACGCCATGCCTGCGGGCGACGAACTGGTCATCACGTGCAACGGCATCGGACCCATCTACCGCCACGCGCCGCAGACCATCCTGCGCACGGCCGGCACTGACGGCTTCCTCATCCGGCGCGAAACGAACGAAACGCACAATCTCAATCAGATGGGGTTGGCGATCTGGCGGGTTCTGGAGCAGCCGGTCGCGGTGCCGACGATCGTCGACCTGTTCGCGGAAGCGTTTCCCGATGTCGATGCGACGATCATCGCCGCCGACATCGACGCCACGTTGAGCCGCATGCTGGAACTGGGCCTGCTCGTGGAGGACCTGAAGCAGCCCGCCTGTTAGGCTGCAATCAGCAACACCAGCGTTTCCGCGACCAGCGCGGGACGCTCCTCGCCATCGATCTCGACGACGCAGGAACATTTCATCAGAAACTGGCCTGGCGACTTTTCATCGAAGGACATGAGCGTTGAGCGCAGCCGCACGCGCGCACCGGCCTTGACGGGCGACAGGAAGCGCAGCTTGTCCAGCCCGTAATTTATCGACGCGGACACGTCTTTGGGGCGAATGCCGATCTCGTATGACATGCCGGAAATCAGCGACAGCGTCAGGAACCCGTGCGCCACCGGCGCACCGTAGGTGCTTTCGCGCCGCGCCCGCTCGACGTCGACATGAATCCACTGCTCGTCGCGCGTGGTCGCTGCAAAGCTGTCGATCATCGCCTGGTCGATCTCGACCCAATTGGACACGCCCAGTTCCTGACCAGTCTTGCCCGCCAGGTCCGCTATCGTCAAAGTTTCGTCCGTCACGCCGTTGCCATCTCCTCGCACGCATCGACGATCGATGCGCGGCCGAGTTCGGATACGCTGGCGTAGCCGCACAGCGCAAGCGTCAAGTCGAGTTCGGCGATGACGTTGCGGATGACCTCGCGCACGCCTGCCTCACCCCCGATGGCAAGACCGTAGACATAGGGGCGGCCAAGCAGGACGGCCTTCGCGCCAAGCGCGAGCGCCTTTGCCACGTCCGCGCCGGAACGAATGCCGGAATCCATCAGCACCGGGATGTCGCCGGCCGCCTTCACGACATGCGGCAGCATATCCAGCGTCGCGGCTTCGCCATCGACCTGCCGTCCGCCGTGATTGGAGACGATGATGCCATCCACGCCGTGCTCGCGCGCGAGCGCCGCATCGTCGGGATGCCGCAAGCCCTTGAGCAGGATCGGCAGCTTCGTCATTTCGCGAAGCCGGGCAATATCCGACCAGTTGAGGTCGGGCCGCGAATAGGTGGCGGTGAAATGCGCGGCGGCGGCGCGCATCTGGCCGAAACCGAGCCCGTGCTCCCTGCCCTTCGCGCGCAGCGTCAGCGCGGTCTTGAGAAGCCCGCTCCCTTTTGGCTTGACGCCCGTCTCCGGCGGCGATGCCGGAATGCGCGAAAGAAAGACGGGATCGCTGAGATACTGCGCCAGCCCCATGCCCCGCAGGAAAGGCAGCCAGCCGAGATCGAGATCGCGCGGCCGCCAGCCCAGAAGCGTCGTATCGAGCGTGACGACGATAGCCTCCGCACCACAGGCCTCGGCGCGCGACAGGAGCGAGCGGACGAAATCGTCGTCACTCGACCAGTAGAGCTGGAACCAGCGCGGCGCGTCGCCCATCGCGGACGCGCAGCGTTCCATCGCAACCGAGGCCTGGTTGGAGAATACATAGCCGATACCCTCGGCCGCCGCTGCCCGCGCAACGGCAAGGTCGGCATCCCGGTGGGCCATTTCCAGCACGCCGATCGGCGCAAGCAGGAGCGGCGCCTTGTGCGTCCGCCCGAGAAGCGACACCGAGAGATCGCGCCGGGCCACGTCGCGCAGGACACGCGGAACAAAGCGCCAGCGGTCGAACGCGGCACGGTTGGCCGCCATCGTCGCTTCCGAACCGGCCCCGCCGATGATGTAGGCGCAGGCCTCTCGGCTCATCGTACGCGCGGCTTTTTCCTCCAAGGCCGGGGGCGAAACGGGAACGAGCGGCCGTGCGCCGCCTGCCCCGGTCACATAGACTTCCATCTGCCGCAACCGCCCCGGCTGCGACGCGGCCTGCCGACCGGCATCGCTCATCTCATGTTCCCCCAGACTTGATTCAGGATTTGTCGCGGCGATCGTAGCCCTCGCGAATTTCCGCCATGCTTTCGCGGATGCGCGCGCGCAGGATTTCGATCGCATCCGTGCTGGATTGCCGAACGAGCTCAGCCACTTCGCCGGTGTTCTTCACAGCCGCCTCGAACCCCTTGCGTGCAAGGTCGGTCTGCTTCTCCACGAAAGCTTTCGGATCGCTCGGCGTTCCCATCGTCTGCGCGGTGTCGACGAAATCGCGGATCGTCTCCTCCAGCATCTCGCGCTGGCGTGTCATGAGGGTCGTCGCGCCCGCCGATGCGGCTTTGGCGCTTTTCTCGAAGGCTTCGAGATTGCGTCGGTGATGCTCGATGATGCGCTCGATATCGACGTCCGGCATCTTCATATCGCGACCGATGCGCACGAACATGTCGACGATCGAGTTGGTTTCAGGATTCTTGGCCATGGCGTCCTCCCTGTTTCCGGCCCCAATCGGTGCCGGCAGGCGGGAGTGTAGGCCAGCCCTATCCGCGCATCAATTCGCGATCATCCGTTCGCCGACATGCAGCGCAAGACCCGCAAGTCCGCCGATCAGCATGCCGTTGAAACGGATGTACTGAAGGTCGCGCCCGATATTGAGCTCGACCAGCCGCGTCAGTTGGACGATGTCCCACTTGCGGACCTGGTCCGCGATGAACTGCGAAACGCCGCTCTTCTGGCTTTCGACGAAGGAGGCGAGCGCGACGACGAACCCTTGGTTCATGTCGGCACGGATCTTGTCGTCGGAGGCAAGCTGGCGTCCCACTTCAACGAACATCTCGGCCAGTTGCTTTCGCACGAGCGAGCGTTCGGACTGGAGGTCCGTTTCGATGAAGGTGCGCAAACTGGTCAGGAAATCGCCCGCAAGGCCGCGCAGTTCGGGCCGCTTCAACAGGTCGCGCTTCAGGCGCTCGGCGCGCTTGGCGTAGTCCGGGGAGGTTCGCAGTTCGGCGATGAAGGTTTCGACGAAGCGATCGAACTCGCGCCGCATGGCGTGGTCGGGGTCGCCCTCGACATCCTCGATCAGCGAGCCAGTCGACGCCACGATCTTGCGCAAGAGATACGCATCTGCCTTGAAGATGCGTGCGAGGCTCGGCAGTTCGTCCCTGATCTTGTCACGGATCGCGGCCAGCGCATCCTCGTCACGCAGGAGCCCGCCAAAGACGCGCAGCAACTCGTCGAAAAGCTGCTGGTGCCGTCGATCCGCCGTGAACGCGCTCAGCATGTCGGCTGCGAACGGCGCGACCTGCACCTTTTCGATCTGCTCCGACACGCGTTTCGACACGAAGTCGCGCAGGCCGGACGCCTCCAGTCCGGCAAGTGCCTTGGGCGCCAGGCTGCCGACGAAGCGCGACAGGCCCGCCGATCGGCTTCGATCCGACAGCCAATCCGCGACGAGCCTCGCGAAATCGACCTCTTTGAATTTTTCGCGAACAGGGCCCGGCGCCAGGAAATTCACCTCGATGAAGCGCCCGAGGTTGTCCGCGATGCGGTCCTTGTTGGCGGGAATGATCGCCGTGTGCGGGATCGGAAGGCCGAGCGGCCGGCGAAACAGCGCCACGACGGCGTACCAATCCGCGAGCCCGCCGATGGTCGCCGCCTCCGCAAATGCAGCCACATAGGCAAGCATCGGCCATCTGGCTTCACCGGCCCGCGCCGCCATGAATATGCAGAAGCACAGAGCGAGCGAACCCGTCGCGATCAGCTTGGTCCGGCGAAGCGCCGCGATCTTTTCGGTTTCGTCCCGTTCCAGCGCCCGTTGCCAGGTGCCGGTTTCCGATGCTGCGCCAACCATGTGCTGCCCTTCACTGCTCAAATCAAGGCCGCGATCAGGCGCCGCCTCGATACGCAATGTGGGTGTTCAGCGGGGCAACGTCACGCTTCGTTCGAAAACCGCAGCGATTCCGGTGCTTCGGGCGCGCTCACGGCACGCTTTGAACCGCAGCCCTCGGTGCACCCGCACCCGGCCGCGCAGGCAGGGGCGGCGCAGGCTCAAGCGCGATGACGCCGACCGTTTCGCCATGCTCGAACTTGAGCGACGCATTGAAGCGACGTGCAAGCCGCTTCATCGTTTCGTTCTGAGGGTGGGTGGTGACGCGAAGCCGCTCATAGCCGAAAGCGCGCGCGCTCTCGATCAGGCGCTCGAAGAGATGGCCGCCAAGGCCGCGATGCTGCAGATGCCGCTCCACGCTGAAGGCGATCTCGCCGGTTGGCTCGGACTCTTCCGGGCGTTCATGCAGTTCGGCCGCCCCAAACACCCGGCCACTTTCCACATAGCCGATGACGATCGTGCCATCGTGGAAGCAGCGATCCGCGTAGGCCGCCACGAATGCGTCGTTGCCGGGACCGTTGAATCGATCGCGCCTGCTCTCCGAATCGAGACGCAGAAGATGCGCCTTGAATTCGTGCAGTTCGGAATGCCTGAGCAGCCGGACAATGCCCGTCAGAGGCTCGGCAGCGCTAAAATGTGGATGGTGCATGTCGCTATCCTCTGGGTTCCTCCCCGAGTCAGCGCAACTCGACACGCACGTATATTGTGCAATGCAGCATAAAATTCAAGAACGAATTGGGAATGATGGCCATGCGCTCAGGGCTGGACTGTCTCCGTCACGGACGGAGCGATCGGCGCTTTGGCGGAGGGAGCGTCATCGCCCGCACAGAAGTCGCTGGCGTCGAGCAGCCCCCAGCCGAATACCGGATCGCGGCCTTCGTCGCCCAGATCCTGCGCGCTCTCCGACAGGCGCGCCTTGACCTGGGCGGTCGTCAGCGTGGGTTCGGACCCCTTGAGAAGCGCGACCGCCGCCGTCACGAACGGAGCGGCAAACGATGTGCCGGTCTTTGGCCGTCCGCCGCTGACCGAGGCTGCGGTCCAGACATCGACGCCGGGTGCGGCGATGTCGACCTGTCCTCCGCGACCCGCGCGGCGATAAACCCGCTTGCCGCGATCCACGGCGGTAACGCCGATAACGCCGGGATAGGCCGCCGGAAACGCAGGGTTAGCGTTCGGTCCGTCATTGCCGACGGCTGCAACGACTACGGCACGGTCGGACGCGACAGTCACCGCACGCTTGAGCAGGTCGTTTGCAGGCCCGGCCAGGCTCAGATTGACGACCGACACCTCACGGGCGAGTGCCGCGTCGAGCGCGCGGACCAGCGTATAGGCATCCGACCGATCGTCATCACCACGCGCGCGATGGAACGCGTCGATGGCCACCAGTTCGGCATTCGGCAGGAGGCCGGGCGTCCGACTGTCCGCGGAGCCGGCCAGAAGGGCGGCGACTGCGGTTCCATGCTGGTGCCCCGACGCCTCCAGATCGTCATCTCCGATGCGGACGAGGTCGATGCTACGACCCTCGAACACCGCGTGATCGGGGTTGATGCCGGTATCCACGAGCGCGATGCGTACGCCTTTGCCACAGGCACGCTCGCCAGCAGACAATGGCCAGCCGACGAGTTGAGGTGCCGCGCAGTGCGGCCCGCTGCAATTTTCCGCCTCGCCCGCCTCCGGTCGGTAGAAATGGTTGAAGTCGACGTCGGCACCGACAGCCAGTGAGCGAACCTGCTCACGCGCGTCATCGAGGGACGTTCCCTCCGGCACAAGCAGCTTCATCACGGTGGTGCCAAGCAACGGCACATCCGTTTCCGCGACGACCGAATAGCCTATCGCGACCAGTTCGACCCGCTGCGGCGCACTCACGCCGGCTGCGATAATCTCGCGATCGACGCGAACCGGGAACGCGGCAGGCGCTGCGCGGGTTGCAGACCTGCGTGGGGCAGAACGACCCGTGATCGCACGCCGGATGCCGCGAAAGATGCCGCGAGGAGATACATTGCCGAGATTACCAGTGCCGCGATGGATGCCGGTGGGGCTGTTGCCGGCCCCGCCACCGCCACCATAGCCGCCACCGCCGCCATCATCACCGTCGTCGTCCGCATAGGCTGGCGCCAGACCCAGCGCGAGGAACGAGTCCCGTCCGGCATCGATCGGGGCCAGAAGCATCGCACCGGTCATCACGCATACGAAAGCGACTCGCAAAATGCAAGTCAAGCCATTGTTTACATTGGTTTTTCTTGACATTCCCGTCTTGACTCCCGTGTCGTGCCTCATCATCATGACGACCGACAAGATCGTTCAGCCTTGCATGTGAAACGGCTGGACGTCGCCAATATTCCACGTCGCGACAGATATTCGCAACAAACCGGCCGAGCATGACCTCGAATGCAGAAGACATAGGCGCGCAACTGATCGCGATGCTGCCGACGCTGCGGCGCTTCGCGCTTTCGCTCACGCGCTCGGCCGACAAGGCGGACGATCTCGTCCAGTCGGCCTGCGAGCGCGCACTTGCGAACGCTGCGCGCTACGAGCCCGACACGCGTTTCGATGCCTGGATGTTCCGGATCATCCGCAATCTGTGGATCGATCGCGTGCGCCGCGAGAAGACGGCGGGACCGACCGACGATATCGACGACCGTCCCGACCTCGCCGGCATATCGGGGGTGCAGGTCGTCGAGGCCCGGTCGACGATGCAGAGCGTCAGCGACGCGATCGATGCCTTGCCAGACGAGCAGCGCGAGGTCCTGCTGCTGACCTGTGTCGAGGATGTTTCATACAAGGACGCCGCCGAGGTGCTTGGCATTCCGATCGGCACGGTGATGAGCAGGCTGGCGCGCGCGCGCCGCAGACTTGCCGAGATCACGGGAATAAGCGGCGGGACCGCACGTTCCCCTGCCGACAAGGATGAGAGGCGATGACCGTGCAGACTTTCGACGACGAAACACTCATGGCTTACGCCGATGGCGAACTCGACGCGGCGACAGCCGCCGCCGTCGAACGCGCGTTGGAGACGGACGACGATATCGCCCTTCGCGTCGGAATGTTCATGGAAACGCGGCTTCAGGCCAGGGACGCGGTCGTATCGCGTACCGATGACACCGTGCCTGCCGCGCTGCGCCAGAACATCGAGGCGATGATCGAGCGCGCCAAGGCCGAGGACGCTCTGGCCGAAAAGCGCGCGGGCGTGGCGCCGCTGCGGCGCGCGGCAAATGACGACAGCCCATGGTTCCGCTCGCGCTGGATCGCGCCGATCGCAGCCTCGCTCATTGCAGTGCTTGCCGGTGTCGGCGGATATACGCTCGGCACATCGCAGACGCCCGCTCCCGGCGCTCTCCAGGTCGCGGGCTTGTCGCTCACCGATCTCCCCCGGACGCTGGACACGGCTCCCTCTGGCGGAGACGTGTCGCTGGCTGGCGGTGAGGCACGGTTCCGTGGCATCGCAACCTTCGAGAATGGCGCAGGCGCGCTGTGCCGCGAGTTCGAGGTGGACACGCCGGGCGGCGCAGCGGTCGTCTCCGTCGCATGCCGGGATGGAGCGGATTGGCAGACCGCTTTCGTGGTCGTGTCGCGCACCAGCAATGACGGCTATGCGCCGGCCTCCTCGCTGGAGGCCCTCAACGCCTATCTGGAAACGGCTGGAGCGGGTGAGCCGATGTCGGCCGAAGCAGAAGCCGAAGCCCTGGCGGCAGCGCGATCGCGATAAACATGAATTCTGCAGTCATGTTTTTCTTGATTTGCTCTCTGGAATTGTTCTAAGGTAAGGACGATATAGAGACGACGAGTCAATCACCGCGGAAGGGGAGTCCATGCGACTCACACGCCAGACCAATTACGCAGTCCGCATCCTGATGTATTGCGCCGCAAATGACGGCAAGCTCAGCCGGATCGCGGAGATCGCAGCCGCATATTCGGTGTCGGAGCTGTTCCTGTTCAAGATTCTGCAGCCGCTGGTCGAGAACAAGCTCGTCGAGACCGTGCGGGGCCGCAATGGCGGCGTTCGCCTCGGCAAGCCGGCGACCGATATTTCGCTCTTCGACGTTGTCCGCGTCACTGAAGACAACTTCGCCATGGCGGAGTGCTTCGAGAACGACGCCACCGAATGCCCGCTTGTGGATTCGTGTGCCCTCAACGAGGCGCTGCGCAAAGCGCTCGGTGCCTTCTTCGAGGTGCTGGAGAGCTATTCGATCGATGATCTGGTCAAGGCACGGCCGTCGATGCGCGATCTTCTCGGGATCGCAGACCTGCCGCCCCGGGTCGCCGCGGCAAACTGAGACCTCAAGCGCTCAGAGCGTCGCCGATTGCGGCAGGACGAACGGCATGTCGCCCGCGGGCAGCACGCCGACCTTGAGCCGGCAGTCGAAAACCCTGTGAATCAGATCGTCCGTCAGGACGGCGCGCGGCGAACCCGACGCCGCCACCCTGCCCCGGCACATCACGGTCACCTCGTCGGCGAACATCGCGGTGAGGTTCAGATCATGCAGGATCGCGACCACGCCGCCGCCGCGAGACGCGAACTCGCGGGCGATCTTCATGATGATCAACTGGTGCTTGATGTCGAGCGACGACACCGGCTCGTCCAGAAACAGCCAGCGCGGCTCGCCATCGAGAACCGGCGCCCAGACCTGGCACAGGACCCGTGCAAGCTGGACGCGCTGCTGCTCGCCGCCTGAAAGCTCCTGATAAAATCGCCCCGAGAAACCATCGAGATCGACCTTCGCCAGGGCACGGTCGGGAAGACGCTCGGCCTCGCCTGCAAGCGCGCCCGTGCGGCCATTGACGATCCCCAGCCGGACGATCTCGCGCACGGTGAACGGAAACGACAGCGTGGTCGCCTGCGGCAGCACCGCACGCAGGCCAGCGGCCTGCCAGGGCTTCATGTCGCGCAGGTCGCGGCCGTTCAGCCTGATCGTGCCGGACGCGGGCAGATCGCCCGACAACGCCTTCAGGAAGGTCGTCTTGCCCGATCCGTTCGGCCCGACGATGGCCGTCACAGTTCCCGCCCGCGCTTCGAACGAGACATCGTGCAGAATGCGCGTGGTGCCGATCATCACGGAAACGTCGTGTGCGTCGATCATGGCAGGGTCCTCACAGGTCCAGGACGCCGCGCTTGCGCAGCAATATCCACAGGAAGAAGGGTGCGCCGACGGCGGCGGTCACGATGCCGATCGGCAGTTCCGCAGGCGCGACGATCGTGCGGCTGACGGCGTCGGCGAGCAGCAGAAGCGACGCGCCGAGCAGCGCCGACGCCGGCAGGAGATAGCGGTGATCGGGCCCGATCAGCAGCCGCAGCAGATGCGGCACGACGATGCCGACGAAGCCGATGCCGCCCGAAACGGCGACCGACGCGCCGGTGGCCGCCGCGACGACCACGATCGCGATGTTCTTGAAGCGCTGCACCGGAATGCCGAGATGGTGCGCGGTCGCCTCTCCGAGCGCCATCGCGTTGAGCGAGCGCGCCATGAACGGTGCCGCGAGCAGCGCCAGGGCGATGATCGGCCCCGCGGACAGGATTTTGGTCCACGTCGCGCCGGCCAGCGATCCCAGACCCCAGAAGGTCAGGTCGCGGAGCTGCCGGTCGTCCGCAAGGTAGATCAAAACGCCCGAAAACGCGCCCGCCATCGCACCGAGCGCGATGCCTGCAAGCAGCATGGTGGCGATCGACGTCTGCCCGCGCCGCGTGGCGACGTGATACAGCAGCAGCGTCGTCGCGAGGCCGCCGGCGAAGGCGGCAAGCGGCAGCGCGTAGATGCCGAACAGCGCGATGACCGGACCCAGAATGCCACCCCCAAGCACGATGATGCTGATGGCGCCCAGGCCTGCACCGGCCGACACGCCGACCAGGCCGGGATCGGCCAGCGGATTGCGGAACAACCCCTGCATCACCGCGCCGGACACCGCAAGCGCTGCCCCGATCAGTACGCCGAGGATCATGCGCGGCAATCTTATGTCGTAGACGATGATGCGGTCGCGGGCGCTGAGCGCGCCATCCTCCGCCCCGCCGAGCCAGCCGAGCACCACATCCACTGCCGACGCATCGGAGGCACCCGCCGTAAGGCTGAACAACGCGACGACGACCAGGACCACAGCAAGGATAACGATCGTCGCGCGTGCACGCGCCGAGCGGTCACCCGCCACGACCGGCGCGGAAAAGAAGCCGCCAGCCGCCCTCTGCAACATTTCCATGAGATCAGTCCGCAGCCGCTTTGCCATAAAGCGCGGCGGCCAGATCGCGCGCGGCAGCCGCCGTGCGCGGTCCGAAGCCGAGCAGGAACGCACCATCCATACGCACCACCTTGGCATCGCGCCCGGCAGGCGTCGCCGCTAGCGCCGGATGGGTCACGAGCTCGTCGAGTTGCGTGGCGTGGTCGCCGCCCCGATCCATCGCCAGGATGACGTCGGGCGCAGCCTCGATGACGGCTTCGTCGGTCAGTTGCTTGTAGCCGGAATAGTCGGTGACGGCATTCTCGCCGCCCGCCATGCCGATGATCGCATTTGCCGCTGTGTCCGTGCCGGAGGCAAGGATTCGCCCACCCTGCAACGACAAGACGAACAGCACCTTCTTCTTTTCCTCGACCGAGGCGGCGGCGGTTTCGGCGGATGCCAGATCGGCATCGATCTGGCTGGCGACGGCAGCGGACTTATCCTCCACGCCAAGAACCTCGCCGATAATGCGCACCTTATCGACGATGCCCTCACGATCGAATTTCTCGGGAACCGTCACGAGCGGTATGCTGGCCTTCTGCAACACCTCCAGCGCTTCAGGCGGGCCGCTGCCTTCGAGCGCGAGAATGAGGCTTGGATTGACCGACAGAACGCCCTCGGGCGAGAGCTGGCGAATGTAGCCGACATCGGGGAGAGCAAGTGCGGCCTCGGGGAAGACGCTCGTGGAATCGCGGGCGATGAGGCGTGCTTCCTCGCCCAATGCGTAGACGATCTCGGTCACCGAGCCACCGATCGCGACGATGCGGGACGTGTCCACTTCCTGCGCGGCGGCAGACATGGTGAGCAGGCCCACGATCGCCCCGGACGCAAGGCAGCGCGCCAGCGATGGCGCGAGATATTTCAAACGCATTGCAGTCTCCTCAGGCCGCACTGGAGCGCGGTATCCGCGGCAGGTTTTCGGCGATCATCCGCCAGTCGGGCCGCTCGCCCTCGCCTTCGTGGCGCTTGCCGAAGAACTGGATGATCAATTCGTTGTTCGCGTCATAGGCTTCGAGCGACGTGACATGACCGTCCTTGGTCGGTTTGCGCACGCCCCACACCTCGGCGACGTGATCGAGCCGCAGATGGAGATGGAAGGTTTCGTCCATGACATTGATCCACGGTCCCATCGTCTTGATGTTCTGGACCGGGCCGGAATGGATCTGGATGCACCCGTGATTGCCCACGAAGCACATGATGGGGATTTCCTCCTGCGCGGCATGGGTGAACATCGCCGGCAGTGCGCCACCGTCGAGGAGCCACGCATAATCGTCTCCGACCATGCCCACGGCCTGGCGTCGGCTGAGCTTCAGCGTCCGCAGCATGCCGAAGAACTGATGGACGTCGGTCATCGCGCTCCAGCGTTCGCGAAGTTCGTGAGCCGACCCCGTTTCGCCGTCCTCCGGTTCGACGGCCGAGATCGCCCGCGTCTCGATGCCCTGCGATTGATCCGCTGACACCAGCTCGGCGACGAGCTTCTGATAGGCGTAGAGATTGGAGTTCGGGCGCAGATGCACCTTGTGGACCGCGTCGCCCGCTTCGTCGAAGAACTGCAGGCTATGGCGTACGGCATCGCCGTCGCGTTTTTCGACGGCAAAGCCGTGCGCCCAGGCCTTCGGGAAAATTCTCAGATCGATGTCGGCGCCAAGCACCATCGCATTGCGATCGCCCGTGAAGACCTTGTCGTAGATGCCGATCTTCTCGTGCACGGCGCTTTCGTTGCGGGTCAGCGCCATGACTTCGCCGACCGCCTCCAGACCACGCAGGAGGTCGTTGACGCGCGGCTCGACGCGCCGCACGCCCTCGCCCACATGGGCTGCAACCAGATCGCCTTCGGAGATGCCAAGCTGCGCCGCGAGATCGCGTTCGCGCATTTTCGGGTTTTCAGCGCGCGCGCGCCGGATCGCTTCTGGAGCGGGTTTCGCTTCAGCACTCATGATGTCACCTGAAATCTTACTTGTTGAGGATCAGCTTGCCCTGACGGGTGATTTTCAGCCGATACATCGCGCCTTCATGTTCGATCCCGATCTCGTGCGTCCCGCGGAACAGCGAATCGCTCGTGACGATCCTGGTCAGCGGACGCGGCATGATCTCCGGGCGATGCTCGGTGATCGACCTGCGGAATGACGGATGATTGCTGGGCGTAAAGCTGTTCACGATACCGTTCCTTTCTGTGTGCCGGGCTCGCGGATGCTGGCTGGGACGACGTCGCTAAATTGCGCTGTAATTCTTGACACTAATTATCAGGTTTAATAGGGAGTGCAATACCGGAGTGAAGCAGTCAACATTAAGACACTCCGGATGATGCGAGCAAGCGAGATGCCAGCCAGCGTGACCCTTGAAAATCAGGAGTTTGGGACATGGGGCTGGTGGCTCGCAAGACGGCCGTTCTGCTTGGCGGAGCGGCAATGGCGATGGTGGCTGGGATAATGCAGGCGTCCGCACAGGACACGGCAACGCATCCGCAGACGACGGCGCAGGCGCAAAAGCAGGGTCGCGTGACCCTTCTCCAGCGTCTTGTCGTCGGCGCGGGCGTCGAGAAGGTTGCGATCGACACGCCGCAATCCGTAACCGTCGTCGATCAGGAAGAAATCGACATCTTGCAGCCACAGAGCATCGGCGACGTGTTGCGGTCGGTGCCCGGTGTGAACGTGACGGGCTCGGATCGCGTGCTCGGCCAGAGCTTCAACATTCGCGGCGTCGGCGCGCCCGAGAACAGCGGCGATGCGGGACGCATCATCGTGAATGTCGACGGCGTGCAGAAGTTCTACGAACAGTACCGCCTCGGCTCGTTCTTCTCCGATCCCGAACTCTACAAGCGCGTCGAAGTGCTTCGCGGGCCGGCCTCGTCCACGCTATACGGCTCCGGCGCGCTCGGCGGCGTCATCAATTTCGAGACCAAGGACGCCTCGGACTTCATCGCCGACGGACAGAGCGGCGCACTGCGCATGAAGAGCAGCTATTCGAGCAATGGCGATGGATGGCTGTTCTCCCCGGTTCTCGCGCATCGCTTCAACGAAGCCGCCGAACTGCTGGTCGCGGGAAACTATCGCTTTGCCGACCCCTATAAGGACGGCGCGGGCAACGAGATCATCGGCAGCAACTTCAAGGCGTGGTCGGGGCTCGTCAAGGGCACCTTCAACGTCGGCGACGAAGGCACGCTGCGCGCGTCCTATCAGCGGTGGGATTCCGATCTCGACCGCCAGCAGCTCTCGCAGACCAGCACGGCCGCGTTCTTCGGCCTCATCGATCGCCACGTCGTCGACCAGACGGCGATCGTTTCCTACGAGAACCCGTTCAGCGACAACGACATGCTGGACGTGAAGGTCTCGGCGTCCTACTCCGACACCAGCAACAGCCAGCGCAACGCCGACCTGCGGCCGGCTTGCAGCCCCGGAAGCTTCGCCGTGGTCTGCGATTCCGACTATGCCTACCGGACATGGCAGTTGAACGCCCAGAACACGATAGCTTGGAGCGGCGGCAACTGGGAAAACCACCTTACTTTCGGCAGCCAGACCACCTTCCAGACGCGCGAGGCGCAATCCTTCTTCAACAACGGCACGGCGTTCCCGGTCACCTTCCATCCCGAAGGGACGGATTTCAAAACCGGAATATTCGTACAGAACGAGTTCGTCTGGGACGAGAAGCTGACGCTCATCCCGGGTGTGCGGCTCGACTGGCATAGCCTTTCGCCGGACGGCAACGTGATCGATCCGGGAACCGGCCTGACGGCCTCCGACACCAACGACACGGCGATCTCGCCCAAGATCGCGGCGCACTACCGCTTCAACGACACGCTTGCCGTGTTCGGCTCCATCGCCCACACCGAGCGCTTCCCGACGATCGACGAGGTTTTCTCGACGGCGAGTTCGTCGGCGATCTTCTATCCGAGCCTCGGCCTGCGCAAGGAGCGATCGAACAATTTCGAGGCCGGTTTCGCGCTCTCCGGCTACGACATGTTGCAGGGCGGGGATTCCGGGCAGGTCAAGGTGACCGGCTTCTACAATGACGTGACCGACCTGATCATACTCGACTCGCCCTTCACCCCCGGCCTGAACCCCCGGCCCGGCTTCCGGAACGTCGACGAGGCCGAGATCTATGGCTTCGAGGTCGAGGCGGCCTACGAAGCGGACTACGTCTTCGCCAACGCGTCCTATTCGCATGTCGTCGGCAAGGACAAGTCGGATGGGTCCTACCTGACCTCGGTCGCGCCGCATGCGCTCGCCTTCACCATCGGCGGCAAGATTCCGCAGCATGACCTCCGCTTCGGCTGGCGTTCGCGCATCATCTCGAACCCACAGGATCCCGCGCTCGTGAGCGATACACCGCCGGTCCCCAACACCACCCGTTACGCCAAGGCCTTCGACGTCCATGACGTCTTCGCAACCTGGAAGCCTCAGGACAACCAGTTCGCGGGCTGGGAAGTGACCGGCGGAATCGACAACATTTTCAACCAGGACTACAAGGAATTCCTGAACAACGACCGTGCCATGGGCCGGACGTTCAAGGTCTCCTTGTCCAAGCAGATAGGATGGTAGGCATGCGACACGCAGCTATGGGCCGTTTTCTGACCTCGGTCCTGCTGATGGCCGCAGCGCCGTTGCACCACGCGACGGCGCAAGGGACGGAGGAGCAATCCTCCGCCCCCGCTCTTCGGGTGGAACTCAATGCCACGCAGCCCACCGACAATGGCTGCAGGTTCACCTTCGTCGTCACCAACGCATTGCAGGGCGAACTCGCCAACGCCGCGTTCGAGCTCGTTCTGTTCGACAAGGCTGGCATGGTGAGCCGCCTGACGATCGTGGATTTCAAGGATTTGCCACAGGGCAAGACCAAGGTCAGGCAGTTCGACTTCTCAGGCGTCGATTGCAACAATCTTGGCCGGGTGCTGGTCAACGACGCCACGCAATGCGTCGGCGACGGCATTGGGACGGGGGCCTGCATACGCGGCCTCGAGACAGAAACGCGTACGGAAATCCGGTTCGGCAGCTAACACATGATCATCACACGTCTATCCGCCCGGGCATCGGGCCGGCTCGTCGCACTGCTTCTCGCCGGCTGGATGGCATCCGCCCTGACGCTGGGAAGCGCCGCACATGCGCAGCAGACGCCGCCAGCGCCTATTGAGCAGCAGGCGCCAGCGCCGACGACACCCGATCAGCCTGCGGCGGATACCGCCCAGCAGCCCGTGCCGCTGGAGACCGAGGCGAGCCCGCGCGACGGCACGCTCCCCCACGACCTGTCCCCATGGGGCATGTTCATGGCGGCCGACTGGGTCGTCAAAGCTGTCATGATCGGCCTCGCCATCGCCTCGCTGATCACCTGGACCGTCTGGCTGGCGAAGACGCTGGAACTCGCGGGCGCCAAGCGCCGCGTGTCGGGCGCACTCGACCGCATCGTCAGTGCCCGGAGCCTGCTGGAAGCGGGACGGGAGCTGGAGAACAGGGGCAAGGGTCCCGCCATGCTCATGGTCCGCGCGGCCGGCCACGAACTTGCGATGTCGGAAACGACGCTCGACCACGGCGGCGCGGCGGGCCTGAAAGAACGCATCACGTCGCATCTCGGACGCATCGAGGCGCAGGCGGCACGCCGCATGACGCGCGGAACGGGTGTTCTGGCGACGATCGGCTCGACGGCTCCGTTCGTCGGCCTCTTCGGAACCGTCTGGGGCATCATGAACTCGTTCATCGGCATCTCGGAAGCGCAGACGACGAACCTCGCAATCGTCGCGCCGGGCATCGCCGAAGCCCTTCTCGCGACCGCACTGGGTCTCGTCGCTGCGATTCCCGCCGTCGTGATCTACAACGTCTTCGCGCGGGGCATTTCGGGCTACAGGCTTCTTCTGGCGGACGCCTCCGCAGCGGTGGAGCGTCTGGTGAGCCGTGACCTCGACCATCGCGCGGCGCAGCCAGGCCGCGCACCGGTGACGCGGGCAGCGGAGTAGCGGGATGGCCGGAAGCCTGAAGTCCAGCACCGAGAACGACGATCTCGCGGAAAACCACGAGATCAACGTCACGCCCTTCATCGACGTGATGCTCGTGCTGCTCATCATCTTCATGGTCGCGGCTCCGCTTGCGACCGTGGACGTCAATGTCGATCTTCCGACCTCGGCCGCCCAGCCCCAGCCGCGCCCGGACGAACCGGTCTACGTCACTGTGCAGGACGATTTGTCGGTCAGCGTCGGCAACGAACAGGTGACGCACGAGGCGGTGCGCGGCGCCCTCGATCGCATCACCGAGGGCGATCGAGACGCACGGATATTCCTGCGTGCCGACAAGGCCGTGCCCTATGGCGACCTGATGATCGTGATGAACGTGCTGCGCATCAGCGGCTACACCAAGATCGCGCTCGTCGGGCTCGAAGGGCCGGTCGCCTCGCCCGCCGCCGACGACACAGAGACCACCGACACAGAATGATGGCGCATCCCGACATAGCCTGGTCACGGCAGCTCGCCAGAACCTCCAGGGCCCAGCTTGCGGTGTGGACGACAGCGGCGGTCGTGATGTTCAGTGCGCACGCCGGTGCCGCGTGGTGGCTGATGCGCACGCCGCCAGCGCCCCTGGTGCAGATCGAAGGCGGCGCGCCCATCGAGGTCGATCTGGCGGCCCTCGGTGTCGCAGAGGCAGATCAGGTTGCGGCAGGCGAGGTGACCGATACCGTCGAACCCACCGAAGCCGACGCCGTCGAGCCTGTCGAGCAGGCCACGCAGGCGCAGCCCGCCGAAACGCCGCCGGTAGAGCAGGCCGAACCCGTCGAGCAGGCTGCACCTCCACCGGTTCAGCCAGCAGAGCCGGTAGAGACCGCAACGCCTGTCGAGACCCCACCCGTGGAAACGACGCCGATCGAGGCGTCCCCGCCCTCGGACGTGTCGATCGCGACCGCGACACCGGTCGAAGAAGCGCAGCCCGTCGAGGAACCGGACGAACTGGCCGCGATCGAAGACGTTCCGCTGCCGTCCCCTCGGCCCGAATACACGCCGCCAGCGCCACCTGTGGAGCGCCAGCGGACCGAACGTCCAAAACGCGAAGAGCCTGCGCCGAGACGACAGGCAGAGCGCCCTGCCGCCGGCTCGCAGGGACAGAACCAGGCCGATGCCCGCCGGGGCTCTGCCAGCGGCTCCGAGAACGCGCGTGCAACCCAGCAATCCGAACGCGGCCACCGCAACACGCAGGCCGGCAATGCCGCGATGTCCAACTATCCCGGAAAGGTGACGTCGAAGCTGCGTCGCGCCTTGCGGCAGACGCGCGGACGCGGACGTGGCGAAGTTCTGGTGAGCTTCACGGTCAGCGGCTCCGGCGCAGTCGGGTCAGTCAGCATCGCGCGCAGCTCCGGTTCGCCGGACCTCGATCAGGCCGCGCTCGACACGGTTCGGCGTGCATCGCCGTTCCCTCCGACGCCGGACGGCAGAAATTGGCCGTTCCGACAGCCGCTGGGCTTCGGACGCTGACTGCGATCGAAAGGAAGACCGATGTCCGACATGATCGCCCTTCACCGCCTTGCTGCATCCAGAGGCGACGGGCTGCACCCCAAGCTGCTCGACCTCCTGGCACACCGCGAGGCGCTCATCGAGGGCAATCCCGGCATCGTCGAGATCAACGCGACCCAGTCGGGCCCCAACCCGACCGGCGCGGTCCCCGACTTTCTTCCCGGCAACGTGGTAGGCTTCAGACCAAAGCCAACCGTGGCTGCCAGCCAGCCCAAAGCATCACTGAAATAAACTCGAAAGGACAAGCATGTACATCGCAATGAACCGCTTCAAGGTGAAGACCGGCTCCGAGGACGATTTCGAAGCGGTCTGGAAGAACCGCGACTCGACCCTCCACGAGATGGCCGGGTTTCGCGAGTTCCACCTGCTGCGCGGGCCGGTGAACGCCGAGGAAGGCTACACACTGTTCGCCTCGCACACCGTGTGGGAAAGCCATGACGACTTCGTCGCATGGACGAAGTCGCAGAATTTCCGTGACGCCCACAAGAATGCCGGCGACCGCAAGCCCGCCTATATCGGCCACCCGCAGTTCGAGGGTTTCTCGATCGTCGAAGGCGCCTGAAATCCTTGTTTTGAGCATCGGAATAACCCGAAAACCGGATTCCACTTTTCGGTCCGATGCCCTACTCCGCCGCGGCGAGCAGGCTGGCATTGCCGCCTGCCGCCGTGGTGTCGACGCAGACGGCCCGCTCATGCGTATAGGCCGTCGGATTGATCACCGCGGCGACCAGCCTCACGATCGGCCCTTCGCGGCCCGCCAGGGCCGTACGCACGGCCCGCAGCGTGGCTTCGTCTGCCGATGTCGCCACCACTTCGACGGCGAGTTCGCCAAGGTCGGCCGCATCCACGATCCCGTCGATGGCCTCGACCGGCATGCCTTTGCCGGTCAGGGACGACAGTGCGGCACGCGCGCCGGGTGCTACGGCCAGCACCGAATTTCCGGCCGCAAGCGCCTGGATCGCCTGGGCGAACACCGTGTCGCGATCCGGCCCGAGGCAAAGCGCGCGGCCGCGCGGCACCAGCAGCAGCGTGTTCGCCTCTCCCGTCGGCCCCGGCAGATCGACCGGTCCGAAATCGATGGACGCGGACGCCCCGATCGCGTCGGCGCCCTTGCCGCGCAGATGCTTCCGCAGGACTGAAATGCGATCGAGCCGCGTCGACCAGCCGCCGCGCGTCGCGTCGGGCATGTGTTCGCGAAGCCGGCGAAGCGGCACCACCTCCCCTTCGGCAGGTTTGAGCGCGGTGACCTCGCCCTTGCGGAATCGCCGCAGATAGTGCGGCCCGCCGGCCTTCGGCCCCGTGCCCGAGAGCCCTTCGCCGCCGAATGGCTGCGAGCCGACGACCGCGCCGATCTGGTTGCGGTTGACGTAGATGTTGCCGGCATGAATGCCGTCCACGATATGCTGCACGCGGGCCTCGATGCGCGTATGCAGGCCGAATGTGAGGCCGTAGCCCTTGGCGTTGATGTCGGCGATCACCTGGTCGATCGCATCCGCCTCGAAGGTCGCGACATGCAGGATCGGGCCGAACATCTCGCGCTGCATCTCGCCGATGCCTGAAACGCGGAAGATGTGCGGGGCGACGAAACGCCCGCCTTCCGGGTGGTCGAGCTTGGCGATCAGCCGCCCTTTGGTCTCCATGTCAGAACAATAAGACATGAGGGCCGTCCGCGCCTCGTCATCGATAACCGGCCCGACATCGCTCGAGATCTGCCAGGGATCGCCGATGCGCAGCGCCTCCATCGCGCCCTTCAGCATCTCCATGAGTTTGGCCTCGACGTCCTTCTGGACATAGAGGATGCGCAGCGCCGAACAGCGCTGGCCCGCGCTCTGGAACGCGGACGCGATGACGTCGCGCACGGCCTGTTCAGGCAGCGCGGTGGAATCGACGATCATGGCGTTCAAACCGCCGGTCTCGGCGATCAGCATCGCCTCCGGTTCCGCCGTCTGCGCGATCTGACGCTCGATCATGCGCGCGACCTCGGTCGATCCGGTGAAGCAGACGCCGGCGATGCGCGGATCGGCTGTCAGCGGTCCGCCGACATTGGGTCCGTCGCCCGGCAGGAGTTGCAGCACGCCGGCGGGAACACCCGCCTCGTGGATGAGCGCGACGGCGCGCGCGGCAATCAGCGGCGTCTGTTCGGCGGGTTTGGCGACGACCGTGTTGCCGGTCACCAGAGCCGCCGCGATCTGGCCCGTGAAGATCGCCAGCGGAAAATTCCAGGGCGAGATGCAGGCAATCACGCCCCGCGCCGTCGTGTGGCGCTCGGCCTTCGCGGCCTCGCCCGCGTAGTAACGCAGGAAGTCCGCGGCCTCGCGCACCTCCGCGATGCCGTCGGCGAGCGTCTTGCCAGCCTCGCGCGTGCACAGCGCGAAGAACTCAACGGCGTTCTCCTCGTAGAGGTCGGCCGCGCGAAGCAGCGCTTCCGCCCGCTTGGAAACCGGCGTCTTCTCCCAAGCCGGCTGCGCCTTCACCGCCGCATCGACCGCCTTCTTCACATCTGCGGCGGTCGCCTCGACCACCTCGCCGGCAATCTCCTGCGGAAGCGCGGGATTGACCACCTCCGTCGCCTGCCCCTTGGCCGGCTTGCCCGAAATCGTCGGCGCCGCCCGCCAGGCATGCGGCGCGGCAAAGCGTTTGCGCCCGTCCTCGATGGCGGCCAGCGTCTCGATATCCGTGATGTCCCAGCCCTTCGAATTGGCACGCTGTTCGCCAAAGATGTCAGCCGGGCTCGGGATGGCCGGATTGGCCGCCGGTCCCTGGTTTGAGACCGTCGCGAAGGGATCGTGCGCGATCTCTTCGGCGCTCACCGCCTTGTCGACGATCTGATGCACGAAGGATGAATTGGCGCCGTTCTCGAGCAGACGCCGTACGAGGTAGGCCAGCAAGTCCTCATGCGCCCCCACCGGCGCGTAGATGCGGCACCGCGTGCCCTCGGCCTTGCGAACCGCTTCATGAAGCGCCTCGCCCATGCCGTGCAAACGCTGGAATTCGAACGCCGTCCGGTCTTCTCCCATGGCGAGAATCGCCGCGACCGTATGGGCGTTGTGGGTCGCGAATTGCGGGTAAATCCGGTCGGTCATGCCGAGCAGCTTGCGCGCACAGGCGATGTAGGAAACGTCCGTATTCGGCTTGCGCGTGAAGACCGGGTAACCGTCGAGCCCCATCACCTGCGCGCGCTTCACCTCCGTATCCCAATAGGCGCCCTTGACGAGGCGAACCATGATCCGGCGGTTGAGACGCTTGGAGAGCGCGTAGAGCCAGTCGATCACGTGAGGCGCGCGCGGACCGTAGGCCTGCACCACGACACCGAAACCGTCCCAGCCGGCCAGTTCCGGCTCGGCCAGAACGCGTTCGATCACGTCGAGCGACAAATCGAGGCGGTCGGCCTCCTCGGCATCGATGTTGAGGCCCATGCGCGCATGCCGCGCCGCAAGCGCCAGCGAGAACAGCCGCTTGGCGAGAACCGGCAGCATCGTCTCCTTCTGCGCCACCTCGTAGCGCGGATGAAGCGCCGACAGCTTGACCGAGATGCCGTGATTCTTGGCGATATCCGCATCCGTCGCACCGGCATTCAGGGCCGAAATCGCCTCCGCATAGGCGCGGTGGTAGCGCAGCGCGTCCTTGTCGGTCCGCGCCGCCTCGCCCAGCATGTCGAAGGAGTAGTAATACCCCTTGCGCGTGTAGTCGCGCCCGCGCTTGACCGCTTCGGCGATCGTGCGGCCGAGCACGAACTGCTCGCCCATTTCGCGCATGGCAGCCGACACGGCCTTGCGGATGACGGGTTCGCCAAGGCGGCGGATCATCGACCGCAACGTGCCTTCGATCCCGCTGTCGTTCTCCTCCAGGACCCGTCCGGTCAGCATCAGCGCCCATGTCGAGGCATTGACGAAGATCGAGTTGGAATCGCCCGAATGCGCCGACCAGTCGTGCGGCGCGATCTTGTCGCGGATCAGATCGTCCATCGTTTCGGCGTCCGGCACGCGAAGCAGGGCTTCCGCAAGGCACATCAGCGCGACGCCCTCTTTGGTCGAGAGGCCGTATTCGGCGAGGAAAACCTCCATCAATTGCGGGTTCGAGGCGCTTCTGACGGCCCGCACCAGGTCGGCGGCACGCGCCGAGATCGCCACCCTGTCCGCGTCCGAAAGGCTTGCGAGGTCGACCAGACGGTCGAGCGCCTGCCCCTCGTCGGGCAGATAGTTCTGGCGGATCGAGCGGCGAAACGTGTCGAGCACTTTGGACGTCATGGCGGCCTTCTTGGGCAACGGGAAATGCGATGCGCGGACCATATCATGCGCCATCCCCCACGCACTTTCCAAACGCGTCGACTTGGCAGGCTTTTCAGTCTATTTTAGAGGCATCAATCAAACCATTCGGCGCGCGAATTTCATGGCGGAAGATCATCTGGACCGGATAGACCGGAACATCCTTGCCGCGCTCGCGCGCGACGGGCGGCTGTCCATGGCGGATCTCGGCCTTCAGGTGGGCTTGTCGAAGACGCCGGTGCAGGCGCGCGTCAGGCGGCTGGAGCGCGACGGTTACATACGCGGCTATTCGGCCATCATCGATCGCGAGCGCATGGGCGAAGGCCATGTCGCCTTCGTGCAGGTGAAACTCTCGGATACCCGATCCGCAGCGCTCGACGCCTTCAACAAGGCCGCGCTTGCCGTGCCGGAAATCGAGCAGTGCCACATGATCGCGTCGAGCTTCGACTATCTCCTGAAAGTGCGCACGAAGGACATCGCCGCGTATCGGCGCGTGCTGGGCGAGCGCATATCGGCGCTGCCGCACGTGGCGCAGACATCGACCTATGTGGCGATGGAAACGGTGAAGGACCGCTGACCCGTCAGAACCCCAGCCGCGACCACACCCGTGCGAGTTCGTTGAACACCATGCGCGTCACGCCCCAGTCGTCGTAAAGAATTTCCCAGATCACGAAGAAAGTAACTCCCGCGATGACGACGACGTAGCGCATGTTTATCTCTCTCCGGGGACATGTCTGCATTTATACTGTCGGCTCAGGCCGCTTTGCAATCGGTGCTTGGTGATCTCATGCATCAGGTGATGGCGCGAGCCGATCCTATTGTGTACACAGTGCGCGCCATTGCAGACGGGGAGGCTTGCTGCCGATGAAGGGCATCGCATCGATCGGGGAATGCATGCTGGAATTGTCCGGCGGCGGCGCGGACTGGCGCATGGGCCATGCCGGCGACACGTTCAACACGCTGTGGGCTCTGCGGGCGCTTTGCGGCGAAGAATACCCGACCGACTATGTCAGCGCATTCGGCGACGACCCCTTTTCCGCACAGCAACTCGCCTTCTTCGCGGAGAATGGCATCGGGACTGCATCCAGTCCCCGCATAGCGGGCGCGCGGCCCGGTCTCTACGCCATCACGCTCGACGGAGCCGAACGCTCCTTCACCTATTGGCGCGCCGACGCGGCAGCACGACGCCTCGCCGACGACCCTGCCGACCTGGCAAAAAGCCTTGAAAATCGGGCACTTGTGTACTTTTCCGGAATCACTTTGGCAATTCTGGACGACGACACCAGATCGACGATGCTCGACGCGATCGCCACGGCGCGCAGCGCGGGCAGCAAAATTGCTTTCGACCCCAACTACCGCGCGCGGCTGTGGGCATCACCCGAAGCGGCCCGCAAGGCATTGGACGACGCGCTTCGCGTGGTCGACATCGCCCTGCCCACCTTTCCCGACGAGCAGATGCTGTACGGCGACAAGACCCAGCAGGACACCGCCAGGCGCATGCATGCGGCCGGTGTCGGCGAGATCGTCGTGAAGGACGGTTCTGAACCCGCCCTCGTCTCCGCCGATAATGGTGAGCACACCTTGCCTGCGGTGCATGTCGCCAACCCGATCGACACGACCGGCGCCGGCGATTCCTTCAATGGAGGCTATCTCGCGGCGCGCCTGCTCGGTCATGAGCCGGTCGAAGCGGCGAAATGCGCCCATACGGTCGCCGCCGCCGTGGTGCAGGTTCGTGGCGCGCTGGCCCCGTTCGAGACGTTGCAGTCAGCCTTCAGGAGCTGAAATCAGGCATCCTGCGGAAGGCGAAAGCGAAACTCGCTCATCTGCCTGTACTCCTCGCCGGTGCGCAGCACCGCCTGCGGGAAATAGGGCCTGTTCGGCGAATCCGGCCAAATTTGCGGCTCGAGGCAGAATCCCGCGCGGGACTTGTAAGTAATCCCGTCCAGTCCAGCCACCGACCTGTCGGGAATCTGCCCGGCAAAGAATTGCAACCCCGGCTCCGTCGTCCAGACTTCCATCTCGACGCCGGACTGGCCGCCTTGCACCCATGCAGCCCGCCGCAGGGGACCGCGCGCTGCCGTAAGACAGAAATTGTGGTCGTAGAGCGCTTCGTCGTCGCGCGTCCGGCGGATCGTGCGCGGCATGACGAAATCGAACGGCGTGCCCTGAACCGGCAGGACATCGCCGGTCGGAATGCAGTCGTCGTCGATCGGCAGATAGGCCTCCGCCGCGATCGTCATGCGATGGTCGAGAATGGTGCCGCGACCGCCGTCGTCCAGATTGAAGAAGGCGTGCTGCGCCAGATTGCACAGCGTCGGGCGATCGCACGTCGCCGACAGTTCGACGCTGAGCGTGCCTGATGCCTTGACCCGGTAGGTGCACGAAATGTCGAGCGCGCCGGGAAATCCCATCGCGCCGGATGGATCGTGGATCGCCAGCGTGACGAAATCCGCCCCCGTCTCCGCAATCGACCAGACGCGATTGTAGAGGCCGTTCGACCCGCCATGCAGGTGATGGCCGCGATCGTTGGTCTCGACCTGGAAGCGCTCGCCGTCGATCGCGAAGCGCCCGTTTGCGATGCGGTTGGCATAGCGCCCGACGATCGCGCCGAAGAACACCGAATGGTCGAGATAATCCTCGAAGCGCTCGAAGCCGAGAATGAGCGGCGCCGGGTGGCCGCCGAGGCGCAGATCCTGCACCACGGCGCCGTAGGTGATGATCCGGGCGGTCAATCCGCCGCCCGAAATCGTCACACGCTGAACGGTGTCGCCCTCGCGTGTCGTTCCGAAGGCTTCGACGCTCATGCCGCTTCCCTTAGAAACCGAGGCCGCCGATGCAGACATATTTGGTGTCGAGGTAATCCTCGATGCCTTGATGTCCGCCTTCGCGGCCAAGGCCCGATTCCTTGACGCCGCCGAACGGCGCTTCCGGCGTCGTGATCAGCCCTTCATTGACGCCGACCATGCCGTATTTCAGGCCTTCCATGACGCGGAAGGCGCGGCCGAGATCGCTGGTGTAGAAATAGCAGGCAAGGCCATATTCGGTGTCGTTGGCGAGTTCGACCGCCTCGTCCTCGGACTTGAACTTGAAGACCGGAGCGACCGGGCCGAAGATTTCTTCCTTCATGAAGCGCATGTCGGTGGTGGCGTTCGAGATGACGGTCGGCTCGAAGAACGAGCCGCCGAGTGCGTGGCGGTTGCCGCCCGCGACGATCGTCGCGCCCTTGCCCTTGGCGTCGGCGATCAGTTCCTCGACTTTCTCGACAGCCTTGCCGTCGATCAGCGGACCCTGCTGGACGCCATCCTCGACACCGGGGCCGACCTTGAGCTTCTTCGACGCAGCAGCGAGCTTCTCGACGAACTGGTCGTAGATGCCTTCCTGCACGAAGAAGCGGTTGGTGCAGACGCAGGTCTGGCCGGAGTTGCGGTACTTGGCCACCATCGCGCCTTCTACCGCGCGGTCGAGATCGGCATCGTCGAAGACCACGAACGGAGCGTTGCCGCCAAGTTCCATCGAGACCTTCTTCACGGTCGCGGCGGACTTCTCGATCAGGATCTTGCCGACCTCGGTCGAGCCCGTGAACGTGATCTTCTTGACGATCGGATTGGCGCAGATTTCATCGCCGATCTCGCCTGCCGAGCCGGTGACGATGTTGATCACGCCTTTGGGAATGCCGACCTCCTCGCACAGCGCGCCCCAGGCGAGGCCCGAATAGGGCGTCTGCGACGCAGGCTTCACGACGCTGGTACAGCCCGCCGCGATGGCGGGACCGATCTTGCGGGCCAGCATCGAGGACGGAAAGTTCCATGGCGTGATCGCCGCGATGACGCCGACCGGCTCCTTGGTCACCATGATGCGTCGGTCGGCCCATGGGCTCGGCACGACGTCGCCATAGGTGCGGCGAGCTTCCTCGGCGAACCACAGGATGTAGGCAGCGGACGCTCCGACTTCGCCCTTGGCCTCGGCCAGCGACTTGCCCTGCTCGAGCGTCAGCAATTCGGCCAGCGCATCCTGATTGTCGAGGATCGCGTCATGCAGCTTGCGCAGAAGCTTGGAGCGTTCGGCCGCCGACGTCTTGCGGAAGGTTTTGAACGCCCGGTCGGCGGCTTCGATCGCACGCCGCGTCTCGGCCTTGCCCGCCTTCGGCACGGTGCCGATCGTCAGGCCTGTCGCGGGATTGGTGACGTCGATCGTCGCGCCGGAATCGGCCTGGACCCACTCGCCGTCGATGAGGATCGCCTGGCGCATGAAGTGACTGGTTTTCTGGAGCATGTTTCCGATCTCCCTTCGGCGTGTCGGGCACGCCGTTCCTAGATGTCTGTTGACGTCGCGGCAAACGGCCGCCGACTGCTCTCAGCTCATCGTGAATGTGAGCGTCAATCGCAATTTAGGTTCTTCGCGGCCCATGTGAAGGCGGTCAACCGAAAACCAGTTGGACCACCATCAGCCAGAACCCCAGTGTGATCACCGAAAACGCGGTTGAGATCGTCATCGTGTTGGACGCAAGCACCTGACCTGTGCCGAAGCGCGTGGCGATCAGATAGGGGTTCACGCCCGTCGGCAGCGACGCCGCGATGACCATGATCTTGGCGGTCAGTGGCGGCAGACCCCACAAAATGGCGACGCCGAGCGCGATCGTCGGCATGACGACCAGCTTGATCGCGCCCAGCGCGATGGCCGGCTTCACATTGCCGCTGATCCCGAATTTCCGCAGGCCAAGCCCCATCGCGAACAAGGCGACAGTGCCCGCAATGCCGGCAAACGCATCGATGAAGCGCATGCCCACAACCGGCATGTCGAGACCGGTCAGACGCCAGGCGAGCCCGGCCAGGATGCCGATGATCAACGGGTTGGAGAACAGGTTGCGCAGGAAGTCGCGCAAGACCTTCAAGGGGTGCGACGGCTCGCCCTCGCCGCGTCGGGCGAGCTCGAACATCACGATCGAGGCGGCCATCATCGTCGGCAGATGGATGGCGAGAAGCAGCGACAGGACATCCATGCCCGGCTGGCCGAAAACGCCGAGGACAAAGGGAATTCCAAGCAGGAGAAGATTGGAGAAGGACGACGCGATGCCCGCCACGACACCGGCTGCCGCATCCCGGCCGAAGACACGCGTGGCGACGAAGTGCCCGGCTATCCACGCCACCGGAACGGAGCAGAAATAGCTGAACCACAGCGAGGTCGGGTCCGTGCCCTGCAAATCGATGGTGGTCATGGTGCGGAACAGCAAGGCCGGAACGGCAACCACGACGGCGAATTCGGTGAGCGCGTCGCCGACCTGAGTCCGCAGTATACCCGTCCACGCGGCCACGTAGCCGAGGGCGACGAGGCCGAACACGAAGGCGATTGTTTCGACCACGGCGGACATGAGACAGGCGGTTAGAGCAATTGGCCCCTGCCCGCAAGCAGGTCAGCATTCCTGTCGGTTTGGCGCGATCGGGGCAAGCCGCCTTCCCTGCACCGTCGCCGTCCCCTATATGCAAGGTGACGCAAAGGGGCCCGGATGCATCGTTTCATAGTCGCTGTCATTGCTTTTCTTCTTCTCGCCGCGCCACAGGCGAATGCCACCGAGGCGGGATGGGCGCTTCTGCGCAATGGCGGACAGGTCGTGTTCCTGGTCAACGCCAACGCCCCAGGCACCGGCGACCCGGCCAGTTTCGACATCGAAAACTGCCGCACGCAGCGAAATCTCTCCGATCGGGGTCGCCAGCAGGCGCGACGCATCGGCGCACTGTTCGCCGCGCGTGCCGAACCCGTGGAGCAGGTTTTCTCCAGCCGCTACTGCCGCTGCCTGGACACTGCGATCAGGGCTTTCGGCGAGGATCTGGTCGAGGAACTCGAGGCACTGGATTTGATATCGGGAGCCCCGGAAAGAGCCGTTGCGGCAAAGGACGAGATTGTCGCACTGATCCGCGACTATTCCGGACGCGGCAACCTCGTTCTCGTCACGCATCCCGAAAATATCCAGGCCATGCTCGGCATCACGCCGCGCGAAGGCGAGGCCGTGATCGTCTCGGCAGCCGATGACGGGCTCCATACGATCGGGCGCATCATCTTCAACTGACGGGCCAAGAAGACCGGCACCCGGGCTACTTTTTGGACCCCTGCCCTTTTCCTGCCTGCAAAAACCGATTAGAGAGCCGCAAACAATCAGGTAGTTTGCGCCCTGCATTAGAGGGAATCACAGTGACATCGACATTCGACAAGGTTGCCGACATTATCGCGGAAACCAGCGAGATCGACCGTGAGACGATCACGCCCAAAAGCCACACCATCGACGATCTGGGCATCGACAGCCTCGACTTCCTCGACATCGTGTTCGCGATCGACAAGGAATTCGGCATCAAGGTCCCGCTCGAGAAGTGGACCCAGGAAGTCAATGACGGAAAGGCCTCCACGGAGGAGTATTTCGTCATGGAGAACCTGTGCGCCAAGATCGACGCGCTCGTCGCGGCAAAGAACGCCACGTGATCCGCTCCGGCGGTCATTGCACCTGAGTTGGACATGAGCGCACGCGACGTCGTCATCACCGGTATTGGTCTCGTCTCTTCCCTTGGCGAAGGGGCCGAGCGGCATTGGCAGGCGCTGTCGCAGGCGAATGCCGAGCCGGTGATCGAGCGTGACCGCTTCGCGCCCTATACCGTCCATCCCCTGCCCGAGATCGATTGGGGCCTGCAGATCGCCAAGCGCGGCGATCAGCGGCAGATGGAAACATGGCAGCGCCTCGGCACCTATGCCGCGGGCATGGCGCTCGACGATGCCGGCATCAAGCAGGACGAAGCGCTCTGCGCGACGATGGACATGATCGTGGCAGCCGGCGGCGGCGAGCGCGACGTGGCCGTCGACCAGGGCATTCTGGATGCCGCGCGGACCCGCAACGACCACGACCTTCTCCTCAACGAGAAGCTGACGACCGAACTGCGCCCGACGCTGTTCCTCGCCCAACTGTCGAACCTCCTGGCCGGCAACATTTCCATCGTCCACAAGGTGACCGGCTCCTCGCGCACGTTCATGGGCGAAGAAGCCGCCGGCGTCTCGGCGATCGAAACGGCTGCCGCGCGCATCCGCTCGGGCCAGTCGAGCCATATGCTCGTCGGAGGCGCGTTCCAGACGGAACATCCCGACATGCTGCTCGGCTACGAACTGGGCGGCTTCCTGCATCGCAAACGCTGGAAACCGGTCTGGCAGCGTGCGGGCAATGAAGGCGGCGGCGTTATCTCAGGGTCCGGCGGCGCTTTTCTCGTGCTGGAATCGCGCGAACACGCGGAAGCGCGCGGCCGCAAGGCCTATGCTGTAATCGGCAAGGTCGCATCGGGCCGCGCCAAGCGCAATGAGGGCGACTTTGTAGACGCCATCTCCGGTCTCGTTCGCGCGCTCGAAGTGCCCGCTCGTCCCACTTTGGCAATTTCCGGCGCATCCGGTGCCCACGCGGCGACCGGCGCTGAGCGTACCGCACTGTCGGGCGCGGGCGACTTCGCGGTCCGTGGTTTTTCATCGCTGACCGGGCACCTCAAGGAAGCGCAGTTCCCGTTCGCGATCGCGCTGGCGGCGCTTGCGATTGCCAACGGGCAGCCCTACCCGCCCTTCGACACAGAGAACGAGACGCCCATCGACGGCGCGCCCGAGGCCGTCGTCGCGACCGCGATCGGCTACAGCCGCTTCGAAGGCGCAGCACTCGTCGTGGCGGCCTGAACCGCTGGGAGACGTTTGATGACGACCTATACGGATCATCTCGGCAGGCCCATCGTGGCGGTCACCGGCGTAGGCCTGGTGACGTCGCTCGGCACCGGCGTCGAGGACAATTGGCAGGCGCTGACCTCCGGCACGTCCGGCATCCACCCGATCACGCGCTTCCCGACCGATCATCTCAACACGACGATTGCCGGAACCGTCGATTTTCTCGAATCCAGCGACAAGGGCGCCAGCGCGCTGACCTATGAGCTGGCCGAGCTCGCAGGCACCGAAGCCGTCCAGGGGGCAGGTTTCGACACCGGCTATTTCGCCGGCCCGCTCTTCCTCGCATCGCCGCCCGTCGAGCTCGACTGGCACGAGCGTCTCGCGCTCTATTCAGCTGCGGATCTCGAAGCCCCCGAATATGAGCGCCTGCTTGCGGTGGCGCGCGAGCAGCTCAATCGAGAAACCTTCGATTCCGGCCAGTTCGGCGCGATCGCAGACCGCTTGGCTGATCGTTTTGGCACGGTCGGGCTTCCGATCACGCTGTCGACCGCCTGCGCTTCGGGCGCGACCGCGATCCAGCTCGGCGTCGAAGCGATCCGGCGCGGCGAATGCGACCGCGCGCTCGCGATCGGTGCAGACGGCTCCGCGACCGCCGAAGCGCTGATCCGCTTCTCGCTTCTCTCGGCACTGTCGACGCAGAACGGCAATCCCACGACGGCGTCAAAACCCTTCTCGAAGGACCGCGACGGCTTCGTTCTGGCCGAAGGCTCCGCCGCCCTCGTTCTCGAATCGCTCGAAAGCGCCCATGCACGCGGCGCGACCGTGCTCGGCATCATGCGCGGCTGCGGCGAAAAGGCCGACGACTTCCATCGCACCCGCTCCAAGCCTGATGGGTCGCCGGCTATCGCTGCGGTCACGGCGGCATTGGCCGATGCGGGCATGTCCGCCGACGAGATCGACTATGTGAATGCCCACGGCACCTCGACGCCGGAAAACGACAAGATGGAGCACATGTCGCTCTCGACCGTCTTCGGCGAGCGCATGAAGCGCGTTCCGGTGTCGTCCAACAAGTCGATGATCGGCCACACATTGTCGGCCGCCGGCGCGATCGAGGCGGTCATCTCGATCCTCACCATGGCGAAAGGCGTCATTCCGCCGACCATCAATTACGACCATCCGGACCCCGCGATCGAGCTCGACGTGGTGCCGAACGTGAAGCGCGAGGCGCAGGTTCGCTCCGTGCTTTCCAATTCCTTCGGCTTCGGCGGCCAGAACACCTGCCTTGTCATGGCGCGGGAACCGGTCTAGTCCGCAACGCCAGACCATCACGACAGCGGACATAACCAATGCGCGCACTGCAACTCGTCGAAGACCGACGGCTCGAAGCCGTTGATCTGCCGCCCCCTCCTCCGCCCGGCCGCGGCGAAGTCACCGTCCGTATCAAGGCCGTGGCGCTCAATCACATCGACGTCTGGGGCTGGCGCGGCATGGCCTTCGCCAAGCGCAAGATGCCACTCGTCATCGGTGCGGAAGCCTCCGGCGAAGTCGACACGGTCGGCGAAGGCGTAGCAAACCTGCTGCCCGGACAACTCGTCTCGATCTACGGCGCGCGCACCTGCGGCCATTGCCGTGCCTGCCGCGAGAAGCGCGACAATCTGTGCGAACACGTCTCCGGCGTGCACGGCTTCCATCTCGACGGCTTCGCGCAGGAACTCGTCAACCTGCCCGCGCGCCTCCTGATCCCCGCGCCTCCCGGCGTCGATGAGATCGGCGCGGCGGTCGCCCCGATCACCTTCGGCACGGTCGAGCATATGCTGTTCGACAATGCCAGGCTGGAACCCGGCGAAACGATCCTGATCCACGCCGGCGGCTCGGGCATCGGTTCGGCCGCGATCCAGCTCGCGCGCAAGATGGGCTGCACGATCATCACGACCGTCGGTTCCGATGACAAGATCGAGAAGGCCAAGGCGCTCGGCGCCGACCACGTCATCAACTACCGCGAGGACCGCTTCGAGGGTGTCGTGCGCAAGCTGACGAAGAAGAAGGGCGTCGATGTCGTCTTCGAGCATGTCGGCGCGGACACCTGGGCGGGCTCCATGCTCTGCATGAAACGCGGCGCGCGCCTCGTGACCTGTGGCTCGACCTCCGGCGTCTCCACCCAGATGAACCTCATGCAACTCTTCCAGCAGCAGCTCAAGATCCTCGGCTCGTTCGGCTGCCGCATGGAAAACATGACCAACGCCATGCAGAAGATGGCCGCTGGCCTCGTCAAGCCGGTCATCGATACCGAAGTCGGCTTCGACGACATCGGGCGGGCACTGGAGCGCATGGAAGGCCGCGACGTCTTCGGCAAGATCATCCTGCGGGTCTGATGACGAGACGCACATCCTTCCTGCGTCCGCTGATCGCGCGGACGCTGCAAATCCTGAAGCAGGTCGAATACTGGCTCATCGCGCAGCTTGCGATGGCCGTGCTCTGGCTCCTGCGCCGTTTGCCCCCCGACCGCGCGCTTGCGTTCGCCGATCGCGTCGCGCGCCGGATCGGCCCCTGGTTCGGTCGCCACAGCGTGGCGATGACGAACCTGCGCAACGCCTACCCCGAAAAGACCGAGCAGGAACTCGAAGCCATCGCCTCCGACATGTGGGGCAACATGGCGCGTCTGGCTGGCGAATACGTGTTTCTGGACCGGATTTTCGACTTCGTGCCCGGTTCGGAGACATCCGGGCGGGTCGAGGTGCAGGGCGAGGAGATTTTCGTCCGCATCCGCGACGATGGCCGGCCGCATATCGTCTTCACCGCGCATACGGGCAATTTCGAGCTGCTGCCGGTGGCCGCCGCGTCCTACGAACTGCCCGTGACGGCGCTGTTCCGTGCGCCGAACAATCCCTACATCGCCAAGTACGTTTTCTCGACCCGCGCCGAGGCCATGGGCGAAATGCTCGCCTCGCGCGCTGGCGCCGCCTTCGCGCTTGCCCGCATCCTGGAGCGCGGCGGCAATATCGGCGTGCTGGTCGACCAGAAATTCGCCCGCGGCGTCCGCACCACCTTCTTCGACCGGCCGTGCAACACCAGCCCGCTCGTCGCCAAGCTCGCGCGCCAGTACGATTGCGACGTCTACCCCGCCCGCTCGATCCGCCTTCCCGGCAACCGCTTCCGGCTGGAGGTCTACGACAAGCTCGACCTCCCGCGCACCGAAAAGGGCGCGGTCGACGTCAACGCCACGACGCAGATGCTGAACGACGTCGTGGAGGGCTGGGTGCGCGAGCATCCCGGCCAATGGATGTGGTTCCACAAGCGCTGGCAGATCGACTGATCAGTAGTAGTTCATAACCGCGTGCTTCGCTTCGGCGAAAAAGAGCCAGCGTTCCGTCAGCATGCCGATGACATGCGACACCACCGCCAGAACCGCCAGGACGATCGCCAGCGCATACGCTTCCGCGCCGGCAATGAGGATCGCGACGATCAGCACGGCCGGCATCACGCCGCCGAGGATGAAACTGATGGCGGCAAGCTTTTTCGCATGCTTGCGCGCGATGACGAAACCCATCTCGCGCGTCAGATAGCTGTCATTGCCGTGCGGGCTCTGGAACAGTTTGACGCGGCCGATGTCGCCTAGACCCGTCGCGCTCTCCGGCGTCGAAAGCGGTTGCAGCGTCTGCATGTTGCGCCGCCAGTAGAATTTCGTCGTCCAGGCCGCGATCAGGAAGACGAGCGCAACCAGCATCAGGAACAACGCGCCATTGCCGCCGATGATTGCAACCAGCAGGCCGAGAAGCCCGCCACCCGCGCCTGCGAAGAGCAGGTAGCAGGCCGGCGTCAGCGGCGTATGCCACGCCTGAACGGACTTGAGCGAGCCGTAGATCATCGCGGTGCAGTAGATGGTGGCGGCCGCGCCCGCCGCGCCCAGAAGCCCGGAGATCGGCAGATGGCGCGACTGGAAGATCGCCGCATAGGCGCTCATGCAGAGCGGGATGAAGGTCAGGATCGCCAGAACGCCTTCGCGCGACAGCCAACTCGTGCGCCATTGCGACAGCGCCCGCCACGCCCGCTGAGGATTGCCCAGATGCAGCGTGGACGACAGCAGTCCTCCGCCGATCAGCATGAGCGCGACAACATGCGCGACCTTGGTCACGGCGAGGCTCGGGTCGAGAAACCCCAGACCGAGCATAATGGCAAGCCCGTAGCCGAGGCCCGACATGGTCGTGAAGGCGATGATGGAAAGCGCGGGATGCATGTGTGCGTCAGATCCGATCCAGCACGCCGTCGAGCCAGGCGAAGAAACCCTTGGCGCCCTCGGTGTTTTCGGCAAGCGGCACGGCACTCGCCGCGAGCGACCGGCGCGGGCGTGGCGGCAGGTATTTGTTGACGGGCCGCGTGCCCTGCTCGGGCATCAGGTCGATCCCGCCGCGCTCGGCCACCATGATCGACACCGCCGAACCCGGATCGGCCAGATCGCCGAAGTGCCGCGCATTGGTCGGGCATGTGCGCACGCAGGACGGCACGCGATCGACCTCGTCGATCGTCTCGTTGTAGATGCGGTCGATGCACAAGGTGCACTTCTTCATGACGCCGGCGGCAAGGTCCATCTCGCGCGCGCCGTAGGGGCACGCCCAGGCGCAGAGCCCGCAGCCGATGCACATATCCTCGTCCACCAGCACGATGCCGTCGTCGGTACGCTTGTAGGACGCGCCTGTCGGGCAAACGGTGACGCAGGGCGCATCCTCGCAATGCAGGCAGGATTTCGGGAAATGCACGATCCGCGCCTCCCCCGCCTCGCCGACGATCTCGCCGCCTTCGGGCACGACCTCATAGGAATGGACCCGGTTCAGGAACGTGCCGGACACGTCAGGCCCGTACGGGTCCTGGTCCGACAACGCCGCGCCGTAGCCGCCGGTGTTCCACTCCTTGCAGGAAACGACGCAGGCATGGCAGCCCACGCAGACATCGAGATCGATGACGAGGCCGAGCTTCTTCGGGGTGGCGTATGCGGGAAGGCTGGTCATGCGAACGCCTCTTCGCTTACGGCAGCGAACAACCCCCACTCCGGCCCTTCGGGCCACCTCTCCCCCTCAAAAGGGGAGAGGAAACCAAGCTGGAAAAGTGCCGGCATTGCGGCAGCGGATTTCCTCTCCCCCAGACAGGGGGAGAGGTGGACGCGAAGCGGACGGAGTGGGGGTGATTTGCGGCAGAACATCACGAACTCCACTCCTGCCCATATCGCAACTCGGCCGGGTGCTCGGGCGTCATGTCCGCCTGCGGCGCCACATGCGGCTCGCTCACTTCGCCCGGCTCCGCCTTCACGATGCGCACGCGCAGGTCATACCACGCCGCCTGCCCCGTGATCGGGTCGGAGTTCGACCAGCGCATGCCGTCGCCCTTGGGCGGCAAGAGCTCGTGGATCAGATGGTTCATCAAAAAGCCCTTGCCGGCCTCGGGCGATTTCGGGTCAAGCGCCCACGCTCCGCCGCGCTTGCCGATCGCGTTCCACGTCCAGATCGTGTCGCGGTTGGCCGCATCGGTGCGCGCGACCGGCACTTTTATGCGGCCATGATGCGAGATCAGCCAGACCCAGTCGCCATCCCTGAGATCGTGCCTGTCGCAGATCGGACCCGGCACGAAGAGCGCGTTGCTGGTGTGGATCTGGCGCAGCCAGGCATTCATCGAGCCCCAGGAATGGTACATCGCCATCGGCCGCTGGGTGATCGCGTGATAGGGGAATTCCTCGCCGTCGACGGCCGCTTCCTCGAGCGGCTTGTACCACGCCGGCAAAGGCGTGAACGCGTCGAGAATGCGCTGGCGGTGGATTTCTGGTGCCATTGGCTCGCGCAAACCCTGCGCTGAAAGCCGGAACTTCTGCATCTCCTCGGAATAGAGCTGGAAGGTCACCGGCTGCGGCGTATCGTAAAAACCCATCTTCACGGCGAATTCCTGATACGCCGCATTGGCATGCTTGAAGAACTGCGCCTCCAGCGGGATATGCACCGTGTGGAACGAACCGTTCTCGATGTAGCGCTTGAGCTGGTCGCGATTGGCTGCACCCCTGCCCTCGCGATCGCCGTTCACGCCCCGGAAGCCGGCGAGAGGCCCGATGCCGGGACGCCGCTCGTGGCGGACGATGTAATCGGCATAGTCGGCATAGAGAGCCGTGCCCCGGCTGTCGACGAAGCCCGGCAACCGCAACCGCGCACCGAGATCGATCAGCACGCTCTGGAACCCGCGCACGTCGCGATCCGGCTCCACCACCGGCCAGCGGATGGCGTCGTTCACCGCGTCGGGTTCGGAGATCGGCCGGTCGAGCATCGAGATGCAGTCGTGCCGTTCCAGATAGGTCGTGTCCGGCAGGATCAAATCGGCATAGGCGACCATCTCGGACGAATAGGCGTCGGAATAGATGATCTTCGGGATGCGGTATTCGCCCGTCGCCGGATCCTTGTCCTCCAGCATCTTCATGACGCCGCCGGTGTTCATCGACGAGTTCCACGCCATGTTGGCCATGTAGAGGAACATCACGTCGACCGGGTATGGATCGCCCGCATGCGCGTTGGCGATCACCATGTGCATCAGGCCATGCGCCGAGATCGGCGCTTCCCACGAGAACGCCTTGTCGATGCGCGCGGGCTTGCCGTCCGCATCCACAAGCAAATCTTCGGGTCCGAGCGGAAAACCGAGATGCGGCCCCGACAGCGGCTGGTTGGAGCCGAAATGCTCTGACCTGCCGTGCGGACGCGGATGCGCAGACAGCGGCTTGGGATAAGGCGGCTCGAAGCGGAAGCCGCCGGGGCAATCGACCGCGCCGATCAGCACCTGCAGCATATGCAGCGCGCGCGCTGTCTGGAAACCGTTCGAATGCGCCGAGATGCCGCGCATCGCATGAAACGACACCGGCCGGCCCACGAAGGTTTGATGCCGCTCGCCATACATGTCGGTCCAGGGCTGCTCGACCGTGATCGCCTCGTCGAAGGCGACTCTGCCGATTTCGGCGGCCAGTCCGCGAATGATGGCCGCATCGATGCCGACTCTGTCGGCCACCGCATCGGGCGAATGCCTGTCGTCGAGATATTCCTCCGCGAGCAACTGGAACGACGGTACAGCAAATCGCCCGTCCTCCAGTTGAACCCGGCCTGAAAGCGATGGACGCGCGCCCCGCGTGCCTGCCGGCACGACGCGTTCGGTCACCGTCTCGTAGACCAGCGGGCGCTTTTCGGCGTCACGGGCGAACAGGCCGTGATCGGCCGTTCCCGGCGCATCGATCACCAGCCAGGGCGCGTTCGAATACCGGACGAGATAATCGACGTCGATCCGCCTCGCCTTCAGAAGCTCGTGCACGACGGCGAGGATCATGAGCCCATCGGTGCCCGGCCGCACGCCGATCCAGTTGTCCGCGACCGCCGAATACCCCGTGCGGACGGGATTGACCGAGACGAAACGCGCGCCGCGCTTCTTCAGCTTCGAGATGCCGATCTTGATCGGGTTGGAATCGTGGTCTTCCGCGACGCCAAACAGGACGAAGAGCTTGGTCCGGTCCCAGTCGGGCGCGCCGAATTCCCAGAACGCGCCGCCGATCGTCATGATGCCGGCGGCCGCCATGTTGACCGAGCAGAAGCCGCCATGCGCGGCATAGTTGGGCGTGCCGAATTGCTGCGCCCAGAAGCTGGTGAGCGACTGCGACTGGTCGCGCCCGGTGAAGAAGGCGAGTTTCTTGGGATCACGGTTGCGCGTCTCGCCAAGCCATTCCGTGGCAAGGCCAAGCGCCTCCTCCCACGAGATTTCCTTGAACTCGCCCGAACCACGCGGGCCTACGCGCAGCATCGGCGCGTGCAGTCGGGCCGGCGCATAATGCTGCATGATGCCGGCAGACCCCTTCGCGCACAGCACCCCCTTGTTGACCGGGTGGTCGCGGTTGCCCTCGATGTAGCGGATCTTGCCGTCCTTGAGATGCACATCGATCCCGCAGCGGCATGCACACATGTAGCATGTCGTCTTGCGGACCTCGTCCGACACCGGCTTGGAAAGATCGATCTGATGATCCAGCATGAAAGCTCCTCACCGGCACAGGTCTAGTGAAGGCCGGAGGGGATTGAAATGCCCTGCGCGCGACTAAGTGTGGAATATTATTCCGCAACGCGTCGGCGGAAAAAGAGTGGCGGCCGAGTATCAGTTTTCGACGATGATCCGGGTGTTGCCCGGCCCGACATGGCGCACCAGGCGATAGAACGCCTCCGCGTTCGGCGTGGCCAGTCTCACGCAGCCATGCGACGCAGGCGTGCCGAGGCGATTGACCGACGTCGTCCCATGCACCGCCCAGCCGCGATCGTAGAACACCGCGAACGGCATCGGCGCGTTGTCATAGGTTCGCGACAGCCACAGCGTGTGCAGGCGCTGCGGCCGGAACTCGCCGCGCGGTGTCGTATAGCCCTGCGCGGCGGTCGAAACCGGCCAGTCGTACAACACCTTGCCGTAATGGGTGACGGTCATCCGCTGCGCCGCCACATCGACACGCGCGACGAGTGTGGACGCCTGCGCGCTCCACGCGGAGCCCAGAAGTGCCGCGGCCATGCAAAAGCCGCCCCAGAAGCGCCTCATCATCTCAACCCCATGCCTTCGCCCACCGAATGCTATCGTTCCGACCTCACATGGTCGGCGGCCAGTCTGACGCCAATTTCCTAACAATCCCTCGCCGGCCGCCCGGTCCTCTGGCCCTGCCCTGCCTCTTCCGTGGCCCAACATCGCTGGCTTGTCGGCGCGCAAGCGTCCTGCTCATCTGTGGTCATGTTTGAAAAGCTCTTCCGCGCCATCGACGACCGGCGAGACGACCTCGTCGCTCTCACCCAGGACCTGATCCGGTTCCCGACGATCAACCCTCCCGGCGAAGCGTACACGCCATGCGCCGAATATCTCGGCGAACGCCTTCGCAAGCGCGGTTTCGGCGTCGAATATGTTCGCGGCGAAGGCACCCCGGGCGACAGCGATCGCTATCCGCGAACGAACGTCGTGGCCCGCTTCGACGGCCGCAGCGCTGGCCCGACCGTGCATTTCAACTCGCATATCGATGTGGTGGAAGCGGGAGAAGGCTGGACGCTCGACCCGTTCGAAGGCGTGGTGAAGGACGGCCGCATCTACGGGCGCGGCGCCTGCGACATGAAGGGCGGACTGGCGGCATCGGTCATCGCCGCCGAAACCTTCATGGCGGTCTTCCCAGATTTTCCCGGCGCGATCGAGATATCCGGCACGGTCGACGAGGAATCGGGCGGCTATGGCGGCGTCGCCTACCTCGCCTCGAAAGGCTATTTCTCAAAACCCCGCGTCGATCACGTCATCATCCCCGAGCCCCTGAACAAGGACCGCATCTGCCTCGGCCATCGCGGCGTCTGGTGGGCGGAGATCGAGACCAAGGGCTCGATCGCGCATGGGTCGATGCCCTTCCTCGGCGATTCGGCCATCCGCCACATGAGCGCGGTGCTGACGGCGTTCGAGGAGGATCTGTTCCCGGCACTCGACCGCAAGCAGACGCGCATGCCTGTCGTGCCGGAGGGCGCGCGCCGCTCCACCATGAACATCAACTCGATCCATGGCGGCCAGACGGAGGACTATTTTCCCGGCTTCCCGGCGCCCAACGTGCCGGATTCGTGCCGCACTGTCATCGACCGCCGCTTCCTGCTGGAAGAATCGATCGACGACGTGAAGGACGAAGTGACGTCCATTCTCGACCGCCTCAAGCGCGAACGGCCGAAATTCGACTATTCGATCCGCGATCTCTTCGAAGTCCAGCCGCTGATGACCGAGCGCGATTCGCCGGTCGTGGAGGCCGTGGCCGAAGGCATCCGCGAAATCTTCGGCAAGGAGCCGGACTACGTCATTTCGCCGGGAACCTACGACCAGAAGCACGTCGCGCGGATCGGGCACCTGTTCGACTGCATCGCCTACGGTCCCGGTGTGCTCGATCTGGCGCATCGTCCCGACGAATGGGTCGGCATCGAGGACATGATCCAGTCGGCCAAGGTGATGGCGGTCGGTCTCAACCGGCTGTTGCGCGACGGCCGGGCGTGACTGCCCGATTGATCATTTCGTGCCACCGCATGCGGCGCTGCCGCAATTCCATTTCACGCAGCAGCGTTGCAATGCAACAAACGCGATTTACTCCCCGGCCGTTTCGCGCTTTGATCGCCGGGAACACATCGTCTGCCGGGAGACAGTCATGACGCATTTCAAATCGATCCTTGTCGCGACCGCAATCGCGCTCGCTTGCTCGACAGCGGCTCAGGCCGCCCGCACCGACCTCGTGATCGGCGTGGTTCTCGAGCCGCCGCACCTCGACCCCACGGCAGGCGCCGCCGCCGCGATCGACGAAATCGTCTACGCCAACCTCTTCGAGGGACTGACGCGCATCGGCTCGAAGGGCGAAGTGCTGCCCGCGCTCGCCGAAAGCTGGGAAATCTCCGACGACGGAAAGGTTTACACCTTCAAGCTCCATTCCGGCGTGAAGTTTCACGACGGCGCCGACTTCACCGCCGACGATGTGAAATTCTCGCTCGACCGCGCCCGCGCCGACGATTCGACCAACGCGCAGAAGACACTCTTTGCCGCGATCGACACGGTCGAAGTGGTTGATCCGACGACCGTGAAGGTAGCGCTCAAGACCCCGCAGGGCTCGTTCCTCTACAATATGGGCTGGGGCGATGCCGTCATCGTCGACGAGGCTTCCGCCGCCGGCAACAAGGAGACTCCCGTCGGCACCGGTCCGTTCAAGTTCCAATCCTGGGCCAAGGGCTCGGCTGTCACGCTGGTGAAGAACCCCGATTATTGGGGCGAGCCGGTCGCGCTCGAAAAGGCGGAATTCCGCGTCGTGCCGGACGCCGCCGCTGCAATTCCCGCGCTGCTCTCGGGCGACGTTCAGGCATTCGCGAATGCCCCTGTCGGCGACGCGTTGGCGCAGATCGAATCCGATCCCCGCTTCAAGGTCGTGATCGGCTCGACTGAGGGCGAGACGCTCCTGTCGATGAACAACGGCAAGGAGCCCTTCGACAAGCTGGAAGTGCGCCAGGCGATTGCCCATGCGCTCAACCGCGACGAAATCATCGTCGGCGCTTCGAACGGCTTCGGCACGCCGATCGGCTCGCACTTCTCGCCCGCCAACGCGGCCTATGTCGACCTGACCGGCACCTACCCGCATGATGTCGAGAAGGCGAAACAGCTTCTGGCCGACGCCGGCTACCCGGACGGCTTCTCGGCCACGATCAAGCTGCCGCCACCGCCCTACGCCCGCCTCGGCGGCGAGATCATCGCCTCGGAACTGCGCCAGGTCGGCATTAATCTGGAGATCATTCCGGTCGAGTGGGCCGACTGGCTTTCCCAGGTCTTCACCGACAAGAACTACGACCTGACGATCGTCTCGCACACCGAGCCGAACGACATCGATATCTACTCGCGGCCGGACTACTACTTCAATTACAAGAACCCCGAGTTCAACAAGGTCATCGAGGAACTGAACGTCACGGCCGACGAGGCCAAGCGCAATGAGCTTTACGGCCAGGCCCAGAAGATCCTCGCCGACGACGCCGTGGCAGGCTTCCTCTTCCAGTTGCCCAAGGTCGGCATCTGGGATGCCAAGCTGCAGGGCATGTGGGAAAACTCGCCCATACAGGCGACGGACCTGACCGGAGTGAGCTGGTCGGAATAAAGATGGCGTAGACCAGTCTGTACGACATGTACTCTACGTTGCCCCCCTCTGGCCTGCCGGCCATCTCCCCCACAAGGGGGGAGATCGTCCCGCATAAGCCTCTGCGCTTTTCCTTCGACGCTGGAGATTGGCGACAGCGAAGATGCAGGCTGATCTCCCCGCTTGTGGGGGAGATGGCCGGCAGGCCAGAGGGGGGCAACGTAGAACGCCGGCATCGGAACTTCCCGCTACCATCGTCATGACCGCCTTCCTGCTCACATGACCGCCTTCCTGCTCAAGCGACTTGCCATTGGCGCGATCACACTCCTGGTCGCGTCGATCGTCGTCTTTGCGATCATGGAAGTGCTGCCCGGCGACCCCGCCGTGTTGATGCTGGGCATGAACGCCACGCCAGAGGCGCTGGAGACGCTGCGGACGCAGATGGGCCTCGGCGACCCGGTGTTCCTGCGCTACCTGAACTGGGTCAGCGGAATGCTGGTCGGCGATTTCGGCCGCTCCTACACCTATTCCTCGCCCGTCAGCACGCTCATAGCCGAACGCATCGTGGTGTCCCTGCCGCTCGCGATCATTTCGCTCCTGCTGTCGACCGCAATCGCCATACCCGTCGGCATCTTTGCCGCCGCAAGGCGCGGCCGGCTGCCGGACACGGTTTCGATGGGAACGGCGCAGATCGGCGTCGCCATTCCAAACTTCTGGTTCGCGCTCTTGCTCATCTACGTCTTCGCGGTCTGGCTGCGGCTGGTCCCGGCCGGCGGCTTTGCCGGCTGGAACGCCGGCATATGGCCGGGCATCAAATCGCTGATCCTGCCGGCGGTCGCACTCGCGATGCCGCAGGCGGCGATCCTCGCGCGTGTGACACGCTCCGCCATGCTGGAAGTCCTTGGCGAAGACTATATCCGCACCGCGCGCGCCAAAGGCATGCCGCGTCAGGTCGTCTTGTGGCGGCACGCACTGCGCAACGCCATGATCCCCGTCCTCACCATTCTCGGCCTCCAGTTCTCGTTCCTGCTTGCCGGCACGATCATCATCGAGAACGTCTTCTACCTGCCCGGCCTTGGCCGCCTCGTCTTCCAGGCGATCACCCAGCGCGACCTGATCGTGGTGGAAGGCGTGGTCATGCTGCTCGTCGCAAGCGTCGTGGTCGTCAACCTCATCGTCGACATTCTCTACGCGGTCGTCGATCCCCGGCTCCGGGTGCGAACATGACCGATATGTCCGTCGGTATCGAACCGTCCGGCGCGCGCGCCGTCCTGAAGCAGGCATTCGCCAATCGCTCGTTCCTGATCGGCTTCCTGATCACGGTGCTGATCGCGCTGACGGCGCTCGTCTCGTTCCTGTGGACGCCATACGACGTCACCAACCTCGTCGTCGCCGACCGCATGAAGGGCCTGTCGCTAGACCACCCCTTCGGCACCGACCATTTCGGCCGCGATATCCTGTCCATGATCATGGTCGGCGCGCGCAATTCGATCGCGGTCGCCGTCGTCGCGGTCGGCATCGGCATCGCCATCGGCGTGCCGCTGGGCTGTTGGGCGGCAGCACGCGGCGGCTGGCTCGACGAGGTGGTGATGCGCTTCAACGACCTCGTCTTCGCATTCCCCGCGCTCCTGTCGGCCGTCATGATCACGGCCATCTTCGGCCCCGGCGCCGTCAATGCCATCATCGCGATCGGCATCTTCAACGTACCCGTCTTCGCACGCGTCGCGCGCGCAGGCGCCCTGTCGCTCTGGCCGCGCGAATATGTTCTCGCCGCGCGCGCCGCCGGCAAGGGCAAGACGCTGATCACGATCGAACACATCCTGCCCAACATCGCCTCGCTGCTCCTCGTCCAGGGAACGATCCAGTTCGCGCTGGGCATTCTGGCCGAAGCGGGACTGTCCTATCTGGGCCTCGGCACGCAGCCGCCCATGCCGACCTGGGGTCGCATGCTGTTCGACGCCCAGACGCGCATGATGATCGCGCCGCATCTGGCGATCTTTCCCGGCCTTGCCATCGTCGTGACCGTGCTCGGCCTCAATCTTCTTGGCGACGGCCTGCGCGACGTCCTCGATCCGAGACTGAGGCGCGAGCGATGAGCCTCCTCGAAATCGAGAATCTGCGCCTCGAGATCGGCGGAACGCCGATCCTGAAAGACATCGACCTCACGATTGCCGAAGGCGAGGTCATGGGCCTCGTCGGCGAATCCGGCTCGGGCAAGTCGATGACGGCCCTGACGATCATGAAACTGCTGCCGGATGCCGCGCGTGCGGCGGGGCGCATCACCTTCGACGGCATCGACATCCTCGCGGCCCCTGAAGCCGCCATGAACCGGCTGCGCGGCGACGACATCGGCATGGTGTTCCAGGAGCCGATGACGGCACTGAACCCGGTCAAGACGATCGGCGAGCAGGTGGCGGAAGGCATTCGCTGGCACACGAGAGCCAACCGCCGCGATGCCGAGGATGCGGCGCGGCAAATCCTCGACCGGGTCGGCCTGCCGGAAGCCCAGTTCCCGCTCTCGCGCTACCCGCATGAACTGTCCGGCGGCCAGCGCCAGCGCGTCGTCATCGCCATCGCCTGCGCGTTGAAACCGAAGCTCCTGATCGCCGACGAACCCACCACCGCGCTCGACGTCGTCCTGCAGAAGCAGATCCTCGAACTGCTTCGCGACCTCGTCGACGAACGCAGGATGGGTCTTCTCCTGATTTCGCACGATCTCGCCGTGGTGGCCGACATGGCCGACCGCGTGACCATCATGCGCCACGGCGAGGTGATGGAAGACGGCGAGACGGCCCAAACCCTCTCTGCTCAGCTTCATCCCTACACGCGCCAGCTTGCACAGGCATCGATGCACGTGCCGGATCGGAAGCGGCATTCGGCGGCAGCGCTTTCACCCCCACCCCTTACCGCTACCCACAACGGGGAGGGAGATTTTGAGGAGTTGGCGCCAGTCGCTTCCGTCGCCGGGGTCACGCCGGAGCGGACGTCCCTCTCCCCCTTGTGGGGAGGGGTAAGGGGTGGGGGTACTGGCGCGGGCAAATCCACCGCCGCTCTGTTGTCCGTCGAGAACATAACCCGCGACTATCCCGGACGCCGCACCTCGCTCTTCTCACATCCAAAGCCGTTCCGCGCCGTCTCGGACGTTTCCTTCACTCTCGACGCCGGCCAGTCGATCGCGCTGGTGGGACGCTCGGGCTGCGGAAAGTCCACGCTCGCGCGCATGATCCTGGCGCTGGACAGGCCGACCGCCGGCGAAATCCGCCTCGACGGCCAAGAATTGAGCGCATTGGACGAGGCTGCCTTGAAGCCGCATCGCCGCAAGATGCAGGTGGTCTTCCAGGACCCCTACGGCTCGTTCAATCCGAGGCACAAGGTCGAACGGCTCGTCGCCGAGCCCCTTCATCTCCTCGAAAAGCAGCCGACGCCGTCTGAACGGCGCGAAATGGTGGCATCCGCGCTCCACGAGGTGGGCCTGAGCCCGCGCGACATGGAAAAATACCCGCACGAATTTTCCGGCGGCCAGCGCCAGCGCATCTCGATCGCGCGCGCGATCATCACCCGCCCCCGGCTGGTGGTGGCCGACGAGCCGGTCTCCGCGCTCGACGTATCGATCCGCGCCCAAATCCTCGATCTCTTCGCAGACCTGAATTCCAGGCTTGGCGTCGCCTATCTCTTCATCACGCACGATTTGACGGTCGCGCGCGCGATTACAGACCAGGTGATGGTCATGCACGATGGCAGGATCGTCGAGCGCGGCGCCACCGCAGACGTACTGGACCACCCGCAATCGGATGCGGCAAAGGCACTGGTTGCGGCGGCCCCCGACCTGCACCGGGCCCTCAGGCGCAAGCTCGGCGAACAGGGCTAGAGCATCGGACCGAAAAGTGGAATCCGGTTTTCGGATTATTCCGATGCTCAAACAAAGAGATTTACGCCGGATCGACCACGTCCTGCGGCTTCAGCCGCAGCATCTCAAGCGTCCGCGCCAGAAGCCTCACCTCGTGCGCGTCGAGGTCCTGATCGGCCTTGGCGATCTCGGCCAGATGCCGGGCCAACTGGATGCGGCGGTCGCGCGGGTATTCACGAAAGATTTGCAATGCCTGCGCGGTCGTCGTCTCGTAGCCGTAGTCGTGCAGATAGCTGATGACCTTGGCGAAGCTTTCCTCGCCGATGCCGAACGTCTCGGCGCAGATGCGCTTCAGCGTCGCGAGTTCCTCCTCGCTCACCTCGCCATCGGCCAGCACCATGCGGAACAGCAGCAGGATTTCCGCCGACAGCGACGGATCGTCAGCCACCTTGCGCACCGCGGGATCGCCATCGAAGAGCGACTTGATCCGCGCAATTACATCGAACGCCATCGCGTGCTCCTCGCATGAAGACATGATCGCCCAACGCTAGTCCATTGCAACGCAAACAGGAAACCGGATTCAGCGTTATCCCGGAGCAGTTTTCACGGAACGAGTTCCCGCTTGCGAAACGTCATCACGTGTGATGCAAGCGGTTTCCAGTTCTGCAGGCCCCCCAATGTTCCCCGACCTTGCCATCGAGATTGTCCTTCTGCTTGCCGCAGCCGCGTTTCTCGCAGGCTTCATCGATTCGATTGCGGGCGGCGGCGGGCTGATCACGATCCCGGCCCTGCTGCTCGCCGGTTTCGCCCCGGTCGAAGCGCTCGGGACGAACAAGCTTCAGAGCATCTTCGGCGCGACATCCGCAACGATCGCCTACGCCTCGAAGGGCCATGTCGATCTGAAAACGCAATTGCCGTCGGCCATCCTGTCGTTCCTCGGCGCGGTCGCTGGAGCCGCTGTGGCAACGGTGCTGCCGGGCGAATGGCTGAACGCGATGCTTCCTCCGATGCTCGTCGCGATCGCGCTTTACTTCGCCTTCAAGCCGAACATGAACGACGTCGACCGGGCGCGGCGCATCACGCCCTTCGTCTTCGGCATGACTGTCGTGCCGATGATCGGCTTCTATGACGGCGTCTTCGGGCCGGGCGCCGGCTCGTTCTTCATGCTCGCCTTCGTCGCTCTCGCGGGCTACGGGGTGCTCAAGGCGACGGCCCACACCAAACTGCTCAATCTTGCCTCGAACCTCGGCGGTTTCGCCGCCTTCGCGGCGGTCGGCGCCGTTTCCTGGCGCATCGGCCTGATGATGGGCATCTGCCAGTTCATCGGCGCGCGCATCGGCGCGGGCGTGGCGATGAAGAGGGGCGCGCGCATCATCAAGCCGCTGCTGGTCTGCACCTGCCTGGTGTTGGCGGCAAGGCTGCTCTGGACCTGAGGTGCGGTTGGAAGCCGCGGGACTTCTGCCGGTCCGCGCTTTGCGCTAATCTGCGCCGATGAGACCCGAACGTCCCCTCCCCGACAGGCCCGCCCGCCCGGGCGCGACGATCGTCGCCACGGAGACGTTCGAACTGATGAAGGTGCCGGCACCGGCCGGTCTTTCCCACCTCGTTCATGACATCGCGCTTTACCGCGAACGCTCCGGCGCGCCGATCCGGCAGGTCGAGATTGCCTCTCTGGTCGTGCCGGTGCTGATCGGCTTCGCGGAGCCGTTCGAAATCGCGCTCGGGCGCGAGCCGGGCAAGTCGGATGCGTATCAAAGCTTCACCTCCGGCCTGTGCCTGAAACCGGTCAACATCCGCTCCGCCGGCGGCTGCTCCTGCCTCGAATTCACCCTGACGCCGCTCGGCGCCCGCTTGTTCTTCGGCCTGCCGATGAGCGAACTGACGGAACGCATGCTCGTTCTCGATGATGTGAACGACCGCCCGCTGGCGCGTCTGCGCGAACGGCTGGGCAACGAGCCGGACTGGAACCGACGGTTCGATCTCGCCGCAGCATTCCTCACGCTCCGACTGCGCGAGGCGCCGGCGGCCAACCCCGCCACGAACTGGGCCTACCAGACCATCGTCGCCAGCGGCGGCCGGATATCGGTGGAAGCGCTCGCCACAAAACTCGACTGGAGCCGCAAACATCTGGCCGCGCGGTTCAGGCAGGAAATCGGGCTTCCGCCCAAGCAGGTCGCGCGCATCGCACGGTTCAGCCGTGCCCAGACTTTGGCCGTGTCCCGGCGCGAGAACGGCTGGGCCGATATCGCCGCCGCATGCGGCTATGCGGACCAGGCCCATCTGGTGCGCGAATTTCGCGAATTCTCCGGTTCGACGCCTGCGGCGTGGCTCGCCGTCGCGGCCTGATCGAAGGTTACATTCCTTCAATCCAGCGCACCGAAAACGCGGCATCCTGCGTCTCTGGACCAGACAACGGAGACAATCATGACCGCCACGAGCATCGAACCCCCACGCATCTATCCGACATTCCGCTTCCGCGATGCCGCGCGGATGATCGACTTTCTCGTCAAGGCCTTCGGCTTCGCGGTCCATGCCCGCTACGACCGCCCGGACGGCGGCGTGGGCCACGCGGAACTCGCACTCGGGTCATCCATGATCATGTGCGGCGACACCGCCGACGACGCCTTCGGCGCGATGGTCGGACAGCCGGGCGAGCCGGCCGGCAAGTCGCTCTACATCGCCGTCGAGGAGGTCGATGCGCTCTTCGATCGAGCCACCAAAGCCGGCGCGACGATCGAACAGGGGCTGACCGATCGCGACTATGGCAGCCGCGAATTCATCTGCCGCGATCCCGAAGGCAACATCTGGACGTTCGGCACCTACTGGCCGAAGGCGAACTGCTGACGCTATCGCGCCGCGGCCAACAGCGCATCCACATCGAGATGGCGTTCCAGATGCTCGGCGATGGCGTCGAGCGCGGTCTCGACACCCTGGCGGTAATTGCCGCCGCCGGTGGCGAGCCCGAGATCGGCCAGAAACCGCCGCCGAAACCCGTCGGCACCAAACGCGCCGTGAAGATACGTGCCCCAGACGCGCCCGTCCGGCGACGACGCGCCGTCGGGCACACCGTCGATCGTCAGGACCGGTCGCAGCGTATCCGTTCCCGTCGTCCGCCCGAGGTGGATTTCGTAGCCGGACATGTCCTCGTCGAAGACGAGCGAACGCGCGGCGACGTTGCGCACCGTCTTGTCCGGTTCCAGCACGGTCTCCACGTCGAGCATGCCGAGCCCGTCCGCCTCGCGAACCGTCCCCTCGACGCCATGCGGATCGCGCACGACGCGGCCGAGCATCTGGTAGCCGCCGCAGATGCCGACGACGCGGCCTCCCCGCCGCCGATGCGCGGCCAGATCGCGATCCCATCCATTGTCGCGGAACATCGCGAGGTCGGCGATCGTCGCCTTCGAGCCGGGAATGACGACGAGCGACGCGTCCGCCGGCAAGGGCCGGCCCGGCGGCACGAACACGACATCGACGCCGGCTTCGGCCCGCAGCGGATCGAGATCGTCAAAATTCGCGATGCGCGACAGCATCGGAACCGCTACCTTGCAGGCCGGCCCCGCCTCGCTCACCGCGCGTTCGAGCACGACCGAATCCTCCGACGGCAGCAACGCCGCCTCGCGCAGCCACGGCACCACGCCGAAGGACCGCCACCCGGTAAAGCGCGTGATGGCTTCAAGCCCGTCGTCAAAGAGGCTCAGATCACCGCGGAACTTGTTGATCAGATAGCCCGCGATCATGCGCCGGTCGTCCTCCGGCAAGATCAGATGCGTGCCCGCGACCGCCGCGATCACCCCGCCCCTGTCGATGTCGCCGACGAGCACGACGGGCACGTCGGCCTTCGTGGCGAAGCCCATATTGGCGATGTCACGGTCGCGCAAATTGATTTCCGCCGGCGATCCCGCGCCTTCGACGATGATCAGGTCTGCGCCGTCCTTCAGCCGCGTCCACGAATCCATGACAGCATCCATGAGTTCGGCCTTGCGCGTCTGGTAGTCGCGCGCTTGCGCTTCGCCGCGCATTTTGCCCTGCACGACGACCTGCGCACCCACATCCGATTGCGGCTTCAGGAGAACCGGGTTCATGTGCACGCTCGGCGGCACGCCACAGGCCAGCGCCTGAAGCCATTGCGCCCGCCCGATCTCGCCCCCCATCGCCTCGCCCGGAATGTCGGCCACGGCGGCATTGTTGGACATGTTCTGCGGCTTGAAAGGCCGCACGGACAGCCCGCGATTGCGCGCCACGCGGCACAGCCCGGCCACCAGAACCGTCTTGCCGACATCGGAGCCGGTCCCTTGCAGCATGAGCGCGCGCGTCACCGGCAGGCGCCTTTGCGGTGAAGACAGTATGCTTCGTTGTTCACATCACGCACTTTCCGTTATCGCACCTGCGCACAGCGCCTTTGCGGGCCGGCGCATTGCACGCCTGCCTCAATGGTCTAGATTGCAGATCACGCACAAGCGAAAACAAGAAGGCCAAGGGCCGTTCAGGGAGGATGCCATGGACGCTGCTGTCGATGCGACCGCAAACCAGTTCGACTTGAACGAAGACCAGCGCGCGATACAGGAGATGACGGCGGGCTTCGCCGCCGACCGCGTCGCGCCCTATGCGCTCGACTGGGACAAGGAGCGCTTCTTCCCCTCCAGCGTCATCCGCGAGACCGGGCAGCTCGGCTTCGGCGGCATCTACATCCGCGAGGATGTCGGCGGGTCCGGCCTCGGCCGCCTCGACGCGGTGCTGATCTTCGAGGCGCTGGCCGCCGCCTGTCCCGGCTTTTCGTCGATGATCTCGATCCACAACATGTCGGCCTGGATGATCGACATGTTCGGCTCGGACGAGCAGCGCCAGCGCTTCCTGCCCAAGATGACGTCGATGGAATGGCTGGCGAGCTACGCGCTGACCGAACCCGGCTCCGGCTCCGACGCTGCCGCGTTGCGCGCAAAGGCGGTCCGTTCCGGCGACCATTACGTCCTGAGCGGGACCAAGCAGTTCATCTCGGGTGCGGGCGAGTCCGACCTCTACGTCGTGATGGTCCGCACCGGCGAGGACGGCCCCAAGGGCATCTCGACCATAGTGATCCCGAAGGACGCGCCGGGCCTGTCTTTCGGACCGAGCGAAAGCAAGATGGGCTGGCACATGCAGCCAACCCGTCAGGTCATCTTCGAGGACTGCAAGGTGCCTGCCGAAAATGTCCTCTCGGGCGAAGGCGCGGGCTTCCGCATCGCCATGGCCGGCCTCGACGGCGGCCGCCTCAACATCGCCGCCTGCTCGCTCGGCGGCGCGCAATCGGCGCTCGACAAGGCGCTGGCCTATGCGGGCGAGCGCCAGGCATTCGGCAAGACGATCGACCAGTTCCAGGCGCTGCAGTTCAAGCTGGCTGACATGGAAACCAACCTTCAGGCATCCCGCGTCATGCTCTATGCAGCCGCGTCCAGGCTCGACCGGAAATCGCCCGACGCGTCGAAATGGTCGGCCATGGCCAAGCGCTTCGTCACCGACACCTGTTTCGACATCGCCAACGACGCGCTCCAGGTCCATGGCGGCTACGGCTATCTGCATGAATACGGCGTCGAGAAACTCGTGCGCGACCTGCGGGTCCACCAGATTCTCGAAGGCACCAACGAGATCATGCGGGTCATCATCGCGCGGCATCTGATCGGGCGTTAGGGGAATAGGGCAGTAGGGGGAATCGCTGGATTCCTCTTTCGACCATCGAAGCAGACGACCGAACTTCATCCCTACTGCCTTACTCCCTTACTGCCTTACTCCCCTACTGCCCTACCCCGGAGGAACCCACCATGACGACAATCGCATTCATCGGCCTCGGCAATATGGGCAATCCCATGGCCGCCAATCTGGTCAAGGCCGGCCACACCGTGCACGGCTTCGACCTGATGCCGGAAAACCTGAAGATCGCCGGCGAAAACGGCGTCACCGTCATGGCGAATGCCGCTGCTGCGGCCAAGGACGCGGATGTCGTCATCACCATGCTGCCCGCCGGCAAGCACGTCCTGTCGGTCTATGAGGACATCGCGTCCACGGCGGCGAAGGGCACGCTGTTCATCGATTCATCGACCATCGACGTCGATTCCGCCCGCAAGGCGCATGCGATCGCCTCGGCGGCCGGCATGCTCTCCATCGATGCGCCGGTATCGGGCGGCGTCGGCGGCGCGGAAGCCGGCACCTTGACCTTCATGGCAGGCGGCTCGCCGGACGCCTTCGCGAGGGCAGAGCCGATCCTCCAGCCGATGGCCGGCAAGATCGTGCATTGCGGCGATGGCGGCGCGGGACAGGCAGCCAAGATCTGCAACAACATGATCCTCGGCATCTCGATGATCGGCGTCGGCGAAGCCTTCGTTCTCGCCGAAAAGCTCGGTCTCTCGCATCAGGCGCTGTTCGACGTCGCGTCCACCTCGTCCGGACAGTGCTGGTCGCTCACCACCTACTGCCCGGTGCCAGGCCCCGTGCCGACGTCACCCGCCAACCGCGACTACAAACCGGGCTTCGCCGCCGCACTCATGCTGAAGGATTTGAAGCTCGCGCAGGAAGCGGCCCAGAGCGCCGGCGCGGTCACGCCATTGGGGGCCGAAGCCGCCCAGCTCTACGCGCTTTTCAACGCCATGGGCCACGGCGGAACGGATTTTTCCGGCATCGTCCGCTTTCTGCGCGGCGACGTGTCCTGACGCTGGGTCAGCGCGCTTCGCGCATGGCCCGGCAGAAAATCGCCCGATTCATACTTGCTTAAGCTCTCGCTAACCGCGCGGTAACGATGTCGCTGTAAAACGGTTTTTAAGGCGGTGATCGCAACCGCCCTCCGCTCCGGATCAGGTATTGCGTACCGGAGCAGTTAGTTTCGCAGTGTATCGAGTTCGCGAAACGCCATGCGTATATTTGGCAAAGACCGCGTTTCTCCCCGCCCGGAGAGCGCGGTTTTTCCATACTCATCGGCCTGTATTTCTACCGACGAAGAAAGCGCGGGCCTCAGCTTTTGCGGCTGAGACGGTTGTAGTTGGTCTTGACCTTGCTGCTCGACGGCCTGAGCGCTGCATGAACCGCACGCTCCATCGCGACCCCGTTCCAGAGCGACGGCGTCTGCCCGGACATCACCTCAAGCCAGAACCGTGACGCCGACTGCACGAGCGACATCTGCGCCGCCACCGTTCCCTCGACGACAGCCGCGGCCTTCTCGGAAACCGCGCGGACGGTTTCGACACGCCACGGATTGAGGCCGTTCGCCTCGTCGGTGAGCAGCGGCATGCGCAAGGCGGCGACCGCCGGCGCGAGCATGAGCCCACCGGTGAGTGTGGCAGTCGAGCGGATGGATTTATTGGATGGACGTCTGGTCATGCAAAACCTCGTTCCCGGACAATTCCGGTATCTCCACCCTGTGCGGAGTCTATCCTGAGCGTCAGGGTATAGATACCCTCGACCCGCTCATTTCGGCTGGAATTGCGGGTCAACGGGCGGGCGCAGGCCGTTTGCGAGGCGATTGGTCTCGTTCGCCATGCCCACGACGGCCAGAAGCTCCATCAACTGCGCGTTGCTCATGCCCTTCGCACGGGCCGAGGCCGTATGCGAATAGGTGCAGTATTCGCAGCCATTCGTGGCCGAGACGGCGATGTAGATCAGTTCCTTGGTGAGCGGATCAAGCGCGCCCGGCCCCATCACCTGCTTGATGTCTTCCCAGGTGCGTTTGAGCCCGGCCGGATCGTGCGCCAGCACCTTCCAGAAATTGTTGATCCAGTCGGTGCCGCGCGTCTGCATGATGTCGTCATAGACCGCGCGGACCTCGGGCGAGGCGTCCTCGTACTCGATTGGAGAAACGATCGGAGGCGTCGTCATCTGAATACTCCTTTTGGCCGGTATCGTTACGACTGTCAGCGGGTCGCCTGCTGGCGTAGTGTGCCATCGTCAATACTGGAGGAAATCCGATGCCGACAAGCGTGAAAGAGATGATGGCTGCGGCAAACGCCGCTATTCCGAAAATATCGCCCGATCAGGCACAAAAGCTGATGAGAGAGAAAAACGCCCTCGTCGTGGACGTGCGAGACCCTGCCGAAGTAGAGGCCAGCGGCAAGGTGAAGGGCGCGATCAACATACCCCGCGGCATGCTGGAATTTCGCGCCGACGACGAGACGCAATATTTCGACAAATCCTTCTCGAAGGACCGGCCGGTCATCGTCTATTGCGCATCCGGCGGCCGCTCCGCACTGAGCGGCAAGACGCTCAAGGACATGGGGTATACCGAGGTGCACAATCTCGGCGGGTTCAAGGATTGGGCCGAGAGCGGCGGTGACGTCGAAAAATGAGGCTGGACGCCTCCCCGGCTGCAACCGGAGAGGCGACCAACTCACTATTTGCGCAGATCGGCTTCGGCGAGATCGAGCGCCTTGCCGATGCGCTCGGCCGCCATGTCGATCGTTTCCTTGGTCCAGATCAGGGGCGGCGACAGGATCATGGTGTCGCCGGTCGCGCGCAGCATCATGCCCTGCGCGATCGCGTGGTCACGCACGACGACGGCCGCCGCGCCCTCGCCCGGAAACCGCTCGCGCGTCTCCTTGTCCTTCACGATCTCGATCGCGCCCATCAGGCCGAACGTCCGGACCTGTCCCACGATCCCCTTGTCGGCCAGAGCCTCGGTCAGCGCCTTGCGGAAATACGGGCCCGTCTCTTCGCGTACGCGATCGACCAGCCCCTCCTTCTCGATCACGTCCAGATTTGCCAGCGCCACCGCGCAGGCCACGGGGTGCCCGGCATAGGTGTAGCCGTGATAGAACTCACCGCCCTTGTCGACGATCGTCTTGGCGATGCGGTCGCCGACGAACAGCGCGGACAACGGCTGATAGCCCGATGTGAGGGCCTTTGCCGTCGTGATCGTGTCGGCCTCGATACCCATCGACTGCGCCGCGAACCACTCGCCCGTGCGGCCATAGCCGGTGATGACCTCATCGAGCATCAGGAGGACGTCGTATTTGCGGCAGATGCGCTGAACCTCCGGCCAGTAGCTCGCCGGCGGGATCTTGACGCCGCCCGCCCCCTGGATCGGCTCGCCGATGAAAGCCGCGACCTTGTCGGCGCCTGCATCGAGGATCGCGTCCTCGATCGCCTTTGCCGCCCGAATGCCGAAATCATGCTCGCTTTCGCCCGGCAGCGCGAGCTCGAACGCGTAGGGCATCATGACATGGACGATGCCCGGCACCGCACCGCCAAGCTGCTCATGCATGCCCGTCATGCCGCCCAGCGACGCGCCGGCGACGGTCGAGCCGTGATAGGCCATCTTGCGCGAGATGATCAGGTTCTTCTCGGGCCTGCCCTCGAGCGCCCAGTAGTGCCGCACGAGCCGCAACGCGGTGTCGTTCGATTCCGAACCCGACGAGCCGTAGAACACCTGGCTCAGGCCCTCGGGCGCGATCTCGGCGAGCTTTTTCGCAAGCAGCACCGGCGTCGGCGTCGAGCACCGGAAGAAGGAATTGTAATACGGCAATTCCTTCATCTGCTCATAGGCGGCCTCGGCAAGTTCGTGCCGGCCGTAGCCGACATTCACGCACCACAGGCCGGCCATGCCGTCGAGAAGTTCGTTGCCTTCGGAATCGTAGATGAACGGACCATTCGCGCGCGTGATGATGCGGGTGCCCGCATTGCGCAGATCCTTGTGGTCGGTGAACGGGTGGAGATGATGCGCGGCATCGATCTCCTGAAGCTGCTTCAGGGAAAAGTTCTGGTATGTCATAGGCTTGTCGCCTCCGTTTGAATCGATCCGGCAAGTGCCGTGGCGGATTCAAACGGTGAAATGCGGGGAATAGCCGATGCGTGCGCACAGCCGCAGAAGCTCGGCATGCAGCGTGCGCGGCGACGGCGTCACCGCGACCTGGCGTGCATTCCGTAGGAATCTGGCCTCGTGCATCCGCGCAGTCTAGCCGAGGCACGGCGGCGGGTTCAAGTCGCCCGAACCCGTGCGCGCAACAGACCGACCACGAGCAGAATAGCGCACAGCACGCCGAGCACGGCCGGCAATCCGTTCGGCCCGAACACCTGCATCGCAAGCCCCGCGCTCGGCGGCCCCGACACGCCGCCAAGCCCCCACATCAGCGCGAAGGCGGCATTGCCCGCAACGAGCATCGAGCCGGTGAAGCGCTGGCCGAGTTCGACGATCGCCATCGTGTACATGCCATAGGCGAACGCGCCCCAGAAGAAGGCGACGGGCCATTGGAACGGCGTCGCCAGAACCGCCGGCATCAGGGCGCAACCGACGATCGTCATCGCCGCGCAGATCATCATGACGCCGCGTGCGCTCCAGCGGTCGGCGATGAGCCCCAGCGGCACCTGCAGCGCAAAATTGCCGACGATGAAGACGGTCAGAAGCGTTGCCATCTGCGTCTCGTCCATGGCCAGCGATCGCCCGTAGGATGGCAGTAGCGCCAGAAGCGCGGTCTCGAAGGCGGACGCCACGACGACCGCCAGAAGCAGCGTCGGCGCGACGGGCAGGAACCGGCGCACCGTTCCCTGCTGCTCGTCCTCTTCGAATTTCGGCAATCGCGGAGCGGCCGAGAGCACGAACAGGCCGCAGAACAGAAACGCCGAAATGCCCAGCAGGAAGGGCGGCCACCCCTGCGTGCCGACGACAGCGAGCGTCGCCGGACCGACCGCGAAGCCGAGCGAGATGATCGAGGTGTAGAGGCCCATGAAGCGCCCGCGCGCTTTTGGCGGCGTCAGGGCGATCATCCAGACCTCGCTCAGCACGTAGAGCGGAATGACGCTCATGCCGACGAGAAAGCGCAGTGGAAACCACAGCCACACATTCTGCGTCGCGCCGATCAGCGCAAAGAGCGTCGCGCTGAGCATCGAACAGATAAGCACCGTCCGCACGCCGCCAAGCCGCTTGACGATAAACGGCACGAAGGACGACGAGACGATCATGCCCAGCGGCGACATCGCCGCCGAAAGGCCGATCAGCGTCGGAGAAACGCCCTGCCGGTTGAGGATGAAGCTCAGGAGCGGGTAGGAAAGCCCCTGCGCGATCGCGAAGACCGACACCGTCGCGGTAACCGCGCCGATGGCGAGCCATGGAACTGGCGTTGTCGCGGTGGTGCTTGTGGTCTCCATGTCCCGACATGCTTGGCGCATCAGGCGCACGCCAGCGAATTCACGATCTGGATGATGTGATTTCGCGCCGCTGGTCCAGACAGGAATTCGCGCATGTCGCTTCTCTCGTTGTCATGGTCGCCGCGTCGTCAATGACATCACGTTCGCCGGTCCAATATGCACCTCGACACGTGTGACTCTGGTGACCCGAATGACAGACCTTTCATTGCCCGCCGAAGCGCTGGCTGGATCCGACCGCGCCCGCCGTGGTGGCCGCGCCGGAAAACGCGCCGGCGGCTCCGCCGCCTTCGAACAGCCGCCCTTCCGGCAGTTGCGCGTACCGTTCACGCCCACCCGGATCGTGTCCGAGGACGAGCTGGAATCGATCCATCTCACCTCCCTGCGGGTGCTCTCCGAAATCGGCGTCGACGTGCTGCATGACGGCGCACGCCAGATCATGAAGGATCATGGCGCCGACGTTCGCGACGGCACGGAGCGCGTGCGTTTCGACCCCGGCCTGATCCTTGAACTGGTGAGCCACGCCCCGTCGCAGTTCACGCTTCACGCCCGCAATCCGGCCCATAACCTCACCTTCGGCGGCGACAACCTGATCATCTCGATGATGGCGTCAGCGCCCAACTGCTCGGATCTCGATCACGGCAGGCGGCCCGGCAATCAGGAAGACTACCGCAACTTCCTGCGTCTGGCGCAGATGCACAACATCATCAACTGCACGGGCGGCTACCCTGTCGAGCCGATCGACATCCACCCCTCGATCCGCCACCTCGAATGCATCCGCGATCTGGCCGTGCTCACCGACAAGGTGTTTCACATCTACTCGCTCGGCAAGGAGCGCAATCTCGACGGCATCGAGATCACTCGCATCGCGCGCGGCGTCTCCCGCGAGCAGTTCGTCAACGAGCCGTCCGTCTTCACGATCATCAACACCAATTCGCCGCTGAAGCTCGACGTGCCCATGATGGAAGGCATCATCCAGATGGCTTCGGCGGGCCAGGTCGTGGTCGTCACGCCCTTCACGCTCTCGGGCGCGATGGCGCCCGTCACGATCGCCGGCGCACTGGTGCAGCAGAACGCCGAAGCGCTGTCCGGCATCGCGTTTGCGCAGATGGTGCGAAAGGGGGCGCCCGTCGCCTATGGCGGCTTCACCTCGAATGTCGACATGAAGTCGGGCGCGCCTGCCTTCGGCACGCCGGAATACATGAAGGCGCAGATGGTCGGCGGCCAGCTCGCGCGCCGCTACAACCTGCCCTACCGCACCTCCAACACCTGCGCGGCCAACACCATCGACGCGCAGGCCGCCTATGAGAGCGTGTTCTCGCTCTGGGGCGCGGTACAGGGCGGCGGCAACATGATGATGCACGCTGCCGGCTGGCTCGAAGGCGGCCTTCGCTGTTCCTACGAGAAGACGATCCTCGACATCGACATGCTCCAGATGGTGGCGGAGTTCCTGACCCCGCTCGACCTGTCGGAAGACGCGCTCGCGATCGACGCGATCCGCGATGTCGGCCCCGGCGGGCACTTTTTCGGCACCCCCCACACCCAGTCGCGTTACAAGACCGCTTTTTATGCGCCCATTTTGTCGGACTGGCGCAATTTCGAAACCTGGGCCGAAGCCGGATCGCCGACCGCGATGGAAAAGGCCAACCGCGTCTGGAAGGAACGGCTTGCGACCTTTGAGGCACCGCCGCTGGACCCCGCCATCCGCGAGGAACTCGACGCCTTCGTCGACAAGCGCATCGCCGAAGGCGGCGCCCCGACGGATTTTTGATTCATTCTCTTCAACTACGGACCTATCCTCATGAAATCTCACGTCAAAGCGGTTGTGATCGGCGGTGGCGTCGTTGGCTGTTCGGTGCTGTATCATCTGGCGCGCGCGGGCTGGACCGACGTCATGCTCATCGAGCGGTCGGAGCTCACCTCCGGCTCGTCCTGGCACGCGGCCGGCGGCTTCCACACGCTCAATGGCGATCCGAACGTCGCCAAGCTGCAGGCCTATACCGTCCAGCTCTACAAGGAGCTCGAAGAGTTTTCCGGCCAGTCCTGCTCGCTGCATCTGACCGGCGGCGTGATGATGGCCGATACGCCCGAGCGCATGGATTTCCTGCGCCTCGCTCACGCCAAGGGCCGCTATCTCGGCATGGACACGGAGCTGATCACGCCGTCGGAAGCCAAGGCGATGTTCCCGTTGATGGACGAGAAGAACTTCGTCGGCGCGATGTGGGATCCGGTCGAAGGCCATCTCGATCCGTCCGGCACGACCATCGCCTACTCCAAGGCCGCGAAGAAACTCGGCGCGGAGATCGTGCTGCGCAATCCGGTGAAGGAACTGACGCAGGAGCCGGACGGCACCTGGAACGTCATCACCGAACAGGGCGTGGTGAAGGCCGAGCACGTCGTAAACTGCGGCGGTCTGTGGGCGCGCGAAATCGGCCGCATGGTCGGCGTTGAGCTGCCGGTGCTCGCCATGGAGCACATGTACCTGCTGACCGAGCCGATGCCCGAGGTCGAGGCGTTCAACAAGGAAACCGGCCGCGAGATGGTCGGCGTGCTCGATTTCAAGGGCGAGATTTACACGCGCCAGGAGCGCAACGGCATCCTGCTCGGCACCTATGAGAAGGCGTGCAAACCGTGGTCGCCGGTCAACACGCCGTGGGATTTCGGCCACGAGCTCCTCGCGCCCGACCTCGATCGCATCGCGCCCTCGCTGGAGATCGGCTTCAAGCATTTCCCGGGTATCGAAAAGGCCGGCATCAAGCAGATCATCAACGGCCCCTTCACCTTCGCGCCGGATGGCAACCCGCTGGTCGGCCCGGTTCAGGGCCTCACCAATTTCTGGTGCGCCTGCGCTGTCATGGCGGGCTTCAGCCAGGGCGGCGGCGTGGGGCTGGCGCTGTCCAACTGGATGGTCAACGGCGATCCGGGCTTCGACGTCTGGGGCATGGACGTTGCCCGCTGGGGCGAATGGGCGAGCCTGCGCTACACCAATGCGAAGGTCCGCGAAAATTATTCGCGCCGCTTCTCGATCCGCTTCCCGAACGAGGAACTGCCCGCCGCGCGCCCCGCACAGACCACGCCCCTCTACGACACGATGCTGGCCCAGAACGCCGTCATGGGCGATTCATGGGGACTGGAGACGCCGCTCTGGTTCGCGCCTGAGGGCACCGAGCCGAAGGATGTGGTGTCCTTCCACCGCTCCAACGATTTCGAGCATGTCGGCAACGAGGTCCGCGCCACCCGCGAGCGTGTCGGCATCACCGAAATCGCCAACTTCGCCAAATATGAGGTGAGCGGCGCCGGCGCGGAGGATTTCCTCAACCGGTTGATGACCAACCGCATGCCCAGGACCGGCCGCATTGTGCTGACGCCGATGCTGAACGAATTCGGCAAGCTCATCGGCGATTTCACGATCGCAAAGGCTGCTGACGAGCGTTTCATGATCTGGGGTTCGTCGGCGGCCGCGAAATACCACATGCGCTGGTTCGAGGCGCACCAGCCCAAGGACGTCCGCATCCACCGCTTTGACCAGACGCTGGTCGGCCTCTCCATCGCGGGCCCAAAGGCGCAGGAACTGCTCCAGAAGCTGGTCGACATCGATGTGTCGACCAAGGCGTTCCGCTTCATGGACTATCGCGAGATGGCCGTCGGCGGCGCGCCTTGCATCGTCAACCGCATCACCTATACCGGCGATCTCGGCTACGAGATCTGGATGCAGCCCGCTTATGAGCGCCTCGTCTACGCCGCGATCAAGGAGGCGGGCGAAGCATTCGGCATCGTCGATTTCGGCATGCGCGCGCTTCTGTCGATGCGTCTCGAAAAGAACTTCCCGACCTGGTTCCGCGAGTTGCGGCCGATCTATGGCCCCTATGAAGGCGGCATGGACCGCTTCATCAAGCTGGAGAAGAATGACTTCATCGGCCGCGAGGCCGCCGCGAAAGAACATGCGGAAGGCCCGAAGCTGCGCCGCGTGTCCTTCATGGTCGATGCGCTCGACGCCGACGTGATGGGCGACGAGCCGATCTGGGCGAAGGTGAACGGGACCGATTACGGCACTGTCGGCAAGACGCACGATTTCGGCGCACCGCGTTTCGACCCGACCGGGGCGGAGGTTCGCGAGTCGAGCGCTGCAACCGGTGCGTCTGCCGTGCGCGGGCTGCATGACGGCAACTGGTCGGTCGTGGGCTGGGTGACGTCAGGCGGCTTCGCCCACTATGTCGGCCAGTCGATGGCGCAGGGCTATGTGCCGGCAGCACTTGCCGACAACGATACCGACGGCATGTTCGAGATCGAAATCCTCGGCCATCGCCGCCCTGCCCGCATCAATGTCGAGCCGCTGTTCGACCCGACAGGCGAGAAGATGCGCGGCTAGCAGCAGAGGCGAGGCCGGGCACGCCAGCGTGCCCGGCCCGTACCAACTACTTCGCCGACAAATCCTGACGCTCTGCGTCCGGATCATCCATGCGTGCGAAATAGCTCGCGATCAGCGCGCCGGAAACATTGTGCCAGACGCTGAAGACCGCGCTGGGAACCGCTGCGAGCGGCGAAAAGTGCGCGTTCGCGAGTGCGGCGCCAAGCCCGCTGTTCTGCATGCCGACCTCGATCGAGATCGCCTTTCGCTTGGCGAGCGACAGGCCTGCGGCCCGCGCGGCGAAATAGCCGAGCAACAGCCCGAAACCATTGTGCAGCACCACCACCGCGAAGATCAGCAGGCCTGATTCCGCGATTGCCGCCTTGTTGACGGCCACCACAGCCGCGACGATCAGCACGATGCCGATCACGCTGACGAGCGGCAGCACCGGCAGCGATGCCTTGACCAGTCCCGGCGCGATCTTCTGGAGGATGAAGCCAAGCGCAAGCGGGATGAGGATGACCTGCACGATGCTCAGGAACATGCTCATGGCATCGACGGGCAGATACTGGCTTGCGAACATCCAGACCAGGAAGGGCGTCACGACCGGCGCGAGAAGCGTCGTCACGCTGGTGCAGGCGACGCTGAGCGCCACGTCGCCCTTCGACAGGTAGGTCATCACATTGCTTGCGGTGCCGCCGGGGCAGCAGCCGACGAGGATGACGCCCGCCGCGACTTCCGGCGGCATCGGGATCAGGCGGGTCAAAAGCACGGCGAGAAGCGGCATGACGATGAACTGCGAGAGCACGCCGATCGAGACGTCGAACGGGCGCCTGGCCACCTCGGCGAAATCCTTGGCGGAGATCGTCAGGCCCATGCCGAACATGATGATGCCGAGCAGGACAACGATCCACGGCGCAAAGCCGCTGAAGACCGCCGGGAGAAAGAAGCCGAGAGCGGCGAAGACGATGACCCAGACGGCGAAGGTGCGGCCGGCCAGATCGGAGATGCGAAAGAGAATGTTCACGGACAAAGACCTCGTATTGCTGCCTTGGGAGGCGGTGCGTGGTCTTCTTGCCCGCGAAAACCCCGATGACAAGGGCGCAATCGCCGATCCGCCAGCCTGTCGGTTAGGCCAGCGAAAGGTGCCGCAACGTCATTTGGTCACCCCTGAAACAGGAATGGCGGCATGCCGAGCGCCGAAATGTAGGGCAGACCCGGTCGCCTTCCGGTCCAGCCGACGACGCACAAGTCCCGCGCCGCAGGCTCATGAAGCTGCGCCATCGCCCAGCTCCGGCAGTCGACCGCGCAGACATCGGCCAGGCCGCCTGCCACATGCCGAATGGACGCGCGGTGGCCGCCAGTCTCGATGCGCTCTGCGACAATCGAAATCCCCTCGCCCATCGCCTCCAGATCGCGCGACAGCGCGATGATGCCGGACATCGAATCCTCGCTGTTGAAGGCGAAGCGCTTTCCGCGCAGCCGGTCGAGCGGTATCGAAGCGCTGCCGTCGCCGGGCGCGGCGACATCCGCGACAACGCCGTCACGCCGGACCAGGATCGCGCTCGAATAAAACTCGCCTTGCCCGCCTTCCACGTCCGAATAATCCGGCTGGCCGATCACGCGCACCTGATCCGACAGGCCCGTCGTCTGCATCGGCCCCCAGCAGGCCTGCCCAAAAAGCAGTTTCGGATGCCGCCACAAGGTTTGAAGGTCGAGCGCGTCGGGCGGCAATGTCGCCGGGTCCGGCGCGATCACGATGCCGGCGGCATCGCGTATGCCGCCCGGCACGGCAGGCATGTCGGCATTCCGGCGCGTCAGATGCTCGGGCGCGTCGAGACCCTGCCCGCGCAGTACGGCGCGGATCGTCTCCCACTGTGCATCGACATGGCCACGCGTCTCCGGCCAGTCATACATCGGCAGTGCAGCTATGAAGTCGCTCATGACGCCTTACTGGGATGTCGCGACGAGGCTTGCAAGCCGCAAGGCGCTATTCCTTGGACGGCTCGGCCGGCACCGGCGACGTGCCGAGACCGTTGACGTTGCGCGCGCGTACGCGTGGCTTGAACGCCCTGCCCGGCTCCGGCGCGCGGCGCAGGAATGGGTGCACCACCGGCTCCTTCGCCCTGAAGGCGAAATCCCTGAGAAGCGCGAAATAGCTCGGATAGGAATAGCCGTCATTCATCGCCAGCCATTCGGCACGTCGTTCGCGAAACAGCGACGGCAGGCGATACCAGGCGACCGTCGGCATCTTGTGATGTACGAGATGGAGATTGTTGTTGAGGAACAGGAGCGCCAGCGGCGAACGCTCGACGATGATCGTCCGCCCGTCCGGCCGCTCCGACCACTGATGCTCGGCAAAGGTGCGGATCGCGATGATCGATTGTCCGAGATAGACCGGAACGAGATAGGCGATCAGCGACATGTCGAAGACGATCAGGACGATGGGTATCACCACTGCAAGCCCGGCGAGATGGTGCATCCAGGCGCGAAGCGCCGGCCTGTCGCCCTCCGCGAGCAGCTTTCCGTCGGTGAGCAGGAACCCGACATTCGAAATCGCCGGCCCTATGACGAAACGCCCGGCCATCGTATTGTTCACGCGCAGCAGCGCGCGCAACCATGACGGCAGTTCCTCGTGCTGCCAGAAGGCGCGATAATAGCTTTCAGGGTCGTCGAACGGGTCGGTCAGCCGCTCATCCGCGTGATGGCGCAAATGCAGCGACTTGAAGCGCCGATAGGGAAAGACTAGGCCGATCGGCAGGCCGACCAGAAACTCGTTGAGGCGGGAGCTACGGGTGGGATGCCCATGCGACGCTTCATGCATCAAGGAAGACTGAAGCGCGATCGTCAGCGTCAGGATCGCGAGAGCCAGAACAGGCCATTCCGGCCAGATCATGAGCCCGCACGCCCCCCAGACGCCGTAGCATGCCGCGATGAGAGCGACCGTCGGCCACTCCACCCGCAGAGCGCCCCCGCGCTCCCCCGTTCGTGGCGCATTCGCGCGCCTGTCAGCATTGCTCATGGTCACCAGCCCAAATCAGACGGAATCCCCCGATTCCTGACAGGATGGTGTCAGGAGCGTCGCTATGCTGCAATGCGAGAACGCGCACGAAGTGTTGACATTGAAACTCAATATCGACACTTGTTTACAACAGTCAACATTTGGGACGTTAAGCTATGGACAAGCGCGATCTCGCGGAAACGTTTCGCAAGCGTCTCACCACGCTTGTGATTCGCTCCGGCGCGAACCAGTCGGCATTCGCGGCCGGGGTCGGCATCGACAGGTCCGCGCTGTCGCAGCTTCTGTCGGGCTCGGCGACCCGCCTCCCCCGCGCCGAAACGCTCCTGAACATCGCCAGCGAACACAAGGTTTCGCTGGATTGGCTGCTGGGCGTCAGCGAGGACGAGGGGCTGGCGAGCGAGATCCGCGGCAGCCTCGAGATCGAGGAAGGTGCCGGCGGTTTCGATCGCACGCTTTTGGCGAAATGGTACGCGGAAGCTGCCGGCGCCAAGGTCCGCTACGTGCCTGCAGGCATCCCCGATCTTCTGCGCACCGACGCCCTGATCGAATATGAGGCGGGGATCACCCGGCGCGATCCAGGCACGCAGCTTGGTGATGTCCAGTTCCGGATCGACTACAGCCGCAGGCCCGAGACCGATATGGAGGTCTGCATGCCGCGTCACACGCTGGAAATCTTCGCGCGCGGCCTGGGCGTCTGGTCCGGCTTCGACGCGGCCGCCCGCGCCGACCAGCTTCGGCACATGGCGACGCTGCTGGAGGACCTTTATCCGAGCTTCCGGCTCTATCTCTATGACGGCCGGCAGCGATACTCCGTGCCCTACACGATCTTCGGCCAGCTTCGCGCGGCGATCTATGTCGGCGACATGTATGTCGTTCTCAACGCGGCCCAGCCGGTGCGCACCCTCACCCGTCATTTCGACAATCTGATCAGGGCAGCGGAAATCAACGCGCACGAGTCCGCACAATTCGCGCGAACACTCCCGACGGAGTGACCAATTCGGAGATATTGACCTCATATAAAGATTTCTTTATATGATTATCCAAACTCCGCTCCTGCCGAAAGCGAACTCCGATGACCAATCCGATCGACGCGTTGATCGCCGAGAAAGGCGTCCTTCTGGCCGATGGCGCCACGGGCACCAACCTGTTCGCATTGGGTCTGGAAGCAGGCGAAGCACCGGAAATCTGGAACGAATCCGCACCCGAAAAGATCGTCGCGCTGCATCAGGGTTTCGTCGATGCCGGCGCGGACATCATCCTCACCAACTCGTTCGGTGGAACGCGCCATCGTCTGAAACTGCATCACGCACAGGATCGCGTCCACGAGATCAACAGGCGCGCCGCCGAGATCGCGCGCTCCGTCGCCGACAAGGCGGACCGCAAGGTCATCGTCGCCGGCTCGGTCGGGCCGACGGGCGAACTGCTCCAGCCATTGGGCGCGATGACCTATGACGAGGCGGTCGCAGCCTTCGTCGAGCAGATCGAGGGCTTGAAGGCAGGCGGCGCCGAAGTCGCCTGGATCGAGACTATGTCTGCGCCCGACGAAATCCGCGCAGCGGCCGAAGCCGCAATCAAGGTCGGCCTGCCCTACACCTATACGGGTTCGTTCGACACGGCCGGCCGCACGATGATGGGCCTTGCACCCAAGCACATCCACGACGCGGTGGATGGCCTTGCACAAGCGCCGGTCGGTGTCGGCGCCAATTGCGGCGTGGGCGCATCCGACATTCTCGCCTCCCTGCTCGACATGAGCGAGGCAAAGCCGGACGCGACCATCATCGTGAAGGGCAATTGCGGCATTCCCGAATTTCGCGGGACCGAGATCCACTATTCCGGCACGCCGGACCTGATGGCCGACTATGCCCGCCTCGCGATCGACGGCGGCGCAAAAATCGTCGGCGGCTGCTGCGGCACGTCGTTCGAACACCTTGCCGCCATGCGCAAGGCAATCGACGCGCACACCAAAGGTTCGCGCCCATCGGTCGAAGACGTCGTCACCCGCATCGGGCCGTTGCGCAACAAGCAGGCGAACCAGAGCGGCGCGGTCGAAGGCGACGGCGCGCGCCGCGAACGCCGCCGCGCACGGTGAGGAGTGGTTGCCGAAGGCAACAAAAAGCCAAAGATTTGGCTTTTTGAACGACGAACGGTGAGCTCCCGGTCCGCCTTCGGGCGGAGAGAGAGAGAGAGGTCCAGTGGACCTCTCGAAGGGAGGCGAACGCCCGAAGGGCAGGAAGCCATAGCGAAGGGCCGGCCAAAACACGTTCAAACAGCAAAAACCGGCAGGATATCTCCCGCCGGTTTTTTGTTGTCTGCCCGATGCTGGATCGTTCAGCTTTTCGCAAAAAACACCCCCTCCGTCCCTTCGGGCCACCTCCCCCATAAACGGAGGAGGATCGAGGTCGAGGGCGGCCGCAACGCCGGATCCTCCCCCACCCCGTGGGGGAGGTGGCCCGAAGGGACGGAGGGGGTGTCCAAAGCGGGCCCACTCATTCGAACCACGCTAAGCTCGATTACAGCTCGCCGAGATCTTTCAGCGCCTGCCGGATGATCCCGCGCGCCTTTGCGGCCTGCTCGGAATTCCAGGCGCCGCCACGCATCTTCTCGTGGATCATCTGTCGCAACGCGCGAAACTCCTCGCCGATCACCGCACCGCCCATACGCTCGGCGACGCTTGCGATCTGCGCGTTGATGCGTTCCAGCTCGGTGGCGTTTTCCTTGAGGTAGAGCTTGCCCTGCTCGGTGATCGAAAAGAGCCGCTTGTTGCCTTCCGCCCGCGAGACGACGAGATCGGCCTCCTCGAGCATCTGCAGCATCGGGTAGATCGCGCCGGGGCTGGGGCTGTACGCGCCCTGCAACTTCTGCTCGAGCGCCTTGATGATATCGTAGCCGTGCCTCGGCTCCTCGGCGATCAGGCCGAGAACCACCAGCCGCAACGCGCCGGGGTCGAACATCCGTGGGCCGCGCCCGCCGAACGGGCCTCCGCGATGACGACCGAACGGCCCGCCACGCCCGCGTCCGCGCTCAGCGCCCTCGCCGCCATCCCGGCCGCTCATGCGCCAGCCGCGTCCGCATTCCTCATGTGATTGTCTGTGATGAAACATCATCGTCTCCTGTGAGATCAGTTAAAGATATATCGTTCGTTAGATATATCGATCAAACGATATATCTTTTCAAGACCCGTCCGCACGAAAACGAAAACAGGCCGGCAGGGGGTTCTCCCCGGCCGGCCTGCATCGCCCCACGCGTGGGCCTTCAGCACTTGTAGGTGAAGCGTCTCCGCTACCGCTTTCCATCCAGGGCCGAAGCCAGTCGGACAAGCGACAGGAACTCGGCGCGATAGCCGAAGGGATCGGCGCCGCGTGCAGCGGTGGCGATCTCCATGATCCGGTCATAGCCGTAGTCTGCCACGGCATCCGTGCGGCGCAGCTTCTGGCCGAATGCAGCCACCGCCACGGAGAAGCGGACGTCTTCGGACGCCGCGTCGAGCGACCCGACCACATTCGCCGGCACCACAGGCGTGGTGATGAGTTCGCTCGCATCCTCGTTCGGCTGCTTGTAGCGGATTTTGACGAAGGCGAGCTCGTCGCTGGCAGGCGCAGCCTGGTCGGCCGGCGCACCGTAACGGGGTTCGTCTATCATCTGTGCGGGGCTGCCCTTGGGCGTGATTTCGTAGATCGCGGTCACCGAATGGCCCGACCCGATATCGCCGGCATCCACCCGATCATTGTTGAAATCCTCGCGGTTCAGGGCGCGGGTCTCGTAGCCGATCAGGCGGTACTCGGCGATCTGCTCGGGGTTGAACTCGACCTGGATCTTCACGTCCTTGGCGATCGGGAAGAGCGTCGAACCCGCCTCCTCCACCAGCAGCTTCTCGGCTTCCGCGAGCGTGTCGATGTAGCCTGCGGTGCCGTTGCCGTTCTGGGCGATCGTCTGCATCATCTGGTCGTTGAGGTTGCCACGCCCGAATCCGAGCACCGAGAGAAACACGCCGCTGTCGCGCTTCTGCTCGATCAGCGTCTTCAGCTCCTCGTCGCTCGTCTGGCCGACATTGAAGTCGCCATCGGTCGCCAGCATGACGCGGTTGACGCCGCCCTCGACGAAACTCTTTTCCGCAAGCCGGTAGGCCTCGCGAATACCCTCGGCGCCCGCCGTGCTGCCGCCCGCTTCGAGCCGGTCCAGCGCATTGAAGATCGCCTGCTTGTCCAAAACCTTCGTCGGTTCCAGCACCGTACCCGCATTGCCAGCATAGGTGACGATCGAGACCGTATCGTTCGCCTCCAGCCTGTCGACCAACAGCCGGAACGAGTTCTTCAGCAGCGGCAGCTTGTCGGCCTCGTTCATCGAGCCGGACGTATCGATCAGGAAGACGAGGTTCGACTGCGGCTTCTCGGACGGCACGACATCGTAACCCTTGATCGCCACGTGCATAAGCTGCGTATGCGCGTTCCAGGGCGTCGGCATGACGGTGATGGTCGAGTTGAACGGCACGTTCGCGCTGTCGGGACCCGCCCAGTCATAAGGGAAATAGTTGATCATCTCCTCGACGCGCACGCTGTCGGGCTGGGGCATGACGCCTTCCTTCAGCGACCGCCGCGCAAAGGCGTAGGACGCCGTGTCGACATCGATCGAGAAGGTCGAAACCGGATTTTCGAGCACCGCACGCACCGGATTGGTGTTGAAATTCTCGAACCGCTCCCGGTTCTCTTCCGCCGCGATGAAGGGCTCCGGCAAGACGCCGCCGCCCGCAGGCCGCGTCATCGACATCGGTGCGGCCTGGTCGCTGACGGCCATCTCGCGCGTCAGGATGTTCTCGGCCGGAGCAGGCATGACCGGCGATGGCGGCGGCGCGGCCACCGGTTCATTCGCCAGGCTGCCGCCCTGCGCGATCTCACCCGAAGCGCTGCGCTGTTCCGCGTCCTGTTTGGTCGCAGTCGGCTGTTCCAGCCTCTGGCGTTCCGGCGCGGTGGTCTCGACTGTTGCGCTCTCCGGGTCACGCCCAAACCGGAATTCATCCATCACCTGCCAGGTGACATATCCAGCGACCGGCAGCGCCACGAGACCGGCGAGCGCCGGGTTTGCGATGAGCTTCTTGTTCATGACTTCCCTCCAGAACCTGATCGTTCTGGCGGTAAGACGTTCGCTCACCGGTGATCCTTGGGTCGTGGCCGCGTCTTTTTGCGCATCGTCGAATGCGCTCATCGCCGCGTTCAGCGCGCGCGCCTTCGCGGCCTCACCGGGCGCGGGCGCCGATGCCTTTCGCAGGATGTCGAGTTCGTCGAATTCACTCTTTGCCATGATCAGACTTCCTCGGCCGACATGATCTGCTTCAGCCGTTTCTTCGCTTCATGGATGTGCCACGAGACGGTCGCTTCCGAGCAGCCCATCAGATCGGCCGCGTGTGCGTGGTTCATGTCCTCGCCATAGACCAGCGTCACCGCCTCGCATTGCTTGGGCGACAATCGCCGCACCGCCTGCCACAGCGCTTCGGCCGGGTCTTCCTGCGCTACGTGGCTCTCATCGATCAGCGCATGAACGCCGTAAGCCTTGGCCTTCGCAGCCTCGCGGGCGGATTTGCGCCCCATGTCCCGCACCGCATTGAGCACGATCGCGTAGAGCCATGTCGTGAAGGCCGAGCCGCCATTGTAGCCGCGAATGGCGCGGCCCAGACGCGCGCAAATCTCCTGCGCCACGTCTTCGGCGTCGGCGCGATGCCCCGTCATCCGAAAGGCGAGCCGGAAGATGAAGGGGTAGTGCCGCTCGATCAGCGTCGAGAACGCGACCCTGTCGCCGCCGGCCGCTTGGCGCGCCAGTCGGGCATCGGAAACATCGTCATCAGCCATCGCGAGTGCCATCATCGACGGTGAAACGAAGCGACGTCGCGATTCCTTGGGGCGATCCCGAGATTTTTTTCGTCACGCGTGGACGGCGCTCACCGGGGCGAGAAATCGTCCGCGTAGCCTTCCAACGCCGTCGTGCGATCCTCGATGATCGACGCCTGGCAGACCGGATAGGTCAAAACCTGACCCTCCCGGCCGAAATCACCGCTGGCATAAAACTGGCAGGCGCCTTCCTTGAACTTGACCCACAGCCTTTGCTCGGCCAGCAACGCGGTCTTCGTATCGCCGTCGGTGAGCGCATAGACGCGCTTCCAGGTCGCGTTGAGCGCGTCGTCGGCGCGCTTCATCAAAGCCCCGCCGCACTCGCCCCAGGCTGTGTTGGTGCCGTCGCTCTGGTCGATGCATTTGTCGTAGGCATCGTCGGCCATCGCCGGCGACAATGAGAGTACGGCAGCAAGACCAATCAGCGCGCAAAGAGACAGGGTTTTATCGATCATGGCAGGCTCCTCTGAATTCGCCTCAGTCTAGGCAATGAAACGAAATCGGAAAAGGGCGATATGGCAGGCAGCCTCACGCCAGGCTTTCGTCGAACAGCGTCAGGAGACGCGTCCAATGGCGTTCCGCGCCTGCCTCGTCGTAGACGCCGTGGTCCGGCACGGCCCAGCCATGCGCCATTCCGACATAGTTTTCGATGAGGTGGTCTACCTCGGCCTCGCGCAGCGCCTGTGCGAGGATCGCCGACTGCTCGGGTGGAAAGCTGCGATCGACCCCGGCCATGCCGACATAGACACGCGCCTTGATAGTGGCGGCAACGCGATGCGGGCTGTCCGACGCCTCGCTTGCAAGGTTTCCGCCGTGAAAACTCGCGGCGGCCGCCACCCGGTCGGGATGGGCGGCGGCCGCATTCAGCGCCCTCGCCCCGCCCATGCAGTAGCCGACGATGCCGAACCGCTCGACCCCCTCATTGCCCAGCGCATCCAGAAACGCGCCCGTATCGGCCTGCGTCATGGCTTGCGTCGTGGCCGCCATCATCGACCTGATCTTCGCGGCCGACTCCTCCTGCGCAAAGCCGGTCTTGGCGTCGAACGGCCCGTAGGCCCCCTGCCGGTAAAACAGGTCCGGCACCAGCACCGCATAGCCGGACGATGCGAGACGCTCGGCCATGCCGTCGAGTGCCGGCCTCGGGCCGAACGCATCCATGAACAGGACCACGCCGCGGCGCGACCCGCCTTGCGGGACGAACAGCCCCGCGGGCGCGCGTCCGTCATTGGTAGGGATTTCGATGTTGCGCTTGGTCATGCGATGCTCTCCCGATGTCGATCGGGGGTGGCATATCACGGCCGGGCCGCGGATGTCGTCCATCCGCGACCCGATTGATGCAGGCATGGTCTGAAAGTCAGTTGACCGGGCCGCTCCCGCCCAACCCTTCCAGCTTGGATGTATCCGGCGTCGTCCCGGTCGCGCGATTGACCATCACCGTCACGACCCAGAGAACGACGCCCATCGCCAGCAGGATGCCGGCGATCGTGTATTGCACGGGGTCGCGACCCGTCCACGGCCCGACGAGGAACGCACAGGACAGCGCACCGATGATCGGCAGGATGCTGGGTGTCGTGAAATGCTCGTGTTCGACCGGATCGCGCCGCAGAACCAGGACCGCGATGTTGACGATCGTGAAGACCCCGAGCAGCAGCAGCGCCGTCGTGCCGCCCAGCGCCGGCACCTCGCCGACGAAGGTGATCAGCGCGAAGGCCAGCAGCGTCGTGAAGATGATCGCAACATAGGGCGTCTGCCTCGTTTTATGCACCGCCCCGAGCGCGCTGGGCAGCACCTTTTCGCGGCTCATGCCATAGACCAGCCGGCTTGCCATCAGCATGTTGATGAGCGCGCTGTTCGCCACCGCGAACATGGTGATGAAGCCGAAGATTTCGATCGGAAATCCCGGAGCACCCGCCTCGACGACCTTGAGGAGCGGCGTGTCGCCCTCGGCCAGATCCTCAGGTGATACGAGCGTGATCGCCGAGATCGAGACCAGCACGTAGATCAGGCCGGTGATGAGCAGGCCGCCAAGCAGGACCTTCGGGAAGATCTTGCTCGGCCGATGGGTTTCTTCCGCCATGTTGACCGCGTCTTCGAACCCGACCATCGCGAAGAAGGCGAGCGTCGTGCCCGCGATGACGCCCCAGATCGGAGCGCTGTCGGAAGACGTGTTGAACTCCAGAACGCGCGAAACGTCGCCCTGTCCCGCCGAAATGGCCCAGAAACCGATGAAGATGACGATCAGCAGGCCGGTCAGTTCGACGATCGTCAGCACCACATTGGCTTTCACGCTTTCGCCGACGCCGCGAAAATTCACGATCGCCACCAAAGCCATGAAGCAGAGCGCGATGGCCGTCACGCCGAGCACGCCGTCGCCGAGGCCGAAAACCTCCGCGAAATTCGCCGCGAACGCGCGCGAGGCCGTGGACGACGACGTGATGCCGGAACTCATCACCGCAAACGCGACGATGAAGGTGATGAAATGGATGCCGAACGCCTTGTGCGTGTAGAGCGCAGCGCCGGCGGCGCGCGGATATTTGGTGACCAGTTCGAGATAGCTGAATGCCGTCACCAGCGCGACCGCGAACGCCACCAGGAAGGGCAGCCAGACCGCACCGCCCACCTGGGCGGCAACCTGGCCCGTCAGCGCGTAGATACCCGTGCCGAGAATGTCGCCGACGATGAACAGAAGAAGGAGCCACGGCCCCATGACCCGCTTGAGTTCGGGCGGTGCCGCGGCACCGGATTGAGAAGCAGCAATGTCCGTCATGGGAACGTCCCTCCGAAAACGGCTTGAGCCCCCCCCTTGCAGTCACTGGTTGAACTTGCATCCCGCGATCTCTTTCCGCAAGGGCATGCATTGCAGGCTTACATCATGCGTTCACGCCGACCGCTATTCGCGGCGAGAACGTTCACGCCTTCGCGGGAAAGCGGTTTGCCGGTGCAGGAACAGGGATGGCGAGCGGATAATTGCCTGATCGATCCGCCCGCTTCCCCCTTAATGTCAGCTTCTGATGGCTCTGGCGCCCCCGATCAGGATGCACGCGCCGACGAACCCGGCAACCAGATAGCCCAGCCACCCACCGAACGACACGCCCAGCAGCCCGAACAGGAAGCTGGCCACAGCGGCGCCGATGATACCGAGAATAATGTTCGTGAGAATGCCGGTATCGCTCTTCATGACACTCGATGCGATCCATCCGGCGACGCCGCCGATGATGATGGCGGCGATCCAGCCTACGCTTGCGTCTTCCATCAGATTCTCCTCTCCTCCGATACGGACGAGGATATTGATCCACGCGGATTTGATTCGAGCAAGACATATCGTGGCGCGGGCGAGCGCTGTCCCTGCCGCAATGGCGGTCGGCGGGCTTACGCGCCCGCGAAGGCGCGCTGGTGGAACGCCTGTATCTCGGCGGGATAGCGATAGGCGGTGCCCACCGGACAGGCGTTCCGGTCGAGGCATCCTGTTGCGCGGCACGGCTCCCCAAGGGCCGAGCGAACGTGACCGAGACAGGCCTCATAGGCGAACCCCCGCTCGCCATGCGCATCGACCGGACAGGCCGTCATGCACGGTTTGTCGACGCACGCATCGCAGGGATGATTTTGTTTCGGAGCAGGCGGGCTGTCAAAATCCTCGACGTCGTCGTCAAACAGCAGCGCGCCGCGATAGGCATGCCACAGCCCGTAATCCGGGTGCATCAGGATTCCCAGCGGCGACGGCCTCAGCCCTTCGGCCCGCATCGCCCATTGCTGGAATGGCGCATAGGGCCGATCGTTCGGCATCACCAGCCTTGCACCGGCCTGCAAAGCCACCGCGCCGATCACCTGCCTCGACCAGCTATCCAGCGGATCGCCCGGATCGACCGGCTGCCGCGAACGCCAGTCGGTAAAATGGGTCCAATATGCCGCCCCAGCGCTACCCACCAGAACGACGGATTGCGCGGGTTGGCCGGATGGCCCGGCGGGAGGTGTGTCACCATCGGCGAACCGGAACCCGCCGCGCGCGATGAGGCCGTGTTCGGCAAGCGCCTTCGCAATCACGGGAAAGGATTGCGGCTGTCGGCCAGGATACGACCGCCGAGAGCGACAAACACCGCGCCTGCGGCACGCTCGATCCAGTGTTGCGCATGCCCGACCGAGCGCATGACGGGCCCGGACGCCATGAACAGGCTGACAATCGTGTACCAGATCAGGCTGCTGGCAACGACCAGACCGACCATGACGGCCATCAACCAGCCGGGCGTCTGAGCCGTCACGGATGTGGCGAACACGCTCGCAAACAGGACGATCGCCTTGGGATTGGTGAGCGTCACTCCCAGACCGAAGAGTATCGCATGTCGCCCCCTCGCCTCGGCACCCACTTGCAGCTCCGCCACCGCCGGCTTGGTCAGGAGAAGCTTTATGCCGAGATAGACGAGATAGGCGCCGCCGGCGATCCGCACCGCCCATGCAAGCCACTCGAACCTGATGAGCACAGCCGACAGGCCGAGAAGCCCCAGAGAGGCGTAGATCCCGAGACCGAGCGACACGCCGAGCGTGGTCAGCAATCCCGCTTTGACGCCACGGGTCATCGAGGAGCGCACGACCGCGACGAAATCTGGCCCCGGCAGCAGCAAGGCTGGAATGAAGATCGCGAAGACGCTGATCAGGACGAGGGTCGGTTCCATGGCGCTGCTCCGCTTCTTCCGTGCATCAAACTAGACCCGCCGCAAAGGCGGTTGCAATGTCTGTTGCACGACGGCACGCGACATCATTTCCCGTCCGGCCCCCGCATGGCGGAGCGCCAGACTTCCTTATGTATGATGTCGGCCACTTTAGCCCGGCCTGAAACGGGCTCCTTTCAAGTGAAGGCGTCGGGCATGGACTCCTTCTTCTTCGCGACGAAATCGTTCAGCCCATCCCTGATACCCTGGTCGAGCGCCGGTGCCTCATAGGTCTCGAGCCAGCGGCGCGCGAGGTCGTTGGCGCGTTGCGGCGCGGTCTTCTCGCCCTCCGCCAGCCACTGCTCGTAGGAATTGTTGTCGGCGATCGACGAGCGGTAGAACGCCGTCTGGAAGTTCGCCTGCGTGTGGCTGCAGCCGAGATAGTGGCTGCCCGGACCGACTTCGCGGATGGCGTCCATCGCCTGGCCGTTTTCCGACAAATCGACGCCCTGCGCCAGCTTCTGCTGCATGCCGAGCTGGTCGACATCCATCATGAACTTCTCGTAGCAGGAGGCGAGCCCGCCTTCGAGCCAGCCGGCTGCGTGAAGCACGAAGTTCGTGCCGGCGAGAACCGTGGAGTTGAGCGTGTTGGCGCTCTCATAGGCCGCCTGCGCGTCAGGAACCTTCGAGGCGCAGAGCGATCCGCCGGTACGGAACGGCAGCCCCAGACGCCGCGCAAGCTGCGCCGCGCCGTAGGACACCAGCGTCGGTTCCGGCGTACCGAAGGTCGGCGCGCCGGACTGCATCGAAATCGACGAAGCGAACGTACCGAACAGCACCGGCGCGCCGGGGCGGACGAGCTGCGTGAAGGCGGCTCCCGCCAGCACTTCGGCCAGAACCTGCGTCAGCGTGCCGGCGACCGTGACCGGGCTCATCGCGCCGGCCAGGATGAAAGGCGTGATGATCGTCGCCTGGTTGTTGCGCGCATAGACCTTGGCCGCCCCCAGCATCGTCTCGTCGAACACCATCGGCGAATTGGCGTTGATCAGGTTGATGATGACCGTGTTCTGGTCGACGAACTCGTCGCCGAACAGGATTTTCGCCATCGCGACCGTATCCTCGGCACGTTCCGGCGCGGTCACCGACCCCATGAACGGCTTGTCCGACAGCGTCATATGCGCCAGCACCATGTCGAGATGGCGCTTGTTGACGGGCACGTCCACCGGCTCGCAGACCGTGCCGCCCGAATGGTGGAGCGATGGGGCCATATAGGCCAACTTCACGAAATTGCGGAAATCCTCGATCGTCGCGTAACGGCGGTTGCCGTCGAGATCGCGCACGAAGGGCGGGCCGTAGACCGGCGCGAAGACGGTGGCATCCCCGCCGATCTGCACCGAGCGCTCCGGATTGCGCGCATGCTGGGTGAAGACCGACGGCGCGGTCTTGAGCAGCGATCGCGGCAGGCCTTTCGGGAAATGGACGCGCTCGCCCTTCACGTCGGCGCCGGCATCCTTCCAGAGGGCCAGCGCTTCGGCGTCGTCGCGAAACTCGATGCCGATTTCTTCGAGCACGGTGTCCGCATTCGCCTCGATCAGCGCCAGGCCTTCCTCGTCCAGCACTTCATAGACGTTGATCTTGCGCTTGATGTAGGTGAGCGAGATGCCCGGCCCGCCGCCTGATCTGGCTGCGCGCCGTGCTGCCGCACCGCTACCCTCGCCGCGTCCCCTGCGACGGCCGCCCGTTTCCTGCTCGACCGCAAGATTGTCGTCCATGTGCGTTCTTCCCGATAGTTTCGATCACCGCCAGGACCGACGGCATTTTCGCCGGATCGTAGACCGTCACCCTTGCAGAGGCCGCTTGCCAACGCCAGACCATGTCGCAAAACCGACAAGAATTCCCGCACAATGCGTGCCAGGTCCTTGCAGTCGCTTTCCTACTGTGCGGCGTCGCAAATCAGCTATGAAAACCGCGCCCTCGCAGAATATGAATTGAGGCGCGCGAACCACGCCGGTTTCTTGCATTTCGCGGTGATTCAGGAGCTTTCAATGTCCGACGACGACATCATCCTCTCGGAACTTTCGGACGACGAACTCGTCCAGCAGATGCATGACGACCTCTATGATGGCCTCAAGGAGGAGATCGAGGAAGGCACGAACATCCTGCTGGAACGCGGATGGGTTCCTTACAAGGTCCTGACCGAAGCCCTTGTCGAGGGCATGCGCATCGTCGGCGAGGATTTTCGCGACGGCATCCTCTTCGTGCCGGAAGTTCTCCTGTCGGCGAACGCCATGAAGGCCGGCATGTTCATCCTGCGCCCGCTGCTCGCCGCCACCGGCGCGCCCAAGCAGGGCAAGATGGTCATCGGCACGGTCAAGGGCGACATCCACGACATCGGCAAGAATCTCGTCGGCATGATGATGGAAGGCGCGGGCTTCGATGTCATCGACCTCGGCATCAACAACCCGGTCGAGAACTATCTGAACGCGATCGAGGAGCATCAGCCCGACATCGTGGGCATGTCGGCCCTGCTGACGACGACGATGCCGTACATGAAGGTCGTGATCGACACGATGAAGGAAAAGGGCATTCGCGACGATTATGTCGTTCTCGTCGGCGGCGCGCCGCTCAACGAGGAATTCGGCAAGGCCGTCGGCGCGGACGCCTATTGCCGCGATGCGGCAGTCGCGGTCGAAACCGCCAAGGACTACATGAAGCGCAAGCACAACGTTCGCGCTTCGGCCTGAAACGGCTCGTGAGCACGAAAAAAGGCGCCGTTGGATCGACGGCGCCTTTTTTGTAGAATGCAGATGTTGCGTGCGCGAAATTACTCGGCGGCGCGCGCGACGTTGTTGCCGGCCTGCTGGGTCGCGTTGACTGCATTGGCCGTATCGGCGCCCGCGCCCCGGATCGTGTTGGCGCAACCGGCTGCGAAGCCCGCAACGAGCACGAGAATTGCGACCTTGCTGATGGTGGATGTCATGAACTCTCTCCGCATTTTCAAAGCGCCCCTTCGGCGCGGGGGAATGTAACGATCATGCAACGCGCGGAACCCGAAAAGGTTCTCGTGATCGCGTGCGGAATGATCGCGCGCGAGATTCTGGCCGTGAAGGAACGCAACGGCCTCGACCACCTCGACCTCACCTGCCTGCCGGCCGAATTTCACTACCACCCCGACCGCATCCCCCCTGCCCTCGACGCCGCTATTCGGAAAGCGCGCGGCGAAGGATACCGCCACATCGTCGTTGGTTACGCCGATTGCGGCACGGGCGGCATGCTGGATCGCGTCTGCGAGAAACACGGCGTCGAGCGCATCGCCGGGCCGCATTGCTTCGCGTTCTATCAGGGAAACGCCGCATTCGAGGCGGTCGCCGATGGCGACATGCTGTCCTTCTACATGACGGATTTCCTGTGCCGCCAATTCGATGCCTTCTTCATGAAGCCGCTCGGCCTCGACCGTCATCCCGAACTGATCAAGGATTTCTTCGGCAATTACGAAAAAGTCGTCTATCTCGCCCAGACCGACGATCCGGCGCTGGAAAAGGTCGCGGTGGACGCCGCCCGCATGCTCGGCCTCGCCTATGAGAAGCGTTTCACCGGATATGGCGACCTCGAACCCGCCCTCGTCACTGCCGCCGCGGAACACACGCGATCTTGAATCGGCCGGATTTCTCGCGTCAAAGGCAGCCATATTCGGAGATCACGATGAAAAAGACCTTGCTAGCCATCGCCGCCACGCTGTCGATCGCCACCGCGCCGGCATTCGCCACCGGTGAGATCGAAAGCCTCATCACCGATGCGGACCGCGAACGGCTCGCCAACTTCGACACGACGAAAAGCGAAGCCGTCGAGATCGCGAAGGCCGAAGGTTCAGAGGCCGATGTCGCGACGCTCGACACGATCCTCTCCGCCGAAGCGATCCCGTTTTCCGACTTCGACATGACCGGCGATTGGCAGTGCCGCACGATCAAGCTCGCAGGCCCTGTCGAGCTGGTCGTCTATGGCTGGTTCCGCTGCAGGGTCACCGATGACGGGTCGGGATGGCGGCTTCAGAAGCTGTCGGGCTCGCAGCGCACGACCGGGCGCTTTTTCACCGAAAGCGACACGCGGCTGACCTATCTCGGCGCGGGCACCGTCAACGACGACGCGGCTCCAGCCTACGGTGCCGGGCCGAATTCCGACCAGGCCGGCTACGCGATCCGCACGGGCGAGAGCGAATGGCACATCGAGTTCCCGGCCCCGCGCTACGAATCCAAATTCAACATTCTCCAGTTTCGTCGGTGACAAACAGCCATCGGCGCACCACATGGGGCGTCATCAACGTTTAACGGCAGCCAGGCATGATGGCCGGCCTTCGAGCATGTATCCCGAAAATGGGATGCTCATACAAAGAGATAGATTGCCACGTGTGCGTCCATCAAGATGCACGGCGATCTAGAGATGGCGACGCGGACTGACATGGAAGCACTCGACCAGAATGTCGGCGGACCGGACGGTGAGCCTGTGCGCGGCACCGCGCTCGTCGCGCGCCAACCCCGCCGCCTGTCGCAGGTCCTGCGCGAGATGTGCCTGCCGGCCGATGGCCCCGTCACGATCGGCGGCATCCGCGAGGCGATCGGCGACCGCGGCTTTGCTGCCCTTCTCTTTCTGTTCGCCGCGCTGAACCTGCTGCCGCTTCCGCCGGGCTCCACGCTTCTCTTCGGCATCCCGCTGATGATCGTCTCCGGCCAGATGATGCTGGGCTACAACACGCCCTGGCTGCCCCGCAGGCTGCTGGAGCGGCCGATAGACCGCGAGACCTTCCGCAATGGCTGCAACAGGCTGCTGCCGAAGCTCGAATGGCTCGAGCGCCTCGTCCATCCGCGCTATTGGCCCTTCGCCACGGCGCGGGCCGACAGGCTGATCGGCGCGGCAGCTCTGCTCCTGTCGATCGTGGTGTTCCTGCCGATACCCCTCGGCAACTGGCTGCCGGCTTTCTCCGTCGCGATCCTCGGCCTCGCCGTATCGGAACGCGACGGCGTGTTCCTCGGCGCAGGCCTGGCGCTCGGCATCCTGTCCCTCGTCGTGATCGGCGTCGTCGTGGGAACCGCGGGCTATGTCGCGGGCAGCATGTTCGGCTTTCATTTTTGATGTGATTGCGCACCGTCCGCGTCGCTTTTGAATGCGCACGCGTCGTCCCGCAACAAGCAGGCTCAAGATGCTTCCGGCAATGCTCGCGGAGTGAAGCAGCGGAGCTGACATGGCGGATCTCATTGTCGTCTACTGGCGCGATATACCCGCGCAGGTCATCGTGAAGAAGGGACGGCAGAACGCCAAGCGCGAGCTGCCGTTGCGCTTCACCGAAGCGATCGACATGTGCGCCATGCGCACCGGCGCGGGCGATACCGACGCCTATCTCGCCGAATGGCGCAAGGCCGACCCCATTCCTGTCAGCGACGATCTCGAAGCCGAGGCCGACAAGGCGCTCGCCGATCTCGACGCACGCTACGATCGCGACAGCCTCGTGGCGCTGGTCAAGGCGGGCGGCAAGCACGATGGCTGAGAACCGGCCCTTGTCGACGACGGCAGCCGGCCCCTCTGATGCGCGGCAGGTCGTCCCGCCCACCGCCGAGGCCGGCGTGACCCAGGCGACGATGGTCAAGAAGACCGCGCCGAAATCCGACTACAAGCCGGCCGACGTGTCGCCCCAGCGCCGCGTTCAGCGCCGCTACACCGTTCGCCTCTGGTCGATCCGGCATTCGCGCGGCCTCGAATGGTTCTACGCCAAATTCGCCGACGCGTTCCTGATGCTGCATCCGCTGTGGAAGACGATCGGCTATTCGCGCGCCGAGGGTCCGGTCAAGTTCGTCGAAAAGCGCGTGAAAGGTTTTATGTTCGACTGCCGCATGTGCGGCCAGTGCGTGCTCTCCTCGACGGGCATGTCCTGCCCGATGAACTGCCCCAAGCAGTTGCGCAACGGCCCCTGCGGCGGCGTGCGCGCCAACGGCAACTGCGAAGTCGAGCCCGACATGCCCTGCGTCTGGGTCAAGGCCTGGGAAGGCTCGCGCAACATGGTCCACGGCGACACGATCCTGAACGTCCAGAAACCGGTCGACCAGTCCCTGCGCGAGACCTCGGCATGGCTGCGGGTGACGGCAAGGGCGGCAGCGGAGCGGGAACGGGCGAAGGAGGGGGAAACCGCATGACGTTGCGCCGCCCCTCATCCGCCTGCCGGCACCTTCTCCCCGTGAACGGGGAGAAGGAAGGTGTCCGCAACATTTCCGCTTCCCCTTCTCCCCGTTTACGGGGAGAAGGGGCCCGAAGGGCGGATGAGGGGCAGCGCGACCCCGGAAGACGCTCATGACCCCCACCCGCCCACACCAGCCCGACGAAAACCCCGCCGGCATAGACCTGCCGCTCGATCCCCTGCCCGGCCATTCCTCGCGCGGCAGGCTGGAGCGCGTCCTGCGCCGTGGCGAATTCGCGGTGACCGCCGAGCTCAACCCGCCCGACAGCGCCAATCCCGAAGACGTCTACGAGCGCGCAAAAGTGTTCGACGGCTGGGTCGACGCGATCAACGCGGTCGACGCCTCGGGCGCCAACGCCCACATGTCGTCGGTCGGCATCTGCGCGCTCCTGACCCGCATGGGCTACGCGCCGGTGTTCCAGATTTCCTGCCGCGACCGCAACCGTATCGCGATCCAGGGCGACGTGCTGGGTGCCGCCGCCATGGGCGTGGCGAACATCCTCTGCCTGACGGGCGACGGCGTGCAGGCCGGCGACCAGCCCGGCGCAAAGCCGGTCTTCGACCTCGATTCGATGTCGCTTCTCGAAACGATCCGCATCATGCGCGACAACGGCAAGTTCCTGTCGGGCCGCAAGCTGACCACCCCGCCCTCGGTCTTCCTCGGCGCGGCGATCAATCCGTTCGCGCCTCCGATCGATTTCCGCCCGCATCGCCTCGCCAAGAAGATCGCCGCCGGCGCGCAGTTCGTGCAGAGCCAGTATTGCTTCGACGTGCCGATGTTCCGCGAATACATGAAGCGCATCCGCGACATGGGCCTGACCGAGGAGTGCTTCGTGCTCTGTGGCGTCGGACCGCTGGCATCGGGCAAGACCGCGCGCTGGATCCGCTCCAACGTGCCGGGCATCCACATTCCCGACAGCGTCATCGCGCGCCTCGAAGGTGCCGCCGACCAGAAGAAGGAAGGCAAGCAGCTCTGCATCGACATCATCAACGAGGTGAAGGAGATCGAAGGCGTCTCCGGCATCCATGTGATGGCCTATCGGCAGGAGGAATACGTCGCCGAGATCGTCCACGATTCCGGCGTGCTGAAGGGGCGTCGCCCCTGGAAGCGCGAGGCGCGTGCCGACGATGCGATGGTCGCCGAGAGGCTCGATCATATCCTTCACGACAATGCCAGCGAGCAACCCCAGCAGATCGTCGGTGAAGCAGCCAGTTGAACCGGCGCGATCTTGAAGCGACAACAGTAACGATATAAAGAAATCTTTATATCCCGAGGAGAACTCCATGACCCGCACCATTGTCGCTTCGGCGACCAGGGAAATCGTGATCGGCTTCGACCAGCCCTTCTGCGTCATCGGCGAGCGCATCAACCCGACCGGCCGCAAGAAGCTGGCGGCCGAGATGCAGGCCGGCAATTTCGAGACCGTCATCAGGGACGCGCTGGAACAGGCGGCGGCGGGCGCGACCATGCTCGACGTCAATGCGGGCGTGACGACCGTCGATCCGAACGCCACCGAGCCCGGCCTTCTGGTCCAGACGCTGGAGATCGTGCAGGGCCTCGTCGACCTGCCGCTGTCGATCGACTCCTCCGTCACCGCCGCGATCGAGGCCGGCCTCAAGGTCGCCAAGGGCCGACCGCTGGTGAATTCGGTCACAGGCGAGGAGGAAAAGCTCGAGGCGATCCTGCCGCTGATCAAGAAATACAACGTCCCCGTCGTCGCCATCTCGAACGACGAGACCGGCATCTCCATGGACCCGGACGTGCGCTTCGCGGTCGCCAAGAAGATCGTCGAACGCTGCGCCGATTTCGGCATCCCCGCCCATGACGTCGTGGTCGATCCGCTGGTCATGCCGATCGGCGCGCTGGGCGACGCCGGCCGCCAGGTCTTCGCGCTCCTGCGCCGCCTGCGCGAGGAACTCAAGGTCAACACGACCTGCGGCCTCTCCAACGTCTCCTTCGGCCTGCCGCACCGCCACGGCATCAACGCAGCCTTCATCCCGATGGTCATCGGCGCCGGCATGACATCAGCCATCATGAACCCCTGCCGCCCGCAGGAGATGGAAGCCGTGCGCGGCGCAAACGTGCTCGCCGGCACCGACAAGGACTGCATGACCTGGATCAAGACCTACAAGGACTACAAGCCCGGCGAGGTCCACGCCCCCGCCCCGGTCGCCGTCAACGCGCCCGGTGACGGCGGCAACGGCGGCAGGCGCCGCGGCGGCCGCGAAGCGCGGATGGCGCGCGGATAGCTCCAGAACCATGAACGCCCCGGCCAACCTCACCGACCCCCTCGTCCTCTTCATGCCGTCCGGCAAGCGCGGGCGGTTCCCGAAAGGCACCGTCGTGCTCGACGCCGCGCGCCAGCTCGGCGTCTATGTCGAGAGCGTCTGCGGCGGGCGGGCGACCTGTGGCCGCTGCCAGGTCGTGGTTCAGGAAGGCAATTTCGCCAAGCACAAGATCGTCTCGTCTAACGACCACATCTCGGCCTTCGGCGCCAAGGAAGAGCGCTACCAGCGCGTGCGCGGCCTGGCGGACGGCCGCCGCCTCTCCTGCTCGTCCACGATCGAGGGCGACCTCGTCATCGACGTGCCGCAGGACACCGTCATCAACGCGCAAGTCGTGCGCAAGGCCGCGATCGACCGCGTGATCGAGCGCAACCCGGCCGTCCAGCTCTGCTATGTCGAGGTCGACGAACCCGACATGCACAAGCCGCTCGGCGACCTCGACCGCATGAAGGTGATGCTGGAGAAGGACTGGGGCTGGAAGGATCTGCTCGTCTCGCAGCATCTCCTGCCGCAGGTCCAGACCATCCTGCGCAAGGGCGAGTGGGGCGTCACCGCCGCGATCCACCGCGACATGGAGGGCTCGCGCCCGACGATCATCGCGCTGTGGCCCGGCCTGCACAACGAGGCCTACGGCATCGCCTGCGACATCGGCTCGACCACCATCGCGATGCATCTCGTCTCGCTCCTCTCGGGCCGCGTGGTCGCCTCGTCGGGCGCGTCGAACCCGCAGATCCGCTTCGGCGAGGATCTGATGAGCCGCGTCTCCTACGTGATGCTGAACCCGGACGGCCGCGAGGCGATGACGAAGGCGGTGCGCGAGGCGATCAACGATCTCGTCGCAAAAGTCTGCGCCGAGGGCGGCGTCAGCCAGGACGACGTCCTCGACGCCGTCTTCGTCGGCAATCCGATCATGCATCACCTCTTCCTCGGCATCGACCCGACCGAGCTCGGCCAGGCCCCCTTCGCGCTCGCCGTATCCGGCGCGGTCCACTCCTGGGGCAGCGAGATCGGCCTGAACATCAACCACGGCGCGCGCGTCTACGTCCTGCCGTGCATCGCCGGCCATGTCGGCGCGGATGCTGCCGCCGCCACCCTGTCCGAAGGCCCCTACCGCCAGGACGGCATGATGCTGCTGGTCGATGTCGGCACCAATGCCGAGATCGTGCTGGGCAACCGCCATCGCGTCGTGGCGGCCTCGTCGCCGACCGGCCCCGCCTTCGAGGGCGCGGAAATCTCGTCCGGCCAGCGCGCCGCCCCCGGCGCGATCGAGCGCGTACGCATCGACCCGGAGACGCTGGAACCGAAATTCCGCATCATCGGCTCCGAAAAATGGTCCGACGAGGACGGTTTTGCGGAAGACGCCGAAAAGCTCGGCATCACCGGCATCTGCGGCTCGGCGATCATCGAGGTGGTGGCCGAGATGTATCTGTCGGGCATCATCTCCGAAGACGGCGTCGTCGATGGGGCGATGGCCGCGCGCACGCCGCGCATCCTGCAGAACGGCCGCACCTTCTCCTATTTGCTGCACGACGGCGCACAGCGCATCACCGTGACGCAGAACGACATCCGCGCGATCCAGCTCGCCAAGTCCGCGCTCTATGCCGGCGTCAAGCTGCTGATGGAAAAGCTCGGCATCGACCATGTCGACACGATCCGCTTCGCAGGCGCCTTCGGCTCCTTCATCGACCCGAAATACGCGATGGTGCTGGGCCTGATTCCCGATTGCGATCTGGCCGAGGTGAAGGCCGTCGGCAACGCGGCCGGCCAGGGCGCGCTGATGACCCTGCTCAACCGCGACTACCGCCGCGAGATCGAGGAGACGGTCAAGCGCATCGAAAAGATCGAGACCGCGCTGGAACCCAACTTCCAGCAGCTCTTCATCAACGCGATGGCCCTGCCCAACAAGGTCGATCCCTTCCTGAAGCTCGCCGAACAGGTAAAACTCCCAGCCCGCAAAACCCCCTCCGACGACGGCCCGACCGGCGACAACGCCCCCCGCAGGCGTTCACGCGAGGAACGCGCGGCGAGGCGGGAGCGGTAGGGAGGCGGGTTTGGGCCTCGTCCCGGTCGTTCAAACCAGTTCGAGGCTTTCTCGAAAGCAGCCGTGTTTGAGGCTGGGGGGGAATGACGACAAAGGGGTGGAGCCGGTCAGTCCGCTTTTGGTATCACCGTCAGCAACTCGGACATCTCGGCAATTGCGCCCTTCTGGAGTATCGGTGTGTATATGTTTGAAGCAGACTCCTCGTCTATGAGCTCGAGAGAATTGACATAAGCTTCCACATCCTTGACGTACCGGGCGCTTTTTCGCCATTTTGCAAACGCGAAGAATTCCCTTTTTGCACCTGAGTTTTTGTCGATACGAGTAGTGAGGAAATCTGGCGTATTCTCGCACGCCCAGTTTTCAAAATTCCCGTATAGATCTCGTGCTTCCGCTATCACCCTTGGCAGCCAATCAGTGAGCCCATCTCGATGCCGTTTGAGTCTTAGCTCACGAACAAACACAGAAAAAGCAAGGTCATTGATAACCTTGTCTGCTGCGCCGCGCAGTTGTCTATTTTGAGATACATCCGAATAAATAGTATAAATATCAAGAAATTTATCGATGTCCTCATCTGTTATCTGCGGGAGGATGCCCCCGGTGTTTTTCATCATCTTCCGCTCAACGGCCACTGCGAAACGGCCGCATGCGATATTCATGATACGGGTAAAAATGGTTCGTTCAACAATATCATCCTTGCTTATGAATTTGCTACGCAAGGCGTCAGAGTATTCGCCACGCTTGGGCTCATACAGGATTCCAGTTCGATTAAAAACTAGTTCAGCTAGATGTCTATTTTGATCGTTACTTGCCGTGCGATCAATTGATGAAACAGTTGTTTGAGAATTAGTCGCAGATGATATGCTTAAAATCAATTTCTTTTTGGAATCCTCGTCAATCTGCGGCAGAGTGATGATCCTAAGAACCACTTCTTTCCCAGAGAATAGGCGTTCGCGTTCAATGTCGGAACTCTCGTCGTAAATCCTAGCAAGTGTAAACGCTGTCTGCCCACCGTTGATGATTTGGGGATTCACGATCTCAACTTGAGCCTTGTTTTTTGCGCCTACGCGTTCGTTTACGTAGGTCTCATCAGAAACGATAGTGATCCCGTTGTTCAGAATAGCAAACTCACCTGTGTCGATATCAACGATGCTTTCTCGTATACCCTCGTTTGTTCGTTGCTCCTTGAATTCCAGATATGATCTCGGATTATAACGAAGGATTGAATTTTTGAAGCGCGACATGATTTGCGCGATTTCGAGCGTTGGCACCAGGACAACCGTAACCTGGCTGGGACCATGAGCTGTGTTGATCTCGGCGCTGAGACGAGAGCTGCCTGACTTGTTGCTCAGGTCAATCTGCAATCGCAGGCTTGATGTGTAGTGCTGCTCACCCCTAATTGTTGGCAACACCAACTCACTATAGCAACGTTCGAAGTTTACGATATTGACATCATCACCTTGAAATAAACGCTCAGCAAGTGGGTATTGCTCGCACTTGACGTTCGCTAATATTGTAACCTTTGTTTTATATCTTGCGATATCAGGTATTTTACAAACTTTATCGACGAAGGCGTGGATATAACCATTGTATTTCTGCCCACTTGCATCTTCGAGATGTCCGGCGAGAATCCGACCGATATCGACTGCCAAGAGTTCTTCTGGGGTGATGTTTTTGGATTCAAAGTTGGACGGCCCAACCCTAAATTTCGATTGAATTACGTCAAGAACCTTGTTCTCCGCGTCAATAAAATACGCGTCGATGCCGCCGTCATTGCTGGCATCGGTTATCGTCATTTCACGACTTTCGAAATCCACGACGCCGTATGTAGAAGCCAAGTAGAGATGGATAAATGCTCTCGCCCTAGCTTGATTCTGCCGTTCCTCAGTGCTTGTGTCAAAGAAGGAGCGACGCTGCTTAACTCCTTGTCCTTCGCGGACATATTCATCGAGAATACGAGTTAGAATTGCGTACTTTTTGCCTTGACTTGATTGCATGCCCATTCCCCCAAATCGACATCGTTGTAGGCAACGAAACGATATTTGGGTAGTGCTGCAGTAACTCACCAACGAGTTTCTGAGCAGCAACTCAACATGTACCTCCCCCTGTAGACTTCCTTGCTTCGGTTTTGAGGTCGATTTTCAGAACGGCACCTATCCGCCGAGCGCCACCCCAAACCTGACTATCCGCAAACGCCCTCACTTTATCCACCCCCTCCCAACCCGCGCTAAAATCCCCCTGACGACCAACGGCGTCGGGAGGGCGCGATGGACTGGAATGCGGCGATCGAGAAAAACCGCGAGGCACTGAAGCGGGTGCTGGCGATGCTCGTCGCCATGGCCGGGATCGATCCGTCGACGGCGCGGACCGAAGGCGAGCCGCGCAAAACCCTGCCGCGCCGGCTCCATCGCGCGGTGCTGCGGCTGCTGCGGCCGGCGGAGGCGGCGGCGCGGCGGTTGGTCATCGTCGCCGCGCGGGGCCTCTCCGAAACCCTGAAGCCGGCGCGCTCGCGCAAGCCGGCGGGCAAACGCCGGCCTCGGCACCCTGTCGCCCGTGGCTTCCGCCTGTTCGATCCCCTGCCGCGCTTCGGCCGGCCCGCGCGTCGGTCGCCCTCCGTCCTGCCGCGCATTTCCTTCCCCGGCTTCACCAAGCCGTCACCCATCCGCCGGCCGCCGATGCCGTCCGACCCGATCGACGCCGCGCCGCTTGGCCACCGGCTGGCGGGGCTTGCCGCGACGCTCGACGATTTGCCCCGACAGGCAAAACGCTTCGCGCACTGGCAGGCGCGCCGCGATGCCGCGCGCACCGAAAACCCCGGTGCGGGGGCCACGCGCCGCGTCACCGGCGGCGATGCAAGGTCGTCCAAGGCCCGCATGCGCCGCATCTGGCCCCTGCGGCCCGGCCACCCGCCCGGCCGGCATTCGCCCCGCGACCGCCGGCCCGCCCACGACATCCACGGCGTGCTCGCCACGGTCCATGATCTGGCGCTCTGGGCGATCGAGCCGCCGGACACCTCATGACGCCGGGCCCGGCATGCGGACATTTTGGGGCGATGGCCACCGCCGTGAGGCGGCGTGGCGACGGAGAGGCATGCCAGCGACACATTTGGCTGGAAACAGGGATATATCCATTCGATCCCAACGTCGCATCCGAGCCAGCCGCCCATGCCCTCCCTCAAATCCCACCTCGTCGCCTTCGTGCTCAAAAACACCCGCAAGAAGGCGTTCCGCACGCCGGAGGGCCTGCACGCCTGGATCGCCAAATCGCGGCTGACGCAGGACCACCGTCCGCCCGTAAAAGTCGCGCAAAGGGTCGACATCTCCAGGCGGCAGGTCGCGGGCCACACCGTCTACGAGGTCAAGCCGAAGGGCACGCCGCCGACGCGGCGGATGCTCTATCTCCACGGCGGCGCCTATTGTTTCGAGATGACGTCGTTCCACTGGAAGCTGATCGCGGAAATGTGCGAGCGGCTGTCGGCGCATATCTCGGTGCCGATCTATCCCCTTGCGCCCGAACATGATTTCCACGCCATCTACGGCATGGTCTCGGAGGTCTATCGCGAGGTCGTGGACGGCACGCAGAAGGTGGCGATCATGGGCGATTCAGCCGGCGGCAACATGGCGCTGGTGCTGACGATGATGGCGGCGCAAGAGGGCTGGCCGCTGGCCGACCGGCTGGTCCTGATATCGCCCGGCGTCGACATGACCCTCTCCAATCCCAAGACGATCGAACTGGCGAAGCTCGACCCGTGGCTGGACATTCCCGGCGGCACCGAAGCGGTGCGGATCTACGCGGCCGATCTCGCCATGAGCGACTGGCGCATCAGCCCGGCCCTTGGCGACCTCTCCATCCTGCCGCCGACGCTGGTCTTCTCCGGCACGCGCGACCTGCTCCATCCCGACACGGAAGTCTTTGCCGAGAAAGCGCGGGCGGCTGGCGCCGACGTCGAACTCGTCACCGGCAAGGGCATGATCCATGTCTGGCCGCTGATCGACATGCCCGAGGCCCGCGCGGCGCGCGGCGAGATGGTGGCCTGGCTCAAGGCGTCACGGAGCGGGGGCAAACCATGAAGCGCGAACGCTACCCCTGGACCGCGCCGAGCATCGCTGCGGTGACGCCCTGCTTCCAGCCCGATGCCTCCGCCCACGGGTCGGGCTGGGAGAGCCGCTTCTCCATGTCGCCGATGTGGAAAAGATTGGCTGCCTTGAGCGTCGAAAGCTCATCCCACGTCACCGGCGTCGCCACCGGCGCGCCCTTGCGTGCCCGTGTCGAATACGGCGTCACGGCCGTCGCGCCGCGCTCGTTGCGCAGCCAGTCGATGAAGATGCGCCCTTCCCGCTTGTCCTTCGCCGCCTGCGAGACGTACCGCTCCGGCATGTCGGCCGCGACCATCTCCGCGAACCCGCGCGCGAACGCCTTGACCTGCGACCACTCGGCGCCGCGCTCGAGCGGCGCGATCACGTGGATGCCCTTGCCGCCGGTGACCATCGCAACGGTCTTCAACCCGAGCGCATCCAGCCGGTCGCGCAACGCGCCTGCTGCCTCGCGCACATCGGAGAAGCCCAGCGCCTCGTCGGGATCGAGGTCGAAGACCAGCCGGTCGGGCTGCTCCAGCCTGTCGATCCTCGAGCCCCAGATATGGAACTCCAGCGTTCCCATCTGCACGCCGGCGATCAATCCGGGCAGACCGTCAGCATAGAGATAGTTCGCGCGATCACCGTCGGCCTCTTCGATCTCCAGCCGCTTCAGTTCAGCGGGAAAGCCTTTGGAATCGTGCTTCTGGTAAAAGCATTGGCCGGTCGCGCCCTGCGGGCAGCGCACGAGGCTCAGCAGTCGGTCGCGCACATGGGGAAGGATGCGATCGGCGACGCGGACATAGTGCGCCGCAAGGTCGGCTTTCGTGATGCCCTGCTCGTCGAACAGCACCTTGTCGGGGCTGGTCAGCCTGACGCCCTCGACATGCGTCTCGTTGCCCTTGCTTGCCATGGCGGCCTCCTGCGTCAGGCCAGAACGGATGGCCGGACATCACGGTTCCGGCGCGGCTCAGAACTTGCCGGTCTCGCGGAATGCCTCGAAGGTCGCGCGGATGTGGTCGGCGGCCGCCTGAACCGGTGCGGAGGCGTCATGCGCGACGATCATCGCCAGATTGTAGTTCGAGAGCTGGGGCAGTCCTTCATTGGGCCCGAGCGCGACGACATCGTCCCCGATGAACGACTTTGGCAGCGGCGCGATGGCGAGATCTGACAGGATCGCGGCGCGCTGGCCGGCCGTATGCGCGCTCATATAGGCGATGCGATAGTCGCGCCCCGAGCGGCCGAGCGCCTCCAGCGCGTCGGCGCGCCAGGCGCAGCCTTCCTCCCAGATCGACAGCGGGAGCGGTTCGCGCAGATGCGCGCAGCCGCCCTTGGCCCCGCCCCACACGATCGGCTCGGTCAGAAGCACCTCGGCCTCGGGCGGAATGTTCTTGCAGACGGTGAACAAGGTGATGTCGAGCTGCCGCTCGTTCATGCGGCGGCGCAGATTGCCGCTCTGGTCGATCGTCACGTCGACCGCGATCGACGGATGCGTCTGCGCGAACCGCTTGAGCACGTTGGGCAGAACGCGCTCGCCATAATCATCCGGCGAACCGAGCTTCACCACGCCGGCAATGTCGGGAATGATGAACTTCGCGACCGCCTCGCGGTTGAGCGCGAGGATGCGGCGGGCGTAGCCCATCAGCATCTCGCCATCCTGCGTCAGAGAGACCGATCGCGCGTCGCGCGAGAAGACGGCGACGCCGAGGATGTCCTCCAGCTTCTTGATCTGCATCGAGACGGCCGACGGCGTGCGAAACACCGAATTGGCCGCAAGCGTGAAACTGCCGGTCTCGGCAATCGCGACGAAGGTGCGCAGCACGTCGAGATCGAGAAGCGGCATGGGATGGTTGAGGGGTGCGTTCATGGCTCGCCTGCATCAACTTTTCTGAATGAGAACATCATTCCATTTCGTTTGATTGAACATCGAACCGGCGCGATAGTCAAGTCCAGAGCGCAGGACATCTCGTCCGTCGCAAGCTGGAAGGAAAAAGACGATGACCATCTTCAGCACGCTGAGCCAGATCGCCTCCGAGTATCGCGCCCGCCGTCGCCGGTTGAGCACCTATCTGGAAATTTCGAGCCTCCCGCGCGAAATCCAGAAGGACATCGGCTGGCCCGGCTCGTTCAATCCACAGAAGGACGACACACGCACCAGCCTGCGGTCGCGGCATTGACGCCGGAGCGGACGCCGCGAGGCAGCGAGACCGCCTCGCGGCGCCGTAAACTGGAGCCTCACTGCGACGGCTCCATTGCCAGAACAGGAGCAGATCCATGTCTCTGCTTGCAGCCATCACCAAGCATCTCAAACTGCCGGGCCATTCGGGCTCACACCAGCGTGAAACCGACGCCTACCGCATGCAGGCGCGCCCGGCTGCCGTCACCAGCGCGATGGTCGACGGCTGGTCGAACCAGCTCATACACAGTCTTTCGCAGCGCACGAGATAGCCATGCAAATGAGCATGGCGCACATGAAACAGGCGCATGGCAGCCGTTTCCGGGCTCAAGCCTCTGAATGCCTTGAGCTATCTGGCGATTTTGACGGCAGACTGCCGATTTTCGTGTCGCATTTCAGGTGTCGCACTTCGCATTTCCCGCTTTGTGTGCGCCGCACAACGCCTATATACGCATCATCAAACGAGCGACCCCACTCCATAATGCGAAGGCCGCTCCGTGTGAGATTCTGACTCTGCATGGAGATGTGTCATGAAACTTTTTTCCCGCTTTTTCGCCCGTCGTGAATCCAATCTGACGACCGAACTCGAGCGCCAGCGCCTGAGCAAGACGATGCCCGGCCAGACAGCCGCTCTGAATGCATCGCGCCTCGGCTTCCTCGTCAACTGACGAGCAGCCCGCTTTTCTGGACGACACCTATCGACGACGCCGCGGACAGCCTGAAGGCTGCTCTGCGGCGTCGTCGTTTGGTTTTATGAGGCATTGCGCCCCCCGCGCGGGTGACTTGTCAAATTCTACCGCCGCATACCATTGACATTTATGCGTTTTCCTGATGACGCTTTGCTGATCGCGACATGACCTGTCAGCGGGCGCAAGCTTCATCACGGAGGCCTGGGTGTCCCCCAAAAACGCAGTCAAACGTTCGATCGTCTTTTTCCTGGTTCCGGATTTCACCATGATCGCCTTCGCAACGGCGATCGAACCCTTGCGCGCGGCCAACCGGATGCTGGGCTACGATGCCTATCAATGGCGGCTGGCCAGCGCCGACGGGCGACCGGTGCGCGCATCGAATTTCGTCGAGTGCGCGGTCAACACCTCGCTTGAAGACGAGCGCCGCAAGATGGCCGGGCCGGATCGTCCGTCCATGGCCATCGTCTGCGCGGGCCTCGACGTCGAAAAATACTATCACAAATCCGTCTTCGCGTGGCTGCGCGAGGAGTACAATCGCGGCGTATCGATCGGCGGACTGTGCACCGGCGCCTACGTCCTGGCCCAGGCCGGGCTCCTGTCCAACCGCCGCTGCGCAATTCACTGGGAAAACCTGCCCGGTTTCCAGGAGGCTTTCCCGAAGACGAACGTCTACGCCGATCTCTTCGAGGTCGACCAGAACATCTACACCTGCGCCGGCGGAACGGCCGCGCTCGACATGATGCTGAAGCTCATCGGCGACGATTTCGACGACAATCTCGTCAACCGCGTCTGCGAGCAGGTGCTGACCGACCGGGTGCGCAGCCCGACCGACCGCCAGCGCCTGCCCTTGCGCGCGCGCCTCGGCGTGCAGAACTCCAAGGTTCTCACCATCATCGAACTGATGGAGGCGAACCTCGCCGAGCCGCTGTCGCTGATCGAGATCGCCGACCATGTCGGCCTGTCGCGCCGCCAGATCGAGCGCCTTTTCCGGCAGGAAATGGGCCGTTCTCCGGCGCGATACTATCTGGAGATCAGGCTGGACCGCGCGCGCCACCTGCTCATCCAGTCATCGCTGCCGGTCGTCGAGGTCGCGGTGGCCTGCGGTTTCGTATCCGCGTCGCATTTTTCAAAGTGCTATCGCGAGCTCTATGCACGCTCGCCGCAGCAGGAACGCGTCGATCGCAAGCAGTTGATCGCGGCCTGATCGGCTCGCGATCAGCGGCTGTCCCACATCCACGACCGGTCGCGCCACATCTTCTCGCCGATCTCGCAATCGGCCGGCGCCTCGCCCTGCACGGTCACGACGGACGCCCACTCCGCATCGCGCGGCGACGGGCCGCCGGCCAGTTCGAGCACCAGCTTGCGGCGCACCGCTTCGGGAAACTGCGTCCACTCGTTCACCGGGATCATGAACGCGCCCGGCCCGCCGATGACGCAGTCGCGATAATAGATATCGAGGTTCGCGACGTCATATGCGCTCGAAAACCCGCCATTAGTCATGAGCGGCAGGCCGTTGATGGTGATGCCCTGTTCGGTCAGCGCATCGCGGGCGTCCGAGACGTTGCCGCCCTGATTGTTCGGGCCATCGCCTGAAATATCGATGACGCGCTTCAGCCCGCGGTTCGGGCTCTCGGCAAAGAGATCTCCGGCAAAGGCCAGCGCGCCCGCGATCGACGTGCGTCGCGCGCTCTTGGGTGGATGCAGCGTCAGCTTCTCCGCGAAGCCCCGCGCTTCGTCCAGGTTCGAGATGATCGTCCAGGGCACGACGACATGCTGGACGGTCGCGCCGGCCCATTCGACATAGGTGATGGAAATCTTGCCGTGCGCACCGTCGCGAATGGCGTTGATCACCTGCACGTGCGTCAGCGCGGCCGCGTAGCCATCGCGCTGGATCGCCAGTTCGTCGGGCGACATGGAGAGCGACACATCGACGGCAAGGATGAGTTCGACATCGACGATCTCGGCGCTGGCGCTCTGGGGCGCAACCGTCGCAATCGCCAGAATGAGACCGGCATGCAACGCGAGTAATGGTTGCCGCAGACGTGCCATGCGGGAAGGATACGCAAAGACCTTCGCTTGAAAAGAAAAAGGCCCGGCGAAAGCGGGCCTCTCCCTTCACATTTTCGCGATGAATTCCGTCCTCGACTTGAAGCGTGTCGCGATCCTTCGGATTCGCTTGCCACGCTTCAGGTCTTTGTTCTTGCGCATGTCTTGATCCCAAAACCGGTTCCCACTTTTGGGAGACATGCTTTAACTGCGCGGCTTGAGGTTTTCCGGGTCGTAGAGCGGCTTGTAGCCGACCGATGCGACCTCGACCTCATAGGTCTCGCCGAAATACTCGACGGCGAGCTTGCGGCCTTCCTGGCAATACCCCCACGGCAGGTAGGCGAGCGCGATGTTCTTGCCGATCGTCGGCCCATAGGCGACGGACGTGGTGAAGGAGCGGCGACCGAGGTCGTCGACCAGCGTCTCGCCGGTTTCCGGGTCGATCACCGGCATGATGCCGACCGGATACCGCGCGACGCCCTTCGCATCGTGATTGTCCGTCATGACCAGCGTGCACAGCATGGCCGGCTGGTTTTTCCGCGCGCGATATTCCTCGTGCTTCGCCTTGCCGCAGAAATCGGCTTCCTTGACCTTCGGACGCGCGAGATCGGCTTCCAGCAGATTGTATTCGGTCAGGAGGTCCGCATTCTGCAGGCGCAGGCTTTTCTCCATGCGGCGGGTGTTGGCGTAGGTTTCGACGCCGAACGGCATGATGCCGGTGGAGCGGAGCGCATCCCAGACGGCGAGGCCGTCCTCGTAGCGCATGTGCAGTTCCCAGCCCTGCTCGCCGACATAGGAGATGCGGAAGGCGGTGACGTCCTTGCCGCCGATTTTCAAAGGCTTGATCGCGGCGAACGCGAAATTCTCGTGCGTCAGGCCATCGGGATTCTCGACCACCTTCTGCAAGGTCGTCCGCGCGTTCGGCCCCCAGATGCCGATGGTGACGTACTTCTCGCTCACATCGGTGATGGTGACGTCGAAACCGTTGTCCTCGGCGACGCGGCGCATGTAGTGGAAGTCGCGCGGGCCGGCATCGGCACCGTCGACCAGACGGCACCGGTCGGCCATGCGGATGACGGTGAAGTCGGCGCGCACCATGCCCTCTTCATCGAGGAAATGCGTGTAGATGCCCTTGCCGATATTGTTGTCGCCGCCGATCTTGGCTGCGCACAGCCATTCCAGCAACGCGACATGATCCGGCCCCTCGATGTCGTACATGGCGAAATGCGACAGGTTCACGATGCCGCAATCCTCGCTCATGGCGAGATGTTCGGCATTGGAAACGCGCCAGAAATGGCGGTTGTCCCATTCGTTTTCGCGCACAGGAATGCGGTTGCCGTATTTTTCGAGCAGATGCTCGTTGGCGGCATAGCCATGGGCGCGCTCCCAGCCGCCAAGCTCCATGAAATAGCCGCCGAGCTCCTTTTCGCGCTCGTAGAAGGGCGATCGGCGCACATTGCGGCCCTTGGAGAAGGGTTCGCGCGGGTGGACGGCGGGATTGTAGACCTTCATGGCCGTCTCGGTGCAGCGATCCCAGATCATCTGTTCCTGCGTCTGGTGCGGATAGAAGCGCGAATAATCGACGGCGTGGTGGTCGATTTCGGTGCGCCCGTCGGTCATCCAGTCGGCGATGAGCTTGCCCATGCCGGGGCCGTCCTTGACCCAGATCGCGACCGCATACCACAGCCCGCGCACCTTCTGGCTTTCGCCCATGGAAGGCCCGCCATCGCTCGTCACCTGCAACAGCCCGTTGAAGGAGTGGCTTTCATTGTAGCCGAGCTCCGCCAGGATCGGCGTCAGTTCCATCGCGCGCTCAAGCGGTTCGATGATCTGGTCCATGTCGAGGTCGCGCTGCGAGGGCGAGAGCCGAGCCTGGTTCTTCTCCAGAAGATCGCGCGGATGGCAAAGGCGTGGATTGGTTTCCTCGTAATACCCCCACTCAATCTGCCCGCCCTCGGCAGTTTTCGGGTCGCCGGTGTCGCGCATATAGGCCGAATTGCCCTGATCGCGCAGCAGTGGCCAGCCGATTTCCTTGCCGGTGCCGGCGAATTCATTGTACGGGCCGAAGAAGGTCAGCGGGTGATCGATCGGCATGACCGGCAAATCCTCGCCGGCCATTTCCGCAATCAGGCGCCCCCAGATACCGGCGCAGACGACGACATAGTCGGCATGGATGGTGCCGCGCTCGGTCACGACGCCCTTGATGCGGCCGTTCTCGATGATCAACGACTTGGCGGACGTGTTCGCGAAGGCCTTGAGCTTGCCCGACGCTTCGGCCTGATCGACCAGCTTGCCGGCAACCGTCTGCGAACGCGGGATGACGAGGCCGGCATCGGGGTCCCACAGGCCGCCCTGCACCAGCTCCTCCTCGATCAGCGGGAATTTTTCCTTGATCTCGGCCGGTTCGATCAGGCGGGCGCGCGTGCCGAACGCCTTTGCCGAGGCGATCTTGCGCTTGATCTCGTCCATGCGGGCATCATCACCGACGCGGGCGACCTCGAGGCCGCCGACGCGGGCGTAGTGACCCATCTTCTCGTAGAAATCGATCGAATAGAGCGTCGTCCAGCACGACAGGAAATCATGGCTGGTCGTGTAGCAGAAGTCGGACGCATGGGCCGTCGAGCCGATGTCGGTCGGGATGCCGGACTTGTCGATGCCGACGATATCGTCCCACCCACGCTCGATCAGATGATGCGCGACCGATGCGCCCACGATACCGCCAAGGCCGATGATGACGACCTTCGCCTTTGCCGGAAACTCTGCCATTGCCCGTGACTCCGAAGTGCTTTTGCGCGCAGACAATAGGCTGTGTGCCGATCCCGCGCTCGTCCTGAATGCGACATGCCGCAAACGGCGCGCGACCCGCAAGACGGGAAGGCGCTACCATCGGCATCAGGCACCGCGCTGAAATGCAAAACGGCCGGGCAAGTGGCCCGGCCGTTGCAGATATCGATGGCTCACACGGATCAGAGAATCCTGCCGCGGCCCGCCTCGATGTCGATCGTTTCCGAGCCGGTCAGCGCCTCGCGATCGCCGTTCGGCATCGTGACGAAGCAGCCCGAAGGGCAGATCTCGATCGTCTCGCCGGCGCCGATCGACACCTCGGACTGGCTGCCGCCTTCGCTGACGACCAGCGTGTGCGCGTCGGCGTCGCGATTGGTAATGGTCGCTGCGATCGCGCTCGCGGTCGGCACCGCGAAGAGGATCAGGACCGTGGCAGTCAAAAGCGTCTTCATCGTCGTTTCGGTGTTTCCACCGCCCCTGTTACCCGAGACTTTCGCCTCTTGTCCTGACCTTTATACCGCCCGCAATCTGAACGCCAACTGAACGATCATACAGGTTTCCTGCGTTTTCGAGGCGCGGCCGGAGGCTCTTCCGGAACGGCGAGCACTGGAGGCTCGGCGTCCGGTTCTTCCGGGGGTTTCGGGTAGACGTCGCGCGCGACCAGCGCGATGCCGATATCCTCGCGCAGGAAGACTTCCAGGATCTGGAACCGCAATTCGTTGGCGATGCCGCCCTGGCTCGTGATGTCGGCGAGGAACACGCGCATCTCGAATTCCAGCGCGCCCTCGCCCAGATTGAGCAGCACCACCATCGGCTCGGGATTGCGAAGCACCTGCGGGTGTCCGCGCGCAATCTCCATCAGGAGCTCGTGGACCCGCCTGACATCGGCGCCGTAGGCGACGCGGACCAGCACCTCGATGCGGCCGAGCCGGTTCCTGTGCGTCCAGTTGCCGACGGCGGCGTTGATGAGTTCCGAGTTCGGCAGGATCACGGTCTGGCGGCGGAACGTCTCGATCTCGGTCGCGCGCACGCTGATCTTCTTGACGGTGCCCTCGACCGCTCCCGCGACGATCCAGTCACCCGCCTTGAACGGCCGCTCGGCCAGCAGGATCAGGCCGGACACGAAGTTGTTGACGATGTTCTGGAGGCCGAAGCCGATGCCGAGCGACAACGCGCCGGCCACCAGCGCGATGTTCGACAGGTCGATGCCCGCCGCCGAAATGCCGATCAGGCCCGCCAGCGCCACGCCCGCATAGCCGACCGCAGTGCCGATCGAATTGCGCACGCCGGCATCGACCTTGCCGCGCGACATGACCTTGCCGTCCAGCCACCGCTGGAAGCCTCGCGTCGCGAAATAGCCGAGGATGAAGACCGCGATGCCGGTGAGGATGCCGATGATCGAGATCGTGATCGACCCGACCCGGACCTCGGTCACGATGTTGTAGGCCCACGACTGGATATCGCCCCACTGGAAGCCCCATTGCAGCAGGATCAACGGGATACCAAGCGCAAGAACCAGCAGGTTTATGGTGATGCTCGCCACGAGGCCGAACTGGTCTTCGGTCGACTCGTCGAGGTTGAAATAGGCGTCGAGCCGTTTGCCCAGCGCGGTCTTCGTGAATGCGCCGAGGTCGGAGAGCGCGGCAGCCGAGAGGTAGCCGATATACATCGTGGCCAGGATGGCGCCGGTGACGACGATCTGCTGCGAGATGAACCGCGCGAGGCCGATATAGCCCAGCATCGCGGCAAGGATCGTGCCGCCGCCGAGCACGAAGAGCAGTCCCCGGAACAGCGGATGCCAGCCTCTCGGCCGCCCGTCATAGCCCCGATAGGGTTTCACGAGCCCGATCGCCATGACCAGCAGGCCGACGATGACCGTCGCGAAAAGACTCTTGGCCACCGTCAGCGACAGCGGCGAGCTCATCACGTCGTTGACCTTGCTCATGAAGAAATCCGCGCCGGTGACGAGCGCGGTGAGCCAGGCGAGCCAGAACAGGGTACGGGCAGCCGGCGTTTCGATCGGCACCAGCCGCCAGGTCGGATTGCGCGGCGCGAAGATGACGGCAGTCAGCCGGTAGACGAAATAGACGATCGCGATGACGTTGAAGAGCGTCACCATCATCTGCGCGATATCGCTGCGCAGCACGGCGTAATAATTGTAGAAGAAATACGTCGCGAAGAGGAACATCGCGACCGTCGCCGACGACAGGAGCGTCGACCAGAAGGCGACGGAGAGCCGGCTGAGATAGCTTGGCGTCTCGACGCCCGGATCGGGCACGACCAGTCCGCCGAACAGCCTGCGCCCGCCGAAGAACAGCACCACGGCAGCAAGCAGGGCGAAAAACGTCGCCATCAGAACGGGTTGGAGCCTGAAGTTGACGATGAACCGCAACCAGGACGAGACCGACTGGGTGAGACGCTGCAATTCGACGCCGAGGTCTTCCAGCACCGCCGGACTGAGCGCAGTCGAGATGTCGTAGCGGCGCGAGAGCGTGTTGGTGAAAAGGTCGCGGCGCATCTGCGCGACCGTGTCGATCATACGGTTCACGCGAAGCGAGAGCGTTTCGGCCTCGCCCAGAAGCGTGTTGATTTCCGCCTTCTCCGAAATCAGTTCCTGGCGCTCGTCGCGCAAGGCCGGCGGCTCCGGCGGCTGATCGCTGGCCGGCGCGGGACCGATCTGGTCGAGCCTGTCATTGATCGCCGAAAGTCGAGGCCGAAAGGTGACGCCGCTGCTGATCAGCCGCCGCGCGAGTTCGTCGAGGCGGTTGCGGACATCCACGAGCACGCTGTCGTCTTCAGCGTTGTCGCGCATCCGCAACTCGAGTTGCCCGGCTTCCGTGGCGATGCCGCGAATGACCGCCTGTTGCCCGGCAAGCAATTCGGAGCCGCCGGGCGCGGCCTGTGCTGTCGCGCCGACGCTGGTTGCGTTCTCGCCGGCGGGAGTGGCCTGCGCAAATGCGGCTCCCGCGCCATGTGCTGCGAACAGCACCGAGGCGACAGCGAGAATGCGCAGGAGGGAAAGGACAGGCATGGTCATGCGCGCCGGCGATTCTCGTTGGTTGTTCGGCCCGCGCATAGATACGAGAGCGCACGAAGCGCGGCAAGCGCCCGACGATGCGATAGCGCTTCGCCCTGCCGACGGGGAAGTCGGTTGCGAAGTGAGGGCAGTCAGCTCACGAAGCTGACGAACTCGTCCAGTTCGGCGCGTTCGCTGCGGAGCTGGTTTTCCGGCTTGCTCTCGTCCTCATGGCCGAGCGCCATGCCGCACACGACGATTTCTTCGTCGGGAATGCCGAGCAGCGGCCGGATCTGGCGGTGATAGGGCGCGAACGCCGCCTGCGGGCAGGTATGCAATCCCCGCGCCCGCGCCGCGATCATGATCGATTGCAGGAACATGCCGTGATCGACCCATGACCCCTTGTTGAGGCGGCGGTCGATCGTGAAGATCATGCCGACGGGCGCGTCGAAGAAGGTGAAGTTGCGGTCGTGCTGGGCACGCATGCGCTCCACCTCGCGCCGGCCGATGCCGAGCAGATTGTAGAGCGCGAAGCCCACCGCGCGCCGGCGCGTCAGATACGGTTCGAAGAACTGGTCGGGATAATAGACATAGTCGTCCCAGACGACCTTTTCCGCACGAACACCGGAATTCAGAATCGCCTGGGCGACCTGTTCGCGCTTCTCGGCGCTGAGCACGTAAGCCTTCCAGGGCTGCATGTTCGTGCCCGACGGCGCGCGCGCCGCCACGCGCAGGATGTCGCGGATCGTCTCGTCGTCCACGGGCGTGGGCAGAAATGCGCGCACCGAGCGGCGCGACAGCATCGCCTCGTCGACAATAGCCGTCTCGTCCAACTGCTCGATCTTCTTGTCTGGTGCCAGCATTGCCTGCCTTTCGGTATGCGGCCGCAAGCGCAGGGCGCCGCGTCCCTGCACGATTTCGAGGCATCGAATAGGCGAATCGCGCCGTACAGGCAAATCCTTTGGCACAAATCGCCGCCCGGCCTGTGTCTCGCCAAGATGCTGTCACCATGAAAGGCTCGTCAGGACGAAAGCGCTGCAGAAGACACCGCCTGGTCGCGCGATCGTGGGCGACCCCTGTCAGGAGGCCGGGGTCACCGGGTGGACAAGTCGATCGCGCTGGCCATGATCCGCGGCGACCTCACGGAGCCAACCGGGCGAGTCGCGATATTTGGAGAGCGCTTGCGCGTTACTGTGCACGGCGCTTTGGGACCCCGAAAATACGAGATTGCGTGCATGACGAAAATTGTTCTGACAGACGGCGGCATGGGCCAGGAACTGGTTCGCCGCTCGAAGACGCCGCCGACGCGCCTGTGGTCGGCGCGCGTGCTGATGGACGAGCCCGAAATCGTCGAGGCGCTGCATGCCGAGTTCATCGAGGCCGGCGCGCGGGTGATCACGCTCAACACCTATTCCGCGACCCCCGAGAGGTTGGAACGCGAAGGCGCGGCCGACATGTTCGTGCCGCTTCAACAGCGCGGCATCGCTCTTGCCAAGGCTGCGCGCGACAAGGCCGGCGATTGCGCCATCGCCGGTTGCCTGTCGCCGCTCTTCGGCAGCTACGCGCCGGCGCTGACCATCGGCTATGACGAAGCGGTCGAGACCTACCGCCGCATCGTGGAACAGCAGGCCGGCGCGGTCGACCTTTTCCTGTGCGAAACCATGGCCTCGGCCGACGAAGCCAAAGCCGCCGCGACGGCGGCCTGCGAAAGCGGCAAGCCGGTCTGGGTGTCGTGGACGCTGGCCGACGACGGAGCGCCACGGCTTCGCAGCGGCGAAACGCTCGCCGAGGCGGCCAAGGCTCTCGAAGGACTGGACATCGCGGCGCTGCTGGTCAACTGCTCGCGACCCGAGGCCGTCGAGGCCGCCCTTCCCGACCTTCGAAAACTGGGCGGACGGTTTGGCGCCTACGCCAACGGCTTCACCGCCGTCGAAGCCCTGAAGCACGGCGGAACGGTCGAGGTGCTCGAAGCGCGCAAGGATCTCGGACCCGACGCCTACGCCGAACGTGCCGCAGGCTGGGCATCCGCCGGCGCGTCGATCGTCGGCGGATGCTGCGAAGTCGGGCCTGCGCACATCGCAGCACTCAGGGACCGCCTGCAAAGCGAAGGCTTTCAACTCGTGGGAGCGTTCGATGCCTGACCTGTCGTCCCGCGTTTCCGGCATAACGCCCTCCGGCAAGGATGGCTGGGAGGTTCATTTCGAGGCGATGACACGACGCCAGGCCGGCGAGCCGATCATCATGCTGTCCGTCGGCGACCATGATTTCCACACGCCTTCGGAGACGGTGGAAGCGTGCGTGCGCGAGGTGCGCGCCGGCCACCACCATTACACGCAATTGCCCGGCCTGCCGCGCCTGCGCGCGGCCATGGCGGCGATCTCGACGGCCTGCACCGGCATCGAGACCTCCGCCCGTCAGATCCTGGCTGCGCCCGGCGGTCAGGCGGCACTGTTCGCCGCCGTGCTCGGCACCGTCGATCACGGCCAGCACGCGATCGTCGTCGCACCCAATTACGCCACCTACCCGCCGACCTTCAGGGCGGCCGGCGCGGAGTTCACCGTCGTCGAGGCGCGGGCCGAGGACGGCTTCCAGCCGATGGCGGCGGACATCGAAAAGGCGGTCCGGCCGAACACGCGGGCGATCCTGATCAACACGCCCAACAACCCGACCGGCGCGGTCTACAGCCGCGCGACGCTCGATGGCATCGCCGACATCTGCCGCAAGCACGATCTGTGGCTCATTTCCGACGAGGTCTACTGGACCATCACCGGCGGCCGCGATCATGTGTCTCCCAGGGTGCTGCCCGGCATGGAGGAGCGAACGCTGGTCGTGAATTCGATGTCGAAGAGCCACGGCATGACCGGCTGGCGCATCGGCTGGCTGACGGGACCGCAGGACGTCATCACCACGCTGATCAACCTCAATCTCGTCTCGACCTATGGCCTGCCGGACTTCGTCAGCCGCGCGGCGATCGAGGCGCTGGAAAACGGCTACGGCGTCACCGAGATCGCCGAGCGCTACGCACACCGCCGGACCGTGTTCCTCGACGCGATGCGCGGCGCCAACGGGGTCACGGTTCGCGGCTCGGAGGGCGGCATGTACATCATGCTCGACATCTCCGCGATCGAGCCGGACTGCGAAACGTTTGCCTGGGGTCTGCTGCGCTCGGAGAGCGTGTCGGCCATGCCAGGCGCGAGCTTTGGCGACGCAGCCGCCGGCCATGTCCGCATCTCGCTCTGCCAGCCTGAAGACGTGCTGGAGGATGCCGCGTCACGGATTCGCCGCTTCGCCGCCGGCTACAAGCGAAACGCTGCGTGAGATTGCGCGGTGTACCCCCACCCTTTATCCCTCCCCACAAGGGGGGAGACGGCCACGCCGCACCTGATCCTGCCTGTGTCCACCACGTGGAAGGCGATCCCCGGCGCGGACGAACTCCCTCCCCGCCGATCAATTGTCCGACGTGTCGTAGAGGCTGCGCTGGCAATTGTAGACGATGCAACTGTTCGTGTCGGTGGTCGGGACGCTCATGCGCGTGGGAATGTTCGGATAGTCGCAAAAGGGGCGTGCCGCGACGAAGCGATCAAAGGTGTGCTGGCCGGTGGTCAGCACGATCGCGCCGTTCTGGATGATCAGCGACCGGACCTCGTCGCAACTCATGGTGCGCGTGTCGGGCCGGGCCATGGCCGCGGTGGCGGACAGGCTCACTGCCATGGCTCCGATCAGGGAAAGCACAAATCGCGTCGTCATCACGGTCCTCTTCTCAGCGATCGCGGAAGACCGGGCCGTCCCGCGGGTCGAATTCGCAACGATAGACCCTGCACCGGTTGGTGTCGGTGGTCGACAGGCTTTCCATCACCGGCGTCTCCTCGCGATTGCAGAAGCTGCGGTTCGCGACATATCGGTCGTAGGTGTGCTGGCCGGTGGTCAGGACGACGGCGCCATTGCCGAGGATCAATGACTGAACCTGCTCGCAGCTCATCGAGCGGGCGTCCGGGCGCCCCTGCGCAAAGGCCGGCGCGGCAATCGTGGCTGCGGCGAGCAGCGCGAAAGCGTAGTGCCTGAACATCATGCGGTCCTTTCCTCGAACGATTTGCTGCGAAACATAGAAGCCTTGGCCCTGCCGGAAAGAGCGCGAGCACATCACTATCGCAAATGTGATCAGCCGCCATCCCGCACGCGCCATTTGGCTACGGCGTGAAAACCATCTACGAGTCGCTCGAAGACAGCAATCCGGAGAGTGAAGCCGTGTCCCAGACATTCGTGATCGCGCAGGGCGGCGGGCCGACCGCCGTCATCAACCAGACGATGGTGGGCGCCGCGTTGGAGGCCCGACGCCGCCACCCCGGATGCAGGGTTCTGGGTGCTCGCCACGGCGTTCGCGGCGTCCGTGACGGTGATTTCGTCGATCTGTCCCAGCGCTCCGAGGAGGAGTTGCGCCGGATTGCGGCCACGCCGAGCGCGGCACTCGGCTCGACGCGCGACAAGCCGGATGCAGCCTATTGCGAACTGATCCTGAAAGGCCTGAAATCGGCCGGCGCGGACGCGTTCATCTATATTGGCGGCAACGACACGGCAGGCACGCAAGCGATCCTTGCCGATGCGTCGGGCGGCGACATCGCCTTCGTTCATGCGCCCAAGACGATCGACAACGACCTCGAGGAAAACGACCACACTCCGGGTTTCATCTCGGCGGCCGAATTCGTCGCCGGCGCGTTTTTGAGCGTCGATCTCGACTTCCGCGCCCTGCCCGGCATCTATGCGGGCATCGTCATGGGCAGGCACGCCGGCTTCCTGACGGCGGCATCGGCCGCGTGGCGGCTGGACGAGGACAGCGGGCCGCACCTCATCTACGTGCCCGAACGCCCCTTCGAGCGGGCCCGCTTCGTCGATGACGTGAAGTCGACTATGGGTCGGCACGGCCGCTGCATCATCGCGATCTCGGAAGGCATATCGTCGGCCTCCGGCCGCTCGATGGTCGAGGAACTGGTGCCCGCCGATATGCTGGAGCGCGACGCACACGGCAATGTGCGCCTGTCCGGCACCGATCTGGGCCAGGCGATCGAACGCATCCTCGCCGACGACCTCAAGGGCACGCGTGCGCGCGTCGATACGTTCGGCTATCTGCCGCGTGGCAATATCGGCATGATCAGCGCGGTCGATGCGCAGGAGGCGTTCGATGCGGGCGTTTTCGCGGTCGACGCCGCCGCGCGTGGCGGCGGATCGGTCGCGCTTCAGGAGGAAGGCGGCAAGACGGTCATCCGTCTCGTGCCCCTGTCGGCGGTCGCCGGCAAGACCCGGCACATCCCCGCCAACTTCCTCGACCCGAACGAGAGCCGCCTCTCACCGGACGGCCACGCCTATCTCGACCGCCTGCTGCCGAGGAAGTTCGAGCCGGGAAAACCGTTCGTATAGAGGCTAAACCCGCACCACGAACGCGTCGCGCGGCAGTTCGGACAGGATTTCCGGCCCGTCCGCGCGCATGATGACGATGTCCTCGAGGCGGATGCCGAAGCGGCCGGGAAGGTAGATGCCGGGCTCGATGGAAAACACCATGCCCTCCTCCAAAATCGTCTCCGACGTCGCGGTAATGTAGGGCGGCTCGTGGACGTCGATGCCGAGGCCGTGCCCCGTGCGGTGGACGAAGAACTCGCCGTAGCCGGCCGCGTCGATCACGTCACGCGCGGCCTTGTCGACCGCCTTTGCGGGAACGCCGGGCTTCGCGGCGGCAAGTGCCGCCTGCACCGCCTTCTCCACGATCGAGTGGATCTGGCCGTACCCTTCCGGCGCCTCGCCGACGATCGCCATGCGGGTCATGTCACTGGGATAGCCGCCGATCCGGCCGCCGATGTCGAGCACCACCGCGTCGCCCTCACGCAGCACGCGGTCGCTGGTGGCGTGGTGCGGATGCGCGCCGTTCTCGTTCGCGCCGACGATCGAGAACTGCACCCGCGCGCCGTTCGCCGCGAAATGATCGCTGACGATGCGAGCAACCTCTTTTTCGGTCATGCCCGGCTTGATGCCGGCCCATGCGGCCTTCATCGCCTCGTCGTTCAGGAGCGCTGATCTCTTGAGCTTGCGGAACTCCGCCTCGTCCTTCATCGATCGAAGCTGGCCGACCGTGTCCTCGGTGAAAGCCCGCTCGATGCCGGGAAGCGCGTCGAGCAGCAGAAGCGCGAAATCCGCGCGCATCGTCTCATCCAGAACGACGCGGCCGGCACGATCCGCAAACAGCTCCGAAAGCGCATCGGCCAGCGCCGCATCGGGGCCGTCGGCATCGGCCCATGTGAACATCGGAAGATCGGAATCCTGCCGTGCGGCGTCCGCGTTCAGCGCCGGCATCAGGAAGCCCGCTTTGTCAGCGGCCACCAGCAGAAGACAGGGACGTTCGTCGGGATGCGGATAGAAACCCACCAGCCACTGCATGTGCGAACCCGGCGCGATGGCGACGAGGCCGGTTCCGGTTTCAGCCATTTTGGCGCGCAGCCGCGCCATCCGCTCAGCGACGATGTCGGTCACGGTGGGTATCCTTTTCGATTGCAATGCAAGGTTTGGGGCAAGGTTTGGGCGGTCGCCGGCGGCACCGGCAACCCGCCTTCTAGCGTGATTTGGGTCTCATCGAAAAGGGAGCCGCACCGCGCGGGTCAGAGATAGGCGACAGCCAGCATGAGGACTGCGAACAGGACAACCAGCGCGATGGTCGGCTTCCAGTCAAACCCGTCCGAGGATCGGTCCGTCTCGATTCGCGGGGCATCGATGATCGGCATGCGCCGACCACCGGTGTTGCCGTTCGTATGAGCAAGCTGGAGAACGAGATTGGTAGGTTCGGTCTGCGGTTTCATGCTTCAATCCGACTTCTTGTTTGGAAGGTTCTTGCGCTTCGTTTCGGCCAGTTCCTCGAGCTGCTTTTCGCTCATCGAATCGACCATTTCGCGAGATGCGCCTTTCAATTCGGACTTCTTCGTTTCTCCGCGTTTCGCGGAGAGTGCCGCTCCTGCGGCTTTCTGCTGAGCTTTCGATTTCGCGGGCATGGTGCCACTCCTCGACATGTCTCGTTGCCGCAGGGAAAACGAAGGCACCTGTTGCATTGTTCCCTCACCCGGCACGGAAACCACCGAGCGAGACAGCGCAACAGCGCGATGGTTAGACAAAAGAAACCCATTTCGGTACATTCTGACCTGTACCGACTGTGCTTGTTCGCTGAATTTGCAGGTCTTCTTCGGCCAGATGCCGGAGTTTGTCTGCGTCGAGGGGCCTGTGAACGCTTGCTGGTCACGAGTTGGCGCGGCCCTTGCGGGAAGCGTCTTGAGATGTGGTGCGGGCCTCCCGGTTTCGCGTGTCGACAGTGGTGAGGAGTACATTTGACCGAGCAGAGCCCGCCAGTCTGGCGCCGCAGCCGGCTCGTCGTCACTGCCTTCTGCGCCGCGCTCTGCGTCGCGCCGGGACAGGTGCATGCGTTCGAGCTTTTCGGAATCAAGCTTTTCGGAAGCGATGAACCCGAGGAAGACCTCGTCATCGGCGATCCGCAGACCTACTCGGTCGAATTCTCCGTCGGCGAGACCGATGACGGGATCGAAAACACCCTCAAGAACGCTTCGACCTTGTGGAACGACCGCAACGAACCCGCGTCGGGCGCCGCCGGCTTGCTGGCGAAGGCGCGCGGCGACTATCGCCGCCTTCTGGGCACGCTCTATTCCGAAGGCCGCTATGGCGGCACCATCTCGATCAGGATCGATGGCCGCGAGGCAGCCGATCTAGCGCCCGATGCGCAGCTTGCCGAACCCGCCACGGTAACCGTCTCGGTGGACCCCGGCCCCCTGTTCAATTTCCGCGAGGCCGCGATCGTCAATCAGGCACCGCCCGCGACGAACCGTCGTGACGAGGTCGATGACCCGCGCGACGAAGGCTTCGCATCGGGCGAGATCGCGAAGTCGGGAACGATCCTGCGCGCCGAACGCCTGTCCGTCGAGGCGTGGCGGCAGCAGGGCCACGCCAAGGCCGAGGTTGCCGAGCGCCGTGTCGAGGCCGCGCATGACGCCGACGTCGTGGACGCCCGCATCACCGTCAACCCCGGCCGCAAGGCGTTTTACGGGCCCGTGACGGTCGAGGGCACCGAGCGCATGGACGCCGAGTGGGTCGCCTGGATGACGGGCCTGCGGCCGGGCGTGGAGTACGACCCGGACGATCTGACCCGCGCAGGAACGCGCATCGCGAAGCTGGACGTGTTCCGTGCGGCGCGCTTCCAGGAAGCGGACATGATCGACAGCAACGGACTGCTGCCGATCACCTACATCGTGCAGGAGCGCCTGCCACGCCGGTTCGGCGTCGGCGGCTCCTATTCGACGATCGACGGTGCCGGCCTCGAAGCGTACTGGATGCATCGCAACCTGTTCGGCCGCGCCGAGCGTCTACGCTTCGACGCGAAGGTGGCCGGCATCGGCAAGACGTTCAAGCCGGATGAATTCACCTATCGCGTCGGGTCGACCTTCGTGAAGCCGGGCGTGTTCACGCCGGATACGGACTTCTCGGCATCGCTGTACGGCGATCGGGAAGTCCTCGATCCGTACACGCGCACCGCCGTTACCGCCACGACGGGCTTCACCCACGTCTTCACCGAGGAACTCTCCGGCAAGCTCTTTGCGACCGGCGGACGCTCGCGCTTCGACGACGACGAATTCGGCCGCCGCGACTTCATGACCGCAGGTTTCATGGGCGCTTTGACCTATGACAGCCGCGACAATGCGGCCGACGCCACCGAGGGCTACTTCCTCGAAGGCACGCTCGACCCATTCTACGAGTTCGAATACGGCAACGCCGCCTTCAAGGCGACCGCGGAGGCCCGCGCCTACTACGGCTTCGGTGAAGAAAACCGCTTCGTCCTTGCCGGCCGGCTCAAGCTTGGCGCGCTCGTCGGGCCGCCCATCTCCGAACTGCCGCCGGACATGCTGTTCTTCGCAGGCGGCGGCGGTTCCGTGCGCGGCTACGCATACCGCAACATCGGCGTGCCGACCGCCAGCGGCAACGTGATCGGCGGCCGCTCGCTGGCGGAGGCATCCATCGAAGCACGGGCCAAGGTCACGGATTCGATCGGCGTCGTCGGCTTCGTCGATGCCGGCTTCGTCGGCGAGGACACGATCCCGACCTTCGACGAAGACCTCAGGCTCGGCGCCGGCGTCGGCCTGCGCTATCTCACCGGACTGGGCCCGATCAGGCTCGACGTCGCAGTGCCGCTGGATCGCCGCGAAGGCGACCCGAGCGTCGCCTTCTATGTCGGCATAGGACAGGCTTTCTGATGCGCATTCTTGCAGCCCTTCTCCTGTTTCTCTTCGCTGCCCCGGCGTTTGCGCAGCAGGAAACGCCCGAGGAAGAGCGCTCCTGGCTGCTCGGCTTCGTCGAGGACAAGCTGTCCGCGCCGAACCGTCAGATCCGCATCCAGAACATTCAGGGTGTGCTCTCGTCCAATGCGCGGATCGGGTCGATCACGGTTGCCGACAATGAAGGCGTCTGGCTGCGCATCACCAACGCATCGATCGTCTGGAGCCGCACGGCGCTCGTGCTGAGCCAACGACTGCAGATCGACACGCTTGCGGCTGAGAGCATCGAGGTTCTGCGACGCCCGATTCCCGACGAAAGCCTGCCTGCGCCCGAGGCGACGTCGTTCCAGATTCCCGAGCTGCCTATCGCGGTCAATCTCGATGCGCTCGACGCAACGCGCATTGCGTTCGGACCAACCGTCTTCGGCCTCGAATCCGAACTGTCGATGACCGGCCGCATCCGTCTTGAAGACGGGTCGCTCGATACCGCCCTCGACATCACGCGCCTCGACGGTCCCGGCGGCCATTTCCGGCTCGCCGCCGCCTACGCCAACGCGACAGAGCAGCTTGACCTCGATCTGGCGCTTTCGGAGCCTGAGGATGGCATCGTCGCGAACCTGCTCAACATCGAAGGACGGCCGCCCGTCGATCTCGCGGTGAAGGGTAGCGGCCCCCTGTCGGAACTCGACGTGACGCTGACGCTCGACGCCGCAAGCGAACGCATCCTGACGGGCGCGACACAGCTTCGCCGCCGCGCCGAGGGCCTCGCATACGCGGCACAACTCGAAGGCCCCATCGCACAGCTTATCCCGGTGCAGTTCCGGGGCTTCTTCGGGGCCGAGACGACGCTTGAGACGACGGGTCTGGTAAAGGACGCCGGCGGTTTCGTGCTCGAGACATTGCAGATCGACAGCGCGGCTCTCGCTCTTGCGGCAACGGCCGAGACGGGCGCGGACGGTTTTCTGCGCCAGCTCAATCTCGATGCCACGATCGCCGACGACAACGCGCAGCGCGTCGTGCTGCCGGTTCCCGGCGGAACCACGACCGTCCAGGGCACGAAGGTCAATCTGTCCTTCGGCGAACAGGCCGGCGACCAGTGGTCGGGCCTGATATCGATCGACGGACTGTCGACGACGGAGTTCACTGCGCAGACGGCGACATTCACCCTCGGAGGGCTCGCGCAGAACATCGACCGCGCCACCGAGCGCCGCATCACGTTCGGGGTCGATGGCGACATCTCGGGCATCCTCGCCACGCGCGCCGACATTCAGGAAGCGCTGGGCACGCAGATCAATCTCGACATCGACGGGTCGTGGAACGCAGGCGAAGCGATCAAGCTGGCGAACGCCATCCTGTCGGGTAACGGCCTCTCCGTATCGCTTGCCGGCGATATCGCGGACTACGCATTCAACGGCGATATCGCCGTCGAAGCCGAGAGCATCGCGCCCTTCTCCGCCATTGCGGGGCGTGACCTGCAGGGCACGCTGGCGCTGCGCGCCAATGGCGAGGTGCAGCCGATCAGCGGCGCCTTCAACCTCACCGTCGACAGCGAGGCCGGGGAACTCCGCATCGCCAACGAAGCGGCCGACAACCTGCTTGGCGGCCGCACGACGATCACAGGTCGCGTTGCTCGTGGCGAGACGGGTCTGGTTGCAGAAAACCTGCGCATCGGGAACGAGCAGGTCGAACTCACGGCGGATGGCAATTTCGCGTCCGGCGCGGCGGATTTCGACTACACGCTCGCTTTGTCCGACCTTGCGCTGGTCTCTCCGCAGGCAAGCGGGCGCGTTGAGGCGCGCGGCCGCGCGGCCGGTTCGGACGGGTTGATCACGCTGACGACGATCGCGAGCGTCCCCACCGGTTCGTTGTCCGGGAAGACGCTGCGCGACGCGCAGATCGCCTTCGAAGGCACGTTGCAGGACGGCGCGCTCAACGGAATGGTCGGTGGCGACGCGTTTCTCGACGGTGTGCGGGCACAACTGTCCGCCGGCATCGCCGTCGCCGATGGCGAACGCCGCCTGACCGATCTCGATTTCACCGCCGGCGGCGCGCGCGCCCGGGGTTCCGTGACACAGAATGCCGTTGGCCTGCTGGACGGAAACCTCACATTGGAAGCCGCCGACATCTCGACCGCCGCCGCGCTGTTCCTCGCGGAAGCATCCGGTGCCATTCAGGCCTCGATCAATCTCGCCAGCGCCGAAGGCCGCCAGAACGCAACCGCCGAGGCGACCGTCCGCAGCTTGCGGATCGGCGAGACGAGCCTCGGCCAGGCTGCGATCGACGCGCAGATCGCCGACCTCTTCGGCGTTCCCGCGATCCAGGGCTCGATCCGCGCGCAGGACCTCGTCGCAGGTGGCGTCGAGGTCGCGACACTCGACGCAACCGCGCAGCGCAGCGGAGACGCAACTGCGTTCGAGGCGAATGCCACGCTCGACAATGGCACGGTCGCGGCCGCGCGCGGCAATCTCGCGCCTGAAGGCAACGGGTTCCGCCTGCGTCTCGACGAGGCTTCGCTTGGCCAGGGCATCGTTGCGGCGCGTCTCGTCGGGCCGGCGTCCCTGCTGGTGGCGGGCAGCAATATCACGATCGACACGCTGGCGCTCGACGTCGCGGGCGGTCGCATCTCCGCCAACGGCACGATTGCCGACACGCTCGACCTCGACGTGTCGGTCGCCCGCCTGCCGCTTTCGATCGCCAATCTGGTGCGCCCCGACCTCGGCCTGGGCGGCACGCTCGACGGCACGGCGACCGTGACGGGCACGCGCGAAGCGCCGAACGCACGGTTTGACCTGACGGGCACCGCCATCACCGCCGCGGCGTTGAAACAGGCGGGCCAGAGTTCGCTGAACATTCGTGCGGCCGGCCAGACCGCGGGACAGCGCCTCGACATCGATGCAAGCGTCACCAGCCCCGAAGGGCTGCGGGCCAGCGCGCGCGGTGGCGTGCCCCTCGACAATGGAGCCCTCGCGCTCGACGTCGAGCTTGCCGCATTCCCATTGGCCGCGCTCAACGCCGTCGCGCCCGGGCAGAACCTCGGCGGCACGATTGCCGGAACCGCGCGCGTGACCGGCACGACCGCCGCACCGCAGGCGACGTTCGACGTCCGGGGCAACGGCCTCGCCGCCGCCCCCCTGGCATCGGCGGGCATCGCCTCGCTCGAGGCCACCGCCGCCGGCAGTTTCGCAGGCGAGACCGTCACCCTTCGATCGGTCACGGTCAGCGGACCTCAAGGCCTCTCGCTACAGGCAAGCGGCGCGGTGCCGATCAGCGGCAGCGGCCTGAACGTCAACCTCTCCGGCTCGGCGCCGCTGACGCTGGCGGACAGGTTCCTCGTCGATCGCGGAACGCAGCTTTCCGGCATCGTGGAGTTGAGCGGGTCGGTGACCGGCAGCATCAGCGATCCCAACGCACGCATCATGGTGTCGACCAATGGCGCACAGGTCGTCGATCCCGAGAGCAATGTCCGCCTGCGCGACATCAGCGTGATGGCGAGCCTCGACGGGCAGACCGTAACGATCCGCTCCGCAAACGCGGCCCTCGCCACCGGGGGATCGATCTCGGCCAGCGGCAACATCTCGATCGACGCCAATGCAGGCTTCCCCGCCGACATTCGGATCGTCTTGAACCAGGCCCGCTATGCCGATGGAACGATGGTCGTCGCAACCGTGAACGGCAATCTGGCGGTCACCGGCGCGCTGACCAGAGACCCCCTCATTTCCGGCGATATCAATGTCGAGCGCGCGGAAATCACCGTGCCGGAAAACCTCGCCGGGGGTGCTGCCGCGATCGACGTGATCCATCGCAACCCGCCGCGCGGCGTGGAAGAAACCCTTCGCCGCGCCCGCGCCAATGACGGCACCCCCACGCCGTCATCGCGACCGAGCGTCGTCCGCCTCAACGTCAATGTCAGCGCCCCTGCCCGCATCTTCGTGCGCGGCCGCGGCCTCGACGCAGAGCTTGGCGGAAGGGTGCAACTCACGGGTCCCGTGACCGACATTCAACCCGTCGGCGGGTTCGAGCTCGTGCGCGGTCGCCTGTCGATCCTCGGTCAGCGCATCACCTTCGACGAAGGCACGGTGACGCTGGTCGGCGATCTCGATCCGTTCCTGAACTTCGTGGCGCGCTCTGCGGGAAGCGACATCACGGTCTTCATCACCGTGTCCGGTCGCGTCTCCGATCTCGACATCGCCTTCTCGTCACAGCCGCAACTGCCGGAGGACGAAGTGCTGGCCCGGCTCGTCTTCAACCGTGGCCTCGACGAACTCTCGCCGCTCCAGATCGCACAACTCGCGGCCGCCGCGGCCGAACTCGCCGGCGGTGGAAACACCTCTCTGCTGGGAAGCCTGCGCAGTGCGACCGGCCTGGACGATCTGGACGTGATCACCGACAGCGAAGGAAACGCTGCTGTGCGCGCCGGCCGCTACATTCAGGACAACATCTATCTCGGCATCGAGGCAGGTGCCGGCGGCACGACACGCGGCACGATCAACCTCGACATCACCGAGGGATTGAAAGCACGAGGCGCGGTCGGATCGGATGGAGATACATCCCTCGGCGTCTTCTACGAACGAGATTATTGAAGCGTGTCGGCGCTCCCTGGACGGGAGCGCTGAGGGGCCTGTCAGACGTCGCGCTTCTTCGGTGCGCCCGTGGTGGTCGTTGACGTCACCGAGACGGGATCGCTCGCCGGGAACGTATCTTCAAGGCCTTCCTCCAACTCGTCGCCCGACGTCTTGTGCGCCTGCTCTTTTCTCAGCGAACGTGCTGCCGGGGTCTCCTTGACGACTTTTTTGGCATCGCTGGACTTGGTCATATGCGTCTCCCTCAGTTGAATTCGGTGTCGCTTTCAACGCGCGGATCGCCTTTTCGCTCCACGCCGCGACGAGGGCAGGAACGGATTGCCCCCGGCGGGCATTGAGTTCTCGAAGGGCCACTTGGAAGGACCTAGGAGACACCCCTATGAACACGCTCGAAGTCGACCAGTTCTGGAGCGATTTGAAATCGTTCGAGATGTGCATGCTCGTCACGCGCGACACCAATTTCATGCGATCGCGGCCCATGAAGGCTCATTTCATCGACGATGACGGGACGGTGCGGTTCCTGACATCGATCGACGCCCACAAGGTGGATGAGATCGCCGCGCACCCCGTGGCAAACCTCGTTTTCGTCAAACCCGATGACAATAGCTGGATATCCGTATCCGGCGCCGTGCGTATTTCCGTCGATCGGCCTGACGTCGATATGCTCTGGGACGAGGCCGCAAGCAGTTGGATGCCGGCCGGAAAGGACGAGGCCGCCGTGCTCATCGTCGAGCCGGACATCGCCGAATACTGGTCGTACCCGGAAAGCGAACTGCGCGCGAAATGGGAGCTGCTCAAGGGAGAACTGACCGGCGTGCCGCCAGACCTTGGCGACCATCAGAAAGTGCGCCTCGATCAGGCGTCGTAGCGGCGCGGGAATGTCGAGAGCGCGCTTGAAGCCGCACGCACGCCGCGTGCGGCGGCTTCCGCGAGGTCGGCATCCTCACTCAGCGCGGCAAGAAACGCCGCGTTGAACGTGTCGCCTGCGCCGACCGTATCGACCACCTCGACCTCCGGCGCTTCGATCGATCGAACACGGTCGCCCGCGAGGATACGGACGCCGTCCGCGCCGCATTTCACGACGATGATCTTGGCCGGAGCGAGGCTCAAAAACAGCGTGTCGAGTGCGGCTTCGAGCTGTTCGGCATCGACTATGCCCATCGCCTCCTCGGCATTGATCAACGAGAAATCGGCCTCATTCATCCATGTTTGCATCTGCGCCCGGTTTCGTGCGGTCCAGCCGCCAGTCGGCCAGCCGGGATCGATCGCGACAGTCCAGCCAAGACGTTTCAGCGCAGCAATCAACTCCGAAGTGCCGGTTTCGATCTCGGGCATGAGGAATCCGCCGGAGATGATCGCGAAATTCTTCTCACCGGGCGCTGCCGGAAGCCGCTGGACTAGGTCGTCCAGCCGCGACTGATGGAGGTGCCCCGTGGTCGTGAAGAAGGCGCGGTCGCCGCCTGCGTGCACGATCCCGACCGTGACGGTCGTGGCCACGTCCATCGCGATCCACGTCGAGAACTGGCCGTCGAACTGCGCCGACAGCCAGTCGCCCATCATATCCGCGCCGACACCCGCAATCAGCCGGTGCGGTACGCCAAGCCCGGACAATGCAAGAGCCGTGTTGCCCGCCGAGCCCCCTGCCCGCATCTCGCTGCGCGGCAGGATCACCTCGGTGCCGACGGCAGGCCAGCCATCGACCTCGCCCATCACGAGATCGACATTGACATTGCCGAGAACCAGGATGCGTTCACCACTCATTGGTCGATCAGGCACCCACGCGCGCCACCCGCGGCACGTAGTCTTCGAGCTCGGGAGCCGGAAAGCGCACGGTTTCGCCGGTTTCGGCCGAACGGTAGAGCCCGATCAGCATCTCGACGACTGCGAGGCCGTCATGGAAGGTCTCAAGCGGTATCTCGCCCTTGCGGAAGCATTCGACCATGTGGCGGTTTTCGTCGGTGTAGCCGTAGACGCCCGCCTCGTCTTCGAGGACGGGCATGAGGCCCTGCTCGGCATTCTGCTTCTCGACAAGGTCTTCGCCTTCCGATCCTGTCACTTCGCGCGACATGAAAACCTTCAGGCCCGTCGCCAGCGAATTGAATTCCATCGCATATTCCGGCCCGAGAAGTTCGAGCTGGATACGCAGGCCGGCTCCGACATAGGCCCACGACGTCGATGCCTCGATGATCAGTTCGTTGCCGTCCTCGTCCTCCAGCGCGATCGTCGCCCGCGCGAAATCCTCGGACGGACGGTTGCGGTAATCGACATCCGAGCCGAAGCGCTTGCGAAGCTGGTCGGCATAGTGCGGGCGCGTCCATTTGAGATGCGCGACGGTTCCGCTGACCGACTTCACGGTCAGCGAGTTGCGCGGTGCGCCCGGCGCGGTCAGGAGGTGCCGGCCGACCTCGACCGAGTGGCACATCATGTCGGACAGCACACCGCCGCCCTGCTTGTCGCCCTGCCAGAACCAAGCCTCGTGCGGGCCGGAATGTTCCTCGGCCGCGCGCGCCAGATAGGGCCTGCCGGTCGTCGACGCACCGCGTCGCCAGATGATCTCCTTACCGCGCATGACCGGCGTGCAGAACACCTGGTTCTCCAGATAGCCGTGATTGAGCCCCGCATCCTCGGCGAGCCGCAGCATCTCGCGTGCTTCGGAAATCGTCCGCGCCAAAGGCTTCTCGCAAGCCACCGCGAACACCGTCGATCGCCCGGCCTTCACCTCGGCGTGGATCGTGCGCATGACGTCGAGACGCGTATAGTTCGGCGAGAGAATCCAGATCGCGTCGACGTCGCCGGCCTGGCAGAGGCTTTCCAGAGTCTCATGCGTCGTGCAGGTGCCGAGGCCGAGTTCAGCGACGAGACCTGCAATCCGGTCGCGCTTTGCGGCGCTGCGGCTATGGACACCGGTCACCACGACATTGCGCACGCCCAGCATCGAGCGCAGGTGAAACTCGGCGATGAAGCCGGTCCCGACCAATCCGACGCGCAGCGTGTCCCTGGGTTGAAAGCTCATCCTGCTACTCCATGAATGCTAGGTGATGCGTGGTGCTGCGGCCGAGCCGCGTATCTGCAAAGCGGTCGCCATCTCGATGCGCGGCGCGCTGCGCGCCTCGCCGGACAGAACGTCGAGCAGAAGCTCCATGGCCTTCTGCCCGATCTCCGTGCGCGGCTGGCTGACCGTGGTGAGCGGCGGATGGAACGCCTGGCTCAGGAACAGGTCGTCGAAGCCCACCACGGAGACATCGCGCGGAACATCGAGCCCCATGCGCCGCAATTCGTTGATGACGCCGAACGCCATCTCGTCGTTTGCGACGAAGATCGCGGTCGGCGGCTTCGGCAGCGCAAACAGGTCGCGACAGAGCCGTTCGCCGGTGTTGAGAAGATAGTCGCCCAGTTGCTCGTAGCCGTCCGGCACGTCGAGGCCGGCGGCAGCCATCGCGCCGCGATAGCCGTCGCGGCGGCGTATGCTCATGATTTCCGGCACAGGCCCGCTGATATGCGCGATCCGGCGATGCCCGAGCCCGATCAGGTGCTCGACCGCCTCCCGCGCCGCGCGCTCATTGTCGATCATCACGTGCGGAAAGCTGCTGCCGATGACCTCCTCGAGCGCGACCACTACGGGCTGGCCGCGCGCGCGCTCGGCCAGAACCTCGTTCTGCGGCAGCTTGCCGGTCATCAGGATCATGCCGTCGGCATGGCCGTCGCGCAGCATGTCGAAATACTCGACCTCGCGCTCGGGATTGTTCTCGGTGTTGCCCATGAGGACAGAGTAGCCCGCGCGCCGCGCGGTCGATTCCACACCTTTGAGAATGTCGAGATAGAACGGGTTGCCGACGTCGCGCACGACCATAAGCACCGACATCGAGCGTTGCGTGCGCAGATTGCGGGCGGACACGTTCGGGCGATAATCGAGCTTCTGCGCGACTTCCCGAATACGCGAAAGCGTCGGTTCCGCGACAAGGCCGGAATCGGACAGCGCGCGCGAGACCGTCGCGGGCGACACGCCGACCTCGACCGCGATATCCTTGATCCTGGCGCGGCTCGTCATCCCCGCATCGCCTTCCCGCGGCCATAGAAGAGCATCAGCACGAGCAGCGTCGCGCCAAAGATCATCTGCCGGCCGGATTCATCGATGTTGAGCGTGGTCAGGATGCTTTGCAGGACGATCAGCAGCACCGCGCCCGCCATCGTTCCGGTATAGCCGCCCTTGCCGCCGGCCAGCGGCGTGCCGCCGAGCACCACGGCGATGATCGACGGCAGCATGTAGCTTTCGCCGACATTGGCGAAGGACGACCCGGAGTAGCCCAGCAGGCACATGCCGGCAATCGCCGCGAACATGCCGGAGAGCACGAACAGCGACACGCGAACCGTGCGCACCGGCACGCCGGCCATGTGGGCCGCCTGCTCGTTGGAGCCGATCGCGTAGATGCGGTATCCGAAGACCGTTCGCTTGAGCAGGAACGCCATCAGGATACCGATCGCGATCCAGAGCCAGATGATCCCCGGCAGGCCGAACAGGAAGGGCTGGGTGACGAACTGGGAGAGACCGGGTGCGGCGCGGCCGGACGGAATGCCCTGGCGAATGACCACCAGTAGCCCCTGCAACACGCCCAGCATGCCGAGCGTCATGACCAGGGGCGGAATACGCAGAAGCGTGACGCCAAGCCCGTTGGCCAGCCCGACGACGCCACCCACCGCCAGGCAGGCGAGGATCGCCGGCACGATGCCGCTATCCTGCCCGCTCATCAGATTGCCGGCGACGATCGCCGACAGCGACACCACGCCGCCGACCGACAGGTCGATGCCTTCGCGCCCGCCGAGGATGACGAGGTTCTGGCCGGCGGCGACGATGCCGAGCAGGGCTGCCACGATTGACAGACGCAGCACCTGTTGCAGCGAGGCGAAGCCCGGCGATAGCGCCTCACCGAGCGCGAGCAGCGCCACGATCAGGACGAGCGCCACCACGATGGGGTTCTTGACGATATCCATCAGCGGAAAGGATCGGGCGGTTTGCGACGTCGTGGTCGTGCTCATCGCGAAACCCTCCGGCTCACGAAGATGCCGGCCATCAGCGCGACGAGGATCGAGAGGCCCTGCACGAGGTTCTGCCACTCGGACGGCGTGCCGACGAAGAAGACCAGCGAGTTGATCAGCCCGATGATCAGCGCGCCGACCAGCGAACCGACGACCGTTCCCGAGCCGCCGGACAATGCGCTGCCGCCAAGAACGACCGCCGCGACGCTGAAAAGCGTCATCTTGCCGCCGACCAGCGGATCGCCGCTCGCCGTGTCGCCGGTGATGCACAGCGCGGCCAAGGCGGCGAACATCCCGCACAGGATGTAGCCCTTGATGCGGATCGCCGTCACCGGCAGACCGCTCTGGAACGCCGCCTGCGCGTCGTCGCCCACCGCGAGCAGTTGCGTCGTCAATCGCGTTCGCACAAGCACGACAAGCAGGAGGGCGAGAACCGCCACGACCCAGAAAACGAACGGGATGTCGAGGATCCGCCCACCATAGGTACGCCAGAAGGCGGCCGGCGCCGGCGTCCCCGCCACCGGCAGCACATAAAGCGCCAGTCCCGTAAAGAAGATGGAGGTCGCAAACGTAGCGACGATGGCCTGAAGCCTGAGCGCCGCGACCACGATGCCGTTCACCAGCCCGCATGCGATGCCCGTCAGGATACCGACCGCACAGGCGGCAAGCACCATGCCCGCGCCTCCGCCCCAGCGCTCCATGAGGACGATGATGACGCAATTGACCAGCGATACGATCGCTCCAGCCGACAGGTCGATGTCGCCCGCGAGCACGACATAGGTTTGCGCGATCGCCAGCATCATCAGCGCGAGATAGGTGCTGACGAGCCCGGTCACCGAGCGAAAGCCAAGGCTGTTGGGCTCGAACCAGCCATTGAGCGCGATGAGCACGACAAGAATTGCGATCGCCGGAATGAACGGCAGGCGCTCGATCGTCGCCGCAAGGCCTTGCCGGCGTGAGGGTTGCATAGCGGTCGTCATCAGGCGGCCTCGTAGGCGGCTTCGTAGAGATTGAAGCGGGTCCGGTCGCTGCCGGTCAATTCACGCGTCACGACGCCCGAATTGAAGACGAGGATGCGGTCGGCATTGTTGAGCAGTTCCGCGTCTTCGGACGAGTAGAGCACGATCCCCATGCCTTCGGCGGCAAGCGTGCGCACAAGCGCGAAGAGGTCGGATTTCGCCTGCAGGTCGATGCCCTTGGTGGGGTCATCGAGCAGGAGAATGTCCGGCCGATCGATCAGCCAGCGGGCGATGACGATCTTCTGCTGGTTGCCGCCCGACAGCGAGTTGATCGGATGGTCGATGGTCTGGAACTTGGTCTTAAGCGCCGCCAACGGCCCCTTCGCCTTCTCCTTCAGCGCGGTCGGCCGCACCAGCTTGAGGCCGTTGCGCAGGAAATGGATCGGCGTGACGTTCTCCAGGATCGGACGCCCCTGGATGATGCCGTTGCGGCTGCGGTCGCCCGAAACATAAGCGAGCCCGTTGGCGATGGCCTCGCGCGGCGAAGACGACGTCGAGCGCCTGCCGTTGATGGCAACCGCGCCTGACATATGCGGCAACGCGCCGAAGAGCGCGCGCAGGACCGATGACTGGCCCTGACCGTGCAGCCCACCCAGGCCAAGGATTTCGCCGCGCGCCACCTCGAAGGAAATGTCGCGGAACCCGACGCCGGTCAGGCCCTTGACGGAAAACACGGACGGCGCATCGACCGCGTTTGCCTGCGGCGCGACGGATGGCGTTGCGAGTTCGTCCTGCTCGCCCACCATCTGGCGAATGATCGCCGGCGGGTCGGTTTCTGCGATGGTGGACGTCGCGACCGTCTCGCCGTCACGAATGACGGTCACGCGATCACCGAGCGCGAAGATTTCGTCCATGCGATGCGAGATGAAGACGATCGCACGGCCCTCAGCCTTCAGACGGTTCAGGATTTCGAAGAATCGTTCCACCTGCGCGCGGTCGAGCGCCGATGTCGGCTCGTCGAAGATGAGGATCGGCGCTTCGGTTGCGAGCGCCTTCATGATCTCGACGAGTTGGCGCTGGTCGGCGCGCAGCTTGTAGACCGGCGTATCGGCCGAAAACCCCTCGCCCGAAACGCCGTCGAACTCGGCGATATAGGCTGCCGCCCGGTCACGCAGCGCTGCGCGATCGACGAAGACGCCACCTGTCGTTGGCATCGCCGGAAGCAGGATGTTCTCGGCGACCGTGCGTCGCGCCGACAGGCTGAGCTCCTGATAGAAGATGCCGATTCCCATGGCGCGCGAGGCCTGGGGGCCGGCGATGGTGATCGGCGTGCCGTTGAGGATGACCTCGCCTGCATCGGGCTTCACCGATCCGGCGACGATCTTGCACAGCGTGCTCTTGCCCGACCCGTTGGAGCCGATCAGCACATGCACTTCGCCGCCCTTGAGGTCGAAATCTCCGCGTCGCAGCGCCAGCGTCGCGCCATAGGCTTTGCGCGCGCCGCGTATCAACAGCTCGGTCATCGGCGCCACCGTTCAATGTTTTGCGGGTCAAGGGCGGCGCGCTCCGGCAATCGGAGCGTGCCGCCCTTGGGAGGGTCCTACTTGAAGAGCGCTTCCGCGTCGTCGATCGAAAGCTCGCTGGTGTAGGAATAGTGCCCAGGCTTGCCCTCGACCTGCGCCGCAGCCTCGGCCAGGTTGGAGGAGTCGATGAACGGAATAGGCAGGTACATCGCGTTCTTGTACTGGCCGGCCGTTGCGGGCTCCTTGAGCTCACGCCCATCGAGCATCAACACGGCGACGTTCAGCGCCGACGCCATCACGCCGGGAGGGTTCACCGACGCGCCCGAATTGAGCTTGTCCGCCGTCCAGAGGTCGATGAAGTCCTTGCGGATTTCGCCGGTCGCCGCGATATCGCCGGCCTTGCCGGCATCGATGATCGACTTCCATGCGCCCGCGGCCATGCCATCCTGCACCCAGACACCGCTGACATCGGGATAGGTCGCCAGAATGTTCTGCATGGCCTGCTGGCCCTGCGCCTGATCCCAGTTCGCATTGACCTCGTTGACGACTTCGATGTCCGGATGCTTCTCGAACACCGAACGATAACCGGCGACACGCATTTCATTGGCCGGATGGCCCGCGACGCCGTTGATCGCGACGACCTTGCCCTTGCCGTCGAGCGTCTTTGCAAGCCACTCCGCGCCGGCGGCGCCCCATGCAGTCTGGTCGATGCCGACATAAAGCGCGTCGGGCGACGACACTTCCGCATCGGTCGAGATCACCAGGATGCCGGCTTCCTTCGCCTGCGCGAAAACCGGATCGAACGCGGTCGGGCTGTTCGGATTGATGATGATCGCATCGACGCCCTGGCTGATGAAGTTGCGGACATGCGCGATCTGGCCGGGCACGTCGACATTGGCGCTCTGCACCACGACCTTGACCGTATGGCCCTTTTCTTCCCACGCTGCCGCGGCGGCCTGGGCCTCCTCGATCATCTGGGTGCGCCACTCCGAGCCGACCCAGCCATTCGACAGGCCGATGGTGAACTCTTCGGCCTGCGCAACGCCGGCCGACATGGCGAGCGCCGCAACGGACGCCGCGACTATAGACAATCTAGACATTGAATTCCTCCCTAACAGCAAGATGAAATCGATTGTATCGGCAATGAAATCGATTTCAATAGGGGCTCGAAGGCTTTTTGTTGTGCGGCGCAGCAATGACGCATCGCTCGGCAAACGACTCTGCCGGCTTAAAATATGGGCATGGGGCATACATGCGGATGAGAACGCGAGCCGGGCGGGACAGAAGCTCGTCTGCCGTTTCGTTGGCCAGGGCGAGAAGCCGGAGAAATCTGCCCTGTTCTCCCTACCGCCGGGTCCGGCTGACGCGGCCCACGCTCTCGAAGCCAGAACTGGCGCGGGACGCGAATGTTCCAGCTCAACTCAGCCGGTTGCGACACTCTCTTCGCGGATGTTGAGCGGCAGCCGACCGTCCGCTACCCTGGCTCATGATCAAACTCCGAACAGCCCTGGTTCTGATTACGCTCCTGACCATCCAGGGATGCGGCACGGGCGGCATGACGCGGGCGATGCAGCCCGTGGTCGATGGCTTCGAGCGCGGGGAACGCGTGTCCCAGGACATCCGCCAGAAAAAAGATGAATGATCGGCGGAACCATTGGGCGGGTGAAGTGTTGTGCGCCGGGTCGCTCTGCTTAACCCAAGCCCCCCGCCCAAGTGGGGCGACCCAAACTCCCCAGCATCATATGTGTCGGAATGCACCCCGGAGGCCTGACGCATCAGTCCCGCGCTGCTCGGACGTGCCGGCGGAAACGCGGCGTGTCCCGCCGGAAGGAACAGCCCTTCTACTGGAGAATTCTGTTGCCCACGAAACCTTGCGCGCCGTCGGATTGATCCATCAAGCGGTTTGACATCGAGGGATCGTCCAGTCCCGTCGCGACGACGGAGACCCGGAATTTGCCCTGCAATTGCTTGTCGAAGATCGCGCCGACGATGATGTCGGCCTCGTCGGACACCTCACCGCGAATCCGCGTGGCGGCCTCGTCGACTTCGAACAACGTCATGTCCATGCCGCCCGATATCGAGACGAGCACGCCCCGCGCGCCCCTCATCGAGGTCTCGTCCAGAAGCGGGTTGGCGATCGCGGCTTCGGCGGCGTTGATCGCACGCCCCTCGCCCGATGCCTCGCCCGTCCCCATCATGGCCCGGCCCATGCCCTTCATGATGGATTTCACGTCGGCGAAATCGAGGTTGATCAGGCCTTCCTTGACGATCAGATCGGTGATGCATCCGACGCCCGAATAGAGCACCCGGTCGGCGATGACGAACGCATCGGCGAACGTCGTCTTGGCGTCCGCGATCCGGAACAGGTTCTGGTTGGGAATGACGATGACCGTGTCCGCGCATTGGCGCAGGCGCTCGACACCCTCTTCGGCCATTTTCATGCGCCGATTGCCTTCGAAGGTGAACGGCTTGGTCACGACGCCGACCGTCAGGATGCCGGCCTGGCGCGCCGCCTGGGCGATGATGGGTGCGGCACCCGTGCCGGTGCCTCCGCCCATGCCCGCGGTCACGAAGCACATATGCGTGCCCGCGAGGTGGTCCATGATCTCATCGATGGATTCTTCCGCCGCCGCCATGCCGATTTCCGGCAGGGAGCCTGCGCCGAGGCCCTCGGTGACGTGAGCGCCGAGTTGGATCAGCTTCGTCGCCTTGGACATGGCGAGCGCCTGCGCATCGGTGTTGGCGACGACGAATTCCGCGCCCTGCAGGTTCTCGGCAATCATGTTGTTCACGGCATTGCCGCCGCCGCCGCCCACGCCGATGACGGTGATCTTGGGCCGCATCTCGCTGATGACGGGCTTCTTGATGTCGATCATGCCTTTGCTCCTGTTCAACAGCTCCCCCGGATCATTATGCGACAGCAGTTCGGATCGGCTGTGAGGGCTGGACGCACGCGCGAATCAGGCTGCGTCAGTCACCCCCGTAGAAGCCAGAGTGTTGCCGAGGGTGCAAGCCTGAGAACCAGCCACGATAGCTTGTCTGGCTCTCACAAATTGTCTCGCAAGGGAGAGAGTGATCGAGGCAGTCCGCGAGGGAACCGACGTAAAGGGGACTGTAAAACAGGTCCCGGATCGCAAAAACGATACCAAAAAAGCCTGCCAAGTCGTTGAAATGGTGGGTGATGTAGGGATCGAACCTACGACCCGCTGATTAAGAGTCAGCTGCTCTACCAACTGAGCTAATCACCCGCCGGGCAGAAGTCCGTGAGGACCGCCGCAAGAGGAGGCCCCTATAGCCGCTCAATTTCGCAGTGTCCAGCGCGAAACGGCAGCTTTGCGAATTTATCCGGCTCATGCATGGTTGTCGTAACGTCAGGACAAAAGCGCACCCGCCGCGACCTTTACCGCGTTTCCGCCGATGCGCGCGGCGCTGACCGCAAGCTGCCGGATGTCGAGCTCCAGCCGGATGTGCGACGGACGGCCCATCTCGATACCCTGCTCTATCCAGCATTGATGCGCACCGTCGCGCGGTTCGTCGAAGAAGGCGATCGCGCCGGAGAAGGCGGCGGCGGCCGAGCCCGTCGCCGGATCCTCGTAGGTCGGCGGGCCCGGCACGAACATGCGCGCATGGAAGGCGCTCGTGTGATGCAGCGTTTCCCGGCAGTAGAGATAGGCGCAGGCGGGGTTGCCGTCGGCGCGGCGCGGGGCAAGGTCCAGCCAGGCCTGCCCGTCGAAACGAACCCGTGCCATCGCCTCGATGCCGGAAACGGGCACCGTCAGATACGGAACACCGGCCGACCAGAGGCTTGGACGATGATTCTCGAAGCCGATCTCGTGCGGGCCCAGACCGATCGCAGCCGCGATCGCCTCATTGTCCGGCACATATTCGAGCGACTGCGACAGTTGCGGCAGATCGAATTCCGCGAACGCCACGCCGTCTTCGTGGCTCACCACGCAACGCACGTCACCGATCTTTTCTTCGAGAACCAGGAGGGAAGCGGCGTCATTGCCGACCCCATCCCCGTTCCGCTCGGCAAGCGCGATGGCCGTTCCGACTGTGGGATGCCCCGCAAAGGGCAGTTCGTATTTCGGCGTGAAGATGCGAAGGGCTGCGGCATGTCCCGGCCGCGCCGGCGGTGACACGAACACCGTCTCGGACAGGTTGAACTCCGCCGCGATCGCCTGCATGGCGCCATCGTCGAGGCCGTCCGCGTCGAGCACGATTGCCAGCGGGTTTCCGGCCAGCCGCTCGCGCGTGAAGACGTCGTAGATCACGTAGTTTCGCTCACCCATCCGGTGCCTCATTCCTCTGCAACCATGGCGCGCGGCTCAACATGGCCAAACTTTAATTTGATCTCCGCGCTCAGATACATGATGTGTCGTGTGTAGGGATTTTTGAAGACCAAGGCTGCGCGGACGGATGGACCAGATCGTCGAACGCCCCGCGAAGGCGAAATTCGCGTCTCCCGAACCCATCGAGCAGGCGCTGGCGCTTGACGCCGCCGGAAAGCCCAGACGCGCACGCCGCCGCTGGCCGCTCGTCGTCGCGCTGCTTGCCACCGTCGCGGTCGGCATAGGCGCATGGCAGTGGAACGCGTCGGCGACACCGCCGGTCTCCTATCGCACTCTGCCGGTGGAAACCGGCCAGCTCACCGTCGAGGTCTCGGCAACGGGCACGCTCGCTCCCCTCACCCAGGTGGACGTGTCGAGCGAATTGTCGGGCGTGGTGCGCTCGGTTTCCGTCGATGAGAACCAGCGCGTTTCCACCGGCGACATCCTGGCCGAACTCGACACCACGCGCATCCGCGCCCAGGTCGAGCGGGCTCAGGCGAATGTCAGCGCCGCCGATGCGCGCGTCGCAGATGCCAACGTGACACTTAAAGAAACCGAGCAGGCGCTTGCGCGCACGCAGCAGCTTTCCGGCCGCGGCATGGTCGCCGATCAGGCGCTGGAAACGGCATCCGCCGCCCGCGACAGGGCCGCGAGCGCCGTATCCATCGCGCAGGCCAATCTCGAAGTCGCCGTCGCCGACCTGAAACTGCAGGAAGCCGATCTCGCCAAGAGCACGATCTATGCGCCGATCGACGGCATCGTGCTGACGCGCTCCGTGAACCCCGGCCAGACGGTCGCATCGTCGATGTCCGCGCCGGTTCTCTTCGTGATCGCCGAAAACCTCGAAACGATGGAACTGAAGGCTGCCGTCGACGAGGCGGATATCGGCTCGGTCCAGCCCGGTCAGGAGGCGCGTTTCACCGTCGATGCCTTCCCGGAACGCCGGTTCGATGCGGAAATCCGCGACGTCGCCTTTGCATCCGTGGTGACGGAGGGCGTCGTGACCTATCAGGCGCGGCTCAATGTCGACAACGCGGAGCTCCTGCTGCGCCCCGGCATGACCGCGACGGTCGACATCATCACGCGCGAGGCCGACGGCGTCCTTCTCGCGCCCGCCGCAGCCTTCCGCTACAGCCCGCCGCCCGCGACGCGACAGGGCGGCTGGTCGTTGCAGGCCCTTTTCATGCCGCAGAGGCCACGCATGGGCATGGGCGGCCGCTCGGGCGGATCGTCGAGAGCGCGCGGCGGCGAAGGACGACCCGTCTACGTGCTGCGCGACGGGCAGCCGCAGGAGGTGCGCGTCACCACCGGCGCGACCGATGGCGATTTCGTCGAAATCCTGTCCGGCCTTTCGGACGGCGATCAGGTGATCGTCGGCTCGTCGCAGCGTTGAGCGGGCGATGGCATGAACATGACCGTCGACCCACCGCTTCTGACCTTCACCGATGTCTGGAAGACCTATGGCGCCGGCGAGACGCAGGTCAACGCGCTCGCAGGCGTGAACCTGACCATCCGGCGCGGCGAGTTCGTCGCGATCATGGGGCCGTCCGGCTCCGGCAAGTCGACCTCGATGAACATCATCGGATGCCTCGATACGCCCACCAGCGGCGTCTACGGCTTTCTCGGCATCGATGCGGGTGCGCTCGACAGGTCGCGCCGCGCGATGCTGCGCAATCGCTATATCGGCTTCGTTTTCCAGGGCTACAATCTGCTGCCGCGTACGACGGCGGCCGAGAATGTCGAGCTGCCGCTGGTCTATCGCGGCGTGCCGGCGCGTGAGCGGCGCGCGCTCGCGATGGAGGCGTTGGCGCAGGTCGGGCTCACGGGCCGTGAGAGCCACACGCCCGCCGAACTCTCGGGCGGCCAGCAGCAGCGCGTGGCGATCGCGCGCGCCATCGTCACGCGGCCGACCCTCCTCGTCGCCGACGAGCCGACCGGCAATCTCGACACGGCGCGCAGCCATGAAATCATGGACCTGTTGACCCGCCTCAATGTCGAGAGCGGCCTGACCGTCGTCATGGTCACGCATGAGGCCGACATCGCAGCCTACGCCGATCGCACGATCTCGTTCCTCGATGGGCATATCGAGGCCGACACGTTGGCCGTGGAGGTCGCGTGATGTTTTTCGAAACGGTCAGCCTCGCACTGCGCTCGGTGACACGAAACGCACTCCGGTCGTTCCTCACATTGCTCGGCATCGTGATCGGCGTCGCCGCCGTCATCGCGATGATCACGATCGGCTCGGGAACGACGGAAAAGGTCAAGCAGGACATCGCCAAGCTCGGCAGCAACCTGCTGATCGTTCAGGCGGCGCGCCCGATGCGCGGCGGCACGACCAATTTCACGCCCCGCCAGCTTGGCGAACGCGATCTCGATGGGCTGTTTGAAAACCTGGAGAATGTGAAAGCCGTATCCGCCGCCTCGCAGCGCACTGTTCGCGTGGTCTATGGCGCGGACAACACCTCGGCGCAGGTCACGGGCGCGGATCCCGAATATTTCACCGCACGCGACTGGACGATCGCACTCGGCCGCGCCTTCACGGATTCCGAAACGCGCGGCGGCGCGAATGTCTGCCTCGTCGGCGAGACCGTGCGCAGCCAGTTCTTCGGCACAGGCAATCCGGTCGACGCCTCCATCCGTGTCAACAAGATGAGCTGCCGCGTCATCGGGGTTCTGGAAGCCAAGGGAACGGCCGGTTTCGGACAGGATCAGGACAACATCGTCGTGATGCCGCTCACCACGTTCCAGCGCCGCATTGCCGGCGATCGCGACATCGACATGATCTATGTCGCCGCACAGGACGGCATATCGACGGCCGCTGTCCTCTCCGACGTCGAGGACATCCTGCGCCAGACGCGCCGCATCACGCCCGACCAGGAGGACAATTTCACCGTCCGCGACATGACCCAGATCGCCGATGCGATGACCAGCACCACGACGGTCATGACCGGCATGCTGGGGGCGCTCGCCGGCGTCAGCCTGCTCGTCGGCGGCATCGGCATCATGAACATCATGCTCGTGTCGGTGACGGAGCGAACGCGCGAGATCGGCATCAGGCTGGCGATCGGCGCGCATGAAAAGCACATCCTCGTGCAGTTTCTCGTCGAGGCGACGGTCCTGTCGCTTCTGGGCGGACTGATCGGCATCGTGCTTGGACTGTCGCTCGCCGGCATCGCAACAATGGCGCTCGCGATACCGTTCGTGCCGAGCCTGTCGGTCATTGTGCTGGCGGTCGGCTTTTCAGCCGCGATCGGCATGGTGTTCGGCTTTTTCCCGGCATTGCGCGGCGCGCGTCTCGATCCCATCGACGCGCTGAGACACGAATAGATCCCTCAGCGTTCCGGCGGATTGGAGAAATGCCACGCGATCAGGTCGGGCATTTGTTGCGCGAGACGGTCCGGCAGGTCGCTCGGGCTCCGGATGATCACCGGACCTTCGATCTCGGGATCGTCCTCCGCCGCGACGTGACGGCGTATATCCTCGGCCAACTCGTCGGCACTGCGGTCCAGAAAATAGCGGCGGAAGACGACCGTGCCCGTTGTCTTCGAAACGGCATGATACTGGCGTTCGTGCGGCACGCCCGACAGATCGATACCTGTCTCCTCGATCACCTCGCGACGCATATTGGCTTCGAGGTCTGCCTTGCCGTCCGGAAAGTCGACCGGCTCGAACGAGCCCGCCGCGAAGTAGACGGTGCCCGCATTGACCGTCGAGGGCCCCATACGGATCGCCACCAGCGCGTTGTCGGAGCTCACCAGCATTGCATGCGTATAAGCGTGTCCGGCGCCGGGGATGGGACGCAGGGACCGCCAGTAGAGAAACGTCGCGTAACGCACGATGTGGCAGCGCCCGACCAGATCGTCGCCGCGTAGCGAAAGGCTTGAGAGAAGCGCCACCTCGCCGTCGAACAGGGCCGGGTTCGCCGCCTTGGCGACCTCCCAATGCGCCTCGATCGCCGAGACATTGGCTGCGGCGAAGGGGTGCGGCGATGGATCGAGCACGACCGACACGTCGCCCACGGCAAACACCCGGTCTGTCGGAAGATCGAATTGCATTGTCACGCGATATCCAGTTCGACGACGACGGGACAGTGATCCGACGCCTTCGGCCGATCCCAGCCGACCCGCGGAAAGCGCTCGACCTCCTGCCCTTTCGGAAATGGCGTCCTGAAGGGCTGCCCGTTTCGGACGATCTCCGGTATCGCCGTCGCGTTGCGGCTTGCCAGCCCCTTCGACGCCAGGATGTAGTCGAGCTGGCACAGATGCCGCTCCTGCGGGCCGCGTGTGTGGTAGAGCGTCCAGCGATCCATCTCGGGCCGCCGTTCCACAAGGTTCTCGCAAAACCCGCCGGCGGTCAGGACATCGAGCGACGAGCGCGTCTCCCGCACCGGCTGGTATGCGAAGCCTTCGAAGGCATCGCCGGTGATGACGACACGCTCGCGATAGTCGTTGAAGTCGCCGCAGATCGCCCAGCGCTTGTCGGATGCATGGTCGTGGCCGAACCGGTCCTCGATGATCCGCCGCACGGCCGCCGCTTCGGCGAAACGGACCGGCATCGTCGCCTCGCGTCCATCGAGACCGTTGCGCGGACTGCCCATCGACTTGAAATGCACGCAATAGAGCGTGAACGGCTTGCCCGCGATCTTGAGGTCGAGTTCGAGGCAATCGCGTCGAAAAATCCGCTCGTTGGGCATTTCGCCGACGGCTTCCAGTTCCGGCACGTGAAGGTTCAGGTCGGCATAGGTCAGATGCGCATGGCTCTGCATGCGCACCACCTCGATGGGCTGGCCGTGTCGCGTCTGCTCGCGCACCATGACCGCGACGTCGATCCCGCGCGTATCGTTGCCGGTGGTGGTGAACTTCTCGCGGTAGCCATGGCCGATCATCTTGAAAAGGTAGCCATATTCGAAAGCGCGAAGCGCCTCGATGTTGTCGACTTCCTGAAGGCACAGGATGTCCGCGCGGGTGGCGGCGATCGCAAGCGCGGAGAGCTGCCGCGCATCGTCGGTATGTGCGATCGTGCGCGCGCGTTCCAGCAGCCTGTACTCGGCCTCGTCCTGGATATCGTAGAGCGCGAGAACGCGATCCTGATGAAGCTGGTTCCGGAAGCCGGAGAAGTCGAACCTGTTCATGAGGTTTTCGACGTTGAAGGTGGCGAGGCGCAAGGACATGACACACGTTTGAACCGCGATCTGTCCGATTGCAAGAACGTCCGCCACCCGGGCCCTCGCAAGGGACGCAACAAAAAGCGCCGGAACGCGTTTACCCTGTATTCATCGAGCGTTCATCCGCCCTCAGCGATAGTGCCTTCATGCGTGGTTGGGACTTTGGCTTGGCGGATAATCCTGATCCGAGGAGAATGACATGAAAGCCTTATTGAAATCTCTGGCGGTCCTGGGCTCTCTCGCTCTCGGGCTGACCTTTTCAGTATCCGGGGTAAACGCAGCCGGGCCTGCGGGTGCCATGTCCGCACCGGCAGTTTCGGGCGGTATCGTGCATCAAATTCAGGGCAGTGACGGCCAGGCGCAAGTATATCTGGACCGTGAACGCGGCCGCGGCTGGGACCGGGATGACCGGCGATGGGATCGCGGGGACAGGCGCTGGGATCGTGACCGGTACGACCGCAGGTGGCACCGGGATCGCTATGATCGCCGGTATTATCGTTCGCGGCCTAACGTCTACTTCGAGTTCAACGCCGGTCCGCGTTATGTCGAGCCGCGCCGCGTCTACCGGCCGGCGCCGCGCTACAGCCTGTCGCAGGCGCACTACAACTGGTGCAGCAATCGCTACCGGTCGTATCGCGCCTACGACAACTCGTTCCAGCCGTACAACGGTCCGCGCCAGGCGTGCTACTCGCCTTATAGCTGATCGATCCAGAACAACGCGAAAGGCCGGCATCACGCCGGCCTTTTTCGTTCAGCGCCAATCGGCCGGTTCTATTTGTATCCGATCGCCTTCACCTGGCTGATCGCCGTCCGTGCGCGGCCATTCGCGACACACAGCCAGTGCATCGCCGATTTCGGCAGAACGCGGTTGAACATCCACCAATAAGGCGGCCAGCGGTGATGCACCGGCTGTGCCTCTATGCGCGCGAAACCGCCACGCTTGAGAAGGTTGCCCAAATTGCTCGGCGACCATGTGAAGAGGTGATAGTTCCGGTCGTCGCTCCGGTATCGCATCTTGAAGGATTCGTTCGGCGTCACGATCACCACCTTGCCGCCCGGCCGCAGTTTGGAACGCATCGCCTTGATGACGCCCAGCGGATCGTCGACATGCTCCAGCGCGTGGTGGGAGATGATGACGTCGGCCCAGTCGTCCTCGACATCGCCAAGCCCGCCGACGATCGTGAGGCCTTTGCTCCGGGCGAGAGCCACCGATGCGGGGTTGATCTCGACGCCGATTTTCTCGCGCGCGTTCAACGCGCCGAGGATGAACCCGCCGCCGCAACCGAAATCCACGACCCGGTCGGTCGGCTTGATCTCGTTCTCGAACTTGAACAGATCGATTTCCGCGGATACCCGCGCCGCATCCTTCGTCAGGTCGAGATAGGAAGTGTCGTAGTGGGCATTCACGTCCGACTGCACGCTCATTCGTCAAGCACTCCGCCTCGCCACGCGCCCGCCGACTGTACGGACCCTTGTGGATTAGCATGCATGCATGGACGTGAGAGCGCCGCTTTCAGGCTTAGACCACCGTCGAATTGGGTATCGATGCCTGGGCAGAAATGCAGAACACCCGGAGCAAGCCCCGGGTGTTGAATGTTATTGGCCTTTGGAAGGGCGGCAGGCTGGCTAGTTCTTCGCCTTGTCGACCAACTGGTTCTTGGGGATTCCCCGCGCGCCGCAGGGCAAAGCCCTAGGACGCGCAGAGAAAGGAGACGTGGATCGCCTTAGTTCTTTGCCTTGTCGACAAGCTGGTTCTTGGCGATCCATGGCATCATGCCGCGCAGCTTCGCACCGACTTCTTCGATCTGGTGCGAGTCGTTCATGCGGCGGATGCCCTTGAAGCGAGAAGCGCCCGAACGGTATTCCTGCATCCAGTCGGAGGTGAACTTGCCGGTCTGAATGTCCTTCAGAACGCGCTTCATCTCGGCCTTGGTCTCGGCGGTGATGATACGCGGGCCCGAGACATACTCGCCCCATTCGGCGGTGTTCGAGATCGAGTAGTTCATGTTGGCGATGCCGCCTTCATAGATCAGGTCGACGATCAGCTTCACTTCGTGCAGGCACTCGAAATAGGCCATTTCGGGCGCGTAGCCACCCTCGACCAGCGTCTCGAAACCGGCGCGGATCAGTTCGACCAGACCGCCGCACAGGACGACCTGCTCGCCGAACAGATCGGTCTCGCACTCTTCCTTGAAGTTGGTCTCGATGATGCCAGAACGGCCGCCGCCGACGCCGCAGGCGTAGGACAGGCCGAGGTCGAGCGCATTGCCCGAAGCGTCCTGATGAACGGCCACGAGGCAAGGCACGCCGCCGCCCTTCTGGTATTCGCCACGCACCGTGTGGCCAGGACCTTTCGGCGCGACCATAAGAACGTCGACGGTCTTCTTCGGCTCGATCAGGCCGAAATGCACGTTGAGGCCGTGGGCGAAAGCGATGGCAGCGCCGTCACGGATGTTCGGCGCGATCTCGTCGCGGTAGATGTCGGCCTGCAGTTCGTCAGGCGTCGCCATCATCATCAGGTCGGCCCACTTGGCAGCCTCTGCAACCGTCATGACCTTGAGGCCGTCTGCCTCGACCTTCTTGGCGGTTGCCGAGCCGGCCTTGAGCGCGACGGCGAGTTCCTTGGCGCCCGAATCCTTGAGGTTGAGCGCGTGCGCCCTGCCCTGCGAACCGTAGCCGATGATGGCGACCTTCTTGCCCTTGATCAGATTGAGATCAGCGTCACGATCGTAATAAACACGCATTTCGAGCTTCCTTCCCTTGAGTTTACGCGGTGCCGGACGATGCCGGCGGTTTTTGTGCTCCGTAGAGAGCGAAGAACTGCTGCGTCGCGCGCGCGGCATCCCGCGCGATCTCGGCATCAGTCATGTCGAGCCGGTCGCCCAGCAAGAGCCTGATCTGAACGTCGCGGCCGACCAGACCGAAAAAGGTCCGGAACGCCGCTTCCGTGTCGTCGAAGTCGAGAAGCCCTGCCTCGCGGGCTGCATCCAGCAGCGGCTTGAGCCGTTCGCCGATCGCGAACCGCCCGTTTGCAAGCACGATCTGGCCGAGATTGCTCTTGGCAGAGGCGGCATGCGTCACCGCCACGCGGTTGAGCGCGATGGAGGTGCGGCTGGAAATCACCTTGAGCCAGTTGGCGCCGAACCGATCGAGGCTCTCGCGCAGTGCGGCGGCATCCAGCTTCTGCCGGTCGAAATTGCCGGCGCGGACCTTGGACGCCTGCCACTGCACCGTTGCGGTCAGCAGGCCCTCACGGTCCCCGAACCATTTGTAGAGCGTTTCCTTGGAGCAACTCGCGCGCTGGGCGACGGCATTCATGGTCAGCGCGTCACGCCCCTCGACCAGCAATTCGAGCACGACGTCCAGCACCTCGCCCTGTCGGGGCGTGGGGGCATCGTCACGTTCGTGGTCGAGTGCGTCTTGCACGTTTTGCTCGTCGACTTGGGTCGGGGCACGGCATCGGCAATGCCGTACCGTACGTTACGGTTCGGTTGATTACACAGTCCGGGCGAGGATTGCAACGCTCAATTCAGAGGGTGGAGACCGCCATGTCACAGGAGCGCACCGTCTCCAATCGCTGCCAGTCGGTTTCAGCGATCCCGATGCGGGAGAACGGATCGACGATCGTACCCGCAACCATCGCAGCCAGCAGTTGCGGCGCGGGGGGAACCTTCGCAACGGTGGCGACGATCCGGTCCCGGACGAAGGGCAACAGCACCGAATCGGATTGGTAGAACGGCGTGAACGCGGCCGAGAGCGCCTGGAAGATCCGCACATGCCGGCGGCGCGACCGCACGTAGGCATCGAGGGCCGTCGCAACGTCCGCGCTCGTGTCCACCGCATGCGCCAGCGCCGCGGCGTCGAGCAACGCCATATTCGCCCCCTGCCCCAATTGCGGGCTGGTCGAATGCGCGGCGTCGCCGATGATCGCGAGGCGCGGGCCGGCGGGAACCTTGAGTGTATGGTGGCCGTAACGCGCGAGCGTGAGTTGGTCGAAACTCTCGATCTGGTCGAGATAAGGGGCCACGGCAGGCCAGAAACCCGCGACGCGCGTCTTCCAGGCGTCAAGGCCGCCACGGATCACCGCCTCTGCATCGTTCGATTTGAGGCTCCAGAAGAACGCAGCCTGTTCGCGTCCGTCCGGCCGGTCCCTACCGATCGGCAATACGCCGATCATCACGCTCGCGCGTTGATAGCGCTGGACCAGCGCGTGCGGATCGAAATCGTCGCCACCAGCCCAACCGAGCGTCGCCCAGAACGCGCCATAGCTGAGGTCGCGCCTGCGGGGCGCTTGCCGCGCGAATGCCGCGAGCTTGGATCGCGACCCGCTCGCATCGACCACGAGATCGAACGAGCCAATAGCCCGCGCTTCAGGCCCGATGAGCGTGGCACGGCCGCTGCCCACCCCAAGAGCATCCACATCGACGCCCGTCACGATCGCGATGCCTTCAGCCTCGACCGCGCGGTGAAGGACGCCGAACAAAGCGGCACGATGGACCGCCACGCCGAACCGCCCCTTCTTCTGCGCATCGTAGCGCACGTCCAGGACAGCGCGCCCGCTGACGCTATCGGCGCCGAACAGGCGATCGATCCGGCTCCCGAGCGCCGCGATCTCGTCGAAGAGACCAAGCGCGCCCAGCACGGAAAGACCGGTCGGCTGGAGAATCAGTCCCGAGCCCAGCGGCTTTGCCGCCCCGAACCGCTCGAAGATCGTGACCCGATGACCTGCGCGGTGCAGGAACAGCGCGGCCGCCAACCCGGCGGGTCCCGCACCCACGATTGCAATGTCCAGTCTTTGCGCCATCTGGTTGCTCCCCGGACGGCACTATGCCCGGCGACGCCATGCTTTCAATGGGCCTGTTTGTCTCAGATGCTGACCTGCGTGCCGATCTCGACGACGCGGCCCGTCGGTACCTGGAAGTAGGCGCTGGCATCCGTCGCGTTGCGCGCGAGACCGATGAAGAGCTTGTTTTGCCAATGCGGCATGCCCGAATGGCTCGATCCCCTCAGATGCCGGCGCGAAACGAAGAACGACGTCGACATGATGTCGAACTTCCAGCCCTTTTTCCTGCACACGGCAAGCGCCTTCGGCACGTTGGGCTGTTCCATATAGCCGAATTTCAGGTCCACCCGCATGAAGAGATGGTTGATCTCCGTGATCGTCGCCCGGTCCGCCTCAGGGACATAGGGATTCTCGGTCGTCACGACCGAGAGGATCACGTTCTTCTCGTGCAGCACATGGTAGTGCTTGAGGCTGTGCATCAGGGCGGTGGGCGCGCTCGCCGGATCGCTGGTCAGGAAGACCGCCGTCCCGCTGACGAGCGTCGGAGGCTTCCGCGCCAGATTGTCGGTCAGGACCGCGAGGGGCACCTCGGTCTTGCGCGTCTTGTGGAAGAGAAGCCGGCTTCCCTTGCGCCATGTCAACATGATCACCGTGAGCGCCAGCGCGACCGCGATCGAGACCCAGCCACCATCAGCGATCTTTTGCGCGTTGGCCCACAGGAAGGTCGCATCGAGCACGATGAACGGGATGACGATGAGCGCCGCCAGCCAGACGGGCCGCTTCCAGATCTTCCAGATGACGAAGTGAAGAAGCAGCGCGGTGACGAGCATCTCGCCGGTCACCGAAATGCCGTAGGCGGACGCCAGCGCAGCGGACGTGCCGAATTCGAGGACGAGGATCACCACGCCGATCAGCAGCATGGCATTCACCTGCGGCATGTAGATCTGGCCGGACTGCGTTTCCGAGGTGTGCTGCACTTCGAGACGCGGCAGCAATTGAAGCTGGATCGCCTGGCGCGTCAGGGAAAACGCGCCCGTGATGACCGCCTGGCTGGCGATGACGGTCGCGACGGTGGCCAGGATGACCATCGGAAGCGTCGCCCAGGTGGGAACCATCTCGAACAGCGGCTGGCCGACCGGCCCCGCGTGCGACAGCACATAGGCGCCCTGCCCGAAATAATTCAGGACCAGCGCGGGGAACACCAGCGAGAACCAGGCGATGACGATCGGCCGCCGCCCGAAATGGCCGAGATCGGCATAGATCGCCTCCGCACCCGTGACCGCGAGAAATGCCGCGCCCATGACGACCAGCGCCACGCCGCTGTGCTCGAACAGGAACGAGACCGCCAGAACCGGATTGATCGCGGCGAGAACCGACGGATCGTCCGCGATGTAGTAGAGGCCGGTCGCTCCGAGCGTAACGAACCAGATCGCCGTGATCGGCCCGAACACGGTCGCCACACGAGCGGTTCCAAGCCGCTGGACGGCGAAGAGACTGACGAGGATCGCCAGTGTGATGGCCACGACATAGTCGGAGAAGGCCGGTGTCACGACCTCCAGCCCCTCGACGGCGGACAGCACGGAGATGGCCGGCGTAATGATCGCATCGCCATAAAAGAGCGCCGCGCCGAGCATGCCGAGCAGCATGATCGTCGAGGTGTAGCGGCCCGCATCGCGGCGCGCGAGCGCCATCAGGGACAGCGTTCCGCCCTCGCCTTGATTGTCCGCCCGCAGGACGAACAGGACGTATTTTACGGAAACGATCAGCGTCAGGGACCAGACGATGATCGACAGAACCCCCAGCACCTCGTCCTCTGCGGGCGGGCGATTACCAGCGACGGCGCGGATTGCTTCGCGCAGCGCATAGATCGGGCTCGTTCCGATGTCACCATAGACGACGCCGATAGCACCCAGGGAGAGTGCTGCGGTCGATTGTGTTGTCTTCAAATGGGGATCTTGGCCGCTCTGCGCGGCCAACGGCTCGGCGTCGGCGGAACCCTGTGGACTTGCTTCCATCACACTGCCCTCCTTTGAAGGACGGGCGGGTATCTACGCCTGTTGCAGTGCAATAACAACTGCGCGTTTAATCACGCTGTCGTCACAGCCATGCAGCCGACGCAGGTCAGTGTCGAAAGCCTAGTCGCCCAACACCCGCAGGAACCGACGGACCGTCTCCTCCATGCCATAGGCGAGCGCGTCCGCAGTCAAGCCATGACCGATCGAAACTTCCGCAAGGCGTGGAATTTTGCTGACGAGCCCCGGCAGGTTGGCGACCGTGAGATCATGCCCGGCATTCACGTCCAGCCCGAGCGCAAGCGCGGCCTCGGCAGCTATTGCGAGCTTTTCCAGTTCCTTGGCGGCTTTTTCTGAATCGGAATGGCAGGAACCGTAGGGGCCGGTATAGAGCTCGACGCGATCGGCACCCATCGCTTTCGCGACGTCCATGCCCGCAGGATCGGGCTCCGCGAAAAGCGAAACGCGAAACCCGCGCTTCTTCAACCGGGCCACGACCGGCTTGAGAAAACTCTCCTGCGTCGCAAAATCCCAGCCATGGTCGGACGTCGGCTGGGTGGGATCGTCGGGAACGAGCGTCACCTGCTCCGGCGCGTTGGCCTCCACGAGGTCGAGGAAGGCGTCGTCGGGGAACCCTTCGATGTTGAACTCGGCATGCGGAAATTCGTCATCGATCAGCGCGCGCAGCTCCGGCAGGTCGCTGCGCCGCGTGTGACGCTCGTCGGGACGCGGATGAACGGTCAATCCGTGTGCGCCGGCCTCAAGGGCAAGCCGCCCGATCCCTGTAACGCTCGGCCACGGCAAATCGCGCCGGTTACGCAGCAGGGCGATTGCGTTGAGATTGACTGAAAGCTTGGCGGTCATGGCACTGCGCGGTTTGAAGGATGAGGACGACACCCTATATCGTCTTCTGGGGGAACAGACATGGGGTTTCGTGTGTTCCAGGAAACGGCAATGCAACCGTCGTCATAAAGCAGTGAAGGGAATATTCATGCGGCCATTGGAGCGGGTTCCGGCAGTCCGAAAGATCGAAACCGATCGGCCCGACCTCTTCGCCGTCGAGATCACAGGCGAATTCAATTCGGCGGATGCGGAAAACCTGTGCGGCCTTCTCGAGGGCGCGTATGCGGTTCACGATCGGCTCGACCTGCTCGTACGCATCAGCAATCTCGATGACGTCGATGTGTCCGATATGTCCCCTGAAACCAAGGATTTCATGCGCGATCACGTGGCGATGCACGTCGGTCGCTGTGCCATCGTCGACGAGAGCGGCTGGGCCGATGCCGTCACGCGGCTGCTCAAGCCGGGCGGAAACGTGGAACTGCGGCGTTTTCCACCCCAGGACGAGGCTCAGGCCTGGGAATGGGTCGGCGCGCGCGAAATCGCCGAACAAATCTGACGGCTTTCCGCTCTCTCGTCATATCCTCTACACGGCCAGTGTCCCATACGATTGCGCATGACCACGCTTCGCATCATCGATTCCATCACAGATCGCGGGGATCCGCGCCGCGACAATGAAGACGCCTTCGGCGGCAACCGCCGCTCCGCCTTCGTCATCGACGGTGCGACAGGCCTGGGCGGCGATTTTCTCGACATGGGCGTCTCGGACGCAGCCTGGCTCGCCCGGCTCGCGAAAGACAGTTTCGAAGAGCTCGCAGTGAACGGCCGATCGACGGCCGAGGTGGTTCGGGTAACGAACGAGCGCGCGCGGTCGATCGTGCTCGAGACGCTGCATGACGCGTCCGCCCCTGCATGGAGCCTGCCCATCGCCGGCTTCCAGATGGTGCGGGTCAGCGACGACGGTCGATTGCATACCAGCGGGCTTGGCGATTGCAGGCTTTTCGCCGTGGCGGACGATGGCCGGACCTTCGAGGCATCGGCGATGCCGGACAGCTATGCGGACGAGCGCGAAGGCGCACGCGCCGCGATCGACGTCGCGGGCGGCCTCGCCGCGTTCAAGGCGCTTTCGGAAAACCCCGTTGTGCGCGACGAGCTTCGCCGCCGCCGCGCGCTCTACAATCGCGATGAAGGCGGCGTCTGGACGCTTGGCATCGAGCCTGCGGCGGCCTCCTACGTCAAGACGCACGACATCGCGCTCGCCAAGCCCATCCGTGGATTGCTCTGCACCGACGGCTTTGCCGCGCTGGTCGATCAGTATGGCCGATACGACGCCGCATCGCTCGTCAATGAGGCGGGATCCCGAGGACTGGTATCGCTTTTGGGCGACCTGCGCAGGATCGAACAGCGCGACGACCCGGACGGACGCCGTTTTCCGCGTTTCAAGGTCAGCGACGACGCGACGGCCGTCCTGTTCGAGGTTGTGTGACGCGCTTTACCGTACGACCGTCAGTTTCTGCGCCGCGCGCGTGATCGCCGTATAGAGCCAGCGCTGACGCGTGTCCTTGAAGGCATAGCTTTCGTCGAACAGCACAACATTGTCCCATTGCGAACCCTGTGCCTTGTGGACCGTCAGGGCATAGCCGTAGTCGAAATCGTCGAAACGCTTCTTCTGCTGCCACGGAATGTCCGCATCAGGGTCCTCGAACGCCGCCTTGAGCAGCTTGATCTTGGCCACGCCGCGATCCGGATCGTCTTCCTCGGGCGAGACGAGCAGGTTGATGCCGGGCTTCACGGTCTCGCGTGACGACGTCATGACCTTCCAGAGCGATCCGTTCAGAAGCCCCTTGGCAGGGTCGTTGCGCAGGCACACGAGCTTGTCGCCGGCTTGCGGAAACGACGCGTCGAACCCCTTCAGCTCGCGCAGGCGCTTGTTGTAGCGCCGCCGCGTGCGATTGGTGCCGACAAGAACCTGATCGGCGGCCAGAACGAGGTCCTGGTCGACCTCGTCGCGCCCGATGACCTGCGCGGCGCCGTAATCGCCATTCATGAACTCGCGGCCTTCGCGAACGTCGAGCGCGAGCTGGATGATGGGATTGTCGCGCGCCTGGCGATGGATTTCGGTCAGCAGATGGTCGGGTTCGTGCTCGGTGAAGAACCCGCCGCCGGAGATCGGCGGAAGCTGCGCCGGATCGCCAAGCACGAGGATCGGCGTGCCGAAGCTCATCAGGTCGCGTCCGAGCTGCTCGTCCACCATCGAACACTCGTCGATCACCACCATCTTCGCCTTGGCGATCGGACTTTGCCGGTTGAGCGAGAAGGTCGGCGACATCGACGTCTTGCCGGTCGTCTCGTCGGACACGGCCTCCTCACCGCGCGGGCGATAGATCAGCGAGTGGATCGTGCGGGCGTTGGTCGCGCCCTTGGAGCGCAGCACCTGAGCGGCCTTGCCGGTGAACGCGGCGAACTGGACCTGCCCGTCGACATTTTCGGCGAAATGGCGCGCAAGCGTCGTCTTGCCGGTCCCGGCATAGCCGAACAGCCGAAAAAGCGGCGACCGCCCCTCCTTCAGCCACCGTGCGACGGCCTTGAGCGCCTCATCCTGTTGGGGAGAAAACTGCATCACGCGTTAGTGCGGGATTCGCGGGAGAGGAGCAAGGGTCGCAATCAAGCCAGATCGGTATGGGAGAAATCGTTGCCAATGTAGAGAAGATCGACGCCTTGGCTTTTCGCAACCGCGTAGGAAATGCAGTCGCCCAAATTCAACTTCGCCGCATGCCCACTGCCCCGATGATACTTGGCGAATGCCTCCATCAAAGGCGCGAGGCAGGACTCATCCACCGGCACTATTTCTACTCCGGCTCCATGAAGAAACTGCCCAACCTGCCTGGGAGCATTCTCGCGGTCGCCGGTCTTTGACGCCAAGGCCATAATCGTCTCAAGCATCGTCACAACTGACGTAACCCGAGACCCCGATTGCGCTAGCCGCAGCAACATCCTTTCGCGCTCGTTTTCATTGGCAATGATGGCGATCATTGCTGAACTATCGAGATACATCCCCGTCCCCCCACATTTCGTCGAAAGACGCTTTGTCAATCGTTCGATCAGTGGATGGATAAGCATCGACCTCATCGAAAAGCGGCTGGAGGCGTCTCTTCAGTGCCTCTATCGGTGCCTTTGCGGCGGCCCGCTCCACCGACAAGGCTTCTTCTACCGCCTGTCGTATCGCATCAGTGATCCCAATTCCGCGCAATTCGGCAAATTCTCTCACCAGTGCGTCCGTCCTCTGGTCTTTTACATGAATAGCCATTTTATACACCACTTAGAATCATGTAGAAACCAACCATGCGCACCCATAGGTTGCATGCGAGGTCATGCTCGACACCGCTAATAGAACATAGTGCGAACAAAAGCAAGATTAAAGGCTAAAAGCGGAAAAAATGCACGATATGGTTGTCCAGCCCTATTCCGCAAGTGGGCAACGGTCTGGACCTTAAGAAAGGAATTATTCCCTACCCGCCCGCATTCGGGTTCTTCGCATAGCCGGGACCGACCGTCAGCGGCTGGTGGGGCACGATCGCATCGCTCACCTGGCTCTTGAACGTCATGTCGCGCGACCACAGGACTTCCGTCTGCTGGCGATCGAACACCCGGATCGCGACGGTATAGGGTTTTCCAGCCTCGACGCCGCGCAAAGGCGGGGATCGCAGCGAATAGGTGTTGGTATCGGCAGCGACGCGCGTCCTCACCACAAGACCGTCACCGCCGGCGGGGTTCTCGAAGGTCGCCTCGATGATCGATCCGTACGGCAGGGGCTTCTGCACCACGGCGGTGAAGCCGTAATAGACCTCGGCAATGCGGTAATTGACCATGAACCCGCCGCCGAGAATGTTCAGGAGCGGCTTGTTGGCCGGGTCTTCGCGCGTCATCCAGCCCAGAGCGAAGAGCGGGAGCAGAAGCGCCACCGCCACGATGATCACCGTCCTGAGCGAGACCCGGTCAAGCATCGCCGAAGATTAGCACCGCGCCTGATGCGCGTCGATTGCGGGTCGTTATACCAGCGTCAGCGCAGCATCGGCCACAGGCTGACCGCGAGGGCGACACCCATCGCGATGTTGAACCATTTGAGGCGCAACGGGTCGGACAGGAAGCCGCGAAGCGCCACGCCGAAACCCGCCCAGGTCGAAACGCTAGGCAGGTTCACGACCGCGAAAGCCAGTGAAACCAGCACCACCGACAGAAACGGCGATTGAGGGTTGGTGTAGATGGCCATGGCGGTGACAGCCATGACCCAGGCCTTCGGGTTGATCCATTGGAACCCGGCCGCTTCCATGAACGTCATCGGACGCGCGGCCCCGCTGTCCTTTTCGCCAAGCGACCGCGTCATCGCGATCCGCCACGCAAGATAGAGCAGATACGCGCCGCCGGCGATCTTGAGGCCGGTGTGAAGCGCGGGATAAGCGGTGAGCACCGCGCCCAGCCCGAAGCCGACGCCCAGCAGCAGCGACAGAAACCCTGCCCCGATGCCGAACATATGCGGGATCGTGCGGCGGAAGCCGAAATTCACGCCCGATGCCATCAGCATGAAGTTGTTGGGCCCCGGCGTGATCGACGTCACGAAGGCGAACACGATCAGAGCCAGAAATATATCCAGCGACATGGGACCTCCCGACGGTCCTGAAAATCAATGACAGCGCGAGACTGGCGAAACGCCCCCGTGTGTCAGGAAGATGCTTCCATCCCCTGAGGGCCACGGTTCATGGCGGCAACGCCCGTCCGGCAGACCTCGACGAGCCCCAACGGCCCCATGATCGCGATGAACTGCTCGATCTTGGACACGCGGCCGGTGATCTCGAAGATGAAATGCTCGGTATTGGCGTCGATTACGGTCGCATGGAACGCTTCCGCCAGACGCAGCGCTTCGACGCGCGCATCGCCGGTGCCACGCACCTTGATCAGCGCGAGCTCGCGCTCGAGCGGCCGTTCCTGCCCGAGTTCCCGCGCGATGACGGTCAGATCATTGACGCGATGAACCGGCACGATGCGCTCGAGCTGGTGCTTGATCTGCTCAAGCACATGCGGCGTGCCCCGCGTCACGATCGTGATGCGCGACAGGTGCTTCTCGTGTTCCGTTTCGGAAACGGTCAGGCTGTCGATGTTGTAGCCGCGACCGGAAAACAGCCCGATCACGCGCGCAAGCGTACCCGGCTCGTTGTCGACGAGAACGGAAAGCGTGTGCTTTTCGACACTTTCGGTTTCCTTGGCGATGAAATAGGCCGAACCGGTGGGCTGAAGATGGGCGTTCATCAAAGGGCATCCAATTGGTCGATGATTTGGGTTGCGAGGTCTGCGGTCTCTTCTGTCGATTTTGCCCTCAACTTGACGACAGCCTTATTTTGAAGGCCCGCTGTTGATGCAACATTCGAGTGAAAGCCCATTTTCTGATCTCCTGGCACGAACAGCTCGGGCGTCGTAGCGAATGCCTTCGCGTCAAACTTCTCAAATGTGTTGCGCGCCAACCAGACGTTGGGCTGGCTGTTTTCGTTGACGACAACCGCGCCGGACGCGTGTCGCCATCGTGAGACGTACCGAGTATGCCGTTCGCCCACCTCATCGCCCAAAGCATCAAGGCTCGCGGAAAGGATTGTGCGAAGTATGTCTGGTGCTGCAGGGCGAGTAGTTGGTGATAGCTGGAGGCCACCTGCTATCTCTTCAATGCTAAACCATTGCTCACTCGTCCATCCTCGTGCTCGCAAGAAACGGCTTGGAAGTTGTATGCAGCCGCGCTGATCGACAGTTGCGATTGTTGCCATATCTTTCAAACCAGTTCCCTGCCCTTCGCGTCGATCGCGTTGGCGACGACTTCGTCGGTGGCCTCGTCCGGCAACAGCATCTCGTTGTGCGCCTTGCCCGACGGGATCATGGGGAAGCAGTTGGCGAGCGCGGCCACGCGGCAGTCGAACAGGACCGGCTTCTTCACGTCGATCATCTCCTGGATCGCCGCGTCGAGTTCGCCCGGCTTGTCGCAGCGAATGCCATGTGCGCCGAAGGCCTGCGCCATCAGCACGAAATCAGGCATCGCCTCGGTGTAGGAGTTGGACAGGCGGTTGCCGTGCAGAAGCTGCTGCCACTGCCGGACCATGCCCATATATTGGTTGTTGAGGATGAAGATCTTGATCGGCGCGTTGTACTGCACCGCCGTCGACATCTCCTGCATCGTCATCTGCACCGAGGCATCGCCCGCAATGTCGATGACGAGCGCATCGGGATGCGCGATCTGCACGCCGAGCGCGGCAGGCAGGCCGTAGCCCATCGTGCCGAGGCCGCCCGACGTCATCCAGCGATTGGGTTTTTCGAAACCGTAGTGCTGCGCGGCCCACATCTGGTGCTGGCCGACCTCGGTCGTGATGTAGGTGTCGCGCGCTTTCGTCAGCTCATAAAGACGCTCGATCGCATATTGCGGCATGATGACGTCGTCATTGCTCTTGTAGGCAAGGGAATCGCGCGCCCGCCAGCGCGCAATCTGCTCCCACCAGGGATGCAATGCGGATTTGTCGGTCTTTACCGTGGCGCGCCAGATACGGACCATGTCCTCCAGCGCGCGCCCGACATCGCCGAGAACCGGAATGTCGATATGGACGTTCTTGTTCAGCGACGACGGGTCGATGTCGATGTGGATTTTCTTCGAATTCGGCGAAAACGCGTCGAGGCGCCCGGTGATCCGGTCGTCGAAACGCGCCCCGAGGCAGACCATGACGTCGCAATCATGCATCGCCATGTTGGCTTCGTAGGTGCCGTGCATGCCGAGCATGCCGAGCCAGCTCTTGCCCGACGCGGGATACGCGCCGAGACCCATCAGCGTCGACGTGATCGGGAAGCCCGTGAGATCGACCAGTTCGCGCAGCAGATGGCTGGCCTCGGGGCCGGAATTCACCACGCCGCCGCCCGAATAGATGATCGGCCGCTTCGCCGTCGCCATCAGCGCGACCGCCTGCTTGATCGCCTCGATGTCGCCTTGCAGTTTCGGGTGATAGGACGTGCGCGGCGCCTGCTGCGGCGGCGTATAGATGCCCTTGGCGAACTGAACGTCCTTCGGGATATCGACGACGACGGGGCCGGGCCTGCCGGTGGTTGCGATATGGAATGCCTCGTGGATCACCCTCGAGAGATCGTTGACGTCCTTCACCAGCCAGTTGTGCTTGGTGCAGGGCCGTGTGATCCCGACGGTATCGCATTCCTGGAAGGCGTCCGAGCCGATGAGCGAGGTCGGCACCTGCCCCGTGAGGCAGACCAGCGGGATCGAGTCCATCAAAGCGTCCTGCAGAGGCGTCACGGCGTTCGTGGCGCCCGGTCCCGACGTCACCAGCATCACGCCCGGCTTCCCGGTCGAGCGCGCATAGCCCTCGGCCGCGTGTCCGGCGCCCTGCTCGTGTCGAACCAGAATGTGCTGGACGTCGTCCTGCTGGAAGATTTCGTCATAGATCGGAAGGACGGCGCCGCCGGGATAGCCGAAAATGTGCTCGACGCCATTGTCCTTCAGCGCCTGCACAACCATTTCGGCACCGCTCATTTCGCGTCTGCCGGTCTCGTTTGATCCGTTGCTCATCAGTCTCTTCCCGTCTGTATCCGCGCTCTGCGCTCTGGTCGTTTATCGGTCTTGCGGGCAATAAAAAAGGCCCCCGAGGGAGCCTGTGTCTTGCGCATGGGTGCTTTCGCCCGGCGGTTACACCGCCTTGCCCATGCGCCTTCCTACTACGAGAATGATCGTCGTGTTCATGGTGGCGGACATTAATTGCGCATTTGCGGTCGTGTCAATCACAAAACTTCAAGCCAATTCAAGACCGTCAGTCGTTTCGCTAGAATTTGGGCCGGCCGCTTCACGTCCTGTCAACCATCCGCCATCACGCAGCCTTAACCCCGCGCGCGTAACGTCGTCTGGTTGAGACGGGGAATCTTCATCTGATGTTTGTCGAACGCGCGGAAATTGGCGAAGCCACGAGCCAGGAACGGCGCAACGCGGCTCAGTCGGATTCGCGCGTGCTGGGACGCGTCGTGCAGTGCGACGGCGCGCGCGCGCTCCTTGCCGCCTTCGCTGGCGACGACGCGGCTTCACAGGGCCTCTGGACGGTCGGGCGCATGGTGTCCATCAATCTGGGCACCATCCGCACGGTCGGCCTGGTCTACCGTATCGAGGCTCCGGTTCACCAATGGATCGAAAACGGCGACAACCCCATCAGCGTCCACGTCGAATTGATAGGCGAGGTCCGTGATGCGCCGGATGGCAAGCCGGTCTTCGATCGCGGCATCACCACCTACCCCCATATCGGCGCGATCTCGCATCGCATCCGCGCGCGCGATCTCCAGGCCGTCTACGATCTCGCCGGCCGCCACGCCTTGACGATCGGGAAGCTTTCGCAGGATGAAACCATTGACGCGCGTATCGCGATCGATGACGTGCTCAACCGGCATTTTGCAGTTGTCGGCACCACGGGCGTCGGCAAATCGACGGCGGTATCGCTTCTGCTGCGCAAGGCGATCGAGGCGCGGCCGGACCTGCGCGTCCTCATCCTCGATCCTCACAACGAGTTCTCCGCAGCCTTTCCGGATCGGTCGATCCGGGTCAGCACACAAACGCTCGACCTCCCCTTCTGGCTGTTCCGGCTGGAGGAACTTGTCGAGGTGCTGTTTCGAGGCCGTGAGCCGGTGGCCGAAGAGGTCGACCTGCTGCGCGATCTGATCCCGCACGCCAAGCAGCTCTACCGCAATCCCCACAGCGGCGGCCTCGTCCGGCGCTCTTCGGATGCAAGCGGCATCACGGTCGACACGCCGGTGCCCTATCGCATCGCGGATGTGCTGAAGATCATCGACGAGCGCATCGGCCTGCTCGAGACGAAGAACGACCGCCCGACCTATCGCTCGCTGCGCATCCGCATCGATGCCGCCGTTGCCGATCCGCGCTACCGCTTCATGTTCGGCTCGCGGCTGATCGAGGACAACATTCACGAGACGATCGGCAAGATTTTCCGCATCCCGCATGAGGGACGGCCGATCACCTGCTTCGAGATGGCGGGACTGCCGTCGGAAGTCGTGAACTCGGTCTGCTCGGTGCTCGCGCGTCTGGCCTTCGACATCGCCATAGGCAGCCACGGAAAGCTCAAGCTTCTCGTCATGTGCGAGGAAGCCCACCGGTACATGCCGTCCGACCCGAAGCTGGGTTTTGCTCCCACACGTCATGCGCTGTCGCGCATCGCCAAGGAGGGCCGGAAGTATGGCTGCTACCTCGGCATCGTGACGCAGCGGCCGGGCGAGCTGGACCCGACTGTGCTGTCGCAATGCTCGACTGTCTTCGCCATGCGTCTCGCAAACGAGATGGATCAGGAGATCGTCCGATCCGCGATAGCGGATTCGTCGGCTTCCACGCTCTCGTTCCTGTCGTCCATGGGCCAGCGCGAGGCGATCGCCTTCGGCGAAGGCGTGGCAACGACGATGCGCATGAAGTTCGAGTTCATGGCGCCCGCACTCCTGCCCGGAGCGACGAACGCGGATGCAGCCGATGAGCCCGCCGATCACGGCGAGGTCGATCTGGTTTCCTTGGTACAGAATTTGCGCAGTTTCGCGCGCCCGGCGCCGTCCACCGCGACGGGCGTGGGCGCACCTGTCGATGTCCAGCGCCAGGCCGGCGAGCGCCAGCCCAACATCGAACCGCAGCCGGGCGATCGCCCGCGCCGCCGCTTCGACGACGACGATACGGTCCGCCGGCTCTACGAATAAGCCCGGCTTCCGGATTTTTGGAACTTTGACTGGCCACGTACCCCGCTCGCGCGGAAAAATTCACGCGCAGACCCGGTTTCGGCCGAGGCGCTTGGCCTGGTACAGATGCTTGTCAGCACGGCGGAAGAAATCCTCGGCCGTTTCCTTGCGATCCCAGACGGCGAGGCCGACGCTCGTGGTGACGCGCAACCGCACATTTCCGCTGACGATCGCCAAACCGGCGATGGCCTTGCGGATGCGCTCGGCGAGCTTCAGCAGCAGCGCATCGTCCATGTTCGGGGCAACAACCGCGAACTCCTCGCCGCCGAGGCGCGCGACGACGTCGTGATAGCGCGTCATGTCCCTGAGACAGCCGGCAACCGCCTTGAGCACCTGATCGCCGACATCGTGGCCATGCGTGTCGTTGACACCCTTGAAGTGATCGAGATCGAGGATCATCAGGCCGACCGGCTTGTCGATCTTGCGGAACTCCTCGATGTATTCGCGCAGCGCATCGTCGAAGAAGCGGCGGTTCTGCATGCCCGTCAGGCCGTCGGTGAGCGCTGCATGTTCCAGCGTCTCCGAACGCGCGCTCAGCGATTCCGTCATGGCGCGCAGCTTGCCCTCTTCCTTCACCTGCGTGCGGATGAGCGGATAGATGAAGAATATGCCGAAGAAGAGTGCCGTGGCCTGCAAGACGCCGGTCGCGAAGAGAAGCCTTGCGAAATAGGCGAGCAGATCGATGCGCTCCTGATCGTTGAGCGACTGGCCGGACACGTAAACGGTATTGTAGGCGTGGAGTATCAAGACCCCCGCAGCAAGGACGACGACAATAAAGACGAAGAAAGCCGACTCGGCCTTATGGAATCGCATCCATTCCCCACCAAAAGAACAAGCGCAATCTATGGCACGGCACTGCTTACGGGAGGTTAATTACAACAACCAAAACGCGAACATTCTGGCACCCGGCGCGATGGAAAAGCAAGTTATCCACCGTTCAAATGCCGACATTCGCGATGCGTTCCCAGCGCGCGTCGAGCTGGTTTCGGAACCACGTCGACTGGCGTTTTGCATATTGCCGCGTCGCGATCTTGGCGCGCGCGATCGCCTCGCTCTTCGTCATCTCGCCACGGTCGACCGCAAGCAGTTCGCGCACGCCGATCGCCTTCATCGCGGGCAATGCCTCGTCGAGATGCAGCGCGCCGATTGCGCACGCTTCTTCCATGGCGCCGCGCTCGATCATCGTGTCGAAACGGCGGTCTATGCGCTCACGGAGCACGGAGCGATCCGGCTCCAGCACGATGCGGCGCGCGGTGTCGGGATCGACAAGCGGATGTCCCGCGTCGCGCTGCCACTGCGAGATGGGTCGCCCCGAAGCCTCGAGCACCTCGAGCGCGCGCACGATCCGCTGGCCATCGCCCGGCTTGATCGTCTGCGCCGCCTCAGGATCCCGATCTCGAAGCATGAGATGCAACGCCGGCGCACCGCTGCTCGCCAGCATCTCACGCCATCTGGCCCGCACCGTATCCGGCACCTGCGGCATGGCGGACAGGCCTTCCAGCAGCGCACGGAAATAGAGTCCGGTCCCGCCGACGAAGATTGCCGGCCCATGATCGAAGGTTCTTGCCTCGATGAGGTTCTGCACGTCGCGCATCCAGCGCCCGGTCGAATAGGCCTCGCGTGGATCGACATGGCCGTAAAGCCGGTGCGGCGCGGCGGCGAGATCGGCATCACCGGGTCGGGCGCTCAGAACATGCAGGATCGCGTAGACCTGCATGGAATCGGCATTCACGACCGTCCCGCGCGTTTCCCGCGCCAGGGCCAGCGCGAGAGCCGACTTGCCGCTTGCGGTCGGTCCCGCTATCAGGATCGCGTTCTTCAGGGGCCCGTCTTGGTCCGTTCGCGCAGGATTTCCTATGCCGCTCATCGCCACTCTGATCGCCAACCCGTCCACTCGCGCACTGTCGCGAGACATCGCAGATAGAGCGTCGCGGGCGGTCGAGGCAAGCAGGATCGACTGGCTGGACGACGGCATCGCCGCCGATCTTTACCTGCCCGACCATCTATCGGCCGCGGAAGCGGATGCCGCCCTGCGCGCGGCGATTGCGTCGGACCCGATCGACATGGCGGTCCAGGAGGCAACCGGTCGCCGCAAGAAACTGCTGATCGCCGACATGGATTCGACCATGATCGACCAGGAATGCATCGACGAACTGGCCGACGAGGTCGGTTTGAAAGACCACGTCGCGGCGATCACGGCGCGCTCGATGAACGGCGAGATCGCATTCGAGCCAGCCTTGCGCGAACGCGTCGCGCTTCTGGCCGGCCTCGACACCACCGTGATCGACCGCCTGATCGAAAGCCGCATCACGCTTGCGGCAGGAGGCCGAACACTCGTGGCGACGATGAACAAATCAGGCGCGTGGACCGCACTCGTCTCGGGCGGCTTCCTCAGCTTCACCGGCCCGATCGCAGCGAAACTCGGCTTTCGGGAGAACCGCGCAAACCGCCTCATCGAAGATGGTGGCAAGCTCTCGGGCACGGTCGCCGAACCGATTCTCGGCCGCGCGGCGAAGGCCGAGGCCCTGACCGAAATGGCTGCCACGCACGGCCTTACGGTCGAGGATGCGATCGCGGTGGGTGACGGCGCGAACGATCTCGATATGCTGGCCATCGCGGGCAGCGGCGTCGCGCTCCACGCTAAACCAGCAGTTGCAGAGCAGGCGCGGATTCGCATAGACCACGGGGATCTGACCGCCCTTCTCTATCTGCAAGGATATCGCCGGGAGGAATTCGTATCGTGATGCGCATCGAGACCGAGAGACTGATCATCCGAAACTGGGAGGAACGCGACCGCGCTCTCTTCCACCGCATCAATTCGGACGACGAGGTCATGCGCTTCTTCGGTTTCCGCCGGACACGCGCCATGGCCGATGCCTTCATGGACAAGCTGCAGACGGAAAACGCCGCTCGCGGCTACGGGTTCGCGGCGCTGGAACTCAGGGAAAGCGGCGAAGCCATCGGCATGGCGGGGCTGAAGACGACATCGGACGTGCCGTTGCGCCAACCGGAATCGGTCGAGATCGGCTGGCGACTTGCGCCGGAACATTGGCGCAAAGGCTATGTGACCGAAGCCGCCGAAGCCTTGCTTCGCTACGGGTTCGAGACGCTCGGCCTTAGCGAAATCGTCTCATTCGCGGTCTGGAACAACGACGCGTCGCTGGCGGTCATGCGCCGGATAGGCATGTCGCATGTGGACGGCGGCGACTTCGACCACCCGGCTGTCCCGGACACCAGCCCGGAACTCAAGCGCCACGTGCTCTACGTGCTGAGCCGCGACGAATGGTGCAAGCGCGCCGACAACCGCTTACCTGAACGGCGTATAGCGCCGCTCAATCCATCCGAATGGTCACGAAGCGCAGTTCGCCCGTCTTGGACGAGAGCATGAGAAGCGCGTTGCGCCGCCCCTGCTCCTTCAGCGCCGTCACCCGGTCCATCACCTCCTTGGGCGTCGAAACCGCCTCCTGAGCGATCTCGGTGATCACCTCGCCGGGCGTCACGCCGCGCTCGGCGGCAGCCGATCCCTCGGTGACTTCCGTCACGACCACACCCGATACCTCGGGCGAAATCTCGAAATTGGCGCGGGCCTCGTCGCCGAGTTCGGCGATCGTCATGCCGAGTACGCTGGCCGTCGCGACCGAAGCGTCATCCTCTGGGGCCGTCTCTTCGTCGGTCGTCGTGGTGCCATCTTCGGCAAGGCGCTCGCCATCCTCGAGCCGTCCGAGCGTGACCTTCACGGTCTGCTCTTCGCCCTTGCGCATGACGATCACGTCGACCGCCTTGCCCACCGGGCTCTCCGCCACGACGCGCGGCAGGTCGCGCATCGTGCGGACGGCCTTTCCGTCGAAGCTGGTGATCACGTCGCCCGGCTGGATCGACCCGTCATCGACCGGCCCGCCCTTGATGACGCCCGCCACGAGTGCGCCCTGCGCGTTCGACATGCCCAGGCTTTCTGCGATCTCGTCCGTGACGGGCTGGATACGAACGCCGAGCCAGCCGCGCCGCGTCTCGCCGAACTCGCGGAGCTGGTCGATCACGCCCACGGCGAGCTGCGACGGAATCGAGAACCCGATGCCGATCGACCCGCCCGATGGCGAAATGATCGCGGTGTTGATGCCGATGACCTGGCCGAACATGTTGAACAGCGGCCCGCCCGAATTGCCGCGATTGATCGCGGCGTCGGTCTGGATGAAATCGTCGTAGGGGCCGGAATTGATGTCGCGTCCGCGCGCCGACACGATGCCGATCGATACGGAACCGCCAAGGCCGAACGGATTGCCGATCGCCATCACCCAGTCGCCGATGCGCATCTGGGCCGAATCGCCGAAACTGACTTCCTTCAGTTCGCGCAGCGACGGGTCGACCTTCAGCACGGCCAGGTCTGTCTTCGGGTCGACACCGACCAGCTCGGCCTTCAGCTTGCCGCCATCGGCGAAATTCACCTCGATCGCGTCCGCGTCCGCGATGACATGGTTGTTGGTGACCACGATGCCTTCAGCGGCGTCGATGACGAAGCCCGAACCAAGCGATTCGACGCGGCGTCCGCCACCGCCGCCGCCTTCACCCTGGCGATCGGGATTGTTGAAGAATTCGTCGAAGAACTCCTGGAACGGCGAGCCTTCGGGCAGATTGGGCGGCGGCACGTTTCGACCGCCGCCACGGCCTGAACCGACATTCTGGGATGTCGAGATGTTCACCACCGCGTCGAGAAGCCCTTCCGCGAGGTCGGCGACGGAATCGGGGCCGGACGCTGTCGGCTGTTCGGTCTGCGCGTGAGCCGCATGCGGCGCCAGCGAAACGCCGCTGGTAAACACCATCACGCCCGCGGCTGCCGCAGCCAGGGTATTGCGTGTCACGGACGTGGAAAAGCTCGAGATCATGCGGGCCGTCTCCGAAAAAACCTGGCGGGATTGCTGCTGCGCCCAATGGTCGACAACAATGAGGCGCGTTTGCGACCGGCGGCGCCGGCACGCGATAAATCCATTGTGACCCGGCGCTTAAGCGCGCACAAGCCACACGATGGCCACGCCGACGGCCACCGCGAGGAGCCCGCCGACGCGAAGCGCCTGTTCGGGCATGGAAAGCACTTCGGCGGCCAGCCGCTTCGCAAGATGCGGCAGGCCGCCATAGAGCACGCCTTCGATCACCAGGACGAGACCCAGTGCGACGAGCAGATCGCTCACCTATTCGGTCGCGCCGGTGGTGATTCCAGCAGCAGGTGCTGCCGGTGCCGGTGCGCTTGGTGCGTTTCCGTTCGTCGGAGCGCGACCCATCGCGTTGCCGAAGAACCGGAAGAACTCCGTATCCGGCGACAAGAGCATCGTCGTTCCCTCGCCCTGGAGTGCCGACGTATAGGCAGCCATGGAGCGGTAGAACTCGAAGAACTCGGGATCGCGCGAGAAGGCATCGGCAAACGTCGCGTTGCGCTCCGCTTCGCCTTCACCGCGAAGGATTTCGGATTCGCGCTGCGCTTCCGCGGTGATCTCCACCACTTCACGATCGGCACGTGCCCTGATCCTCTGCGCGGCTTCACGACCCCGCGCACGCAGGCGCTCCGCCTCGGCCAGACGTTCCGCCTTCATGCGCTCATAGGTCTGCTGCGAGACCTCCTGCGTCAGGTCGGTACGACGAATGCGGACATCCGTGATCTCCAGCCCCAGCGATGTCGCGTCGGGACGAAGCTGGTCGCGGACTTCGCGCATCATCGATGCGCGTTCGTCGGAGAGCGCCGCCTCGAAGCCACGCAGACCGTAGACACGGCGCAAGGCCGCATCGAGACGGGTACGAAGGCGCTGTTCCGCGAGCGGCACGCTACCCGAAACCGCCTGCCTGAACCGGCGTGCGTCGTTGATGCGGTAGGCCACGAAGGCATCGACCTCGTAGAACTTGCCGCCCGAAACCTGGACGCGAATGTCGTCGAGGTCGAAACGCAGGACACGGTCCTCGATGAGCTGGACGTTGTCGGCCTCGAGGAAGCCGAACGGCGCCTTGAAGTAGATGCCCGGCTCGGTCTTCACATCGACGATCTCGCCGAAGCGCAGAACGATCGCCTGCTGGCGTTCGTTGACGACGAAAATCGAGGACCAGCCGAGGAAAAGAAGAACCGCCACGACGACGGCAACGATAGGAAGACGGTTGCCCATCAGTTGTTTCCTCCCTGTCCGGTCTGCGCGCCGCGCAGTTCGGGCAGCGGCAGGTAGGGGATGACACCCTGCCCGTTACCCTGCTCCACGATGACCTTGTTCGAGCTCCGCAGCACGTTTTCCATCGTTTCGAGGAAAAGACGCTTGCGCGTCACGTCGGGAGCCTTAGCGTATTCGTCATAGACGGAGATGAAGCGCTGCGCCTCACCGTCCGCTTCCTGCACGACCCTGTTCTTGTAGGCCGCCGCTTCCTCGCGGATCTGGGCGGCGGCACCACGTGCCTGACCCAGCTTCTGGTTGGAATACTGGTTGGATTCCTCGACGAAACGGTCTTCGTCCTGCTCGGCGCGCTGCACCTCGTCGAACGCGTCCGCTACTTCGCGCGGCGGTGCCGCATCCTCGATCGAGATGGCGTTGACGGCAAGGCCGGCACCATAATCGTCGAGCGTCGACTGGATGATTTCGCGCACGCCTTCCGCGATGCCCTGACGGTCGTCGCGGAAAATGTCCTGAGCGGGACGGCGGCCGACGGCCTCGCGCATCGCGCTCTCGGCGATCTGTCTCATCGTGTTGTCCGGATCGGCAACGTTGAAGAGATAACCGCGCGGATCGGCGACCTGATAGGCGACGGAGAACTTCACGTCGACGATGTTCTGGTCGCCCGAGAGCATCAGCCCGGATGAGGCGCCGCCACGAACTTCGCCGATGTTGAGCAGCTTTTCAGCCACGCTCGTCGTCTCGACGGTTTCGATCGGCCACCAATGGAAGTGCAGGCCCGGCTCGGAAATCTCGTCCTTCGGCTTGCCGAAGCGCAGTTCGACCGCGAGTTCGTCCGGCTGGACCGTGTAGATCGACTGGAACAGCCAGAAGGCCGCCAGCACCAATGCGATAAGGCCGAACAGCGCCGGGTTGGGCTGTCCACCGCCGGGCAGCGCCCGCTTCAATCTGTCCTGACCACGACGGATGATGTCTTCGAGATCGGGTGGTGAACCCGATGGGCCGCTTGGACCCCGCGGACCCTGCCCCCAGGGACCACCGCCGCCGCCGCCATTATTGCTGCCGCCGCCCCAGGGACCGCCACCGCCACTTTGATTACTCCAGGGCATGGATTTCCTCTTGTCTAGAAAGATTTTATCGTGCCGGAACAAACCGACACGTGTTGCCGTTTCGAATGGTTATAGGCACCGAACTCTGTGCTTTCAACGCAGTCTAGGCACAGTGCGACGATTTCGCGGCGAAGAAACCTCGGATCAGCAGTCTATCGCGCGTCTCGGCGTTCATAGACCACGTGCCGCGTGGCGTGACTATCCTTATCGCCGGCCGGAATGTCTTCGCTCGATACAGCATACCACGTTTCATCATCGATGGTCGGAAAACGCGTATCCCCGTCGATTTCAGCGAGAACGTGGGTGATGTCGAGGATATCGGCGCGCGGAAACGCCTGGGAATAGATTTCGCCGCCGCCGATCACGCAGATTTCGCCGTCCGTGACCCGCGCGGCACGTTCAAGCGCTTCGTCCAATGAGGCGCAGACCTCGGCGCCGTCGGCGACATAGGCGCGATCACGCGTGATCACAATGTTGTGGCGTCCGGGCAAGGGACGCTTCGGAAAGCTCTCCCAGGTCTTGCGCCCCATCACGATCGGCTTGCCCATCGTCCGCTCCTTGAAGCGGCGCATGTCCGTGGACAGCCGCCACGGCAACCCGCCATCACGTCCGATGATCCCGTTTTCGGAAATGGCAACGATCAGCGTGATGCTCATACGGCAATCGGCGCCCGTATTGTCGGGTCGGCGGCGTAGTGGTCGAGACGGAAATCCTCGAAGCGGAACGCAAAGAGATCCTTGATTTCGGGATTGATCCACATCGTCGGCAACGCCTTCGGCGCACGCTTGAGCTGCTCGCGGGCCTGGTCGAAATGGTTCGAATAGATATGCGCGTCACCCAGCGTGTGGATGAACTCACCCGCCTTCAGCCCAGTCACCTGCGCCACCATCATGGTCAGGAGCGCATAGGAGGCGATGTTGAACGGCACGCCGAGGAAAATATCGGCCGAGCGTTGGTAGAGCTGGCAGGACAGGCGGCCATTCGCGACATGGAACTGGAACAGGCAATGGCAGGGCGGCAGGGCCATCACGTCCACCTCTGCGGGGTTCCAGGCCGACACGATCAGCCGGCGTGAATTCGGGTTCTCGCGAATCTCACGCACCACATTGGCGATCTGGTCGATCGATCCGCCGTCCGGCGCCGGCCACGACCGCCATTGCGACCCGTAGACGGGCCCCAGGTCGCCATTCTCGTCCGCCCACTCGTCCCAGATCGTCACGCCATTGTCGCGCAGATATTTGACGTTCGTGTCGCCGTTCAGGAACCACAGGAGTTCGTGGATGATGGACTTCAAATGCAGCTTCTTGGTCGTCAGCGCGGGAAAGCCGTCCGCGAGGTCGAAGCGCATCTGGTAGCCGAAAACGCCGCGCGTGCCGGTGCCGGTCCGGTCGCCGCGATCGACGCCGTTCGCCATGACATGATCGAGGAGGTCGAGATATTGCCGCATGCGTCGCCGTCAGCCTGAGTCGCGTTGGCGCGATCATAACCGACCCTGCTGCCGATCGCATTGGTTCTGTGGTCGCCCCTTGCGTTTTACACAGCCTCACCGTGTCGGCAGGCCTTTCCATTCGAGGACGATATCCCTATATTCGCCCCGTCAGCTTGACTGACTATGGAAATAAACGGCCGTTGTAATAAGCCATTCGGACCCGGGGGCGGTACCCGGCGCCTCCACCAGGAACAGCCTTTCGAGGCTGCTGCTGATGGGGGCGAAATAGGATCGACGAGGGTGTAAAGAGCGGACTTTTTCCCGGCATTGTACCACCGTTATCGGGCTACTCTAGTAGTTGCAAACGACAACTATGCGGAAGCACGTCTCGCTGCTTAATGCGGCGCGATAGCTTCAAATCAAGTCCTAGGGGTTCGCACTTCTAGGCGGGGTTCGGAGGTACCTGGCAACAGAAACCTCCACTTCTCCCCCACATCACGCACAAGATTTCGGCCTGTCTGCTAACGCAAAAGGCGCGCCGAAGCGCGCCCCTTGCAGATCGTGCCAGGCAGTCATTCCGCCGGCACGGCAATCCTTTGCCGCGCGGGCAACGTGACCAGCGTCAGGACCAGGGCCACTACGCCGCACGTGGCGATGCCGATGACCATCGGCAGCGGCGTCCCGTCAAAGAACAGCCCGGAAATGCCCATCGCCACGACACCCGTGCCCAGATGCAGCGTCCCCATCAGCGCGGAGGCCGTGCCGGCGATCTCGCCATGCTCCTCCATCGCCAGCACCGACGTCGTCGGAATGACCAGCCCGAGAAAGCCGTAGCCGAAGAACAGGAACGTCGACATCACCCACAACGACTGGGCTCCGGTCGACATCACGGCGGCCATTGCAACCATGATCGCAGCAAACGCCATGACAGCGGCCCTCACCACGACGCGCAGGCCGAAGCGCTGCGTCAGCATTCCCGTCAACTGCGACATCGCGAAGAACGCGACGGCGTTCAGCGAAAAGAACAGGCTGTAGGACGTCGGCGTCAGCCCATAATGGTCGATCAGCACGAAGGACGAATTCGCGAGATAGATGAAGAAGCTGGAGATACCGAAACCGCCGATAAGGCTCAGGCCGAGGAAGTTGCGGTCGCGCAAGAGCACGCGATAGCCCGCGATCGAACTGCGCAGGGAGCGGCCAAGACGCCTTTCGCGCGAATGCGTCTCCTCCAGCGACGTGGCCAGCAGGATCGCACCGAGACCGGCGGCGATCGTCACCGCCCAGAACACGGCACGCCACCCGAAGCTTGCGATGACCATGCTGCCGACGAGCGGCGCCAGGATCGGCGAGATCGAGAAGACCAGCATCAGGAGCGACATCAGCCGCGCGGCATCGGGGCCCGTGTGAAGGTCCCGCACGACTGCCCGTGGCACGACCATGCCGGCCGAGGCGCCGAGCCCCTGGACGAAGCGGAATGCGATCAGCCAGTCGACATCGGGGGCCAATGCCGCGCCGACGCTGCCGGCTGCAAAGAGCGCCAGACCGGCGTAAAGCAGCACCTTGCGCCCGAACTTGTCCGAGAGCGGGCCGACGATGATCTGCGCCACGCCCGTCGAGATGAAGAATGCCAGAAGGCTCATCTGGACAGCGGTCGTGCTGGCTCCAAGATCGTTTCCGATGGTTGGAAGTGCCGGCAGGTACATGTCGATCGCGAAGGGACCGACGGCTGTCAGAAGCCCGAGAATCAGGGCAAGCCTGAAGAAGGAAGTGGAGGACGGCATTGCGATGCTCTTTCGATTGAGTGGCAGGACCCAGGAGCCGGGATCAGGCCGCGGTGTATGAATGACGTGCGAAACAGCTTGGGTCCGACATTCCTCCCGACTCGGCCCCTCGCTATTCACGTCCATAAAAATGGACAATCTTGTCCAAATAATCAATCGCCTCTATATAGATTTCTATGACTCACACAATGGCTCCTGACACGATCCCGCCACGCGGCCACCGCGCCAAGCGGATTTCCACCATCGAGGCCGCCGCAGGCGTGTTTTGCCGCGAGGGTTTTGCCGGCGCGAACATCGACATGATCGCGGCCGAGGCCGGCGTGTCGCGCCAGACCATCTACAATCATCACGGCGACAAGGAGAGCCTGCTGGCGGCGGTGGTTGCCGAGATCACCGAGCGCTGCAATGCCCGCATCTTCGAGGTGATCGCGACCTTTCCCGACCATCCGCAGGATCTGGAGGCGGATCTGATCGCCTTCGCGATGCGGTTCAACACCAGTTGCATCTGCGACCGTGACGGAAAATTCCTGCGCCGGCTCATCCAGAGCGAGGGGGAACGCCACCCTCACCTCTTCGCCGCCTGGCGAGAGGACGGCCCGGCACGCGTCTGGTCGGCGCTTGCGGCGCGGTTCGCACGCCTCGCCCATTCCGGCTTCCTCGACATCGACGATCCCGACGCGGCCGCGCGCCAGTTTCTCGCATTGATCAACGCGGATCTGCATGTTCGCTTCATGCTGGGCGATCAGCCGAGCGAGGCCGACCTGCGTTCGTCGGCGACGAATGCCGTGCGGATGTTCCTGCGCGCCTATGGCCGGCGCGACTGATTTTTCACGACCGCTGTTTCCTGTCGCCCGACCGCGCTATATTCGGTTTACGCGGACCCCAAGCTTCATTACACCACTCGGGTTCGATTCAGGGAAATACGGCCCCATGGCTGATGATCATATCCGTTACGACATTCTCGCCCAGGAGGCGCTGCGCGGCGTCATGCGCAAGGTGCTGGGCGAGGTCGCGCGGACCGGGCTTCCCGGGAACCACCATTTCTTCATCACGTTCCTGACCGGCGCGCCGGGCGTCCGGGTATCGAGCCGCCTGCGCGAGCGCTATCCCGAGCAGATGACGATCGTCGTCCAGTTCCAGTATTGGGACCTGAAGGTCACCGACACCGGTTTCGAGATCGGCCTGTCCTTCTCCGACGTGCCGGAAAAGCTCGAAATTCCGTTCTCTGCGGTGCGTGGTTTCTACGATCCATCGGTGAATTTCGAGCTGGAGTTCGACGTCCAGGCGCCGACCGAAGAGGAAGCGGCGCTCACGGCCGTGCCCTCGCCTCAATTGGTCGAGGCGCCCGCCCCCGTGGCCGTGCCGAAGAAGGGCGACGCCTCCAAAAAGGAAGCCGCCGCCGCCAAGGATGGCGACAAGGACGCGGCGAAGTCCGCCGACGTCGTGTCGCTGGACGCCTTCCGCAAGAAATAGGCGCGGCGATGGCCGAGATCGTCAATCTCCGCGCCGCCCGCAAGCAAAAGCTGCGTTCCGAGAAGGAGAAGGCCGCGGACGCCAACCGCGTCCTCCACGGCCGCAGCAAGGCTGAACGCCTCGCTTCGAAGGCCGAGCGCGAAAAGCGGGATGCCGCGCACGACGCGCACCGCATCGACCGCGCACCCGAAACCGGCGGGAAAGCCCCCGAACCGTGAGCGCCGTCATCAAGCGGTCGATCTCGATCCGCGGACACCGCACGAGCTTCTCGCTCGAACAGCCATTCTACGCCGAACTTCTCCGCATCGCGGCTGAACGTAACGTGCCGCTCGCAGGCCTCGTTGGTCAGGTGGATGCCGAGCGCGCGCGCGACACGAACCTGTCGTCAGCATTGAGGCTCTTCGTGCTCGACTGGTTTCGCGAACGACCCGGGGCGCAGCGCCAGCTCTAGATCCGTTTCAGGTTTCGCTGAAACACCCCCTCCGGCCCTACGGGCCACCTCCCCCGCTCCGCAGGGGAGGATCCGGCGTTGCGGCAGCCCTCGACCTGGATCCTCCCCCGTTTACGGGGGAGGTGGCGAGCGAAGCGAGACGGAGGGGGTCCTCCACGCACGAAGCGATCCGCATGTCCCGAGAACGATCTGGAGCCAGACCTACTGCTCGGCTTCCAGCGCTTCCATGAGCCGATCGATTGTGAAATTGCGCTCGCTGAACGCATCGCTCGCGGGCGGCTGTGGCGTGGCCAGCGGGGTCGGTCGGCCGCGTGGCGCTGGCTGGGGCGTGACATCGACGACGCTCGGCGGAGAGAGCGGCGCGCGCTCGACCGCGTCCGAATCGGCCGGCGCCGGCACCTGGCGCGCGCGCAGCAACGCCTCGACCTCGGCGCGGAACCGCGCGTCTTCCTCGCGCTTTGCCTGGGCGTCCTGTTCGCGCTGGCGCGCAGCTTCGGCGCGCTCCGCGTCAGCCGCGCGGGCCCGCGCGGCTTCTTCGGCGTCCAGCCTTGTCTGTTCCTCGGCCTGCCTGCGCGCATCGTCCTCGCGCTGCTGCTGGAGACGTCGTTCCTCTTCCTGACGCCGCGTATCCTGCTCGGCGCGTTCGGCCTCCTCGGCCGCACGCTGCCTCTGCTCCTCGATCAGCCGCGTCGCGCGCTCGAGCCGTTCCGCCTCTTCCTGCGCACGGCGCTGCTCCTCGGCAATGCGGGCGCGCTCGGTCGAAAGCGCCGCGTAATAGCGCACCTCACGGCGATAGCGTTGCTTCTCGAGCAACTCCGCCTGCATGGCTTCGACCCGCTGCTGCTCGAGCTCCAGCGCGCGTTGTGTGAGGAATTGCGCAAGCGGTTCGGTATCGACGAGCACGCCGATATCATCGAGCGGCCCCGCGGCCGCGAAGCGAACCGACGGCTCGGAACCGACCAGCGCCTCGATGCCGGGCTCATAGGTCAGCGTCGCCTCGCCGCCGACGGTCGACTGGCCGAGGTCGGCGCGCACCTCTCCGGCAAGCGTCGCCTCGGGCGTCTTCAGGCGAAACGGCGGCGCGCGCAGTGTCCCATTCGCGATGGTGAAGGCGAGGTCGACGCTTCCGCCCTCGAACGTCCCGTCCTGCACGATTTCCGGCGCAAAGACGGCCGTTCCTGCCGCATCGATCTGCGGACCGGCCTTGTCGGCCTCGATCAGCAGCGCGGCAAACGCATTCGGGTTCACGCCGCTGATGGCAAGATCGCGCACGCTGGCCGTGCCCGAGCCGGCCAGTGCGGAGATGATGCCGTCCACGGACTTTCCGCTGGAGGTCACCGTCGCGGTCAGGTCGCCGCGACCGGCGATACCGATATCGCCGAGAACCGCGGGAATATCGACATCGGTCAGACGCATCTGGCCAGACAAGAGCCCGGTCCCCGCATCGTTCTTGAAATCCACGAGGCCGGCAAGCCTGCCGCCATGGATTTGCGCATCCACGTCCGAGAGTGACACCCCGTCGCCGTCGAGCCGCAGGGTCATGCGTGCGCCGCGGGCTTCGCCGAACGTGCCAAGACGCAGCACATCCGCCGAGAGATCGAGGGCCGCCGTCACCGGGGCTGACATGCCTTGCGCGAACGGAGCGCTCGGCCAGTCGATGCCATTCCCTGAAAGGGCATCCGCACCCGCCGCCATCTCGGCCACGTCGCTGAGGTCCAGCGTTCCAAGCGCCAGATCGCCGTTCAGATTGGGGATGCCGTCCTTCATGGTCGCATTGATGTCGCCGCGAAGCGCGGAGCCCGCGACGTCGCCGCTGAGCGCGGACAGAACCAGCACACCCCCGTCCAGATCGAGCTGCGCGGACAGGTTCGCGGAAAGACCAAGCCCGCCGCCCGGCAACCCCACGCCGGCCGTCGACAGCCAGGGCTCGAGGTCGTCGGACGCGACTTTTGCGGAGCCGTTGGCGGAAATGCGCCCGTCGCGCATCGCGGTCTCGCCTTCGAAGGAGAGGTCGAGCCCCTCGCCCCTGAATGTCAGCGCGGTGTCGCCACCCGTATCGACGACGCCGTCGAACCGGATGTCCGTCTCGGCGGGTCCGGCGAAATCGATCGGCAGTGTCGGGAGCCCGAATGCCGCGTAGAGTGCCGCCGCCTCGTCGTTTCGTGCCGTCAATTCCAGTTTGAGCGGGGCACTCGTCAGCGCCTCGACCATGCTGTCCGACGATGCGGTGAGCGTGAAATCGGTCGCGCCAGCGGTGCCGGTCGCGCTCAACGCCAGGCCGGTCGAGCCATCGCTGTTGGCCGCCGAACTTGCGACGACCTGCACGGAGGCATCCTTGAGAAGACCCGGATAGCTCCCTGCCCGCCGCGCGACTTCGCGTGCGATCGCGCTGTCGGGAAAGCGGTCCGCGATGGTTGCCGCAAGAGGCTGCAGATCGGTCGCGATGATCGTCGCGTCGATATTCCCGGTCGGCGCGCCCTGCAAATCCTTGAGCGCGCCCGTCGCGCTGACATTCGCGCCGGCAAGTCCGCCGATCATCAGCCGGTCGATTTCCAGCCGCCCGTCCCTGAGCCGCAAGGCGGTGTCGAGCGTCTCGGCTGTCAGGCCGGCGGCGTCGACCGGGCCGGCCGTGATCGCAAAATCGAGGTCGCGGTCGGCAAGCCGGGTTTCGCCCGTTTCGCTGACGAAGAGCGATGCAAACGCCGCCATTCCCTCGACGTCGAGGCGGTCGCCATCGAGACGCAGCGTCATGGACGGTTGTTCGTTCGCTGGCGTCCGGCTGTCGATGTCGCCGCGAAACTTCGCCGCGCCCAGCACCAGTTCCAGATCACGGAACGCCTGCCGCTCCTCGCTCAGTTGAACGTCGGCGCTAAAGCCCGCCGAGGGCAATCGCCGGATTGCTTCGTCCACATCCCTGGATAGCCACGCGGCAAAGCCGGACGGCTGGCCGACGGCGACCAGCAGCGACCCGTCGAAGCCGAGCGCCTCGTCGATCGTCAACTCGCCATCGGCTTCGAGCGTGGCGCGGCCGGGCAAGGTGGCGCCCAGCGACGCGATCGACCAGCCGCCCGGCGATGGCGAGGCGGACAGATGCACGTCGCGGATCGTCGTGTCGCCGGCGACGACAGCGGGCAACCTCACTTGAACTTCGCCGGGAATGGTCGGGCGCGGCATGTCCAGCATGAACTCGCGAAACGCAGCCAGCCGCTCATTGAGGCCGATCGAACCGGCCGTCTCGTCACCGCTGTCGTTCAGCCGGAACTGCGCGCCGTCCGCCGTGATCTTGAACCGGGGTTCCGCACCGAGCGTCAGGTCGGCGGTTCCGTCCGCGGTGTAGGGATCCTCCAGAGGCCCGGTTTCGAAGCGGAATTCCTCGACATTCAGCGCCGCCTGATCGAGTTCGAAGCGGCCGCTCAGCCTGTAGGGCGGCGGCGACTTCTCCTGTTCCCGCGCGTCGGTGTCGTTGGACGCATTGAGCCGGAATTGCCCGCCATAGCGCGCACGCCCGTCCTGGATGCTGGCGTTCCCGTCCGTCTCCAGTCCGAACGGATAGCGATCCGGCTGCGCGCGCACCCGAAGCCGTATGCCGCCATTGGGATCGAACGAGCCGGTCGACATCGAGACGCTGGTAAGCATGCCGTCGAGCCGCAGCGTCCCGTCGATGCGCCACGGCCCGGTCAGCGCGCGCGCCGAGACGTCGGCGTTGATCTCGGTCAGTTGGTGGGTTCGGCCGCTCGTTTGATGGCGAACCGACATCCGGCCTTCCGTGACCGTAAGCTTCTCGACCGAGATATGCGCCGCGTCCATCGGCACGGAGGGGCGCACCGCCCAGTCGAGCGAACCGTCCGACGCCACGTCCACGATGACGTTCGGCCGCACGAGGCGCATGTCGAAGATGTGGACGTCGCCCTGCATGAACGGCGCGAGTTCGGCGTCCATGGAGAAGGTTTCGACCGTCATCGCGGTGTCGCCGGGATTCACGCCGGCAACGACGACATCGGTGAAGCTCACGGACGGAAACGGCAGCAGTCGCGCCGTCGCGGTCCCCTCCACCTTGACGTCACGCCCGAGGATACGGCTGGCCTCCCGCTCGAAATCCGCGCGGTAGGATGTCCAGTCGATGAAATACGGAGCGACCAGCGCTGTCGTCAGCACCAGTACAAGCAGCCCACCAATGACGACGAACAGTCGGGCCAGTATCTTGTCTCCCGCCGGATTCGTTAAGCCCGCCGCAGTTTACCGGCATTGGCGTGTCGATAAAGAGGCAATCGGGCTGGTGACGCTCACATGATCGCGTTCGGCAGGACCTTGCCCGGATTCATGATGCCATGCGGGTCGAGCGCGGTCTTGATCGCCCGCATGTAGTCGACGCCCGGCCCGAGCTCGTGCGGCAGGAAGGCGATCTTGCCCTGCCCCACGCCATGCTCGCCGGTACACGTTCCCTCCATGCCGATCGCGCGCATGTTGAGCCGGGCTACGAACGCTTCCGTCGCCTCGATCTCCTGGGCGTTCGCCGGGTCCATCAGCACAAGGACGTGGAAATTGCCGTCGCCGACATGGCCGACGATCGGCGCGATCAGCCCGGCCCGCGCGATGTCCTCCTCTGTCTCGGTGATGCACTGCGCCAGACGCGAGATCGGCACGCACACATCGGTGGAGAGCGACGTGCATCCCGGCCGCAGCGTCAGCCCGGCCCAATAGGCGTCATGCCGCGCTTTCCACAGCTTTGCCCGCTCCTCCGCGACTTCCGTCCACGAGAACGGCCCGCCCCCGTGCTCGGCGGCGATTTCGCCAAACGTCTCGGCCTGCTCGCGCACGCCCTCGTCGGTCCCGTGGAACTCCACGAAAAGGCACGGCGTCTCGGCAAAGCCGAGTTTCGAGTAATTGTTGATGCCGCGCATGCCGAGGCTGTTGATGAGTTCGATGCGCGCGACAGGCACGCCCATCTGGATCGTCATGATGACGGCATTGCAGGCCGCCTCGACGCTGGGAAACGGACAGACGCCGCCGGAGATGGCCTGCGGAATGCCGTAGAGCTTGAGCGTGATTTCGGTGATGACGCCGAGCGTGCCCTCCGACCCGACCAGCAGGCGGGTGAGATCGTAGCCGGCGGACGATTTGCGCGCCCGCTTCGCGGTCGTCACCACGCGCCCGTCCGGCATGACGGCCTTCAGCGACAGGACATTCTCGCGCATCGTGCCATAGCGCACCGCATTGGTGCCGGATGCCCGCGTCGAGGTCATGCCGCCGAGGCTGGCATTGGCGCCGGGATCGATCGGGAAGAACAGGCCCGTATCGCGCAGATGCGTGTTCAGCGCCTCGCGGGTGACGCCGGCCTCGACGGTGCAGTCGAGGTCTTCGGCATGAACCGCGAGCACCTTGTCCATCTGCATCATGTCGATCGAGATGCCGCCTCCGGGCGCGTTGACGTGACCCTCCAGCGACGTGCCGGTCCCGAACGGGATCACAGGAACGCGATGCTCGCCGCAGACTTGCACGATCGCCTGCACGTCAGCCGTCGACTGCGCGAAGGCGACACCGTCCGGCAGTTGCGAGGGGATGTAGGTGGTCGTATGCGCGTGCTGTTCGCGAATCGCGTGCCCGGTCTGGAAGCGATCGCCGAAGCGCTGCTTCAGGATTCCGAGGACAGCGGCGATACCGACATCGTTGCGCACCACCGTCTGCAGGTCAGCCAGCGCCATGGGTTCCTCCGTCTTTTCAGGATGGCGGACTTGTGCGCCGGTTCCGTTTCGTCTTCAATTCGCAGTCTGCAAATGGTGGCCGCTTTGTCCAGCGGGACCACGACCAAGCCTACAGGAATTCGAAATGCCAGCCCCCGCACCCTTCGTCTCCCGCACTCTCGACGTCGAGAAGGAGTGGATCGACTACAATGGTCACATGAACATGGCCTACTACAACGTCCTGTTCGACCGCTGTGCCGACGAGGCGTTCGAGGCGCTGGGAATGGGACCGGCCTATGCGGAGAAGCGCAAGCTCACGACCTATACGGCCGAAACGCATATCTGCTACGTGCGCGAGCTGCATCTCGGCGACACGGTAAGCTGCACCCTCCAACTGCTGGATCATGACGAGAAGCGGTTCAGGACCTTCCAGGAACTGTTCCATGCCGACGGCTGGCTCGCCGCCACGTCCGAAACCCTGACCCTCCATGTCGATATGACGGGCCCGAAAGTCTGCCCGTTCCCGCCGGACATTCTTGCAAACATGGAAGCGATGCGTGCGCAGCATGCCGCCCTGCCGGTGCCTGATCGGGCCGGACGTTCGATCGAAATCCGCCGCAAGACGGGATAGCCGGCCCACCGCCATCCTGCCCCCGCCCCGCATTAAGTGATCGTTAAGCATGAGGGTCTTTGCACAGCTTGCTGTGCCCCCTCGCCTTGATCGAGCCGACCACCTCCCGACAATCGCAGCCAGTACGACTCACCGAAGCAGAGCCGTTCGGGGGCACGCATCGGAGGACAGAATGATTGATGGTGGCAAGGGCGATGTTGCGCGCCTTTCCCGATATTTGGCTTTCGACGACGAGTGCAGTGACTATGATCTGTGGCGCGCGTTGAAGACTCTCAACAATGAACTGCATCGCATTGAAAGACTTGCACTTCCGATCCCCATCGAGATGATCTACGCGCGGCGGATCATGCGCGAGGCGAAGCTTCGCAGAGGCGATCTCGAGCCGCCGCCGCGACCTGACGACCCATCCGACTGACGGGCCGCGTCCGTCCCCAGGCGATGGAGTGACCGCGAGGCTGCAGCCGCCAGACGTCTGCTAGCGCTCGCAGAGCTGTCTCGACCCGCTATAGGGCTGGTAGGTGCAGTCCGAGGCTCGAAACGACCGGTACGCACGCGAACAGGCGCGGACATTGCACGCGACCCCGGCCTCGCTTTGGCTCGCACTCGCATCGAAACCCGCCTCCGGCGGCGCCGAAGTCGCGGCCCGCATGAAATCGCGCCAGATCGTGGCCGGCAGGTTTCCGCCGGTCACGTCCTTCATCGGCGAATCGTCGTCGTTTCCGACCCAGACACCAACCACCAGCGGCTCCGAAAAGCCGACGAACCACGCATCGCGATTGTTCTGGCTGGTCCCCGTCTTGCCCGCCGCAAAGCCGCCGAACGATGCGGCCTGTCCCGTGCCGCGCTCCACGACGAGTTGCAAGAGTGCGATCAGGTCGTCCTGATAGGCCGAGATATCCGTGCCCGGCGTGCGCGGCGTCCCCACGGTGAAGGAGCGGTCGTTTTCACTGGCGTGGAAGGACGCGATGCCCCAGGGCTCGACCGGAGCCATGCCCAGCCGAACCGATGCATAGGCCCCTGTCAGGTCGAGCAGGGTAACTTCCGAAGCGCCGAGCGCGAGCGCCGGCGTTTCCGCCATATCGGAGTCGATGCCGAGTTCACGCGCGGCTTCCGCGACCTTGTCGAGACCGACATGCAGCGCCAGCGCCACCGTCGCTGCATTGAGCGAGCGCGCGAACGCCTCGGCAACGGAGACCCGTCCATTGTAGCGGCCCCCGAAATTCTCGGGCGTCCAGCCGTCGATGTCCATCGGTTCGTCGGGCAGGATATCGCGCAAATCCACGCCGGCCTTGAGCGCCGCGTAATACACGAAAAGCTTGAACGTCGATCCCGGCTGCCGGCGCGCGTCGACGGCGCGGTTGAACTGGCTTTTGGCATAGTCGACGCCGCCGACCATGGCGACGACGCTGCCGTCCGGGGTCATCGCGACGAGCGCCGCCTGCGAAACGCCAGACGCTTTTCCCTCGCGCGCGATCGCTTCGGTAACAACGCGCTGCGCCACGTCCTGCAACGCCGGTATCTGCGTCGTGCGCACCCTGATCGTGCCGCGATACGGGCCCGCGATCTCGCGCGCCTCGTCCATCACCCAGTCCGCGAACCAGCTTCCCGACCGCTCCTGTGGGATTGCGCGGTTGAGTTCGGCGTACTGCACCTTCGCCGCCTCGGCCTCATCAGGCTCCAGTTTTCCCGCCGAGACGAGCGTATCCAGCACCACCGCTGCCCGCTCCCGTGCGCCATCGGGATTGGAAATCGGGCTCAGTTGCGATGGTGCCCGGATGATGCCGGCGAGCAGAGCGGATTCGGCGAGGTCGAGGTCGCGCGGCTCCTTGTTGAAATAGATGCGTGCCGCGGCGGGTACACCCGTCGCGCCGCCGCCGAGATAGATGTTGTTGAGATAGCGCGTCAGGATCTCGTTCTTGCCGAGCCGCGCGTCGAGCCAGAGCGCGATGGCGGCTTCCTGTATCTTGCGCCGGTAGGTCCGGTCGCGCTCCAGATAGAGGATTTTCACGAGCTGCTGCGTGATCGTGCTGCCGCCCTGCACGACACCGCCGGCCGACAGATTGCGCGTGAAGGCGCGGGCGATGCCGCGCAAATCGATCCCGTTATGCTCGAAGAACCGCCTGTCCTCAATCGTGACGACGGCGTCGATCAGGTGCTGCGGAAACGCATCGAGCGTCGCATAGGCACCCCGGTACGGCCCCTGCGCGACGATCGGCTCTCCCTCGAAGCTCTCCAGGACCACGATCGGCTCGAGCGTTCCCGCGGCGATCTCCTGCCATGGGACATCGCGCAGCGCCCACCACAGAACGCCTGCGCCGAGAACGACCGAACCGATCGCCGCGATACCGAAATACCGCAACCATCTCCTGCGATTGTGAGTCGGCGGCTCTCCCGAGCCACCGTCCGTGGCGACAGCCGCGCTCGGCTGCCTGCGCCACCTCGCCCTGATGCCTCTTGCAGCCGTCGAAATGCGCGTTCCGACGCGCCTTGTGACAGCGCCCACCTCATGGCGCAGCGCCGATGCAAGTTCGCCGGCTGCATGGGTGCTGCGCGAAAACGACGCCTTTTCATCCGGTGCTGTCGAACCAATGCCGCCATGCCCCGGCTCATCGCCCGAGCCGTCGCCGACGCTGTCAGAAATGTCCTTCGAATCCATCCGGCGACTGTTCCCCCTGCCGTCCGTCAACTGCAAGTGAAAACAAGGTCGGTGCGACAACGGTTCCCCGGCAAACGTGACATCACGCAATGCCGGGGTCTTGCCAGCGCTATTCCATGAAGCGGATGCGGTTGTTGAACGGGTCGATGACCGTCACCTCGAGCCCCCACTCCTGCGTCTCGAGACCCGGCCTCATGTAGCGGTAGTTCCTGGCGATCAGCTCCGCGTGGAACGCCCGGATGCCCGTCATGCGCACGACCATGTTGCCGCCGGGCGTGGCGTCGCCCGCATGTTCGGACAGATGCAGCTTGAGCCCGCCGCGCGACACCTGCGTGTAGAGCGGAAAGCTGTCGCCGAAGCGATGTTCCCAATCGACCGAAAAGCCGAGAAAACCCAGATAGAATTCATGCGCCTTCGGCACGTCGAAGATGCGCACGATGGGGATGGCCTGATCGAAGACGATCGCGTCGGCCTGCGGCGTCTCCGCCTGTTCGATCTTCGCCGACAGCACGTTCCAGCTCGGCAGCCCGAACTGTTTGGCGACGACTTCCAGCGCCTCGCTATGGGTCAGGTCGAGCTTTTTGCCGGCAAGCGCTTCGCGCATGGCCTTGGCCATCGCCTTTGCGTCGAGATGGGTTCGCATGATCAGTTTCCTTCTCGAACGGCGAGAGCGTCATCAGTGTCCGCATTACTGGATGCCTTCGCCGGAGAACTGGAAACCGGTTGAAAGGTGTCGTCGAGGCGTTCGCCATTCCCATAGGGCGCAGACTGCTGGCCGCCTCGGGCCGCCCCCAGATTAACGCTGCGGAAATTCGCTTGCAACCATCAAGCGCGTCGAGCATTCTATGACAGAATTCTGGCCGAGGCATGATTAGTTTATGGCACGGGGTTGTCATGCCGGCCCTTCGTAGGTACCTTCAATGCGATCACATAGACGCCGAAGGCATTAAAGCGCCAATGAGCCGACAACGGCTGTTGGCGCTTGTTTTGTTTTCGCCACGAAAATTGTTGCGATGCACACAGAGTGCGCCGCAATGCTTTGAAAGTAGCCATGTCTCATAAAGTAAGTGTACGGAATATTTACAAGATATTCGGAGGCGATCCCAGCGAAGCGATGGGCTTGCTGGAAGCCGGTCGGACCAAGGAGGAGATATTCTCCCAGACCGGACAGACTGTCGGGGTACGCGACATCAGCTTCGATGTAGAGGAAGCACAGATCTTCGTCGTCATGGGTTTATCCGGATCGGGAAAGTCCACGCTTGTTCGAATGATCAACGGCCTTATCTCGCCGACCTCCGGACAAATACTCATCGACGACGTCGACGTTGCTTCGTGTTCCAAGGAGGCCTTGCGACAGGTGCGTCGCGACAAGGTCGCGATGGTGTTCCAGCATTTCGCCCTGTTCCCCCACAAAACCGTCGGCGAAAACGTCGCCTATGGTCTCAAGGTGAAGGGCGTCGGCCCCGATGAACGTCGCGAGAAGGCGCTCCGCTCGCTGGCACAGGTCGGGCTCGAAGCCTATGCCGACAGCTATCCGGACGAACTCTCCGGCGGCATGCAGCAGCGCGTCGGCCTCGCCCGGGGATTGGCGGCGGAGCCTGAAATCCTGCTTATGGACGAGCCTTTCTCGGCGCTCGATCCGCTGATCCGCCGCGACATGCAGGAAGAGCTTCTCGAACTGCAGCGCTCGCTGAAGAAGACCATCATCTTCATCACGCACGATCTCAACGAGGCGCTCATTCTGGGCGACCAGATCGCGATCATGAAGGACGGCCGGTTCGTGCAGGTCGGCACGGCCGAAGAAATCGTCGACAAGCCGGCCGACGACTACGTCGCCGCGTTCACGCAGGACATCGACCGTTCGCGCGTCTTCGATATCGACAGCGTGATGAGCGATCCGCAAACCCTCGACGCATCCGCCACGAGCGTCGCCCTCGCCCTGACACGCATGGAAGAGCTTGATCGCGACGCGCTTTTCGTCACCGATGCGACTGGCGGCATTGCCGGCCTCGTCACCTATCGCGGCCTGACCGCCGCAGCGCGCAGCGGCGGCACGCTCGACAGCGTATTGGTGCGCGACATCCACACCATCAGGCGCGACGTGCATCTGCACGACATCTACATCCCGGCGAGCGAGGGCATGCCCGTCGCCGTCGTGGACGATGCCGGCAAGCTTGTCGGCGTGGTGGAACCGCACGCGGTATTCGCTCAGCTCACGGGAAGCGACACCGTTTCTGAGGGGACACGGAGGGCAGCGCCATGAGACCGTCCGACCTTTTCGAAATCCCGTTCGGCGGCTGGGTCGATTCCGCGGTGAAGGACTGGCTCGTGCCGAACTTCCGGCCGGTGTTCCAGACGATCCGCGTTCCGGTCGCCTGGGTGCTCGACAGCCTCAACACGTTCCTGAACATGATTCCCATGCTCGGGTTCACCGCCGTTCTCACGCTGATCGCCTTGCGCACGGCGGGCAAGGGCGTCGCGATCTTCACGCTTCTGGCGCTGGTGTTCCTCGACCTGATCGGCATCTGGTCGCAGACCATGACCACGCTGGCGATGATCAGCACCGCGGTCTTCTTCTGCGCCCTGTTCGGCATTCCGCTGGGCATCCTCGCCGCGCGCAGCGACCGGTTCCTCGCCGTGCTGCGGCCGGTTCTCGATATCATGCAGACGATCCCGCCCTTCGTGTATCTGGTGCCGATCGTCATGCTGTTCGGCGTCGGCACGGTGCCGGGCGTCATAGCGACGATCATCTTCGCTCTGCCGCCGGTCACGCGCCTGACCAATCTCGGCATTCGCGGCGTGCGCTCGGACCTGGTGGAAGCCGCCTACGCCTTCGGCTCGACGCCGCGTCAGGTCTTGTGGGAGGTGCAGTTTCCGCTGGCCCTGCGCACGATCATGGCCGGCCTCAACCAGACCTTGATGATGGCGCTGTCCATGGCGGTGATCGCGGCGCTGATCGGCGCCGGCGGCCTTGGCCTTGCGGTCAACACCGGCCTTGGGCGCCTCGATGTCGGCACGGCGGCCGAAGGCGGCATCGGCATCGTTCTCCTCGCGATCATCCTCGATCGCATCACCCAGTCCTTTGCCGAGCGCAAGGACGTGAAGGCGCCGTCGCTTCTCGACACCTTCAAGTCGTATTTCAGGGCAGGCAAGCCCGCCGAAGCCAGCGAAACTGCGCGTACGGCCTGACCCGCCCTGGAGTTGCCGCGGCGTCCGCGCCGCGGTCCGAACCGTCCGGCCGATACCGGTTGGATGGACGAAAAAACACTGAACAAGGGAGATGCAGAATGCCTGCTTCCACGATCCGCAAGAGACTATCGCTCGGCGTTGCCGCCGCCGCATTGTGCCTGGCACCGCTGAGCCTTGCCCATGCGCAGGACGCTCAGCCCGGTGAAGGCGTGACCATCCAGATGGCGCAGCCCACCTGGGATACCGGCTACTTCTACACCCAGATCTACAAGCAGATGCTGGAAGAGCTCGGCTATTCGGTTTCCGACCCGGTCGCGCTCGACAACCCGATCTTCTACCAGTCCGTCGCGCAGGGCGACGTGCACCTCTGGGTCGATGGCTGGTTCCCGCTGCACAACACCTATGAGGACGCGTTCAGTGCCGGCGCCGAAAAGGTCGGCATGGTCGCCGAGGGCGGCGCGCTCGAAGGCTACCTGATCAGCAAGGCGGCCGCCGATGAGCTGAACATCACCTCGCTGGAAGATTTCAAGCGCGACGAAGTCAAGGAAGCGTTCGACCGCGATGGCGACGGCAAGGCCGATCTCGTCGCCTGCCCGCCCGGCTGGGGCTGCGAGGAAGGCATCGAGCATCACCTCGACGCCTATGAGCTTCGCGACCATGTGAACCCGATCAAGGCCGGCTATTCCGCCTCGATGGCCGATGCGGTCGCCGCCCAGCAGCAGGGCGACCCGATCTTCTTCTACACCTGGACGCCGAACTGGACCGTCAACGTCCTGAAGCCCGGCGAGGATGTCGTCTGGATCGAGGTTCCCGAAGTGAACCTGCCGGAAAGCACCAAGGGTCTCGAGGATGCCGCCACGCTCGACGGCGTCGAAGGCTGCGTGAACGATCCCTGCAAGCTCGGCTTCCCGGCCAACGACATCGTGCCTGTCGTCAACACCGAGTTCGTCGAGGCGAACCCGGCCGTGCGCGCGCTCCTCGAAGCGGCGTCCGTGCCGCTCGCCGACGTGTTCGCGCAGAATGCCAAGATGTATGAAGGCGCAAACAGCAACGCCGACATCGCCGCCCATGCGGCCGAGTGGATCGAGCAGAACCGCGACCAGGTCGACCAGTGGCTGACGGCCGCGCGCGAAGCATCCTGATCGCTTTCTGATCGCATGAGATGAAGACGGGCGGGCTGCCATGGCCCGCCCTTTTTCGTTGCACTCGAGCCTCTTTCCGGCAGCAGAGCTGGAACAAAACGGAGACGGCGCTGGTCTTTCGTCCCCGAATCACTACATTCCCGTGGCATGTCCGGATTTCCAGACGATATCCCCTTCTTCGACGAGGACGCCCCGTCGGGCGATAACGCACAGCCGCAGCCGCGCGCCGGCGGCGGCATTGCCGCGCGCGCCATGGCCGCACGCTCCGGCCCCCGTCCCGCCGACTACCTGTCGGGCCTCAATCCCGAACAGCGGCTCGCGGTCGAGACGACCGAGGGTCCTGTTCTCGTCCTTGCCGGCGCCGGCACGGGTAAGACGCGCGTGCTGACCACGCGCATCGCCCACATCCTCGCGACGGGCCGCGCCTTTCCGTCCCAGATCCTCGCGGTGACCTTCACCAACAAGGCCGCGCGCGAGATGAAGCACCGCATCGGCGTGCTCGTTGGCGAAGCCGTCGAAGGCATGCCTTGGCTCGGCACCTTCCACTCGATCGGCGTCAAGATCCTGCGCCGCCATGCGGAACTCGCCGGCCTCAAATCCGGCTTCACGATCCTCGACACCGACGACGTCATCCGCCTGATCAAGCAGTTGATCCAGGCCGAGGGGCTCGACGACAAGCGCTGGCCCGCGCGCCAGTTCGCGCAGATGATCGACGGCTGGAAGAACAAGGGGCTCGGCCCCTCCGAGATCGCCGAGGGCGACGCCCGCGCCTTTGCCAACGGCAAGGGCCGCGAGCTCTACAAGGCCTATCAGGACCGGCTCCAGACGCTCAACGCCTGCGATTTCGGCGACCTGCTCTGCCACCCGATCCGCATCTTCCGCCAGCACCCCGACGTGCTGAAGGAGTACCACCGGCGCTTCAAATACATCCTGGTGGACGAGTATCAGGACACCAACACCGCGCAATATATGTGGCTGCGGCTTCTGGCTCAGCGGCCGGGAGAGCGTCCTTCTCCCCGTTCACGGGGAGAAGATGCCGGCAGGCAGATGAGGGGCAGCGCTGACCTTGCAGATGAAAATGCCGGCCCCTCATCCGACCCTTCGGGCCACCTTCTCCCCGTGAACGGGGAGAAGGAAAACAAAGTCAACATCTGCTGCGTCGGTGACGACGACCAGTCGATCTATGGCTGGCGCGGGGCGGAGGTCGACAACATCCTGCGCTTCGACAAGGATTTTCCCGGCGCGGCCGTCATTCGTCTCGAGCGCAACTACCGCTCGACCGCCCATATCCTCGGCGCGGCGGCGCATCTGATCGCGCACAATGAAGGCCGGCTGGGCAAGACGCTCTTCACCGACAATCCCAACCCCGACGATCCCAAGGTGATCGTCCATGCGGCGTGGGACTCCGAGGAGGAAGCCCGCGCGGTCGGCGAGGAGATCGAGGCACTGCAGCGCCCGGACGCGAACGGCAGGCGTCACAACCTCAACGACATGGCGATCCTCGTGCGCGCCTCGTTCCAGATGCGCGAGTTCGAAGACCGCTTCGTCACGCTCGGCCTGAACTACCGCGTCATCGGCGGCCCCCGCTTCTACGAGCGGGCCGAAATCCGAGACGCGATGGCCTATTTCCGCGTTGTCGCGCAGGGTGCGGACGACCTCGCCTTCGAGCGGATCGTCAACGTCCCCAAGCGCGGCCTTGGCGAAGCGGCGGTCCGGCAGGTGCACGACACGTCGCGCGCACTGCGGATTCCGATGCTGGAAGCGGCCGGCAAGCTTGCCGAAAGCGACGAGCTGAAGCCAAAGCCACGCGCGGCACTGCGCGAGGTGTCCGCCAACTTCGCCCGCTGGCAGGGCCTGATCGACAACACGCCACATACCGAATTGGCCGAGATCATCCTCGAGGAGTCCGGCTACACCGACATGTGGAAGAACGACCGTTCGGCCGAAGCGCCGGGCCGGCTCGAAAACCTCAAGGAGCTGATCCGCTCCATGGAGGAATACGAGTCGCTGCGCGGCTTCCTCGAGCATGTCGCGCTGGTGATGGACGCGGAGAAGAACGAGGACACCGACGCCGTCAACATCATGACGCTGCACTCGGCCAAGGGTCTGGAGTTCGACACGGTCTTCCTGCCGGGCTGGGAGGAAGGCCTGTTCCCGCACCAGCGCGCGCTGGACGAAGGCGGCCGATCCGGACTGGAGGAAGAGCGACGGCTGGCCTATGTCGGTCTTACGCGCGCCAAGCGGAACCTGCATCTCTGGTTTACCTCGAACCGCCGCATCCACGGCCTGTGGCAATCGACGATCCCGTCGCGCTTCCTCGACGAACTTCCCGAAGCCCATGTCGAGGTGGCCGAAACCGGCTCGACCTATGGCGGCTACGGCTCGTCCTTCGGCGGTCGCGGCGGCGGTCGCCAGAACCCCTATGGCGCGTCACGTTTCGACAATGTCGGCCAAGGGAGCCAGGGGAACGGTCAAGGGGGCGGCGCGTTCTCCAACACCTACGCGACGCCGGGCTGGCAGCGCGCGCAAGCGAACCGCACCGAGGCGACCGACCGCAACTGGGGCTCTCGCTCCGGCCACGCGGTCGAGCGGATCGGTTACGGCGAGGTCGATTCCGGCTACGGCGCGGGCCGCACCAGCGTGAAGGGCCGCACCATCGATGGCGAACTCGTCGCGAAGTCGGTGTCGGACAGCCCCTCCCCCTACAAGGTCGGCGACCGGGTGTTTCACCAGAAATTCGGCAACGGCAACGTCAAGGCGGTCGAAGGCAACAAGCTGACCATCGACTTCGACAAGGCCGGCCAGAAGCGCGTGCTCGACGGCTTCGTCGCGGCTGCCTGAAGGCCGGAGACCACCGGCTCGCCACGGGCGGTGCCGAACAAGGTGCTTGTCTGAACCACATGCGACTACGTTCTCGTGCCCATCGCGCTTGTGATCGACCGGCGAGGCATGGATTCCCGGGTCTCCCTCCGCTGCGCTCCAGTCGCCCGAGAATGACGAAGGTGGGGTGGTTGCGGCTATGTCAGGTTCGGAGGCGGTGACAGTTGTCGATGAGCGTTCCCACGCCCACCTCGTCATCCTCAAGGCAGAACCTCCAGCTTCGTCATCCCCAAGGCATCCCCACCCCACTTCGTCATCCTCGGGCGGAGCAGGAACGAAGTGACTGCGCAGACCCGGGGATCCATGCCTCGCCGGCGCAGTCGCAGGGTGGTGCAGAACCGGGCGCCCCGGTCACACACAGCAGGTGAAGAAAATTCCCCACTCCCAGAACTTTCCCCCAACCCAATCAACCACTTCCCAAAAACATCCCCCCGATTTTCTCCACGCCCCGTACCGCCGCCGCCATATTCGCCCCATCGCCCTCACGGGAACTCTGGTGCGCACCGGGGATCAGGGGAGGGTGACGGTGTCCGGGTAGCGTGGTCTGACGAGTGAGACGTCTGGCCTTGAATCCGGGCTTCGGTGGAGGTCGGAGTCGGAGGAGCAAATGCCAAGTCCGGCCCAGCTTCGCCGATGGTGACAGCACCGGCGGGGCGCGAGGTTCGCACCACGTAATTATCATTCGGAAGACACGGCCTCGCGCCCCGCTTCCCGCCCTTTCACAAGGACCAGACCGGAAACGGGGCGTGGTAACGGGGAATCTCGGACCCAGAACGCAAAAGCCCCTCGCCCTGTCGGAACCACGCGCCCACAAACGTCCTCGAGAGACTGACATCGCAAAAGGAGAAGACCGATGCTCGGCAATCATTCGTCATCCGCCATCGTCGCCGTCAGCGACATCGACCGCGCGCGCACCTTCTATCGGGACACGCTTGGCCTCGAACTCGAAAGCGAGTTCATGGGCCACGTTCTCACCTTCAGGACGGGCAGGACGAAGCTCAATGTCTACCGATCCGACGCCGCCGGAACCAACAGGGCCAATGCGGTCGTCTGGGGCGTCGGCGACGATGTCGAGGCGATCGTCGCGACCCTGAAGGCAAAAGGTGTGGTCTTCGAGCACTACCCGGAGATGGACCGCACGGGCGACATCCATGTCTCGGGGGAGATGAAGACCGTGTGGTTCAAGGACCCCGACGGCAACATCCTGCATCTCAACAATATGTGAGCGCCCGCGAGGCCACACGCGACCACATATCTTTGGTTGTATTTCCTGTTGAATAAACCTTTGCGAGCATGTCGTAATCTTCGTCTCGCAGGCAATGATGCCCGCACCTTCCGCACCGGGAGGTCTACCTCCGGGCCTCTTCCGTCTCATCACCCCCGAGGCGGAAGAGGCACCCCGGCAAGACAGGAGGCCGCGATGCGTATGCGCACGCTCTTCGCCGCGGCTACAGTCCTGACACTGTCCGGATACGGCGCGCATGCCGAGGACCCCACCGCGTCGTTCAAGGCGAATGCGACGCTGTCGCGCCATCACACCAGCAATGCCCTCGACGGGCCGTTCCAACTGCCGGATTGGTACACCGAGTTGCGCGGCGCTCTGGAAGAAACGCTCCAGCACGATCTCGGCGCGACGCGCATCTCGGCCGAAGTCCAGCTTCGCCGCTACGACACCTACGGGATCGAAGACGACCGCGCGCTGGCCATCGCCGCCTTGACCACGATGCGCCCATCCGAAACCGTGGAGCTCCGCGGGACGCTGTCGCTCAATCTGGTCAGTGAAGGCGACGACTTTCCGATCGGCCCCATGATGATCGGCACGCGAACCGACAAGGCGATCGTGGCAGCCGGACTTCAGGCCGGCCTCAAGCTCGCGCCGGACACCGTGCTCGTTCTGGAGGGCTCCGCCTCGCGGGAAAAGGCATCGGATACGAATTTCCAGGATGATTTGCTCCTGCCTTTGCGGTTGGAACCGGACAGGGACCGTCTCAGGTTTGGGGCGACGCTGACGCGGAAGACGGGGCCGTTCAGCTATGGTGCCCAGGCAGCCGCAGGTTACCTCCGGGCGAGCCAGACCGATGCCCTGTCCGACATCTCGCTTCTGGACTATCTCGGCCGGCTGCAAGCGGCCGTGGAATTCGGCAATGGCGCAACGCTCGCAGGTGCTGCGGGCGTTCACGCAATCCAGTTGACCAACCTCCCCTTCTCGCAATGGCGTCCCACCTACGAGATGGCGGCAGCCATGCCGCTCGGCAACGGCTTCTCGCTGCGTGGCACGCTGAAAGGCGCCTACGAGACGGCGGGCGTGGACGACCCGCTCGCGGCGTGGATACGGCGCGTCGAGGCGGAAGCCGGATACGACGCCACGGCGACGCTCAAGTTCGGGCTCGGAGCCTTCACCGAGTTGCGCGACTACATCGCGCTCGACTATGAGGAGGATATCAGGGGCGTCTACGCCCAGGCATCATGGGAGCTGACGCGCAATCTGGGGCTCGTCTTCCGTGTCGATGCGAGCCGCAACGAAATCCCCGCGCTCGACCTGCGCTACACCGAACTCGCGACGCAGATCGCGCTCAGCGCGAAGCTTTGAGGAGGCAGGGAGACGCAGATCCCCCCGCCTCCGCAGCGTGGCTATCGACGACCGCCGCGGTTCTTGGCCGGTGCCTTGATGATGTTGCTCAGGAGGCCGGTTGCCGAACCCAGGATGCCGATCCCGGTGTTGTTGCCGGACAGGATGCTGTTGCCCGACAGGATCGGCGAGTTGTTGAGGATTCCGCTCAGCACGTTGAGATCGCCGGTGCGAACGGTCGGCGAGACGTTGATCAGCCCGCTCGAGTAGTTGTTGTGGCCCTTGTTGCCCCAACCGCCGGCATGTGCGGCGCCTGCGGAAAGTGCGAGTGCGGCGGCAACGCCGGCGACGGTGATGAACTTCTTCATATGACTTCTCCCATTGCTTGACGAAGTTCCCGCGCCGGTTTGGTCTATCTCCGAGATCAAGAAGACTACCTATGCAGGAAAATTGCAACCAGTAAGAGAAATATTTCGTCAACCTTGCCGATCAATAGATCGTTAACCGTAACAGTTCAGATTAATACTTCAGGTTTTATTCAAATACGATCTATTCTCGCGGCAACGTTTCCCACTTGTCGAGAAAGGCATCGATCGCAAGCGCCTGCATGTCGGGCACCGCTTCCGCGATGCGCTCAGTGGGCCAGTCCCACCACGCCAGCGCTTCCAGCCGCGCGACGATCTCAGGCGCGAACCGCATGCGCGTCCGTCGCGCCGGAACGCCGGCGACGATTTCGTAAGGCGCGACCGGTTTGCTGACGACGGCGTTGGCGCCGACCACCGCGCCGTTCCCGATCGTCACGCCGGGCAGGATCACCGCGCCATGGCCGATCCAGACATCGTTGCCGATCGTCACGCTACGCGCCTGCCTGCGTCCGCGGAACGCCTGGTCGACGCCGAGAAACTTGAAATATTCGTTCGGCCGGTAGCTCACCTTGTGCGTGGTGACGCGCTCCATCGGATGCTCAAGCGCATTGATGCGCGTGTTGGCCGCGATCGAGCAGAACTTGCCGATCGACGTGTAGATCGCCTCGCCATGACGTTCGAAATACGAGAAGTCGCCGACCGTCACCTCACGCAGGATGACGCGCTCGCCGATCACGACGTGGCGGCCGAGCCGGCAGGATTTCAGCTCGGCTGTCGGGTGGATGCGGGGATCGGAGTTGGTCGCGGGAGCGTCGGACATGCGCGCTGAATACGCTCACGCCGCGCCCGCCGCAACACGGACTATTCCGGCTTCCCATTCGCCCAGGAAACCTCCTGATTGTAGAGCGGCACGGTCGAGATCGCCATCTTGGCCGAACCGTCCTGCACCTGCCTGCTGTGCGACAGGTAGATCAGCGTGTTGTTGGCCTTGTCGTAGATGCGGTTCACGACCTGCTGCTTCCAGATCAGGCTGATGCCCTGCTTGAAGACCTCTTCGCCCTCTTTCGAAAGGTCGATGTCGCCGATCGAGATCGGTCCGGTCTGGCGACATGAGATCGAGGAATCGGAGGGGTCCTCGAACCAATTGCCCTTCTGCAGCCTGTCGACGAGGCCGCGTTCGAAATAGGAGACGTGGCACGTCACACCCTGCACTTCGGGGTCGCTGATGGCCTCGACGATGATGTCGTTGCCCAACCAGTCGACACCGACCTCGCCGACCTCCTGGGCAGACGCGGACCCAGCCCCCATCAGCAGGCAAAGCATGGAGGCAGCAGCAAGACGAAACTTCATCGCGATCTCCTCGCAGGAATGACGCCGACACAGATGGGACTTTCCCGCCAAGCTTGCAAGTCGTGTGCCCTTCTCCGCCGAGAAGCGTCAACATGACCTCTTTCAGGAAACCCGTACGAGCGCTATCTTCCACCCATGAACCCGAGAATTCCAGCGACCGGAACGATCCTGAAGGCGGGGCTTGCCGTGGCCGCGCTTGCCGCCATGACCGGCCTCGCCTTCGCCGGATGGATGGAGCATGCGCCCGGCATCTTCATGGCCATGGTGGAATCCGGCATGGCATGGTGTTTCTGAGCCGGCTCGCGCGCCCGGACAGGCAAAATTCTGAAAGTGACATGACATGATGCGATCGATACTCGTCGGCATTCTCGTCGTTATGGCCGCAGGCGTCGGCTGGCTGACCTTCGACTGGTATCGCACGCAGCAGACGGCGCGATCCTTCGGCGCGCCTTTCACGCTGGTCGATCAGCGCGGCGACGAGATCACGCAGGCGGCGTTCCGGGGCTCCCCGACTGCCGTGTTCTTCGGCTTCACGCATTGCCCGGAAGTCTGCCCCACGACGCTCTTCGAACTCGATGGCTGGCTGAAACAGCTCGGCGACGAGGGCAAGGACATCAAGACGTATTTCGTGACCGTCGATCCGGAGCGCGACACGCCGGAGATCATGGGCGACTACGTGTCCAACGTGTCTGATCGCATCACCGGCATCACGGGCGAGCCTGAGAAGGTGCATGCGATGGCGAAGTCCTTCGGCATCTACTGGAAGAAGGTTGACCTCGAAGGCGGCGACTACACGATGGATCACACCGCTTCGATCCTGCTTCTCGACAGCACGGGCGACTTCGCCGGCACGATCGCCTATGGCGAAAACCCGGAGAACGCCGTCGCCAAGCTGAAGCGTCTGGCGGATAGCTGAGCGACGGGTTAGAGCAAGGAACGCACGCGCCGAAAGCCGCGCAGTCCAGGAACCGCCGCCTTGCCTCAGACCCGCCTCTCCTTCATCACGACACGCCCCGCATCGACCGCAGCCTTCTCGGCCCTGGAAATCGAATTCGAAGATGACGGATTGGCCTTGGCCATCGTCGAGCTCGATGAAGACGCAGGCACCGACGAGATCAGCGTCTATGCGGACACCACCGACGCAGACGCTGTCGAGAACCGCATACGCAGCGCGGTTGCGTCGATCCCTGTCGAACTGGAACTCGCACGCGAGGATCTGGACGACCTCGACTGGGTGACGATGTCGCTCGAAGGCCTGAAGCCGGTGCGCTCGGGCCGGTTCCTGGTTCACGGCTCGCACGATCGCGGCAAGCGACGCATCGGCGATCTGGCGATCGAGATCGAAGCGGGACTTGCGTTCGGGACCGGCCATCACGGCACGACGGCCGGCTGCCTTCAGGTGATCGACGAGGTCGTGCGCCGCGAAAGGCCGCGCAATGCGCTCGATCTCGGCACCGGCAGCGCCGTCCTCGCCATCGCCATCGCCAAGCTGTCGCACATCCCCGTTCTGGCGACCGACATCGATCCGATCGCGGTCAGGGTTGCAGCCGAGAACGTGCGCCTCAACGGCGCGTCCGCCCTCATCGAGACGGCGGTCGCGACCGGCTTCGATGCATCGGTCTTCGGGCGGTGGGGCCAGTTCGACCTCATCGTCGCGAATATTTTGGCGCGACCGCTGATGAAACTCGCGCCGAAGATGGCAAGCCATGTGCTGCCGGGAGGCTCGCTGATCCTCTCGGGCATCCTAGACAGGCAGCGCGACGCCGTCATCGCAGCCTATGCCGGCCAGCGTTTTCGCCATGTGCGCACGCTGCACCGCGAAGGCTGGGTAACGATCCATCTGAAGCGATAGACGGCACAGAGCCATAACGAAAAAGGGCGGCCCGACTGGGACCGCCCTTTTTGATGTTCAGAAGTCGCGTGCCCCCACGCGCTTTAGAACAGATAGTTCACGCTCGCGCGTCGCATCAGTTCGTCACGGTTGTATCCGTGCGCCTTCAGCGTCTCGTCGTCGAACATCAGCAGCGCGCCGTTGACGTACCGATTGGCCTGCTTCTGGCGGGCCGCCACGAGGGCGTCGACCGCGTTGCGAAAGAACCCACGCTTTACAGAGTTCTGTGCCATTTCTCGTCTCCTGTCCGGTTGGAAGAACAATCCTCCACACCCAGAAAGGTAAGCAGTGCTGACCTTTTTCACCAGACTCGTTTGCGCATGGGAGCCATCTGTTTTTGCATGTGCGAAGAGATTTTGTGCGACGCAACATGAACCCACAACGAAACCCTCTCCCGACTGGCGCGTTGCAACAGCCATGGCGCGCGTCTAGGGTCCGCCGCGAGCTTCAGATCGACCCAAACTGACGAGACGTGCCATGTTCCAGTCCTTCGATGCACTCACCGATCCGACACAGGGCGTGGACCGCGTCGCGCGGCTGCGGGAACGTATGGCAGCACTCGGTCTGGACGGCTTTTTGGTGCCGCGCGCGGACGAACATCAGGGCGAGTATGTGCCTGCCCGCGCCGAGCGGCTGCAATGGCTGACGGGCTTCACGGGATCGGCGGGTGCTGCGCTGGTGCTCGGCAGCCGCGCGATCGTTTTCGTCGACGGCCGCTACACGCTTCAGGCGCGCAACCAGGTCGACGGCGATACATTCACGATCGAAAGCCTGGTCGAAAACCCGCCGTCAAAATGGCTTGGCGTCAATGCGGCCAGGGGCTCGGTGATCGGGTATGATCCGTGGCTGCATACGATAGCCGAGGCGTCTGCGCTGCGCTTGTCGCTTGAGACGGTCGGCGCGAAGCTCGAACCGGTCGCGACGAACCTGATCGACGATATCTGGAGCGATCAGCCCGCACCGCCGGCAGAAAAGATCGAAATCCAGCCCATAGGCTTTGCCGGCGAGCTTGCCGGCGACAAGATCGCGCGGCTCGGCGAAAACCTCCTCTCGGCAGGCGCCACGCATGCCGTTCTGGCCGATCCGTCGTCGCTCGCCTGGACCTTCAACATCCGCGGCCGTGACGTGCCGCACACGCCGCTTGCGCTGGGCTTCGCCATCCACTGCGCCGATTCGCTGCCGAAGCTGTTCTTGTCGCGCGACAAACTCACCATCGAAACCGACGCGTACCTGACGCAGCTTGCGGATATCTGCGACCCCGCAACGCTCGAACAGGAATTGGCAAACCTCGCCTCCAACGGCGCGAAGGTCGCAATCGATCCTGCCATCTCGGCGGATCGCCTGCGCATGATCGTCGAGGACAATGGCGGCACGGTGCTTGGATTGCCCGATCCCGCCCGCCTCCCCCGCGCCACCAAGAACAAGGCGGAACTGGCCGGAAGCCGTGCCGCGCATCGGCGAGACGGAGCGGCGATCGTGAAGTTCCTGCACTGGCTGGATGCCAACGAGCCGGGCTCCACGGACGAGATCGAAGCGGTGAAGGCGCTCGAAGGCTTTCGCGCGCGCACAGGCGAAGACACGCAGATGCCGTTGCGCGATATCTCCTTCGATACGATTTCGGGCGCCGGTCCCAATGGCGCGATCATCCACTACCGCGTCACGACGAAGTCCAACCGCAAGCTCGGCGACGGTGAACTGTTTCTGGTGGATTCGGGGGGCCAGTATCAGGACGGCACCACCGACATCACCCGCACCGTCCCCATCGGCCAGCCGACCGACGAAATGTGCGAACGTTATACGATCGTGCTCAAGGGGATGATCGGCATTTCGATGCTGCGCTTTCCGCCCGGCACGCGCGGCATGGACATCGACGTGATCGCCCGGCAGGCGCACTGGAAGGCCGGGCTCGACTACGCCCATGGGACCGGCCACGGTGTCGGTGCATTCCTGTCGGTCCACGAGGGGCCGCAGCGCATCGCCAAGACCGGGTCCGAGAGATTGCTGGCGGGCATGATCCTGTCCAACGAGCCCGGCTACTACAAGGAAGGCGCCTACGGCATCCGGCTGGAAAACCTCATCGTCGTCCAGGAGCCTCAAGCGATCGAAGGCGGCGATATCGCCATGCACGGCTTCGAGACACTGACGCTCGCGCCCTTCGACCGCCGCCTGATCCTGACGGATCTGCTGACCACGGAAGAGCATGCCTGGCTCGACGCGTATCACGCATGGGTGCTGGCCGAGATCGGCCCGATGGTCGATGGAGAGGTGCTGGCCTGGCTGGAGCGCGCAACCGCGCCGCTTTAGAAACGATCAGCCGATATTGCGCAGGACGATCAGCACGACTGCGCCTGCGATGAACATCGCGGACAAGCCGCCGCGCAGAGCGACCAAACCGGATACGACCAGCGCGGCCCACTCGGCCGGTCCGCCTGTCGTTGCCGCCGGTGCGACAAGCGTCGTCAACACGGCTGCCGGAACGGCGTTGAGCCCGGCCTCGACGCGCGGGTGGATGCGCTCGAAGCGCGACAGCACGAGATGCCCGCCGATACGCGACAGATAGGTCGCCACCGCACCCGCCAGAATGATCCAGACCGTCGTGCTCATTCGGCTGCGTCCTCGATCAAGGGTGCCGGCGCGTCGGGCGGTGTCAACGCAGCGGCAAACAGCACGCCAGCCGCCGCCCCAATGGAAACGTGCCAGGGGGAGCCGACGACGTAGTAGGCGGCGATCGAGACGACAGCGCTGATCGCCACGATCGGCAGCCAGAGCGGACGCTTGCGGAAATCCATGACGAGGCCAAGGAAGTAGATCGGCAGCAGGAAATCCAGGCCGAGCGCATGCGGATCGGGGATCAGGTTTCCGAAGGCCGCGCCGAGACCCGATTCGATCACCCAGCAGATGTAAATCGGCGTCGCCATGCCCATGAACCACACGAAGCTCAATCCGCCGCGCTGCGCCTGTTTCTCGCCCTCGGCGAATTGGGGATCGGTCAGGAAAAAGAAGCCGAATGCGCGCTGGAACGGTGTCCAGTGCGGCACCCGCCGGCCGATCGCCGCCGAATAGAGGACGTGGCGGAAATTCACCGCGAAGATCGAGAAGACGATCAGCCAGGGCGCGATCGTCTGCCCGAAAAGCTCCAGCCCGACCATCTGGCTCGCGCCGGCAAAGACCGTCGCGCTCATCAACACCGCTTCGCCGATGGAAAAGCCGTTCTGCGCCGCCAGCGCACCGAACAAAATGCCGAACGGCGCGGACGCGAGCACAACGGGCAAGCCACGACGCATGCCGTCGAGAAACGCGCTGGACGCAGTGTTGTGCGGCTCGGTTACTTCCGCTGACGACATGGGGCCTCGCTAAAGCGTGTCTCCCGAAAGTGGGACCCGGTTTCGGGATGAAGACAGCGCGTCGATTGGCGCCGTTTTAGGTCAGCGGGACTGCCCTGTCACATGAATTCGCCTGACCCCAGGCATCAACTGCACGAAACCGACGAGTGCCCGGAGGTCACGAGTTTGGCATTCTACTGCCCGACCAGCACGAACCACGCGTCCTCGTCGATCACCTCGATGCCGAGTTCGCTCGCCTGCTTGAGCTTTGAGCCCGCGCCGGGGCCGGCGACGACCAGATCCGTCTTCTTCGACACCGAGCCCGCCACCTTGGCGCCGAGCCGCTCGGCCATGGCCTTCGCCTCGTCGCGGGACATGCGCTCGAGCCCGCCGGTGAAAACCACGGTCTTGCCCGCCACGGGCGACGACACGTCGCCCACCGGTTCCTCGTCGATCGCCGACACGCCCGCAGCCAGCAGCGCGTCCACGGCCTGTTGGTTGTGCTCCTCGGCGAAGAACTCCGCGAGCGCTTCCGCAACGACGCTGCCGATGCCGTTGATGCCGACCAGTTCCTGCCATTCGGCGTTGCCGGGATCGCCCTTGCCTTCAGGCATGACGGCCGCGCTCGCCCCAGTGCGCAAGGCGTCGAACGAGAGATAATGCCGCGCGATCCGCTTCGCGTTGGTTTCGCCGATGTGACGGATACCGAGAGCAAAGAGAAACCGCGAGAGGCTGACCTGACGGCGCTCGTCGATCGCCGCATAGAGCTTCTTGACCGAGACGGCGCCGAAACCGTCGATGTTTTCCAGCTTCGTGAGAGACCCGTCCTGCCGCGCCTTGAGCGTGAAGATATCGGCCGGCGAACGGATTTGCAGCGAGGGGTCTTCGTGATTGAAGAAGAACTCGATCTGCTTCTCGCCGAGCCCTTCGATGTCGAACGCGTTGCGCGAAACGAAATGGCGGATGCGCTCCACCGCCTGCGCGGGGCAGATCAGGCCACCGGTACAGCGGCGCACCACCTCGCCTTCTTCACGCACGGCATGGCTGCCGCATGCGGGGCAGTGATCGGGGAAGACGTATTTTTCGGCGTCCCTGGGCCGCTTCTCCAGCACCACATCCAAAATCTGCGGAATAACGTCGCCGGCCCGCTGGATCGTGACCGTGTCACCGACGCGGATGTCGTGCTCCTCGGGCCGGATGCGCTGGCCGCTGTTGCCGATACCGTTGATGTAATCCTCGTTGTGCAGCGTCGCGTTGGTGACGACCACGCCGCCGACGGTAACGGGTTCGAGCCGGGCGACGGGCGTGAGTGCGCCGGTGCGGCCGACCTGGATCTCGATCGCGCGCAGCACCGTGGTCGCCTTTTCGGCGGGAAACTTGTGGGCCGTCGCCCAGCGCGGGCTGCGGGACCGGAAACCCAGCCGCTCCTGCAACGCCAGGCTGTCGACCTTGTAGACCACGCCGTCAATGTCATAAGGCAGGCTTGCCCGCTCGGCCTCGATGGCGCGATAGCGCGTCAGCAGGTCCTCCACGGACCGGCATATCGCCATGTGATCGTTGATCGGAAAGCCCCACGCACCGAGGCGCTGCACCGCCTCGAACTGCGTCTGCGCCAGTGGTTCGCTGGTCTCGCCCCAGGCGTAGGCGAAGAATTTCAGCGGCCGCGCGCGCGTGTTTTCGGGGTCCTTCTGCCGCAGGCTGCCGGCCGCGAAATTGCGCGGATTGGCAAAGACCCGGCCGGTTTCCGCCGCCATGCGCTCATTAAGCGCCATGAAATCGTCGCGCCGCATATAGACCTCGCCGCGCACTTCGACGACATCCGGCGCGTCCTTAGGCAGTGTCTGCGGGATATCGGAAATCGTGCGGATGTTGGCCGTCACGTTCTCGCCGGTGGTTCCGTCGCCGCGCGTCGCGGCCGTCACCAGTTCGCGGTTTTCATAGCGCAGGGACATCGACAGCCCGTCGATCTTGGGCTCGGCGGTGATCGGAAGCTCCTGATCGCCCGACCATGCGAGAAAGCGGCGAACCGAATTGACGAAATCGACCACGTCCTCGTCTGAGAAGACGTTGTCGAGCGACAGCATCGGCTTGGCATGCACCACCTGCCCGAATGCACCGGACGGTGCCGCGCCGACCGCCGTCGACGGCGAATCCGAGCGGACGAGTTCGGGAAACGCCGCCTCGATCGCCGCATTGCGCAGCCGCAACGCGTCGTAGTCGGCGTCGCTGATCGTCGGCGCGTCGTCGCCGTGATAGCGTCTGTCGTGCTCCGCGATCTCGGCGGCCAGGGCCGCCAGTTCTTCGGCGGCCTCTTCGACGGAGAGATTTTCGATGGCTTTGCGCGCGGTCGTCATGATCTGAGAATCCAGATGGTCTTGCTGCGCCACACTAGCCGGAAGAGCGCGCCACTCAAGACCGCGTTGTCAGGAACGGGCGCTTGCCCCCTACCCGGCCGAGGCATTCTCGCGCAGCAGCCGGTCCGCAGCCGCGCGCGCCTCGTCGGTGATCGTCGCGCCGGCGAGCATGCGCGCGATTTCTTCCTGCCTGTCGCCACGCGCCAACGATACGACGCCGGTGGCCACGCGGTCGGCTCCGCCCGATTTCGAGATCAGATAGTGCGTGCCGGCACGCGCCGCCACCTGCGGCGCATGGGTGACGGACAGGACCTGAATGCGCTCTGCAAGACGCGCGAGACGCTGCCCGATCGCATCCGCGACCGCGCCCCCGACGCCGGTGTCGATTTCATCAAAAACGAGTGTCGGCGCGGAGCCACGGTCGGCCAGCGCGACCTTGAGCGCCAGCAAAAAGCGGGACAACTCGCCGCCAGAAGCGACCTTCATGATCGGTCCGGGCTTGGTGCCGGGGTTGGTCCGCACCCAGAACTCGATCTCGTCGATGCCGCTCTCAGAACGGTTGTCGGGTTCGGAGGTAATTTCGACGATGAACTCCGCGCGCTCCAGCTTCAGCGCCGGCAGTTCCTTCATCACCGATTTGGCAAGCGCACCGGCGGTTCCCTTGCGCAATTCCGACAGATGGGCCGCAGCCTCGTCGAAAGCGGCACGGGCGGCGATCGCGTCGCGCTCAAGGCCGGCCAGACGCTCCTCGCCGGCATCCAGATCGGCCAGATCGGCCGCCATCGTGTCGCGCAGCGCCGCGAGATCGTCCACCGAAACGGAATGCTTGCGGGCGACCGCCCGGAGCGCGAACAGGCGCTCTTCCGCCTGTTCCAGCGCGCGCGGGTCGAATTCGGCCGCGCGAAGCGCCTCGTCCACCGCGACCTGTGCCTCATCGAGCGAGATCAACGAATCGTCGAGCGCCTTGATGATTCCGTCCAGCAGGCCCGGAACTTCGCCTGCCTTGCGCTGCAGCCGTCGAAGCAGGCTGGCAAGCTGCGGAACGGCCGAATCCTGTCCGCTGAGCACGTCCTGCGCATCGGCTATGTCGGTCGCGATCTTCTCCGCACGCATCATCCCGGCGCGCCGATCGGCGAGGTCCGATTCTTCGCCCGGTTGCGGATCGAGCTTGGAGAGTTCCTCCACGGAGGCGCGCAGATAATCCGCCTCGCGCGCGGCCGCCTCGACCTTTGCACGATGCCGCAGAAGTGCCTGGTCGCTGTCGCGCCATGTCTTCCAGGCCCGGGCGACCGACTGGGCTACCCCCACATGCCCGCCGAACGCATCGAGCAGGTCGCGATGCGCAGCGGCATCGACCAGAGCCCGGTCGTCATGCTGTCCGTGGATTTCGACGAGCGCACGGCCGATCTCGCGCAGCAGCGTCACGCTCGCCGGCTGATCGTTCACGAAAACGCGGCTGCGTCCGTCGGCCGACTGGATGCGCCGCAAAATGAGATCGCCATCGTCATCGAACGCATTGCTGCGCAGGATATCGCGTGCCGGATGGTTGGTGGGAACATCGAAGATGGCGGTGACGTTGCCCTGGGTCGCGCCATTGCGCACCAGGGAGGCGTCGCCGCGGGCGCCAAGTGTCAGGGACAGAGCATCGAGCAAAATCGACTTGCCCGCGCCCGTCTCGCCGGTCAGCACCGACAAACCCGACGAAAAATCGATGTCGAGCCGCTCGATCAGGACGATATCGCGGATCGACAGGTGTGAGAGCATCTATGTCGTAAGCGTCAGGTTCCGGCGATGAGTCTGCCGGCGGCGCTGAGCCATGAACCGGAATTCTCACGGGGTTCCAGGCCGCCCGACTGCAAGAGCGCGTAGGAATCCTTGTACCACTGGCTTTCCGGATAGTTGTGGCCCAGAACCGCGGCTGCGGTCTGTGCCTCGGACGCCAGGCCCATCGCGTAATACGTTTCGACCAGGCGCGCGAGCGCTTCCTCGACGTGACGCGTGTTGGAATAGACCTCGACCACGTTGCGGAAGCGCTTCACGGAAGCGATGTATTCGCGGCGTTCCTGATAGTAGCGGCCGATCTGCATTTCCTTGCCGGCAAGCTGGTCGCGCGCAAAACGGATCTTCGCGTTCGCGTCCTCGACATATTCCGACTCGGGCCAGCGATCGACGACTTCCTGCATGGCCTCGACGGCGCGCCGCGACTCTTTCTGGTCGCGCGTGACATCGGGAATCTGGCGGAAATAGCTCAGGCCGACGATGTACTGGGCGTAAGCCGCGTCCTCGGAGGTCGGATAGAGCGAGACGTAGCGCTTGCCCGCCGTGATCGCCTCTTCATACTTGCCGAGGCGGTAGTTGGAGAACGCGTTCATCACCATCGAGCGACGTGCATATTCCGAATAGGGATGCTGGCGATCGACCGCTTCGAACTTGCGCGCGGCTTCCGTCATGCGGCCCGCTTCGAGGTTCGCAAGGCCCTGATTGTACAGCGCGTCGGCGGGTTCCACGGTGTCGACATAGGATGCGAGATCGACGTCGCGCTCGGTGGCGCAGGCCGAAACGATCAAGGGCAGCACCAAAGCAGATGCAACCAGCCCAAATGAGCGGCGGCGCCTCTCGGCAGCGGCTGTCCGAAATTCAGTCATAACGGGTACTCGCCCCTCTGGCGTTCAGTAAGCAGACGTCGCGGCAGTCTTAATCGAACTGCCGCCCCTCGGCAACGTTGTTGCCACGCAATGGCGCTTTTTTGTGGCGGCGCATGACGCCTGTTTAAGACGTCGTAAACCATGAGGGACAGCTCACTGTCCCGGCTCGTCGAAGCGGTGATCAGATCATCCAGGGCGCGTAGACCGGCGCATTGACGGCGATCATCTCGGCACCGCGACCACGCTCGCGACGACCGGTCTCGACGACTTCGAAAGCCGAGCGGTCGGACAGGAGCCTGCGAAGTGCCGCGGCATTGAGACGATGCCCGCCGCGATAGGAGCGGAAGCAGCCGATGAAGCGCGCGCCGGCAAGCGCCAGGTCGCCCAACGCGTCCAGCATCTTGTGACGCACGAACTCGTTCGGATAGCGCAGGCCCTCGATGTTGATGACGCGATCGTCGTCGCCGATCACCACAGAATTCTCGAGCGAGGAACCGAGTGCATAGCCGGCCGCCCAGAGACGCTCGACATCCTTCATGAAACCGAAGGTGCGTGCCCGCGCAATGTCACGCCGAAAAACCTCCGGCGTAATATCGGCAGCGAAGAACTGGCGTCCGATGACCGGGCTCTCGAAATCGATCTCGACCTCGAATCGCGTGCCGTCATAAGGCTTGAATTCAGCCCAGGACGGACCGCTCTCGATGCGGACAGGCTTGATGATCCTGATATAGCGACGCTTGACCGACTGCTGCACGATGCCGGCCTGATCGAACGCCTCGACGAACATCATTGCGCTGCCATCGAGGATCGGCACTTCGTTGCCATCGATCTCGATCAGGACATTATCCAGACCGAGTGACGAAAGCGCGGCGAGCAGATGCTCGACGGTTGCGACGTGAACACCGTCAAGATCGCCCAGCGCCGTGCAAAGATCGGTTCCACCGACCTCAGCCACCAGCGCGCGCAACTCCACCGAATCGCCGTCCCCGTCGATACGCGAGAACACGATTCCGGTGTCAGCATCCGCCGGATTGAAATGGATGGAAACGGGCTTTCCGCTGTGAACACCCATGCCGGACAGCGACACGCGCGACTTGAGCGTCGTCTGGTAATCGTGCAAGTCAATCCCCATAAACCCGTCCCAAATACGCCCGCTGCGTCGTCATTTCGACTGCGGTTCTACTGACGGTTGGTGGACTCTCATCCCCACGAATCCCCGACCGCTACGGTTGCGGCGAAGATAATGTGACGGACAGGAGACTCCAAATCACGGTTTCTTACCTACTGTTACGCCGCACAACAATCGAACGCGCAACGTTAACGCTTTGTTATCACTGACTCTTTCGGGCACGAAAGCGGACGCCGAAGCGCCCGCTCGTTACAATTCGTTACGCGACGTGAAGGGCTAGTTTGCCTGCCTGCGAAGGAAGGCCGGAATCTCCAGCTGATCGTCGTCCTGAGCCGCACGCGGCTGCACGGAAAGGCGGCCCTGATCGTCGAGCTGGCCACGCTTGGGAGCATAGACCTGCGCGTCCGGGCTCGGTGCGCGACGCGCCTCGGGGGCCGGCTGACGAAGGCGCGGCTCGCGCGGCTGCGCGGGCTGCAGACGTGCAGGCTCTTCCTCACGACGCGACAGACCGGCGGTCAGGCGCTTGAGCAGACCCATCGGGCCCCGCTCCTCATTGTCGTGATGATCGGCATGTCCGCCCTGCATCTCGGCGCGAACCACCGGCGGGAAGTCTTCCACGCGCGGCATGCGCGGCTGGACCGGCTGAGCCATCTGCGGGGCCATCTCGACGGGTGCCGCACGCATCGGCTCCTGATGATGAACCTGCTGCGGTGCTGGCGCCTGCTCGACCGGCTGCTGGAACAGCTTGCTGTGCGGGCGGAATGCCGGCTCGGGTGCCGCATGCGTTGGTGCCGCCGCGAGTTCGGCGTTCATCTCGGCGATGCGGATGGCTTCGGCGACCGGGTCGGAAGCGCGCGGCGCTTCCTGCATGACGGGTGCCGCTGCTGCAGGGCGCACCTCGACGGGACGCTGCTGCTGGATCGGCTTCTGCGGCGCCTGGCGGATCTGGATCGGCGCCGTGTTGATGTCGGCTGCCGCCTTGTCGATGCCGGTCGCAACGACCGAGACGCGGATGACGCCTTCCAGTTCCTCGTCGAACGTCGCGCCGAGGATGATGTTGGCTTCCTGGTCGACTTCTTCACGGATGCGGGTTGCAGCCTCGTCGACTTCGAACAGCGTCATGTCGCGGCCGCCGGTGATGGAGATCAGCAGGCCACGCGCGCCCTTCATCGAGGTCTCGTCGAGGAGCGGATTGGCGATCGCGGCCTCCGCGGCAGCCATTGCGCGGCCGTCGCCGGATGCTTCGCCGGTGCCCATCATCGCCTTGCCCATCTCGCGCATCACCGAACGAACGTCGGCGAAGTCGAGATTGATGAGGCCTTCCTTGACCATCAGGTCGGTGATGCAGGCGACGCCCGAATAGAGCACCTGGTCGGCCATCGCGAAAGCATCGGCGAAGGTGGTCTTGTCGTTGGCGATCCGGAACAGGTTCTGGTTCGGGATGACGATCAGCGTGTCGACGCACTTCTGCAGTTCCTCGATGCCGAGGTCCGCGGTCTTCATGCGGCGCTGGCCTTCGAAGTGGAACGGCTTGGTGACGACGCCGACGGTGAGGATGCCCTTTTCGCGCGCCGCACGCGCAACGACGGGGGCAGCACCGGTGCCGGTTCCGCCGCCCATGCCGGCGGTGACGAAGCACATGTGGGTGTTGGAGAGGTGATCGACGATCTCGTCGATGCACTCTTCAGCCGCCGCACGGCCGACTTCCGGCTGCGAACCGGCGCCGAGCCCCTCGGTGACGTGGGCGCCGAGCTGGATCAGGCGATCCGACTTCGACATCGTCAGCGCCTGCGCGTCGGTGTTTGCAACCACGAAGTCGACGCCCCTCAGGCCGGCCGTGATCATGTTGTTGACGGCATTGCCGCCGCCGCCGCCGACACCGAACACGGTGATGCGTGGCTTGAGCTCGGTGATGTCCGGCTTCTGCAGATTGATGGTCATTGTCTCCGTCCTTTGCCTTTCCCGCCGCTTCGCCGCCGCGGCTGCGTGGGGTGTCCCCGCTTGATTCAAAAACTGTCTCTAAACCACTGACTTACGCGCTGGAGTCTGCCGCCGGTACCGGTAGCCTTGAAACGCATGCTACCTCCCTTGCCGTACCGGCTCTCGAAACTTGCAACCTGAGGATAAATGAGCAGCCCGACCGTGGTCGCGAAGGCCGGCCCCTTGGCCGCCTCCGGCAGACCGGTCACGCCGAGCGGCCGTCCAAGCCGCACATTGCGCGCCAGGATCCGCCGCGCTGCTTCCGGAAGGCCGGCGAGTTGGCTCGCGCCGCCCGTCAGCACGACGCGCTTGCCCACGACGCTTCCGAAGCCGGACTTGTTCAGATGGTCGCGCACGATCTCGAGGGTCTCCTCGATGCGGGCGCGGATGATCTTGTTCATGACGGCGCGCGGCGCCTGCTGCGGCACCTCGCCATCATCGGGTCCCATCGGATGGATGGTGACCATGTCGCGATCGTCGTCGGCCGACGGCAAGGCCGAGCCATGCATGACCTTGAGCCGCTCGGCGTGTTCCTTGCGCGTCGAGAGGCCGCGCGCGAGATCCATCGTCACATGGCCGCCGCCGATGGGCAGCACTTCCGCATGGACGAACTTGCCTTCCGCGAAGATCGAGATCGTGGTCGTGCCGCCGCCCATGTCGATGCAGGCGGCACCCATCTCGGCCTCATCGTCGACGAGCGCCGACAGGCCGCTGGCATAGGGCGTCGCGACCATGCGCTCGACGGAGAGATGCGAGCGGTTCACGCACAGTTCGAGATTGCGCAGCGGCGCGCCGTCTGCCGTCAGAACGTGCATGTCGACGCCGAGCTGGTCTCCGATCATGCCGCGTGGGTCGCGCATGCCGCGCTCGGTGTCGAGCGAGAAGCCGATCGGCAGCGCATGGACGACTTCGCGTTCGGCGCGCAGCGCCTGCTTGGCGCCCGCTGCCAGGACGCGCTTGATGTCGGCCTCGCCCGCTTCGTGACCGCCCAGATTGACCGACGACGAATAGACCGAGCTTTTCATCCGACCGGCCGACACGTTCACGAACAGCGATTCGACGGTCAGGCCAGCCATGCGCTCGGCCGCATCGACCGCCAGCCTGATCGACTGCTCGGCACGGTCGAGATCGATGATGACGCCCGACTTCACGCCCAGCGACTTCTGGTGCCCGATGCCGATGACCTTGACCTTGTGCGTGCGGCCGGGAAGGCGCTCGCTCTCCTCGCAAGGCTTCAGGTTGCCGATGACGCAGCACACTTTCGTGGAGCCGACATCGAGCACGGTGACGATACCGGAGCGTCCGGCCGTCGAATCGTTTTGTCCACCAAGCCAGCTCATATCTGCCGCTCCGCCGGCTTGTATCTCTTGCCGAGGCGCTCCTTGAGGGAAGCCTCGCGGGCCTCTGCGGCATCGGTGCTCAGCTTGACGATCAGACGATCGCCAAACCGCATGTCCACGGTTTCGATATCGCGCGACAGCAGCGCATGGTCCTTGTCGAGCGCGAGCAGGTCGGCAATGGCCTGATCCTCGCCAACCTCGGGAAGTTTGATGGTGATGCCGTTCTCCAGTCGCAGGTTCCAGCGCCGATCCGATATGCGAACGTAGCCGCGGATCCGCGACGCGAGTTCCGGGTAGGCCGCGACCTTGGCGATGAAATCGGCCGCCGGACCTTCGGCACCCGCACCGACGACCAGCGGCAGCGCCAGATGCCGCGAACCGGACACCGGCGCGATGACCTCGCCATTTTCCTCGATCAGCGACAAGCGGCTGCCCTGCTGCCAGATCGCGTAAGGCGCGCGCTCGACGACCTTCACTTCCAACGTTGCCGGATAGATTTTGCGCACCGACGCAGTCTCGACCCAGGGAAGGCTCGCAATGCGCTGGCGCGCCTCCTCCGGATCGAACCCGACGAGAGAGGTCCAGCCATCCAGGCCGACGCGATCGAAGATATCGATCTCCGAGGTCTCCACATTGCCGCTGACACGAATTTCGTCGATGGCGAAACCCGTGCGCGCCGTAACCGCCTGTACAGCCGATGGCAAATGACCGCCGATCACCGCGCCATAGATCGAGAACGCGCCAATCACACCGGCAGACAGAGCCGCCATCGTATAGGGCGGAGCCTCGATCTCGCCGGAGACGAAACGCGCAAAAAAGCGAGCCGGCTTGCGCAGCCAGCGCGGAAGAACAAAACCACCAGATGCCCGCAGCCAGCGTCCGCGCGAATCTGCGCCGGAACCGCTGCTCTGACCTGACGTCAACGCAAACACGAAGCGTCCTCCACCATCCAACTCAGGAGCTCACCAAAATTATGTCCCGCTTGCGCGGCAATCTCAGGCACCAGCGACGTCGGCGTCATTCCCGGCTGCGTGTTGACTTCCAGCCAGATCAGCTCGCCATTTTCGGAATGGCGATCGTCGTAACGGAAGTCCGACCGGGAGACGCCGCGGCAGCCAATCGCTTGGTGTGCCTTGAGCGCCAGTGTCTGTACTTTTTGGTAAATAAAGGATGAAACTTTTGCGGGGCATTCGTGTTTTGAGCCGCCCTCGGCATATTTTGAATCAAAATCGTAGAATGTGTGACCGACCGGAATGATCTCGGTCACGCCAAGCGCCACATCGCCCATGACCGCGCATGTCAGCTCGCGTCCATGGATGAACCGCTCGACCATTACCGTGTCGCCGTAGCGCCACTCCGTGGAGCTGATGACCTGCGGCGGATGCGACTGATCCTCCTTCACGATCACGACGCCGAAGCTCGACCCTTCGCTGACCGGTTTGACCACGTAAGGCGGCTTCATCGGATGCGTGTTGCCGATATCGAAACGGTTCATGACTTTCGATTCGGCGACAGGAATGCCTGCAGCCTTCGCGACGCGTTTGGCCTGCTCCTTGTTCATCGCAAGCGCCGAGGCGAGCACGCCGGAATGCGTATACGGGATCTGCAGATATTCGAGGATGCCCTGAATGGTGCCGTCCTCGCCATAGGGGCCGTGCAGCGCATTGAACGCGACATCGGGACGAAGCTCGGAGAGCACCGTGGCCACGTCGCGCCCCACATCGACCCGCGTGACCGTGTAGCCCTCCGCCTCGAGCGCATCGGCACATGGATTGCCGGACCAGAGCGAGACCTGTCTCTCCGATGAAAACCCGCCCAGAAGGACAGCTACATGCTTCTTCGCCATGCCCGGCAATTCCCCTCTTCGGTCGGGCCAATCGCAATTCCGCAAGCTTGAGTCCAACCACTCCGGCAGCCGCACTGCCAGACCGGGACGCGAGACAAACGCGTGCTCGACTCAAACTGGAAAACGAATCTGCCCTAAGGAATCAGAGCTTGGAGTCTGCGGCAAGAGCCTGTGGAACGATCGGTGATTTTTCTTGCAGAATCAGAGGGGAGATGCGCGCCGTCGGAAAAATGCAAGCCCGCTTGCGGTCACGCTTTGCGACAGATGGCTGCGCATATCGCAAGCGCACGTGATCGCGGATACCTCATCACCGCGGAGGGATTCGAAGCCCGAACGAGAGACGAGCCGATCAGTCGGCGCTGGCGCTCCCCGGCGTCAGCGCGTCCTAGAGAAGCTGCCCCAGAAACTCCTGCACCTCGCGACCGCGCTTGAACGCGCCGAGCCGCTTGATCTCCCATTCGAGCCTGATGCCCGAATGTTCGAGCACCGTCGCCCGCACCGTCTCGCCCAGATACTCAAGGTCGTATCCCGTGGCGTTGCCGGTGTTGATCATGAAGTTGCAGTGCATAGGCGACATCTGCGCGCCGCCGATCATCACGCCACGGCACCCTGCCCGGTCGATTTCCTTCCAGGCCGACGTGCCGTCCGGGTTCTTGAAGGTGGAGCCGCCGGTCTTTTCCTTGATCGGCTGGACCGTCTCGCGGTGCGTCTGCACGGCATCCATCGCCGCCCGGATCGCGACGGGGTCTTCCGCGAAGCCTTCGAACTCGGCGGAGACGAAGATCATATCCTTCGGCGCCGACGAGTGCCGGTAGGCATAGCCCATCTGCCCATTGGAAAATTCGTGAACGTCGCCGCCGCGATCGATGGCGCGGACGGACACGACACGGTCGCGCGTCTCGACGCCGTTGGCGCCCGCATTCATGCGCAGCGCACCGCCGATCGCGCCGGGGATGCCGTGGTAGAAATGAAACCCGCCGATACCGGCTTCCAGCGCTGCGGCGGCCACGCGCTTGTCGGGCACCGCCGCGCCTGCCCTGATCCTGTTGTCGCCGATCGCCTCGACGGCGCCGAACCCCTTTGCGGAAAGCCGGATGACGACACCGCGTATCCCGCCCTCACGAACCAGAAGGTTGGAGCCCACACCCACAACCATGACAGGAACGTCCGTCGGCAACACTCTGAGGAGATTCGACAAATCCTCCTCGTCGGCAGGCTGGAAAAGCAACTCGGCCGGGCCGCCGGCGCGAAACCAGGTGATCGCGTCCATCGGCGCGTCGGGCGTCAGCCGTCCGCGAATGCCGTTTACCGCATCGCCCAGACGCGCCAGCAAAGCCGCGCCGTCCGTCATGCGCCGGCCTCGAGTTCCTTGGGCAGCGCGTAAGCCCACTGGGTGATGTTGCCCGCACCGAGCAGCACGACGAAGTCGCCGTCACGCGCGAGATCGCGAACGAGCGGTGCGATCGCCGATGGCCCGTCGATGGTGCGGGCGTCGCGATGTCCGCCGGCGCGAATGCGTCCCACGAGATGTTCAGCGTCGATGCCCTCGATCGGGTCTTCGCCCGCCGCATAGACGGGCGCGATCATGACGACATCGGCGTCGTTGAAGCACGCCGCGAAATCGTCGAACAAGTCGCGCAGGCGCGTGAAGCGGTGCGGTTGCGCGATGGCGATCACCCTGCCCTGGCAGGCTTCGCGCGCGGCGCGCAGCACGGCCTTGATCTCGACCGGATGATGTCCGTAGTCGTCGAAGATTTGCGCGCCGTTCCATGAGCCGGTGTTGGTGAAGCGCCGCTTGACGCCGCCGAACGACGACAGGCCGCGCCTGATGTCGTCGGCGGTCATGCCGAGCTGGTGCGATACGGCGATCGCAGCGGTCGCGTTGGCGACGTTATGACGGCCGGGCATCGGCAGGCGCAGCCCCTCCATCTCCGTGGCCTCGCCGGACTTCCGGTCGCGGATGGTGACGTCGAAGACGGACGTCGCGCCATCCATGCGCACATTCGTAAAGCGCACATCCGATTGCGGGTTTTCGCCATAGGTGACGACACGCCGGTCCTCGATGCGGCTGACCAGGGATTGAACCTCCGGATGGTCGATGCACATCACGCCGAAGCCGTAAAACGGCACGTTCTCGACGAACTGGCGAAACGCCTCGCGCACCTTGTCGAACGACCCGTAATGATCGAGATGCTCGGGATCGATATTCGTGACCACCGCGATATCGGCCGGCAGCTTGAGGAACGTCCCGTCGCTCTCGTCGGCCTCGACGACCATCCACTCACCGCCGCCCATGCGCGCATTGGTGCCGTAGGCGTTGATGATGCCGCCATTGACCACGGTCGGATCGAGCCCGCCGGCATCGAGCAGCGTCGCGACCATCGACGTCGTGGTCGTCTTGCCGTGCGTTCCGCCAATCGCGATCGCATTGCGGAAGCGCATGAGCTCGGCCAGCATCTCCGCCCGTCGCACGATCGGCAAAAGCTTTTCGCGCGCGGCGATCAGTTCGGGGTTGGTTTTCTTCACTGCGGTCGACACGACCACGACTTCGGCAGCACCGAGGTTTTCGGCGCCATGCCCCACAAAACAGGTGATGCCCTTGTCGCGCAGACGCTGCACATTGGCGCTGTCTGCCTGGTCGGATCCCTGCACCTGGTAGCCGAGATTGTGCAGCACCTCGGCGATGCCGCTCATTCCGATGCCGCCAATGCCGATGAAATGCACGACGCCGATTGTCTGCGGCATCTTCATGCCTGCACTCTCCCTTTGAACGCTTCGACGGATTGGCCCGACGCAATAGCCTCTGCGAGGTCGGCGAGCAACCGTGTGGCGTCGGGTCTGCCGGCGGATTTCGCGCCGGCTGCCATGTCCGCGCATCTCTGCGGCTGGGTCATGAGATCGGTGAGCTTAGCAGCAATCGTTTCAGGCGACAGCGATGCCTGCGGGCATACCTCCGCGCCTCCGGCCGCCGCAAGTGCTGCGGCATTCGCAGCCTGGTCATGATCGAGCGCATGCGGATAGGGCACGAGGATCGCGGGCCGCCCGATCGCCGCGATCTCGGAGACGGTGGATGCGCCGGACCGTGAGATCACCAGATGCGCATGCGCGATCCGCGCGGACATGTCACCGAAGAAGGGTGATACCTCGGCGGGCACGCCGAGTTTTTCATAGGCGCCGCGAACAGCCGTCTCATCTTCCTTGCGCGCCTGCTGGACGACGCGAAGACGGGCGCGCAACTCGTCCGGCAGGAGCGCGATGGCTGCGGGAATGGCATCGGAAAAGAACTGCGCACCCTGGCTGCCGCCGAAGACGAGCAGGTTGAATGGCTGGCCTGCTGCCGACTGGCTGTAAGGCTGCCCAGCAGCCTCCAGCACCGCAGGCCGCACCGGATTGCCGGTCACGACGGTCTTGCCGGCGTGGATGCCGGCCCCGGCCGGCAGGAACCCGCCTGCGATCGCTGTTACCCGGCCGGCCAGCGCCTTGTTGGCGCGCCCCATCACCGCATTCTGTTCATGGACGATCGTCGGCACGCCGCGCCGTGTCGCAGCCCAGACCGGCGGCAATGTCGGGTAGCCGCCGAAGCCGATCACCACCTTCGGCTTGATCTCGGCGATCACCTTGCCTGCCTCGCGCGCGCCGCTCCAGATGGCCCAGAACGCACGTGCCAGCGCGACCGGGTTCTTCGACCCGATGGTCGCCGACGCGATGGCATGGATTTCGGCAGCCGGAAAAGTGCCGGCAAAGCGCCCCGCGCGGCTGTCGGTGGCCAGATGCACGGCCCAGCCACGCGCGATCAGTTCGTGAGCGAGCGCTTCCGCCGGAAAGAGATGGCCGCCGGTCCCCCCGGCGGCGAGCAGGATCGTGCCTTTCGCCATGCTGCGCGCTACTCGGCCGGCTGCATGGACGCGCCGATGCGCGGTTCGCCCACGCGGATCCGCTTCTGCGGGTCCTTGCGCGACAGCGCGAGCACCATGCCCATCGAGATCGCCATCGCGACCAGCGACGAGCCGCCATAGGAGATGAACGGCAGCGTCATGCCCTTGGCCGGCAGAAGCTGAAGGTTGACGCCCATATTGATGATGGACTGGAGCCCGAAGAGCACGACGAGGCCCGACACGGCGTATCGTGAAAAATCGTCGCTCTCGCGCGTCGACTTGGCAAGCCCGCGCAGCACCACGAAGGCGAACAGGCCGGCGATCAAGAGGCAGACGATGATGCCGAACTCCTCGCCCGCGACCGCAAACACGAAGTCGGTGTGACTGTCGGGAAGGATGCGCTTTACCGTGCCCTCGCCCGGTCCCTGACCGAGCCATCCCCCGCGTATCAGCGCGTCCCGGCCCATATCGACCTGGAACGTATCGCCTTCGCCCGTCAGGAAGCGGTCGATGCGCTCGGCGACGTGCGGGAAGAACGTATACCCCGCGAAGGCCACGCCGATGCCTGCGCCGCCGAGGACGACGATCCAGAACCAGGGCATGCCGGCCATGAAGAACATCACGCCCCAGGTAGCGAGCACCAGAAGCGTCTGTCCCAGGTCGGGCTGCGCGACCAGAAGCGCCAGGACCACGCCCAGCAGGATCATCGCGAACAGATTGCCCGGAATGTCGGGACGGCGCGCATGTTCGGAGAACAGCCACGCGCAGATGATCACGAAGGCGGGCTTCATGTATTCGGAAGGCTGGATCGAGATGCCGGCGATATGCACCCAGCGCCGCGAACCCTTGATCTCGACACCGAAATAGAGCGCCACGACCATCAGAACGAGCGAGCCGGCGAGCATCACCAGTGCGAGACGTCGCACCTGCCGCGAATTGAGGAACGACACGCCGATCATCACGACCAGTGCGGGCAGCATGAACATCATCTGGCGGGTGACGAAATGATAGCTGTCGAGGCCGATGCGCTCCGCGACCGCGGGGCTCGCCGCGAACGACAGCACCACCCCCAGACCCATCAGGGTCAGGAATGCAGCAAAGAACCAGCGGTCGATCGTCCACCACCAGTTCGACACACGTCCTCTGTCTACACGGCTGACCATCAGCGTTGCCCTCCGATTGGCTCGATGCCATCGAGCGCCAGGACCGCCTCGCGAAAGGCGTCGCCCCTGACCTCGAAATTCCTGAACTGGTCGAAACTGGCGCAGGCCGGCGACAGCATCACCACCGCCTCCTGCCCGTCATCCTGCGCGGCATCCGCCGCTGCATGGCTGAGTGCGGCCGCGAGCGTCCCCGAGATTTCATACGGTGCCGATCCGCCCAGCGTCGCCGAAAACGCAGGCGCCGCCTCGCCGATCAGGTAAGCCTTCGCGATGCGCGGGAAATAGCTCCGAAGCGTCTCGATGCCGCCCTCTTTCGCCAGGCCGCCCGCGATCCAGTAGATCCGCTGGAAGCTCGACAGCGCGGGTGCCGCGGCATCCGCATTGGTCGCCTTGGAATCGTTGATGAAGAGCACCTTGCCGCGCCGCCCGACCTGCTCCATGCGGTGCGCGAGGCCCGGAAAGCTCTCGAGCCCGGACTGGATTTCGCCAAGGTCGAGACCGACCTTCAAACAGGCCGCGACGGCCGCAAGCGCGTTCTGCGCATTGTGCTGGCCGCGCAGCGATCCCACGCCTTCGAGGAAGCCGATCCGGCTGTACTGGCCGTGAACCGCTTCCATCAGGTCGGTGCCGTCGGCGTAGTAGCCATCCGTTAGCGGCAGGCGTTTGGAGATGCGGATCACCTCCTTGCCGCAGCGCTCCAGCCGCTCGGCGATTTGCGCGCACGAGGCATCGTCGACGCCGATGATCGCGGTCTCGCTGCCCGCCACCAGCCGCTCCTTCACCTCGGCATAGCGCTGCATGGTGCCGTGCCTGTCGAGATGGTCGGGCGTCAGGTTGAGAAGAATGCCCGCCGTCGGATTGATCGAGGGTGCAAGCTCGATCTGGTAGGACGAGCATTCCACGACATAAAAGCGATCGGCGGCGAGCGGATCGAGCGTCATGATCGCGCGGCCGATATTGCCGCCCATCTGCGTATCGCGGCCCGATGCAGCGAGAATGTGAGCGATCAGCGCCGTGGTCGTCGATTTGCCGTTCGTGCCGGTCACCGCGATGAACGGCGCGTCGGGCGCCATGGCTGCGCGTTCGCGCGCGAACAGTTCGATGTCGCCGATGATCTCCACGCCGGCGCCTCTCGCGAGATCGACGGTCCAATGCGGCTTCGGATGCGTCAGCGGGACGCCCGGCGACAGGACGAAAGTCGAGAACGCAGACCAATCCGCCTGCGCGAGATCGGAAACCGGGATGCCTTCGCCCCGCGCGCGCTCGACGCTGTCGGGATTGTCGTCCCACGCGGTCACGATCGCTCCACCCTCGACGAGGGCGCGCGCGGTCGCGATCCCCGAACCACCGAGCCCGAAGAGTCCGACGCTGCGTCCGCTGAAGGTGGAGACCTTGATCATCGGATCATCTCAGCTTGAGCGTCGAAAGGCCGATCAGCGCCAGGATGACCGCGATGATCCAGAACCGGATCACGACCTGGCTTTCCGTCCAGCCGAGCTTCTCGAAATGATGATGGATCGGCGCCATCAGGAAGACGCGCTTTCCCGTCAGCTTGAACCAGGTGACCTGGATGATCACCGACATGATCTCGACGACGAACAGTCCCCCGATGATCGCAAGCACGATCTCGTGCTTGGCCGCGACTGCGACCGCGCCGATCAGGCCGCCGAGCGCCAGCGATCCGGTGTCGCCCATGAAGATGGCCGCCGGCGGCGCATTGAACCACAGGAAGCCGAGACCGGCCCCGATGACCGCGCCGAGCACCACCGAGAGTTCGCCCGTGCCGGGTGTGAAATGGATCTGCAGATAGTCGGCGAAGACGGCGTTACCGGCGAGATAGGCGATGACGCCGAAGGATGCGGCGGCGACCATCACCGGCACGATCGCCAGCCCGTCCAGCCCGTCGGTCATGTTGACCGCATTACCGGCACCCACCATCACGAACGCCGCGAACGGGATGAAGAAGATGCCGAGATTGACGATCAGGTCCTTCACGAAGGGGAAGGTCAGCGAGGAGGAAAACGGCTCCTGCCCGGCCCGCATGATCAGATAGGCTGCAACGCCGGCGATCATGAATTCGAGCAGCAACCGCATCTTGCCCGAGAAGCCCAGATCCGACTGCTTCGTCACCTTCAGATAGTCGTCATAGAAGCCGATCGCGCCGAAGCCGAGCGTCACCATCATCACGACCCAGACATAGGTGCTCGACAGATTGCCCCAGAGCAGGGTCGAACCCAGGATGCCCGAGAGCATCATCAGTCCGCCCATGGTCGGCGTACCGGCCTTCTTGAAGTGCGTCTGCGGGCCATCGGCACGGATCGGCTGGCCGCGTCCCTGGCGGATGCGCAGCGAATTGATGATCGCCGGTCCGAACATGAAGACGATCAGCGCAGACGTGATCAACGCCCCTCCGGTGCGGAAGGTGATGTAGCGAAAGACGTTGAAGGCCGAGACCTGGTCGGCGAGTCCAACGAGCAGCAAGAGCATGTGCGGCGTCCCCCGACGGCTGTCAGTTTATCTGTTCGGTTGCACGCACGGCCTTGGCCGCGGCGGGAAATTTACGAAGCATGGCGTCGACGAGCTTCGAGAAGCCGATGCTCTTCGACGATTTGATCATCACCACGTCTCCCGGACGAACCGCGTCCAAAAGCATGGGTTTGATCTCGTCATGGCCGGCCAGATGCTGGACGGCAATGTCTTTGGGAAGCGCCTCAGCGAGTGCCTCCATCTCGGAACCGCCCAGGAAAACGAGGTCGGCGGTCGAATCCACGATCGGCTGCGCCAGCGAGGCATGCAGCTTCGGTGCGTGCACGCCCAGTTCCAGCATGTCGCCCAGAACGGCGATGCGGCGTCCGGAAGCCTGGACAGGCGTCGCGCGCAGCAGGTCGAGCGCGGCCCGCATCGATGCCGGGTTCGCGTTGTAACTCTCGTCGATCAGCACGAACTCGCCACCGGCCGGATGGCGCAGAATGTGACGCTTGCCGCGCCCCTGCTCGGCTTCAAGCCCGGCGAGCGCCTTTGCGACCTCTGGAACGTTCGCGCCGGCGAGATAGGCCGCGCCCAGCACGCCGAGCACGTTCTGCACCATGTGCCGGCCGGGAGCACCGATCGTCAGCGCCAGTTCTTGCCCGGCCATCTTGACCGTGATCGCGGAGCTCTCGCCGCCGAGCTGGCATTTCACGAGGCGGAAGGTCGAGCGCGCATGCTCGCCAAATCCCCAGACATGCTCGATGCCGGCATCGCGCGCCGCGCGATCAAGGAGCTTCCATTGGCGATCGTCGCGGTTGATCAGCGCATGACCGCCCCGCTCGACGCCCTCGAAAATTTCAGCCTTGGCGCGCGCGATCTCTTCCATGGAGCGAAAATGGCCGAGATGCGCCGCCGCGATCAGCGTCACCAGCGCGATGTGCGGGCGCACGAACTTGACCAGTTGCCGGATTTCGCCGGGATGGTTCATGCCGACTTCGAAGATCGCGAACTCGCAATCCTCCGGCAGGCGCGCAAGCGTCAGCGGCACGCCCCAGTGATTGTTGAACGACTTGTCGGACGCATGCACGCGGCCGACGGCGGACAGGCCGCGGCGCAACGCCTCCTTGGTCGTCGTCTTGCCGGCCGAGCCGGTCACGGCGATGATCTTGCCCCTGGCCCGGGCACGCGCGGCAATGCCGGTCGATTCGAGGGCGGCGAGCACGTCGGGCACGACGATCATCGGTGCGTTGATGCGGCCGAGCGCGGGCAACTTGCCTTCCGCAACGATCAGCAGCGCCGCGCCGGCCTTGATCGCGGCGGTCGCGAAGTCGTGGCCGTCATGCAGATCGCCCTTGATCGCGAAGAAAGCATCGCCGGGCTGAAGCGTGCGGGTATCGATCGAGATGCCGGTGATGCCAGCCGGCATGTTGCCGACCGGCCGCCCGCTCATCGCGCCGACAAGTGCCTCGGTTCTCCACAGCAGGTTCATGCGGCACGCTCCCGAAGAGCGGCACGCACTTCTTCATGATCGGAGAAGGGAAGCGTTACGTCGCCGATCGTCTGGCCTTCCTCATGCCCCTTGCCGGCTACGATCAGCGTGTCGCCGGCGCCGAGCATGGCGGTCGCCTCGCGAATGGCACGACGGCGATCGGCGATTTCGATCGCGTCTGGAGCGGCCGCCAATATCGCCGCGCGGATGGAGGCCGGTTCTTCGGAGCGCGGATTGTCGTCCGTGACGATCGCCACATCGGCAAGCCGCGCCGCGATCTCGCCCATGATGGGCCGCTTGCCGCGATCGCGATCGCCACCGCAGCCGAACACCACGACGATGCGGCCAGTCGTGAACGGCCGCACGGTCGCCAGCACATTCTCCAGCGCGTCGGGCTTGTGCGCGTAATCGACATAGACCGGCGCACCGGCAGCGGTCGTGCCCACGAGTTCGAGGCGGCCGGATGCGCCCTTCAAGCGTTCGAGCGCGCGCAACGCCTGGCCCGAATCCAGCCCGGTCGCGATGGCGAGCCCGGCAGCCACCAGTGCATTCGAAACCTGGAAATCGCCCGCGAGCGGCAGATCGATCTCATGGATCGCTCCCGCAGCGCTGATCTCGGCGCGCTGGCGATGACGCTCATGCTCGACGCGTTTGAGTTGCAGGAACGTTCCCGCCCTGCCGACCGTCAGAACCTCCAACCCCGCCGACTGCGCGGCCGCGATCGTCGGACCGGACCAGGGATCGTCGGCGAAGATCACGGCGGGAGCGCCTTTCGGCAGCAGCTCCGTGAACAGCCGCATCTTGGCGCGATGATAGTCCTCGACCGTCGGATGATAATCCATGTGGTCGCGGCCCAGATTGGTGAAGCCGCCGGCCGCAAGCACGACGCCGTCCAGCCGGCGCTGGTCGAGACCGTGGCTCGACGCCTCCATGGACGCATGGCTTACCCCGGCCTCCGCGAGTTCGGCCAGCAGCTTGTGCAAGGCGATCGGGTCCGGTGTCGTGAGAGAGCCGTAGTCGTTGCGGCCCGGCGCGACGACACCCGTGGTGCCGATGCTTGCCGCGGCAAACCCTGCCTGCTCCCAGATCTGGCGAACGAACGACGCGACCGAGGTCTTGCCGCTGGTGCCGGTGACGGCGACCATGGTTTCGGGCTGGCGTCCATGGAAACGGGCAGCGACGAGAGCGAGCGTGCGGCGCGGGTCGTCCACGCGCAACACGGGCACACCGAGGTCGGCATCGATCGCGCCCTGTCCGGCGATGATAGCGATCGCGCCGCGCGCAACGGCATCGGCCGCGAAGGCTGCGCCGTCAGATCGCGTGCCGGGCAGCGCCGCGAACAGAAACCCGTGGGTTACCTGGCGCGAATCCGATGCAATCCCCGCGACCTCGACCTCTCCATTGCGGTCGATGCCAGGAAGGACACCGGTGAACTGGTCGAGCTTCATCAAAATTCATGTTTCCGAATGCGTGGTCGCCCCCCGGCTCCTGCAAGAATCACTGTGTCGAGACGAGAAGGGCCCCACTTTCATGGCCGAAATCGGGCTTTACGCCAAGCAGGGCGGCAGAGCGGCGAATGATGTTGCCGACCACGACCGTCGTGTTCAGGCCTGACGTCGCGCTCATGCCGGGCTTTTCCGGCTTGGGTTCGTCGAGAACGACGAGAACGATGTATTGCGGATCGTTGACGGGGAATCCCGCCAGAAAGGCGTTGAAGCGCTTGTCGTTGGAGTAGCGGCCGTTCACGACTTTTTCCGCGGTGCCGGTCTTGCCGCCCACGAAGTAACCGGGAACCTCGGCACGACGCCCGGAGCCCTTTTCCACGTTCAGGCGGAAGAGATAGCGCATCATGTCGCTGGTGTTCGGCTTGATCACCTGCGACGCATGCGACATCGCCTGGTCTTCGGTGCGTGGAAGGAATGTCGGCTCGATCAGCTTGCCGCCATTGAGCATCGCCGCAGCAGAAACCGCAGTCTGCAAAGGCGTCGTTGCGACACCGTGGCCGAACGAGATCGTGATCTGGTGGATGCGCTTCCACTCCCTCGGCTCGGTCGGCGTCGCCACCTCGGGAAGTTCCGTCCTCAACCGCGTCAGAAGGCCGATCTTCTCGAAGAAGGCGCGGTGATCCTGAACGCTGACCGTCTCGGCCATCCGGGCCGTTCCGATGTTGGACGAGTAGATGAAGACTTCCGGCACGGTGAGCACCCTGCCCTTGCCGTGGAAGTCGCGGATCGTATGGCGCGCGATCTGGATCGGCCGGGAGGCGTCGAAGCGGCTGTTCAGCGTCGCCGTGCCGGCGTCGAGCGCCATTGCCAGCGTGAAGCCCTTGAAGGTCGAGCCCATCTCGTAGACGCCCGCGGACATCCGGTTGAGCCGGTCCTTTTCCTGGGCATTGAACGGATTGTTGGGGTCGTAATCGGGCAGCGACGCCATCGCGACGACCTCGCCCGTCTTTGCGTCCAGCACCACCGCGCCGGCGCCGATCGCATGATAGCGCTCCATCGCCTGCGTGAGTTCGTCATGCAGGATGTGCTGTACGCGCAAATCCAGCGACAGCCGAACCGGCTCGAGATCCTTCGCGACGGCGAGACCACTTGCCTGCAAATCGGCAAGGCCCTGATCGTCGATATACTTCTCCATCCCCGAAATGCCCTTGTTGTCGACATTGACGAGGCCGAGGATGTGAGAGGCGGTCGGACCGCCGGGGTAGAAGCGGCGCTTTTCGCTGCGGAAGCCGATACCGGGAATGCCCAGTTGCATGATCGCCTGCTGCTGGCGCGGCGACAACTGACGGCGCAGCCACATGAAGCCGGCATCGCTGCGCAGGCGGTTGTAGGTCTGCTCGATGTTGAGATCGGGCAGGACCGTCAGCAGTTTTTCAAGCGCTTCGTCGGCATCGACGATCCGGCGCGGCTCGGCGAACAGCGAAGCCGTGTTGATGTCGGTCGCCAGAACTTCACCGTTGCGATCCACGATATCGGGCCGCGAGGCTGTGACGCGGGAGGCCATCGGCCCGCCCTGCTCCAAATCCTGCATGCCGAGATAGGCAAGCCGTCCCCCGATGACGCCATAGATGCTGAAAAACACCGCCATCGTCATCAGGATGCGCGTACGCGCCCGCCCGCCCGTGGATTTGGCGACGCCCTCGACGACGATGCGTTCGCTGCCGATATCCGGTTCCTGCTTCTTGCGCCACCGACCGATCATTGGATGACACCCCCGGTCGTCGTCGTGTCGATGCCGCTGTCGGCCATGCCGCCCATCGCACCGTCGGTGATATCCTCGATGCGCAGCGGCCGCGCCGGCAACTCGCTGAAGTCACCGATCTGGTGCGCCTCGACGGGCGCAAGCTGCAATTGAGAGTGATAGATTTCGGCAAGCTTCTGAAGACGCGACGGCTGCGTCAGCAGGCTCCAATCGGCCTTGAGCACAACGGTCGTCTCTTCTTCGAAACGGATCGCGGCCTCGAGCTGGCGGACCTTCGACAGTTCCGCTTCCGCTGCGTGCTTGGTCGTGTAGGTGAAGGCGGCCGCCGACACCATCACCGCGATCAGCACTATGTCAGTCGTCCTGAACACCTGGACTCACCTTTCCCCGGCAGAAGCGACGAGCGGCAGCGAAGGCAGCCCGAACAAAGATGGATTTTCCGCACGCGCGGGTGCGTCGGTGCGGATCGCCGCGCGCAGCTTGGCCGAGCGCGCCCGTGGATTTCGTTCCGCTTCGGCGTCACTCGCCGCAACGATGCCGCCAGCCTTCGTGAAGGTCGCGACGCGCTCTTCGAGTGCCGGCAGATGGCGCGAGCCCGTTGCCTGGCTGGAGCGGTCCGTGATGAACTTCTTGACGATCCGGTCTTCCAGCGAATGGAACGTGACGACCACCAGCCGCCCGCCCGGCTTCAAAGCCCGCTCCGCCGCGAAGAGCGCCCGCGCAAGCTCGCCCAGCTCGTCATTGACGAAGATGCGCAGACCCTGAAACGACCGCGTCGCGGGATTGATCTTGTCCTTCGGGTTGCGGCCGAGAACGCCTTCGATCGCCGAGGCCAGATCGCTCGTCCGTTCGAACGGGCGCACCGAGCGACGCTTTTCGATCATCCGCGCGACGCGACTGGCGTGACGCTCCTCGCCCAGAATACCGAGAATGCGCGTCAAATCGTTGGTTTTGAACGTGTTTACGACGTCGGCAGCGGTCGGCCCCGTCTGCGCCATGCGCATATCGAGCGGCCCGTCGCTGCGGAACGAGAAGCCGCGCTCGGCCTCGTCGAGCTGCATAGACGAGACGCCGATGTCGAGAACCACGCCGTCCACCAATTCTTCGGCAGCCGTATCCAGTTCGGAGAACCGGCCATGCACCAGCCGCAGCCTGCCTCCGGACTCTGCTTCGAGGCTGCGCCCGGTCTCGATCGCATCGGGATCGCGGTCGATTGCGATCACATCCGCTCCGGCCGCGAGTATGGCGCTCGTATAGCCGCCCGCACCGAACGTGCCGTCGATGATCGTCTGGCCGGCAGCGGGCTCGAGGGCCGCGAGAACCTCGTCCAGCATGACCGGAATGTGGCGGACCAGTCCGCCACCGGCGATATCGTCCTCGCCGTGGCCCGCCATCATTCCGCGCCCCCGTCCGAAACCGCCTGCCGCTTCTTCAGCAGCCGCTCGCGCACCTGCGCGCCGTAAACCGCCAATCGCGCCGGCTCCCACATCTGGAAAAAGGTCCCCCGACCGACAAAAGCCACCTCGCCCGCGATGCCCGTATGCTCGCGAATGAAATCCGTCACCGTGATCCGGCCATCCTGGTCGAGTTTCAGAAAATCGCTGTCCCCGTGCACGAAATAGGACATGTCGTCCGCAGCCTGAAGGAACGGATCCTCCATCGCGATCCTCTGCTCGTAGCGATCCAGCAAATCCAGGCCGCCGACATCCAATGCGGGACGATCGAGCGCCTTCAGCGCATACAGCTCCTGATAGCCGCGCTTCTGAACCACCGACCGGAAATGCGCCGGAACGGAGACGCGACCCTTGGCGTCTATCCTGTTCACCGCGCTGGAGAGAAACCGGTCCATGCTTCGAAACTGCCGCCCTTGCCGTGCCCGTATGGAGGTTCTCGACCATGCGCCGAACTGCTTTCCCAGATCCGCCCTCGCTCGCGAGAAGCCGTGAATCATCGACCCGGCGCGCCAATGGGGCCGCCGTTTTGGGGAACGCTTCACCCGGAACTGAAACGAGATAATGATGGTGCTTAAGGGATAGCATGGGCTCGTATGGGCGTCAACGGGAGCAACCCTCACAACCGGCACTTTGAAGCGGTTCGCAGGCAGTGAGGCGCAATGCAAATTTATGCTCCGTTAGGCTTAACGAAGGGTTAGGAACGTCCGGCCCTCCTTGCACCTCGGACGCCTCGGTAATAGCGTCCGCGGCTTCGCAGACTCGGGCCACGAGGACACCCCATGACGGACACGCCTTCCGCACGCGCAGCGCGCCTTGCCCACCTCCGCCGCGCGGAACTCGCGAAAGGCGATCCCGTCGCCCTGCCGCTGACGCTTGCGACGATGTTCCACCTGCCGGGCGACCCGGCGGGCTACGCGCAGTATGGCCGCTTTTCGAACCCGACCTGGGACGCGGTGGAAAAGATGCTGACGCATCTGGAAGGCGCCCCGGCGCTCGGGTTTCCGTCGGGAATGGCGGCGACGGCGGCGGTGTTCTTCGGCCTGCTCAAATCCGGCGACCGGATCCTGCTGCCCTCTGACGGGTACTATACGACCCGCGTTCTCACCGAACGCTTCCTCACCCGCCTCGGCGTGACCTACGACACGCGCCCGACATCGACATTCCTCGATGGCGGCTTCGAGGGATACAGGCTGGTCTTTGTGGAGACGCCGGCCAATCCCGGCCTCGACATCTGCGATCTGGTGGCCGTCTGCGAGGCGGCGCATGCCGCCGGCGCGCTCGTCGTCGCCGACAACACCACCATGACTCCCTACGGCCAGCGCCCGCTGGATTTGGGCGCCGACATTGTCGTCGCCGCCGACACCAAGGCGCCGAACGGCCATTCCGACGTGCTCTTCGGCCATGTGGCGAGCCGAAACGCCGAGATCATGGCAGCGGTATCCGACTGGCGGAAGCTTGCGGGCGGCATACCGGGGCCGTTCGAGGCGTGGCTGGTCCATCGCGGTCTGGAAACGCTGCATGTCCGCTTCGAGCGCATGTGCAACACGGCCGAGGCGATCGCGCCGCGTCTGGCAGCGCATCCGGCTGTGAGCAAGGTGCGTTTCCCCGGCCTCGAAAGCGATCCGTCGCACAATCTCGCCCGAGCCCAGATGGACCGTTTCGGCTTCCTCATCGGCGTGACGCTTGGGTCGGAAGCCGCCGCCGAACGCTTCATCAACGACTGCGCGCTGATCCAGCCCGCGACATCCTTCGGCGGCGTGCACACCTCGGCCGAACGCCGCGCGCGCTGGGGCGACGCTGTCGATCAAGGCTTCGTCAGGCTGTCGATCGGCTGCGAACCGGCCGACGAATTGTGGGCGGCGCTTGAAGAGTCCCTGAACCGCAGCGAGGGTTGACCCGCTAGAGCATCGGACCGAAAAGTGGAATCCAGTTTTCGGGTTGTTCCGATGCTCGAACAAAGAGATAGATCGCCACTCGTGCGTCCGTAAGGATGCACGGCGATCTAGACGCCCAGATCATCGGGATCGATTCCGCGCTTGCCATGCATGACGCGGAGAATGACGATCTGTTGGCCATCGATACGGTAGAATGTGAGATAGTTGCCGACACCAGGTGACGGATGTCGGGACCGAGATCGCCGCGAAGCGCGCCCGAGCGCGGCTGTGTGGCGAGGAGCTGCCAGCGATCTTCTATTGCGTCCAACAGCCTGTCCGCCGCGCCAAGGCTGTCAAAAGCGATATGCGACCAGATTTCGATAAGGTCTTCTTCGGCTCCCGCGCTGCGAAAGAGAATGTGTGCCCTCATGCACTGCGGCGCGCCTCCCACCGACGGCGGGCCTCCTCCTTGATCTCATCCATCGAGCGGTACACCCCCGGCCCACTGTCGATCCCCTCCTGCACAAGCTTGCGGAGTTCATCGACCGAGTAGCCGAAATTGTCGCGCCGCTCCTTCCACTCGCGCAGCGCCTCTTCAACGACAGCATCGGGCGAGGCGAACTCGCCGGCTTCCACCGCCTCCTCCACGACGGTCGCATGCTCGGGCGAAAGCGTGATTCCGTGTTTGTCGATATGGCCCATCGGTCATCTCCTCGGCTCAAGAGCGGGCTCGATGCGCGATTGTAGCAAGCGAAGGCCCATGCGCAAGCGCGCCACACAAACCCGCGCGGCGTGTATCGCTCACGCAGGACACGATATCGAACCGTTGAAGCCAAAGGTGCCAGCTGGCCTATAAGCCGGGTTCTGTATGGCCTCCGCTCCTTGCGGAGCGGAAACGTGGCGGCCATTCATCTTGTGCGCACGTTACCGCGCGCCTCATGCAACCTACCCGGACGACTGGGCCGGAAACTGCCCTGAAGGTTGCCCTTCGCGCCGCCCCTATTCGGTTTTGCTCCCGGTGGGGTTTACCGTGCCGCTCCTGTTGCCAGTCGCGCGGTGGGCTCTTACCCCACCCTTTCACCCTTACCCCGCCAGCAAACCGGCTGTCCTCGACGGCCGATTTGCAGGCGGGGCGGTCTGCTTTCTGTGGCACTTTCCCTGGGGTCGCCCCCGCCGGCCGTTAGCCGGCACCGTGTTTCCCTGGAGCCCGGACTTTCCTCACCCGCGACCTTTCGGTCCTTGCTGGTGCGGCCGCCCGGCCAGCTGGCCCGCCGTATAAAGGGTTTGGCGGCGCAAAACGCAACCGGAAAAGCTGGTGCCCGGCAATATCGCCGTGGATCAGCTACCGAGTTGGCGCTTGACCTTGGCGCAGTACGCGGCAGAAACCTTGTTCATGCGCGTCGCTGCGTGTCCGGCATTGTAGCGCAGGATGGTTCCGCATGTATCGCCGCCACCGAGCTGATGCGCCTTGGCGAGATACTTCATGCCATAGCGGATGTTGGTGTCCGGGTCGTACAGCCCCTTCACGCTGCCCGAATAGCCCATCATGCGCGCCGTGGCGGGCTTGATCTGCATCAGGCCGACCTCGCCGGCAGCACCGCGCGCATTGGGGCGGTAGTTGCTCTCGATACGCACCACCGCATTGGCGAGCGCGACGGGGATACCGTGAGCACCCGCATATTTGGCGATGATCGCGGAATAGCCATTGCCGCCTTTGGCGGTTGCCGCCTTGGAGCCGGTCTTGCCCTTGGTGCCGGATTTGGCCTTGGCGACCACCTGCCTGGCGGTTTCCTTCTCGGAGGGGATGCTGCTTGTCGTGGTGGGATCGATTTTCGCCTGGAATTGCTCGTACTGGCGCCGCTCTAGTTCTTCTTTGGTTTCGGCGTGTGCGGCAAAAGCCATCAGGCCGGTGGCGACGGCCACCGTCAGCGCTGTCAGTCTTTTCATGTTGTCCTGTCGTTCCATGGCCGCGTAAAATACTGCGGCGTGTTTGAGTTCGCCGGGCAACACACAAACGGAGCCCGACAACGGCAAGACCTGCGATGTGACTGTCGAGTTGGCGTCAAAAATGACCTGGCGAGTCACTTTGCATGACAGAGTGTAACGTTGCCCGTTACTTCAATTGGAACCGGGAAAGCGGTCGTGGAGCGAGGTCAGCAGACGATGCAGCGTCTCGATGGTCGATTGATCCGCAACGCCGTCGACGCGGACAGGCCTGAAATGGCGCTGGAAGGCCTCGACCGTGTCCTTGGTCGCCTGATCGTATAAGCCGTTGATTTCCAAGCCATACCCATAGAGCGACAGCATCGACTGGAGGGCCTCGACCGGCTGCCCGCTCTCTCCCATGGCGAGGAACCTGCCGCCACGTATCGGCGACGGCTCCACCAGGTGACCGAGGCCCATTTCAGCCAGTCGGGCCCATGGAAAATGCTCGCCTGGGTCGATCTTGCGGCCCGGCGCAACGTCCGAGTGCGCGAGAATTTTGTCGGCCCGAATGCGCCAGCGTGCGCAAATGTCGCGCACGAGATCTGCAACCCGCTCGATCTGAACATCGCAATAGGGCGGAAAGTCTGCGAGCGGCCCCGGATTGACGATCTCGATGCCGATGGAAAACGAGTTGACGTCGCTGCGGCCGAGCCATGATCCCCTGCCCGCATGCCAGGCGCGATCCTGCTCGCGGACCATCTGCACCACCCGTCCGTCCTCGTGAACCAGATAATGGGACGAGACCTCGCTCTCGGGCGCGCACAGCCACGCCTCCGCCGCATCGCCGCTCTCCATCCCGGTATAGTGCAGGATGACGCATTCGGGCGTCAGACCGTCATTCCGAGGCCCGAAATTCGGCGAGACGCGCACCTGCGCTCCCGCGAAATCCGGCACGAACCCGCTCATGCGCGCTGCATGCTCCGTTCGATCGCCTCATAGGCGCCGTTGATCGCGGCAAGCCGGCTGTTGGCGATCGAGACAAACTCTTCCGGCACGCCCCGCGCGATGAGGCGATCGGGGTGGTTGTCGGACACCATGCGACGATACCGGGCTCTGATCTCGCTGAACGGCATGTCCCGCTCCACGCCGAGAACGCGGTACGGATCGCCCTCGCCCGTGATGGCGTGGCGCGACAGGATCGTCTCGAAATGATCCTCGTCGATCTCGAAGATGTCCGCGACGCGCTTGAGGAACGCGATCTCGCGCTCGTGCACGAAACCGTCGGCTTTCGCGATGTGGAACAGGCCGTCGAGAATGTCTTCCAGCATCGCGCAGTTCGGGCGTCCCGACCCGCAAAGCTGCGCCATGCGCTCGGCATAGAGTTCGAACCCGGCGACATCCTGCTTTGCAAGATCGAACAGGCGCGCGACGTTGCGCGTCTCTTCGCGGGGAATGTGGAAGATTTGCTGGAACGCACGAAACTCGTTCTGCGTCACCACGCCGTCCGCCTTGGCCATCTTGGCCGAAAGCGCGATCATCGCGATCGAAAACGCCACCCGGCGGCGAAGCTCCGGATCGCCTTCGATGAGTGTGCGGATCGCCTCGATGAGGCTCGACAGAGCGCTCCCCGGTGCGTTGGCGAGAAATTCGCTTATGCGTGCCCAGATCGACATGCGATGTGTTTAGAATGAATCGGCGCCTCTGACGAGATCGGAAATCAAGCCGCGGCACTATGCAGCCGCGCCGGATCGACCGTGATATGGGCATCGCCAGACACGAAAAAGGCCGGCAATGCCGGCCTTTCCCAGATGATCGGGCGATGTACGAAAAACTCAGCCCGTCACGTAATTCTTAGTCGGCCGGTGCGGCCGGGGCATCAGCCGGAGGAGTCATCGGATCTGCCGGAGCAGCACCCGGCGCCGCAGGAGCACCCTGCTCAGGCACGGCCTGGGTCGTGGTTCCATCGGTGTCGCTGCAGGCAGCAAGGCCCATCAGAGCGATACCAGTGACGGAAGCGAGGATCAGCTTTTTCATTTTCAATCTCCTTCTTCTTCGATTGTCCAGCCGGCTCGACCAGACGCTCGATAGGAGAATGCGGAACACGCACATCCGTTTCATAACGATGTGTGACTCAATGTTAAAAGCGTCGCCGTCGCGGCGGGGGTTAAAAGCGTCGCCGTCGCGGCGGCGGTTGAAGCATCAAGCTCGCGACCGGTAGAAGCGCCCCAGGACAGCCGGCGTCAGATACATCGGGATTTGATAGCACCCGATGAAGAGCAAAATGGGGTCTATGACCTGATCGGGCAGAACGGTGAGGAAGAGCGCGACATTTCTGTTGCCCGCCGTAATGCCAGTGGCCGCCGCCCGCTCCATATGCCCCGTTTGCCTCGCGATCGCCGTCGCCGCGATCTGGATCGCGAAGTTCACCACGCAGACGAGCGCCAGCGTTCCGGCAAAGACGAGCGGGGTTTTCTGAAGCGCCGGACCGACCGCCGACATCAGTCCCACCACCACGACCGCCATCGCGATCGCCGACAGGCCGTCGATCGACTGCAACGCCTTCGTGGAGGGTTCCCGCAGGATCGTCGACCGGATCAGAAAGGCGATGCCCGCCGACACGACGATCAGAACCATCAACCCGCCCGCGGCCGCGAACACCGCGCTGGGTTCGCCGAATGAAGGCGTCAACCAGAAGACCGGCAGGACGGTGAGCGGCACCAGTGCCGTGCCGACGACGAGCTGGCGCAAAGCGGGTGCCGCGTCGTTGCCCGTCATGATCGTCAAATTGGGGCTTCCCGAGACGGGCGGAGCCGCAAGCATCAGCACGAAGAACGTCGCGAGCGCGGCCCCCGTCCAGCCCAGCATGGCGAACAGGAGGATGGCGGCGACCGGCATCGCGACCTGAAACCCAGCCGCGAGGCCTACGGAGGCTCCCACCTGACCCAGCGCGCCCATCGCCTGTCGTGGCCCGACCCGAAGTGCCGCAAGGAACAACAGCCCGGCAACCATCGCGCCGATCCAGGGCCGCATCGAAAGAGCGAGCCCGGGCATGGCGATCCCGACCACAAGTCCGACGATCAGGACGAGCCGCCCGTGGCGGGCAGCCGTTGCCAGGATGCTGTGCATGATCAGGTCGCGCTCGTCACAACGAAGCCGCGGCGCGCGCGGCCTGGTCGTAATGGCCTGAGAGCGCGCGCAATGTCGCCGCCACGGCCGAGGTCGCCTTCGGATCGAGCCCAAGCCCCTTGACGGACTCCACCAGCAAGGCTTCCCGTATCGCGCGATAGCGAACGCAGGTCTCCACGCCCTTCTCGCTCGCCCCGATCAGCTTTTCCTTGCCGGCCCGCGTGCTTTTGACGAGGCCGCGCTTCTCCAGCTTCTTGATCGCATAGATGACCACATGCGTATCCTCGATCCCGAGCACCATGCAGAGATCGGAGAGTCGCTTGGGGCGGCTCCTGTGGTTGACGGAATGCAGCACAAGCACGTCGATCGCGGTCAGCCCGGGTTCGCCGGCCGCCGTGATGCAGCGAACCATCCACCGCTCGAAGGCATGACCAGCCAGGATCATGCCGAACTCGAGTTCCGAGAGCGCGGGCAATGCGCCGTCGGCCAGATGGGCCGACGACACGATCGGGCCGAATTGCGCCGTTTCAGTCATGGTGAGTTCCTCCCCCTTGCAACTAACCCGCTGCGAACATGGTCCTCGGCAGCCAGAGCGCCACATCCGGGAACACGGCAAGGATCACCACCATGGCCATGAGCAGGAAGAAGAACGGCAGCGCCGCATGGGCGATGCTGAACAGGTTCCTTCCGGTCAGTCCCTGGATCACGAACAGGTTGAAGCCGACCGGCGGTGTGATCTGCGCCATCTCGACGACGATGACGAGATAGATGCCGAACCAGACGAGGTCGAAACCTGCGGCGACGACCAGCGGCATGATCACGGCCGTGGTGAGCACGACCATCGAGATACCGTCGAGGAAGCAGCCCAGAGCGATGAACAGCAGCGTCAGTGCCGCAAGCAGCATCATCGGCGACAGGCCGAGATCGCCGATCCATGTCGCCAGTTGGCGTGGCAGGCCGGTGAAGCCCATCGCGGTGGTCAGAACGGCAGCGCCGGCGAGGATGAAGGCGATCATGCACGACGTGACGGTCGCCGCCATCAGGCCTTCGCGGAAGGTGAGCCAGCTCAATGCGCCCTGCGCGCGGGCGAGTATGAGGCTGAGCGCGACACCGACCACGGCGGCTTCCGTCGGCGATGCGAGACCGCCATAGATCGAGCCGATGACGCCGGCGATCAGCAGCACGACGGGAATGAGGCTTCGCGCGGCCCTGAGCTTCGCCGGCCAGGGCATCCGCTCCTCGGGCGGAGGCATCTTGTCGGGATTCATCAACGCCCAGACCATGACATAGCCCATGAAGAGCACGGCGAGCACGATGCCGGGAATCACGCCGGCCACGAACAGGCGTGCGATCGATTCCTCGACGGCCGCGCCATAGACGATCAGGATGATCGATGGCGGAATGAGAAGGCCGAGCGTTCCAGAGCCTGCAAGGCTGCCGATCGCGAGGCGATCATCGTAGCCCCGCTTCTGGAGTTCGGGCAGCGAGATCTTGCCGATCGTGGCCGTCGTCGCGGCCGACGAACCGGAGACGGCGGCGAAAACGGCGCAGCCCAGCACGTTCACATGGGCAAGACGTCCCGGCAGCCGCCGGACGAACGGCGAGATGCCGATGAACATGTTTTCGGAGAGTTTGGACCGGAACAGGATTTCGCCCATCCAGATGAACATCGGCAGCGCGGTGAGATCCCACGAGATCGAGGAACTCCAGAATGATGTCGCGAGCACCTGTGCTGCAGGAATGGCGGGTTTCGACGCCAGCGCGACCAGGGCCACGAGCGACAGCGAAAAGGCGATCCACAGGCCGAGCGCAAGCGCGGCCAGCATCACCACGACGAGAAGAATGGAAAGCTCAAAGACACCCATGGCTCAGACCTCCGAACCGCTGTCGAGGAAGTCGCGCTTGCGCCATGCCTTGATCGTGACATCGAGCACCGCGACCGAAAGCAGCGCCAGACCGATGGTCATGAGCGCCTGCGGCAGGGCCAGCGGGATCGGTATGAAACCGTAGGATACGTCGTTGAAGGCCCAGCTTTTCCAGGTGAGCCGGGCGAGCGCCACGGTCATGTAGGCGCCGATGATGGCGGCGGCGATGCCGACGATCGCCTCGACGACGCGGCGAATACCGGAGGGCAAGCGGTCGATGAAGACCCCGACCCGGATGTGACCGCCCACCGTCAATGTGTGCGCAAGAGCGAGAAAGCTGGCACCGGCGAGCAGGAACCCGCAGATCTCGGCGATGGAGCGGATCGTGAAGCCTGTCGGGTGCTGCCCCGCAAGCCGGAGCAAGGCATCGACAAGGCGGGCGGAAACCTGGACGGCTACGAGCGCGAAGATGAGGAACAGGCAGATCGCAGCAGCCCATCCGGCACTGCGATACGTCGAATCGAGAAAACGCCGCATGAGCTATGGCTCCTTCGGAAAAGCGAAGGACCGGACGGCTTTCCGCCGCCCGATCCGGCCAGGATGCGAAAATGCCTAGTTGGCGCTGAACGTTTCGAGCAGCGCTTCGCCGTCGGCACCCGCACTTGCTTTCCAGTCTTCGGTAATGGTCGCACCGATCGTCGCGAAGCCTTGTGCCAGTTCTTCGGACGGTGTCACGACGATGATGCCATTGTCCGCGAGGGCCTTGGTCTTCTCGTCGTTTTCGACCTGCGACATCTCCCAGCCGCGCGTCTCGGCTGTTGCCGACGCTTCCAGCACCGCGGCCCGGTCTTCCTCGCTCAGGGCGTCGAGGGCCGCCTTGTTGACGATGACCATGTTGCGCGGCAGCCAGGCCTTCGTGTCGTGATAATGCGTGAGGAAGTCCCAGACCTTGGAATCGACGCCGGTGGATGGCGAGGTGATCATGGCCTCGACGCGGCCGGTGGCGAACGCCGTCGCGACGTCGGACGCTTCGATCTGTGTGGGAACCATGTTGGCGAGTTCGGCCACGCGCTCCGTGCCGAGATTGTAGGCGCGGAACTTCAGGCCTTCGAGGTCGCTCATCGCAGTGACTTCCTTCTTGGCGTAGATGCCCTGCGAAGGCCATGCGACCGAGAACAGAAGCTGCAGGCCCTGCTCTTCAAGAAGCTTCTCCATATAGGGCCGCTGCGCGTCGTAGAGCTTCTTCGACAGCTCGTAGCTCGACGCCAGGAACGGCACGGAATCGACGCCGAAGATCGGGCTCTCGTTTTCCAGCCGCGACACGAGCAGCTCGCCGATCGGGACGATGCCGTCGCGGACGGACGTCTTGATGTCGGGGTGCTTGATCAACGACTGGTTGGTGTGGAGCGTGATCGTCAGGTTGCCGCCGGTCTTCTCGGAAACCTCTTCCGCGAACTGCGCGATGTTCTTGGTGTGGAAGTTGCCGTCCGGATACGGCGTCGGCATGTCCCAGGCGGTCTGCGCGAAGGCTGCGCCCGTGGCGAAGATGCTCGCGGAGATCAGTCCTGCTGCGAATGCGGCATAATTTTTCATGTCGTTCCCCTTTTTTGACGTGCGGAGATTGCAGCGATCCAAACGGGATATGCCCGGCAACTCCGAAGATGGAAACGTTGACAGTTTATCGAGAAATCGTCAATAACCCCCGGACGTTTTGAGAGGGAGACGCGCCATGAGCGGCAGGTGGGATTTCTGGATCGATCGCGGCGGCACCTTCACCGACATCATCGGGCGCGATCCCGATGGCGCGCTTCACCCGCTCAAGCTTCTCTCCGAAAATCCCGAAGCGTACCGTGACGCGGCGATCGAAGGCATTCGCCAACTCATCGGCGTCGCACCGGGCGCGCCGATCCCGTCCGACCGCATCGGCGACATCAAGATGGGCACTACCGTCGCCACCAACGCGCTTCTGGAGCGCAAGGGCGACCGCGTCCTTCTGCTTATCACCAAGGGTTTTCGCGACGCCCTGAGGATCGCCTACCAGGCCCGACCGGACATCTTCGCCAAGGAGATCATCCTTCCCGAACAGCTCTATGAGCGTGTCGTCGAGGTTGACGAGCGCGTGCGCGCCGATGGAACCATCGAGCAAGCGTTCGATCCCGCCTCCATCCGTGAGGCGGTCGCCTCCGCAAAGGCGGACGGCATTGATGCCGTCGCCATCGTTTTCATGCATGCCTGGAAGTATCCGGCACACGAGGAACTCGCCGCAAAGGTCTGCGAAGATTCAGGCTTTCCCCAGATTTCGGTATCGAACCGCGTCTCGCCGCTGATCAAGCTGGTCGGCCGCGGCGACACGGCGGTCGTCGATGCCTACCTCTCGCCGATCCTGTCGCGCTATGTCAGCCAGGTTGCAGGCGAGTTGGGGATCGGCGCAGATCCGGCCGAAGGCCGCAAGCCCGACCGGGCGTCGGCCGGCCAGGCCGCCCTGGCGGAGGCCAGCGAGCAAAGCGAGCGCGCGGCCGTGAGCCCAAGATTAATGTTCATGATGTCGTCGGGCGGCCTCACCGCCGCCGACATGTTCCAGGGCAAGGACGCGCTTCTGTCAGGCCCGGCCGGCGGTGTCGTCGGCATGGTCGAGACCGCGCGGCTTGCGGGCTTCGACAAGGTCATCGGCTTCGACATGGGCGGTACGTCGACCGACGTCGCGCACTATGACGGAGAGTATGAGCGCGCCTTCGATACCGAAGTGGCGGGCGTCCGCGTCCGCGCACCGATGATGCGCATCCATACCGTGGCGGCCGGCGGCGGCTCGATCCTGCATTATGAGGCCGGCCGGTTCCAGGCAGGCCCGGATTCCGCCGGCGCCAACCCCGGCCCCGCCTGCTACCGTCGCGGCGGCCCGCTCGCCGTGACCGACGCCAACGTCATGCTGGGCAAGCTCCAGCCCGACTTCTTCCCCGCCATCTTCGGTCCGAACCAGGACCAGCCGCTCGACACAGACGTGGTGCGCGAGACGTTCGCCGCGATGGCGCAGAAGATCGGCGACGGCCGCACACCGGAATCGGTCGCGGAAGGCTTCGTCACCATCGCGGTCGAGAACATGGCCAATGCGATCAAGAAGATTTCCGTCCAGCGCGGCTACGACGTCACGGAATATCTGCTCAACTGCTTCGGCGGCGCGGGCGGACAGCATGCGTGCCTCGTCGCCGATGCGCTGGGCATGGAGGCGGTGCTCATCCACCCCTTCTCCGGCCTGCTCTCGGCCTATGGCATCGGCCTCTCCGCGATCTTCGCCTCGCGCCAGCAGGCCCTGCTCGCACCGCTCGAAGCCGCGTCCCTCGACAGCATCAACGCGACGATCGCGGATCTCAGCATTGCGGTAAGCGCAGAGCTCGAAAAGCAGGGCGTCCCCACCGACAGGATCGGCTGGAAGCCGGTGCTCCAGATCCGCTACGACGGCACCGACACGGCCCTGCCGGTGAATTTCGGCGACGGCGGCATCGAGGCCGCGGCCAAGGATTTCGAGACCGCCCACAAGGGTCAGTTCGGCTTCGTCTATGACAACAAGCCCATCGTCGTCGAATCCGTCAGCGTCGAAGGCACCGACACCCGCACCGCCGGCCGCGACGAGGCGGATGCGGACACCGTATCCGCCGACGCGGATCGCACGCAGACGCGCCCGATCTTCGTCGAGGGTGCATGGCAGGACGCCGCTGTCCTGCGCCGCGAACAGCTCGTTCCCGGCAACCGCATCGCCGGCCCGGCGCTCCTCATCGAGAGCCACCAGACGATCGTCATCGAGCCCGGCTGGCAGGCCGAAATCACCGCCAAGAACCACGTCCTCCTGCGCCGCGTCGAAACGAAGCGCCGTCAGGCGGCGCTGGGCACCGAGGCCGATCCGGTCATGCTGGAGGTCTTCAATAACCTCTTCATGTCGATCGCCGAGCAGATGGGCGTGACGCTCCAGAACACCGCCTACTCCGTCAACATCAAGGAACGGCTCGACTTCTCCTGCGCGGTGTTCGACCGCACCGGCGCGCTGGTCGCCAACGCGCCGCACATGCCGGTGCATCTGGGGTCGATGGACCGCTCGGTCGAAACGATCATCCGCCTGAACGAAGGCGACATCCATCCCGGCGACGTCTTCGCGCTCAACGCACCCTACAATGGCGGCACCCATCTGCCGGACATCACGGTCGTCACGCCGGTGTTCAGCGACGATGAAAGCGAAATCCTGTTCTACGCGGCATCGCGCGGCCACCATGCCGATGTCGGCGGCACCGCGCCGGGTTCGATGACGCCGCTGGCGACGACGGTGGACGAGGAAGGCGTGCTGTTCGACAATTTCCGCATCGTCGAGCGCGGGCGGTTCCGCGAGGCTGAACTGCATCACCTTCTCACCGACCACGCCTACCCTGCCCGCAACCCACACCAGAACATCGCCGACCTCAAGGCGCAGATCGCCGCGAACGAAAAGGGCGTTGCCGAACTGCGCAAGATGGTCACCCATTTCGGGCTCGACGTGGTCGAAGCCTATATGGGCCACGTCCAGGACAACGCGGCCGAGAGCGTGCGCCGCGTGCTGGAGCGTCTGCCCGACAGTTCGCAATACGAATACCCGACCGACACCGGCCAAGTGATCAAGGTGAAGATCACCGTTGATCGCGAAAAACGCGAGGCGACCGTCGATTTCACCGGCACCTCGCCGGTCATGAAGAACAACTTCAACGCGCCGGAGCCGGTCGCGCGCGCGGCCGTGCTTTACGCTTTCCGCGTGATGGTGGAGAACAACATCCCCATGAATGCGGGCTGCCTGCGCCCGGTCAACATCATCATCCCGGATGGCTGCATGCTGAGGCCGACCTACCCGGCCGCCGTCGTCGCGGGCAATGTCGAAACGTCGCAGCATGTGACCAACGCCCTGTTCGGCGCGATGGGCGCGCTCGCCAACAGCCAGGGCACGATGAACAATCTCACCTTCGGCAACGACATCTATCAGTATTACGAGACGCTCTGCTCGGGCTCGCCGGCGGGACAGATGAACAACGGCCGGGGTTTTGACGGAACGTCGGGCGTCCATGTCCACATGACCAACTCGCGCCTGACCGACCCGGAAGTGCTCGAACTGCGCTTCCCCGTCGTGCTGGAGGATTTCCACATCCGCGAGGGGTCTGGCGGCAAGGGCAAGTGGAATGCGGGCGACGGCACGCGCCGCACCGTGCGGTTCCTCGAGCGCCTGGAATGCGCGATCCTGTCGTCGCATCGCGGCTCGCCGCCCCGTGGCGCGGAAGGCGGCGGCGACGGCGAAGTCGGCATGACGCAGGTGCGCCGCCTCGACGGCACGATCGAAACGCTGAAAGCCTGCGACCAGACCGTTCTCGAAGCCGGCGAAGCGGTGATCGTGACCACACCGACGGCTGGCGGTTTCGGAAGAAACTAGCCGTCTCTAGAGCGTTTCAGGTTTTCACCCAAACGACCCTCCACCGCTTCGCAGGGAGGATCCGAGGCCGCGGACAATCGCCACCTGGATCCTCCCCCATCTTCATGGGGGAGGGGGACCACGAAGTGGTGGAGGGGGTGTTTCGCGAAAAGCGATTCCACCTCATGCGAAACCGTCTTAGTCGAGGTTCGTCTGGATCCAGCGCGGCGACAGGTGAATGTCGAGCGTTTGCAGCCGTCCCGGCCCGAGATTGACGAAACGGTGGGGCACGCCCGCCGGTCCCATGACGCTCTCGCCCGCCTCCGCGTCGATCACCTCGCTCCCGACGAAGAAACGGGCACGGCCCTGCTGAACCACGAACACCTCGTCATAGGGATGGACGTGCAGGCCGGGGCCGGTCCCCGGTTCGTCATTGCCATAGGTCAGGACGGTGATCTGCGTGCCCAGGGCCTCGCCATTGACCGAACCACGGTATGGACCGTCGATCGTTCCGTCGAAGAGTTTGGCCTTGGCAGGCGGGCGACCGTCAGGTGTCACCGTCGCGGGGTCGAAATCACGTCTGCTCATACATGCCTCTCCTCGATTGGCGCGCATGGCCCCGCGCCGTGATTTGCACTATGCTGCGATCTGGCCCGACTGCATGAGTTCTTCCATGCGGGCGTAGCTCTCTTCCATCCCCTGATCCATGCCGGTGGATAGCATCGCCGCGCGCGTATCGCTGTCGGGCAGCATCATGCGCATGATCATAAGCGTTCCATCACCGTCGGCCTCGAACCGCGTCTCGACATGGTTGTCCGGCGTCGGGTCCGGCAGGAACATCCGTTCGATATGCTCGATGCGGCTGAATGGTTCCAGCGCGATATACTCGCCGGTCGCATGAAAACCGTTGCCGTTGCCGTCCGACCACTCGAAACGGATCCGCCCGCCCGGCTCCGCCTCGCTGATGCAGACCGGCATGGTCCAGCCGGGCGGCCCGAGCATCCATTTCTGGATCAGGCGGGGTTCGGTATGGGCGCGATAGACGGCTTCGGGTTTCGCCGCAAAGCGACGCTTCACCACGACATCGGTATCGCCTTCCAGTGCGAGTGTGAGCTTGCTCATGGTCTGTCCTTCCCTTCTTGCGTTTCCATGTCGGCCAGTACGTCGTCGAGCCGGTCGTAATTCTTCGCCATCGCCTCGCGCAGCCAGTTCAGCCACTGATCGATTTCACCGATCGCCTGCGGCGCCAGCCGGCACGGACGCTTGGCCCCCTCGACGCGCCGGATGATGAGCCCTGCCCCCTCCAGCACCTTCAGATGCCGCGAGACAGCCGGCTGCGACATCTCGAACGGCTCCGCCAGTTCCATCACCGTCGCCTCTCCCGACGCAAGGCGCGCGAGGATCGCCCGTCTTGTCGGGTCGGAAAGCGCCGAAAAGGCCGCGTCGAGATGCTGCATCCAGTGATCCTTTCAATAACACTATTGTTATATAACAAGATTGTTTTGTCAATAGGCGAGTGCCCCGCCACCCGCGCACCCGCTTCGTCATCCTCAAGGCATCCCCACCCACTTCGTCATCCCCAAGGCGAAACCTACCAGCTTCGTCATCCCAAGGCGTCCCCACCCACTTCGTCATCCTCGGGCGGAGCATTGAGCGAAGCTCGATGCGCAGACCCGGGGATCCATGCCTCGCCGACCCCGTCGCTCGGTGGCGCAGAACCAGGCGCTTGCCCGGTCACCGGAGACCACGAACCATCGGGACCACCCCGCCCCTCACCAACCGGCGAGGCATGGATTCCCGGGTCTCCCTCCGCTTCGCTCCGATCGCCCGAGAATGACGAAGTGGGGGTGGTTTCGGCTGAGCCAAGTTCGGAGGCGGTGACGGTTTTCGGTGAGCGTTCCCACGCCCACTTCGTCACCCTCAAGGCAGAACCTCCCACCTTCATCATCCCCAAGCCTTCCCCACCCGATTCGTCATGCTCGGGCGGAGCCTTGAGCGCAGCGAAAGGCGCAGACCCGGGGATCCATGCCTCGCCGGCTCAGCCGCAGGATGGTGCAGAACTTGGCGCTTGCCCAATCACCGGAGACTACGAACCATCGCAACCACCCCGCCCGTCACCCACCGGCGAGGCATGGATTCCCGGGTCTCCCTCCGCTTCGCTCCGATCGCCCGAGAATGACGAAGTGGGGTGGTTTCGGCTGAGCCAGATCCGGAGGCGGCGACGGTTTTCGGTGACACTCCCACTTCGTCATCCCCAAGGCGAAACCTACCAGCTTCGTCATCCCAAGGCGTCCCCACCCCACTTCGTCATCCTCGGGCGGAGCCTTGAGCGCAGCGAAAGGCGCAGACCCGGGGATCCATGCCTCGCCGACCCCGTCGCAGGATGGTCCAGAACTTGGCACTCACCGCACATCCGAAATTGACGAACATCGGGACCACCCCGTCTCTCACCAACCGGCGAGGCATGGATTCTCGGGTCTTCCTGCGCTTCGCTCCGGTCGCCCGAGAATGACGAAGGTGAAGTTGGTTCGCTAGGTTCGGAGGCGGTGACGGTTTTCGGTGAGCTTCACCTACCTTCGTCATCCTCAAGGCAGAACCCCCCGGCTTCGCCATCCAAGGCATCCCCATCCACTTCGTCATCCTCGGGCGGAGCGTCGAGCGAAGCTCGATGCGCAGACCCGGGGATCCATGCCTCGCCAGTCCCGCCGCAGGGTGGTGCAGAACTTGGCACTCACCGCACATCCGAAATTGACGAACCATCGGGACCACCCCGCCCGTCACCAACCGACGAGGCATGGATTCCCGGGTCTCCCTCCGCTTCGCTCCGGTCGCCCGAGAATGACGAAGTTGAGGTGGAGATCGCAGGTGGAAAGATTTCCGCATCGCCAAAACCGTTTCCCAAGCCCGATCAATCACTTCCCAAAAACATCCCCCCAAACCCCGCCCCATTTTCTCCACCTCCCCCAAACCCGCGCGAGAATCCCCCCACCTTGACCGAAGGGCGGAGGATGCGATGGACTGGAAGGCCGCGATCGAGACGAACCGTCAGGCGCTGAAGCGCGTGCTGGTGGGCCTTGTGGCGATGGCCGGCATCATCGGCGGCGGCGCAGACCGCACCGCCACCCTGCCGCGCCATCTCCACCGCGCCGTGCTCCGGCTGCTGCGCCCGGCCGAGGCGGCAGCGCGGCGGCTGGTCATCGTCGCCGCGCGCGGCCTTGTCGTCACGCTTCCGCCAGCGCGCCTGCGCAAGCCGAAGGTTCTCGCCGGTCCCCAAACGGGGCAAGCGTCCCCACGCAAGGCCGGCCACGGCTTTCAGCTCTTCGACCCGCTGCCGCGCTCGCGTCGCCCTCGACGATCGTCGCGGAGCGGCGTTCCGCGCATCTGTTTCCCCGGCTTGCGAGAACCGTTTCCCGTCCCCCGCCCGCCCTCTGCGGACGATCTGCTGGACGCGGGCCGCCTCACTCTGCGCCTCACCGCGCTCGCGTCGGCGCTGGACGACCTGCCGCGACAGGCCCGGCGCTTCGCCCGCTGGCGTGTCACCCGCGACGCCGCGGCCACGCAAAGTATGGGGCACGAGCCCGCGGGCGCGAAAAATATCAGCCGCCAGCCCGGCCGCATTCGCCGCGTCTGGCCGTTGCGTCCCGGCCGCCCGCCCGGTGCACGCTCGCGCCCAACTCACGAAGTCCACGACATTCTCGAAACCGTGCATGGCCTCGCCGCCTGGGCAATGGAGCGGCACGACACATCATGACGGCGCGGGATGGCAAGACGGCGAACGGATTCCTGAAATGGCCAGACCGGAAACGGGGCGTGGCAATGAGGAAGTGCGCGCACTTCCTTCTCCCCGTTCACGGGGATCCGAAGGACGGGCGAGACACGTGGCTCGCCCCAGTGCCCGAAGGGCGGATGAGGGGCGGCGCAAACGTGGAAGTCTTTGGGGAACGATGGGAACAGATATACGATTACCGGACAACGCTGTACCGCCCCTCATCCGGCACTTCGTGCCACCTTCTCCCCGCAGGCGGGGAGAAGGAAAGACCACGCGTCGTCACCGTCGCGTCATCGACACGTCATCGGCGCGTCATCGCGCAGGCCTATCCGGAATCGAGACTTTCGATGAGGAGCAGCCGCATGGCCGATATATCTTCGACGCTGACCGGACGCAGGAAGCGGCACATCAACGACGCCGTGTTCCAGAACGCCGCAGCCAGCAAGGCCGGCCTGTCGGAGCGCCTGTTCGCGCTGCTTTTTTCCGGCCTGGTCTATCCGCAGATCTGGGAGGACCCGGAGATCGACATGCAGGCGCTTGGCCTGCGCAGCGGTCATCGCGTGGTCACGATCGCGTCCGGCGGCTGCAACATACTGGCCTACCTGACGCGCTCGCCGGCCACGATCGACGCGGTCGACCTCAACGCGCATCACATCGCGCTCAACCGGCTGAAGCTTGCGGCCTTCCGCACGCTGCCCGCGCAGGCCGACGTGTTCCGCTTCTTCGGCGAGACGGGCAACCGCCACAACACGCAGGCCTATGACCGCTTCATCGCGCCTGGCCTCGATGCGCAGACACAGCGCTACTGGACCCGGCGCGACTGGCGCGGCCGCCGCCGCATCGCGGCGTTCGAGGGCAATTTCTACCGCACCGGCCTGCTCGGCGCCTTCATTTCCACGGGTCATCTCGTGGCGCGAATGCATGGCGTCGATCCGCGCGATGTCATGAAATCCGAAACCCTCTCCGATCAGCGCCGCTTCTTCGACGCGAAGCTCAGGCCGCTCTTCGACCGTCCGCTGGTCCGTTGGATGACGTCCAAGAAGGCGTCTCTTTTCGGCCTCGGCATTCCCCCCGCGCAATATGATGCGCTGATAACCGACGGCGACGGAACGATGGCGAGCGTGCTGCGCCAGCGCCTCGAAAAGCTCTGCTGCCACTTTCCGCTGCGCGACAATTATTTCGCCTGGCAGGCCTTCGCACGCCATTATCCGTCGAGCGGCGAGGCAGCACTGCCGCTTTATCTGGAGCCGAGGCACTACCGCACGATCCGCGACAATGCCGGCCGCGTCTCGATCCATCACCGCAATCTCGTCGACCTGCTCGCATCCAAGCCCGCCGCCTCGCTCGACCGTTACGTGCTTCTCGATGCGCAGGACTGGATGGGCGACGCGCAGCTCAACGCACTATGGGCCCAGATCGACCGCACCGCCGCGCCCGGCGCGCGCGTCATCTTCCGCACCGCCGCCCGCGCGTCGCTGCTGCCCGGCCGCGTCTCGCCCGAACTGCTCGACGGCTGGCACTATGAGGACGACCTGTCCCGCGATTTCTCCGCGCGCGACCGCTCGGCGATCTATGGCGGCTTTCACCTCTACGTGCGCAAGGAGAGGTGATGATGGCTTCGGCGCTGCATTCGCATGCCGATCTGATGGACGGCGTCTATCGCCGCCAGCGCCACATCTACGACCTGACCCGCAAATATTATCTGCTCGGCCGGGACCACCTGATCGACAAACTCGACGTACCCGAGAATGGCGCGGTGCTCGAGATCGGCTGCGGGACCGGACGGAACCTCATCGCGGCCGCGAAGCGCTATCCGGACGCCCGGTTCTATGGTTTCGACATATCGTCGGAAATGCTGGAAACGGCCCGGCTGTCGATCGCAGCGGAGCTTCTCGACGACCAGATCAAGCTCGCGCAAGGCGACGCGACGGCGTTCGACGCGGAAGCCATCTTCGGCCGATCGCGGTTCGATCGTGTCTATGTCTCGTACACGCTTTCGATGATACCGGATTGGGAACAGGCGGTGCGGCAGGCGGTCGATGCGCTCGCATTGGGAGGCTCGCTCCACGTCGTCGATTTCGGCCAGCAGGAACGCCTGCCGCGCTGGTTTCGATCGGGCTTACGCGCGTGGCTTGCAAAATTCCATGTCGAGCCGCGCGCCATGCTCGCAGCCGAACTCGCCGCGCAGGCGGAACGCATCGGCGGGCGCTTGTCTTTCACGCCGCTCTATCGCGGCTACGCCTGGCACGCGTCGGTGACGCGCCGGACCACCCTCAAGGCGGCGGCCTATTCCAGCACGCCGAGCAGCGCCTCGACCATCGCCTGAGGCTTGTAGCCGAGCTTCGACGGGGTCAGCCCCATCCGCACCACCACCAGCCCGCGCGACGGGACGACGGCGATCGACTGGCCGTCATGGCCGAGCAGCCAGAACGTGTCGTCAGGCAGGTCGAAGCCCGCGTCGGGATCCTCGCCTTCCGGCGTGCCTGCGTCCGGCCCGCGCAGCCAGAGCTGTCCCCGGCCATATGTGCCTTCCGATGCCGGAGCTGCCTCCCGCATCCAGGCGACATAGCCCTCCGGCAGGATTTGCTCGCCATCCCACACGCCGTCATTGCGCAGGAACTCGCCGAACCGCGCCCAGTCATGGGCCGTGGCGTAGAGATAGGACGATCCGACGAACGTGCCACGTGCATCGGCCTCCAGCGTCGCGCTCGTCATGCCGAGCGGCCCGAACAGCGCCTCTCGCGGCCAGGCAAGCGCCGCGTCGGGATCATCGAACGCATTTTGCCAGACGCGCGACAAAAGCACGCTCGTCCCGCTCGAATAGCTGAAGGTCTCGCCGCGTGGGCCGGCGAAGGGCTTGTCGGCGGCGAACTCCGCCATGTCGGGCTGAAGGTAGAGCATGCGCGTCACGTCGGTCACATCGCCATAGTCTTCGTTGAATTCCAGCCCGCTCGACATCGCCATGAGGTCGGCGATCTCGATCTCGGCGCGCTCGTCCACGCTCCAAGCCTCGAAGAGGTCGCTCTGATCCAACGAAAGGCGCTCGTCACGAACCAGAATTCCGATGAGGGCCGCCGTGACGGTCTTGGTCATCGACCAGCCGAGCAGCGGCGTCAGATCGTTGAACGCGACGCCGTAGCGCTCGCCCACGATCCTGCCGTTCTGCACGACGACGATGGCGCGCATGCCCTCGCCCGTCATGGCGGGATCGTCGAGGATTTGCGCCAACCGTGGATCGGTCGAAAGCTCCACGCGCTCGCCCTGCGGCCACAGGGCGGCAATATCCGGGCTTGGCAGGTAGCCGAGATCGGGGAGGTTCGCTGCGGTCACATCGCCGTCGGGCACCACCGCACAGCCGGTTCCATTGCGGTACACGGTCTGCGAGCGGCCGAACACGCCCAGCAATCCGGCGGTGACCGTACGCGCGACCGGATCGACATTGGCCGAGACGTAGCCGAGCAGCGGATGGCCGGGCGCCTGGACGTCGATCGACATCACCTGATCGCCCGGCCGCGAGGCGAGAAACGCATTCGAACAGACCATCTTGGCGGAGTAGGCCGTGGCAACGCGGATAAGTGCCGGCGGGGCAAAATAGAGCCAGGCTGCCGCGGCGATGACGATAACCGCCAGCACGGCGATTGCCCATTTCGCTATTTTGCCGAATACTGCCATCGCATCCCCCAACCGTCTTACGCCCGCAAATCGCGCTGTCGCCGCACAATTCCACCGGACTCTTGCGGGGCTGCGGCGCAAAAATCAATGGCAGGACGCAAACCCACGAGATCGTGCACATGCCTGCCGGTGACGGGTTCGCCGCCTTCGACTATGGCTTGCAATCAGCAACACTTTTGATTCGATGCCCTCACGGGCAGCAGAGCGCCCGGGGGATCGATGCGCCGATTTGCGGCCCTTGCGTTGATGGCAGTGATCGCAGCCTGCAGCACCGTCGACTACGATTTCGGGAATCTCTCGCCATCGTCGTCGGGGGGAGCGGCAGGCGTATCGCAAAACGTGACCGTCAGAAATCCGCGCTACGGCGACAGCAATCCGCACCCGTGGAAAAGCCGTGCGCCATGGACCTATGCCGTCCACGGCACGGACGTCTCGAAATATCAGGGCTCGGTCGATTGGGCCGCCGCAAAGGCGTCCGGCATCTCGTTCGTGTTCATCAAGGCGACCGAAGGCGGCGATCGTTTCGACGAGCGCTTCAACGAACATTGGCGTGGCGCGAAAGCTGCCGGCATCCCCCGCAGCGCCTATCACTTCTACTATTTCTGCAGGCCGGCCCACGAGCAGGCCGAGTGGTTCATCCGCAACGTGCCGAAAGAAGCAGGCACCCTGCCCCATGTGCTCGACATGGAATGGAACCATCTGTCGCCCTCCTGCAAGCTGCGCCCGCCTGCTGCCGTCGTGCACCGCGAAATGCGCATCTTCCTCGACATCCTGACGCGTCACTATGGAAAGCGCCCGATCGTCTACACCTCGATCGATTTCTTCGACGACAACAACCTGTCGCAATTCCCCGGTGTCGATTGGTGGCTGCGCTCCGTCGCCGCTCACCCCGATGATCTGTATGGCAGCCATCCGTTCCGCTTCTGGCAATATACGGGGACAGGCATCGTTCCCGGCATCAGGGGCGACGCCGATATCAACGTGTTCAACGGCTCCGAGGCGCAGTGGCGCAGTTGGTTGCAGGAGCATTTGAAGTAACGCCGAATTTATGCCCGGTTTGCTGTCGCATGACCGACAATGGGCGCAACCGTTTCAGACTGGAGTACCTCATGCGAACCTTGGTCGCCGCTCTCGCAACCGTGCTTGCAGCCACCGCACCCACCCTTGCGCAACAATGCGGCGGCGACTTCGAAGCATGGCGGGCCGAGATCGCAAATGAGGCGCGCGCCGCAGGCGTCGGCGACACGGGTCTGGCGGCCCTCGCAAACGCCCGCCTCGATCAGCGCGTGCTGGACCGCGATCGCGCGCAAGGTGTCTTCACCCAGACCTTCACCGAATTCGCCGGCCGCATGATCAACGACTATCGCCTGACCAACGGCGCGGCGAATTTGCGCAAATATGCCGACGTCTTCGCGAAGGCGGAACAGGACTACGGCGTGCCAGGCCCCGTCATCACCGCCTTCTGGGCGCTTGAGACGGATTTCGGCGCGGTCCAGGGCGACTTCAATTCGCTCAACGCCCTCGTCACGCTCGGCCATGACTGCCGCCGTCCCGAGCTCTTCCGCCCGCAGGTCGTGCCGCTTCTCACCCTGATCGACAACGGCACATTCACGGCAGATGTGCAGGGCGCTTGGGCGGGCGAGATCGGCCAGACCCAGATGTTGCCCTCCGACATCCTGACCAAAGGCGTCGATGGCGACGGCGACGGCATCGTCGACATTCGCCGCAGCGTGCCTGACGTCATCCTGACCACCGCCAAGAAGATTCAGTCCCGCGGATGGAAGGCAGGCGAGCCGTGGATGGAAGAGGTTCGCGTGCCCGCCGAAATGCCATGGCAGGAGACCGGCCGCACGAACAAGCTGCCGATAAGCCAATGGTCGTCATGGGGCGTGACCAAGCGCGACGGCAGCCCGCTCGACACCAACATGCCGAATGCCGGCATCGCGCTCCCCATGGGCCACAAGGGTCCGGCGTTTCTGGTCTACGACAATTTCGACATCTATCTCGAATGGAACCAGTCGTTCACCTACACGCTGACGGCCGCCAATCTGGCCACGCGGTTCGCAGGCGCGCCGCGCTTCGATCCCCGCCAGCCCGAGCAGGGCCTTGTCGGCGAATCGATGAAGCTGCTTCAGCAGAAGCTGAAAGATCGCGGCCACGATGTCGGCGGTCTCGACGGCATCCTGGGCGTCATGACGCGCGAGGCCGTCCGAACCGAACAGCAGCGCCTCGGCCTGCCTGTCGATGGCTGGCCGACGCCTGCGTTGCTGTCGAATTTGTAGAGCGCTTCACCGAGTCGCGCCTAGCATATCCGTCGAGCCTAATCCGCCATCGTCTCCAGGCTCGCGAAGCCTTCCGGCATGCCGCCCTCGTCGAACGGCGTCGTCACCTCCACGAACGTGTCGGGATAAAACCCGTTGAAGCGCGTGCGCAGCGACAGCGAATAGGCGCCGATATGGCCGATCTCGATCCAGTCGCCCGTATCGACCGTCTCCGGAAGCCAGAACGGCCTTGAGAGGATGTCGACGGAATCGCAGGTCGCACCGCAGACCTTGAAAGGCGCGATCTTCTTGGGATCGCCGTTGCGGCTGCGGATCGCGGGATCGGGGATGAATCGCGCCGGAAGCGTGATCTTGCCGGTCCACGAATCCGACAACGAAGCCCAGATGCCGTCATTGATGTAGAGCCGCCTGCCCTTGCGCAGAAGCACGCGCACGATCAGCGAATAGGCGCGCGCGACGATGACGCGGCCCGGCTCCGCCACCAGCGGCATATCGCCAAAGTTCCATTCCTGAATGTCGTTGCGCAGGCGCGACATCAACTGCCCGAGCGATGGCATCTCCGGCTTCTTGCGGTTCGGATCATGGCCGTATTCGGCGGGGAAACCGCCGCCGACATCGAGCGACGCGATCGGCGTGGAGACGCGGTTGCGCACCCAGTCGGCCGAGGCCAGCGCGCGCTCATAGGTGTCGGGATCCTCGATCTGGCTGCCGACGTGGAAGCACAGCCCCACCTTGAAGCCACCGCGCCCTAGCCGGTCGGCGAGTTCGACGGCAGCCGCCGGTCCCGCGCCGAACTTCTTGGAGAGTTCGTAGGCCGCGCTTCCCTTGGTCTGGATGCGGACGAAGACGGTGATCGTGCCGGGGTCGATGTCGAGCGCCTTGACGACGCGCGTCAGTTTCGTGATCTCGTCCTCATGGTCGATCGCGACGACCCGGATGCCGTACTCCTCGAGCGCCAGACGGATATGCGACTGCGCCTTGACCGGGTGCATGTAGAGCATCTCGGCCTTGGGCGCGACAGCCCGCACATCGGCGATTTCCTGCGGTGACGCCACGTCGAAACAAGTGACGCCTGCTTCGGAAAGCGCCTTCAAGACCATCGGCTCGCCATTGGTCTTCACCGCATAGGCCGTCTTGCCGGGAAACATCGACATGAACTGGCGGCAGTCTTCCTTCAGAACCTCGGGGCGAAAGCAGTAGACCGGATCGTCGGGGCGAAGCGCGAGGGCTGCTTCGCGTGCATTTTCGAATCGCTGCAAGTGCGATCTCCTTGTGTGATCGTGGCGGACCCTAACAGCCCAGCCTGTCGCGACAAAGTGCCGGCAGGGCGGTCTTCGCCACCACGCGCTATCGCATGGACCAGAACACGAAGCGGGTGGCGGGAGAATGACGCCTGTCCTACGCAATCACCTGGAAGACCGGAGGATATCGCATGGCCGCCACAGACAGCAAAATGACGACGGGGCCGATGACCGCCGTCAACTGGGGCATGCTCCTGGTTCTCGGCGCGCTGTGGGGCGGTTCGTTCTTCTTCGCGCGCATCGCGGTGGCGGAAATCCCGCCTCTGAACCTCGTGCTGTTTCGCGTCGCCATTGCGGCTATCGCGCTGCACCTCTATCTGGCTGTCGCCGGCCCGTCGTTCCGGCTGGCGCTGCCGATGGCCGGAAGCTTCGTCGTTCTGGCGCTCCTCAACAACATCATCCCGTTCAGCCTGATGTTTGCCGGGCAGACGGAACTCGGTGCCGGAGCCGCCTCCATCCTCAACGCAACGACGCCGTTCTGGACGATGATCCTCGCCAATCTCCTGACGTCCGACGAGAAACTTTCGTGGAACAAGTCGATCGGCGTCGTGCTCGGCATCATGGGTGCCGCGGTCATGATCGGCCCGGGCGTGCTGGCCGGTCTCGGCGGCCCTGTCTGGGCCAAGCTCGCTCTCGTGGGGACAGCGGTATCCTATGGGTTCGCGGCAATCTTCGCGCGAAAATTCTCCAGACTGCCGCCGCCGATCATCGCCACCGGGCAGTTGACGGCCTCGACCGTGATCATGATCCCCGTCGTGCTCTTCACACACGGGCCATCCGGGCTTTTCTCCGCAAGCATGGATGCATGGGCGGCCGTGTTCTGCCTCGCGCTCCTCGCCACCGCCTTCGCCTACATCCTGTTCTTCCGGCTCATCCAGTCCGCCGGCGCTACCAACACCTCGCTGGTGACGCTGATCGTGCCGGTGAGCGCGATCCTGCTCGGCGCGCTTTTCCTCGGCGAACGGCTCGAACTCTTCGAGATGCTCGGCATGGGGCTGATCGCGCTGGGCCTGCTCACCATTGACGGCAGGCTCCTGAAGCGGCGATAGCTTTCGGCGGTACAGGGGGGCATCGCCATGCAATCGGTCATTTCCATTCTCGCGGATGTGCGCGCGGGCAAAAGAACGGCGCGTGAAGCCGTCGAGGCAAGCCTTGATGCCATCGCAGCGCGCGAACCGGACGTCCTCGCCTTCGAGCGGACGGCGGATCGTGCAACCCTCCTGCACCAGGCGGAAACGGCGACGGGGCCGCTCGCCGGCATCGCCATCGGCGTGAAGGACATCTTCGACACGTTCGACATGGAGACGCGGTACGGAACGCCGATCTATGCCGGCAACCAGCCCAAATCCGACGCGGCCATCGTTGCCATGGCGCGGCGGGCGGGTGGCGCGATCGTGGGAAAGACTGTCACGACCGAGTTCGCCTATTTCACGCCGGGCAAGACGCGCAATCCGCACGATCCGGCCCATACGCCGGGCGGTTCTTCATCGGGGTCGGCAGCCGCGGTCGCCGCCGGCATGATCCCGGCCGCGATCGGAACGCAGACCGGCGGATCGATCATCCGCCCGGCATCCTTCTGCGGCGTCGCCGGATACAAGCCGAGCTTTCGGCTCCTGCCCGCGACGGGCATGAAGACCTTCTCATGGTCGCTCGACACCGTCGGCCTCTTCGCGGCGTCCGTCGCCGATGTGGCAGCCTTCGCGACCGCGCTCACGGGGCGGCCGCTCGAGGCGGAGCCTGTCGAGCCTGCAAGCCTGCGCATCGGCATCTACCGCAGCGCCATCTGGAACGATGCGTCGCAGGATATGCGTGCAGCCGTGCAGACGATCGCGGCACTTGCGGCCGATGCCGGCGCCACGGTGATGGATGTCACCGAGCCCGACCTGCTCGCCGCCGCGCGGGAAGCCCACGCCACCATCCAGAACTACGAAGCGGGCCTTGCTCTCGCAGGCGACCTTGCGCTCAACGAGAGCCGCATGAGCGCGAAGCTTCGCGAGACATTGCTCGAAGGCACAGCCATCGCGCCGTCCGAATACGATGCGGCCAGACGCATCGCACGCCATGCGCGCCATGCCGCGACCGAACTGTTTTCGGATGTCGATATCCTCATCAAGCCGTCCGCGCCGGGTGCGGCACCAAAGGGATTGGAAACGACCGGTGTACCGACCTTCAACAAGCTCTGGAGCCTGGCGGGAAACCCTTGCGTCAACGTCCCCGGCATCGCGGACGCACATGGGCTGCCGCTCGGCGTTCAGGTCGTCGCCCGCTTCGGCCAGGATCAGAGGATGCTGTCGGCCGCCGCGTGGCTGCAATCGCTTTTGCGAGCCGGTTAACGGTTGAGGCGGCCAGCCACATTTTGTTCACAGGTTCGCCACGATCGATTGTCGAGCGAAATCAAATGCGTGGCCCCGAATGCAGGTCGCATTTCCTACAGGCGTGTCGCATTGCAGCACAAAATGCCCTTGCCAGCAGCCGATTACCGCCTAGAATCCATCGATAGTCGGTAGAGGAGACTATGTCATGGGACTTGCGCGACCAATCAATGCCTTGATGATTTGTGCTGCGTTCGCCTTCATCGGCGCTGTGATCATGGGGGTTCTGGCTTGACGGCAAAGCCGTCGGTTTTCTGAAACGACTGAGGAATACAGAAAGGGCCGGATGATCTCCGGCCCTTTTTGCATGCCAATTCGTGACCGCGCTACGCGGCAGCCGAGGTCGTGTTGATGACCGCCGGGCGGATGCCGATGAGGTGGCAGATCGCGAAGGCGAGGTCCGCGCGGTTCATCGTATAGAAGTGAAACTCCCCGATGCCGCGCTCGACGAGATCGAGCACCTGTTCCGCGGCGATAGCCGATGCCACAAGCGCGTGGGTCTGGGGGTCCTTGTCGAGGCCGTCGAAGCGCTCGGCAAGCCACGCCGGAACATGCGCGCCGCAGCGTGCCGAGAAATTGGCCACCTGGCCGAAATTGTGGATCGGCAGAATCCCCGGAACGATCGGGATATAGATGCCCGCCCGGCGGGCGCGCTCGACATAGCGCTCGTAAAGATCGTTGTCGAAGAAGAACTGGGTGATCGCGCGCGTCGCGCCATTGTCGACCTTGCGCTTGAGCATGTCGATGTCGGTGGCGAAATCGGCGCTCTCGGGATGCTTTTCCGGATAGGCGGATACCGACACTTCAAAATCGCCGATCGCACGGATCGCGCCGACGAGTTCGGCACCGTTCGAATAGCCTTGCGGATGCGGGCGATAGGCTTGGCCGACGCCGGCCGCAGGGTCACCACGCAGCGCCACGAAACGCGTGACACCCATGGATGCGAAGTCGCGCACCACTTCTTCCACGTCCGCGCGCGTGGCATCGACGCATGTCATGTGCGCGGCGGGCTTCAGGGCGCTCTCGTTGAGGATACGCGACACGGTGCGGGCCGTGCGTTCGCGGGTCGATCCGCCCGCGCCGTAAGTCACCGACACATAATTGGGCGCCAGCGGCTCAAGCCTCGTGATCGTGTCCCAAAGGCGCGTCTCCATATCGTCGCTCTTGGGCGGGAAGAACTCGAACGACACCTTGATGCGATCGCCGATGTCGGGGCGGCGGGAAAGGCGAAGGTCGCTCATCAGACGGTCTCCTGAAAGCTGTGCGTCGATTGGCCGGTGTCGGCGATCAGAAGACGCCGGTCGCGTGCAAGCCAAAGCTTGACGGTCAAACCGGCGTCGTCGGTGGGGGCGAAGGTGCGTTCGGCTTCGAGGTCGAGACCGGCTTCATCCAGCCACTCGGCGATCTGCCGCTCGGAAAAGCCCAGACGCACATGGGCGTGTTCCTCGCGCAGGAACTCCAGCCCATGCGGGGCGAAATCGACGATGACGAGACGCCCCGCCGGGCGCATCAGCCGCGCCGCTTCGCGAATGGCGACACCCGGCTCGTCCAGATAGTGCAGCACCTGATGCATGGTCACGAGGTCGAATGCGTCACGCTCGACAGGCGGGGCGTAGAGATCGCCCTGACGCACCTGTGCGTGCGCGACATCGGCCTGATCGAGGTTGGATCGCGCAACCGCCAACATTTCGCGCGACAGATCGATACCGACGCCACGGCGATAGAGCGGAGCGAATATCTCGAGCAACCGGCCCGTTCCGGTGCCCAGGTCGAGCATCGCCTGAAACGGCCTTTCGCCGACGAGTTCATGCAGCGCACCCTCGACGGCCCCATCCGGCACATGAAGCGACCGGAGTTGATCCCAGCTTGCGGCGTTGGCGCTAAAATAGTCCGCCGCCCTTTCCTGCCGCTTGCGCTTCACCGCGGACAGTCGCTCCAGATCGCGTTCCACGATCGCGTCGGCCGCATCGACGCGACCGATGACGCCTGAGATGAAATCGCCGGCGCTCTCGCCATCGGACAGCCGGAAATAGGCCCAGGAGCCCTCCTGGTAGCGCTCGACCAGCCGCGCCTCCATGAGAAGCTTCAGGTGCCGCGACACGCGCGGCTGCGACTGATTGAGGATTTCCGTTATATCCGTCACGGTGAGATCGCCGCGTGACAGCAGCACCAGAATCCGCAGGCGGCTGGATTCGGCAGCAGCCTTCAGGGTATCTACCATCTCTAACAAGCCTGTGGCGGGCCGCTTCAGCATTGCACGCTCCAAAAACACATAAAGATATATTTATATGAACCTGCGATTGGTGGCAAGAGCGATGTCGCATCCCGACATGAAAACGCCGCTCATCCATAAGGAACCCAAGAGATGAGCGAAAAACGGGAGGGCGAGATCGAACTGAATGTCGACCCGGGCACCCTCGCCCCAGAAGCGGGTCTCGTCTTCATCGGGCGCGTCAGATCGCCATGGATCGATCGAGCCGAGTGTCCCAAGAACATGGCGGCCGCGCGCGAAATGGCACGGCCTGCGTCAATCGAGATCGAACAGCCCTACAGGCAAGGTCTTGGCGGGCTGGAAACCGTCAGCCATCTCGTCGTGTTGACGTGGCTGGACAAGGCGGCGCGCAACCTGATCGTCCAGAAGCCGCGCCATGCAGCCGCGCCACGCGGAACCTTTGCGCTGCGCTCGCCGGTGCGTCCCAACCCGGTCGGCGTGCACATCGTCCGGCTGACGGGCCTCGACGTTTCGACCGGCGTGCTCGACCTCGAAGCGATCGACGTCCTCGACGGCACACCGATCATAGACGTGAAGCCCTACTACGCCTCGACCGACTCCATCCCGGACGCCATTACAGGCAAGTCTGCGCGATGAAGGCATCGACCAACAGGCAGCGCGTGATCGCCAAGGCGCTGACCCTCCTTTTGCCCATGGCACCTTACGCGGACATCGAAAAGATCCGCGAGATGGCGCTTGAGCGCAAACTGCGCGACCTGCCGCCATCGATCGCCGTCTGGATCGCGACGATCACCTATGTCCGCCACGAGCATTCGTCCTACGACACGCTTCTGGAAGACGGCTACGACCGCGACGCGGCACGCTTTTTCGTGGTCGACGAGATCAACGAGACGCTGACGCAGTGGCGTGCGACCCGCCTGCTGGACGCAGACGAAGAAGAATAGGCGGTCACCCCCTACCTGTAGATCCACTGCTCCAGCACCCGCACCGAAATCTCTTCGCCATCCTCGATACGGCCCGGCTTCTCGACCCAGCCCACGACGCCCCGCAGGCGCTTTGCGGCCTTGGGAAACGCCAGCGCACCCGCCTCGACATCAGCCATCCCGACATGCTCGGCCACCGATCGTCCGGCGATGCGGCATGGGCCGTTCTGCGCATCGACCTTCAGCGTGACGCCACCCTTTAAGAACAGCATCGTACCCGCCGGCAGCATGGAAAGCCGGGGCACGCCCGCGATCACCATGTTCGCACCGATCCATTCCGGCTTGATCTCCGCGATGCCCATCCGTTCGGCGACGATCGCGAGTTCGTCGGCGGCAATGATCGAAAGCTGGCGCTCGTTGCGGATCTCGGTGCCACGTGGATACCACGGCTCCCGCCCGCCCGAGCGCCGCGTCTTGCCGCCGTGGACGTCGCCGGGAATCCCGTCGAAGGTAAGGTCCAGCGCGCTCGTGGCGCGCGTTTCGAAATGATCCGACGCAGCGACGAACAGGCCGTCGACCCTCGCCTGCAGCTTGCGGCCCGGCAGGATTTCAATCTCGTCGTCTTGCCTGCCAAACAGGTCGAGCATCATCGGGATCCCGCAGCTTCGCTCAAAGCGCGAAACTGCCCGCGACGCGCGGTGTCGTCCAGCAAAAACCGCTGATCATTCCATTCGATGCGGCGATGATCACATCATGCGCAGAAGCGCGCCGCCGATCGAATAGCCGGCGCCGTAGGTACAAAGGAGCCCATAGTCGCCGGCCTTCATGTCGCGATGATTCTCGTAGAGTGCGATCACCGCTCCGGCGGCGGCCGTGTTGCCCAATCGATCCAGCACCATCGGCGCGCGGTCGTGACCGACTTCCTGGCCGAAGGCGAGCTTCAGGATCATCTGGTTCATGCGCGCATTGGCCTGATGCAGCCAGAAGCGCCTCACCGTATCCGGCGTCCGGCCATGCTCCGAAAGGAAGTCGACGATGAAGCGATGGCTCGCAACCGTCACATCCTTGAAGACCTTGTTGCCCTGCTGCTTGATCAGATTGCCCTCTGTCGGCACGCGCGAGGCGTCTTCCTCGGCGGCGCGATTCAGGTAGCTGAAATTGGAGCGGATGTTGTTCGAGAACTGCGTCCAGTTGCGCGTATCGAGAACCTCGAAACGCCCCGCGCGCTGCTCGTCTCCATCCACCGCTTCGATCAGCAGTGCGGTCGCCGCGTCGCCGAAGATGAAATGCGTCTGCCTGTCGCGGAAATTCAGATGCGCGGTGATGAGTTCGGGCGTGATCACGAGCGCCCTGCGATGCGCGCCGGACCGCACCAGATTGAACGCGACATGCAGCCCTGCGGCAGCCGACGAGCAACCGAGGCTGAGATCGAACGCCGCACCCTGCGCGCCGATTTCCCGCTGGATCTCGATCCCGATCGACGGGTAGAGCCGCTGAAGGTGCGAGCCTGCGCAGATGACGAGATCGACGTCGGCGGCATCGACGCCTGCATCATCGAGCGCCGCGCGCGCCGCAGCCGCGCCGAACTCAGCCTGCACCGACAATTCGTCATCCGCGCGTGCGGGTATCCGGGGCGCCATGCGGTCGGGATCGAGTATCCCGTCACGCGTATGAACCCGACGGTTGCGAATGCCGGATGCGTGGTAGATGAAGTCGGCGCTCGATTTCTGAAGCGGATCGAGCCCGTCCGCCAGCCGCGTTGCATTCTCTCGATCGACCCAGAGATTGAGGCTCTCGACCAGTTCCTCGTTGGACAGGCTGTCTTCCGGTAGCGTGACGCCGATGCCGCTGATGATCGCGCGATTCATGGTTCTCGTCCTGAACATGCAGCCAGATGCTGCATCGCGGCCGTTCTAAGGTCACGAATATAGATAGTTCAAAATAGGGGCATTGCGTTTATGCGACCTTAATCACGTCAAATGCGATGGCATCAGTCAGACGAACAAGCTCGCCGCTTGCTCCGGAAACGAAAACGGCGGGCACAGGGCTCGCCGATCTTCAAGCGTGAAATTCAAACTCAGCGCGTCAGGCGCTTGTAGGTCATGCGGTGCGGGTTGAGGGCGTCCGGGCCGAGACGGCGCACCTTGTCCTTCTCATACTCCTCGAAATTGCCTTCGAACCACTCGACATGGCTGTCGCCTTCGAATGCGAGGATGTGGGTCGCAAGACGGTCGAGGAACATGCGATCATGGCTGATGATGACCGCGCAGCCTGCGTAGCTTTCGAGTGCATCTTCGAGCGCGGCCAGCGTTTCGGTATCCAGATCGTTGGTCGGTTCGTCGAGGAGAAGAACGTTACCGCCGGTCTTCAGCATCTTGGCCAGATGCACGCGGTTGCGCTGACCGCCTGACAGATTGCCGACCTTCTGCTGCTGATCGCCGCCGCGGAAGTTGAAGGACGAACAATAGGCGCGCGTATTGGCCTCGTGCTTGCCGAGCTTGACGACTTCGGCACCGCCGGAAATCTCTTCCCAGACGGTCTTGTTGGGATCGAGCGCGTCGCGGCTCTGGTCGACATAGCCGAGCTTCACCGTCTCGCCCACGCGGATCGAGCCCTTGTCCGGGGTTTCCTGACCGGTGATCATCTTGAACAGCGTGGTCTTGCCGGCGCCGTTCGGGCCGATGATGCCGACGATGCCGCCGGGCGGCAGCTTGAAGTTCAGATCCTCGATCAACAGGCGCTCGCCGAAGCCCTTCGACAGATCCTCGACTTCGATGACGACATTACCCAGCCGCTCGCCATGCGGGATGACGATCTGGGTGTCGGAAGGACGGCGGCTGTCGGCAGCCTCCAGAAGCTCCTCGAACGCCTTGATACGGGCCTTCGACTTCGTCTGGCGTGCCTTGGGGCTGGACGCAATCCACTCGCGTTCGCGGTTGATCGAGCGCTGACGGGCGTCGTCTTCGCGGCCCTCCTGCTTCAGGCGCTTGGCCTTGGCTTCGAGGTAGGCGGTGTAGTTGCCCTCGTAGGGGATGCCGCGGCCGCGATCGAGTTCGAGGATCCAGCCGGTGACGTTGTCGAGGAAGTAGCGATCGTGGGTGATGATCATCACGGCGCCCTTGTAGGCGCGCAGATGCTTTTCCAGCCAGGCCGTCGTCTCGGCGTCGAGATGGTTGGTCGGCTCATCGAGCAGAAGCAGGTCGGGCTCGCGCAGCAGAAGCTGACACAGCGCCACGCGGCGACGCTCGCCACCGGAGAGCTTGGTGACGTCCGCATCCTTGGGCGGGCAGGCAAGCGCCTCCATGGCCATCTCGACCTGCTGCTCGAGATCCCACAGATTGAGCCGGTCCATCTCGTCCTGGAGCTGGGCGGACTCGTCCGCCGTCTCGTCCGAGTAGTTCATCATCAGCTCGTTGTAGCGCTCGATGATCGCGGTCTTCTTGGCCACGCCTTCCATGACGTTGCCGAAGACGCTGAGCTGCGGATCGAGCTGCGGCTCCTGCGCGAGGTAGCCCACGGTCGCGCCGTCGGCGAGCCAGGCTTCGCCGCTCCAGTCCTTGTCGAGACCGGCCATGATCTTGAGCACGGTCGACTTGCCGGCGCCGTTGGGGCCGAGAATGCCGATCTTGGCTTCGGGATAGAACGAGATATTGAGGTTCTCGAGAACCTTCTTGGTGCCGTAAGCCTTGGTCAGGCCCGACATGTGATAGATGAACTGGCGTGCCATGGCGCGCGACGACTCCGTTTACCGGTGCGGGAAGAATTGGTCGGCGCGTATGTAGGCCATCCGGCGCCGAAGGGCAATGCGGCGGGTTGCCAAGGCGATGGGATCAAACTCTCGCCATGGTCATTGCGCATGGCGAGTGCATGATGGGGAACTGGACTGTGAAATCTGTACTCAGCAGGGCCGGCGCCCTGGCGGCCGTGGCGATCGCTTTGGCCGCGTGCCAGTCGGGCGACGGCGAGAATTCGGTGGCTGCCGCGCAAGGGTCGTTCATGGGGCCGATGCAGTGCGCCGTGCCGCTGCCGGACGGGCCGCCCGCCAAGCCACCCCGCATGACGGCCTTCGGCGCGGCGACCGCCTGGAATGTCGGGCGCAATGTCGGCCGCACCGCAATCGCCGGCGCGGGAACCTTCGTTGCCGGCCCGGTCGGCGGCGCGGTGGCCGGCAACCTCGCGGCGCGTGCCCTTCCCTCCCAGTTCGACATTCGCGGGCGCTGGACGGTGACCGACGGCTCGGCCGATTGCGGCTGCTCGCTGTCATTCGCGGCACCCGGCACCTGGTCCGGCGCCAATCCGCCGCGCGGCAGCGCCAGCACGTCCGGCTGCAACAATCCCCTGCTGGCAGGCACGAACGACTGGCGGCTCGACGAGACGACGGCCGGACTTGAGGCCGAAATGCTCCTCTATGCGCGCAACGGCAACCGTATCGCGATCCTGAAACGAGACGGGCCGGATCATTATTCCGGCCAGCTTTCGACCGGCCAGCCACTCACGATCTGGCGCGACTGAACCTCCCTTCAGCGCAGCCCGGCTGCGGCACCTTCTCCTGTTGACGATCCCCTGCCCGGCGAATGAACCGCCGCTGAACGACCGGTTCAGCATCGGTTCCGGAGGCGGATGCGAATGTGATCCCGTACTCGCAACGAGACACATCAACCGCAGGAGACCCGCCATGTCCTCGAAGCTTTTCATCACCGCAGCAGTCGCAGCCCTCGTCGGCTTCACCTCCATTCCTGCCAGCGCAAACAGCGTCTGGCTTGAGCAGTTCGGCTACGCCAATCAGGCCGGTGGCCGCCAGACAGGGTACAGAAACGACATCGGCGTCCAGCAGGACGGACGGCGCAACAGCGCGGTCGGCAATCAGCGCGGCTATCGCAACACCATCGCAATCGGCCAGAACGGTCGCCGCAACACCGTGCAGGCCACGCAGACCGGCCGCAACAACGCGGCCGGCGTCGGCCAGTTCGGCTCCAACCACAACTCGATCGTCGTCCAGGACGGCAACGGCAACATCACGGCAGGCGTTCAGGTCGGCAACGGCTGCGACGCCAACGTCCGCCAGGGCGGCAGCGGCAATGTCGCGGCCTTCGTCCAGACCTGCCGCTAAGGACTTGCCCGCAAGCCGATCGTTCGGGAGCGCCTCAGGCCTCCCGGCGATCGATCGGATGCCAAAGGAGAATCAAGATGACCGACATACGCAAGCCATTCTCGATCGGGGCGGCTGTCCTGGTCGCCGGCCTCGGCGCGGCGTTTGCCGCTTCCGGCGCCAGTCAGGCGGATTCGGATGCTCCCCGCTGCGAGATCATCGCGAGCACCTCCGGCGGCACGGCCTCGATCCGGGGCGTGGTGCATGCCGATCGCGCTCTGTCGGGTGAATATTCTTTCACCGTGAGCGGTCAGGGCACGAACATCCGGCAAGGCGGCGCGTTCGAAGCGCAGGCTGGCGAGACGGCCACATTGGGCAGCGTGCAGGTGGGCGGCTCCGCACGCAGTCTCGATATCCGTCTCGAACTCAATGCCAACGGCCAGCAATCGGTTTGCGAACAGACGCTCGGATCGATCTGAGCGTATCTGCACCGACCACAAAGGGCTCCGGCATGCCGGGGCCTTTTTGTTGTGTCTCGCATGGCGTCGGCGATTAACGCCCCATGAACATGCGGTTCCGGATCGGTTCAGCGCTGCTGCGTCATTCTCCTCGCATGGGTTGAAGAAGCCCGAAGACTTGACGAAGCAAGGAGACCGACATGATCCGCACCGCCCTCAAGACAGCCATGGCCGCACTGGTCGCCACCACGATCGGCACATCCGCCTTCATCGCGCCAGCGCAGGCCGGCGGTTCGCTCAGCGTCCATGTGCAGCCGAGAAACGAGCAGGAAAGCCGCGCCATGCGCGCCGGCCTCTCGCTCTACTCGATCTACAATCAGGTGAAGGGCGGCGCCTCCATCCGCCAGATCGGCAGCGGCAACGCCGCCGGGATCGCGCAGGACGGGCGGGGCAATCAGGGCATCGTCCACCAGGAAGGCCGCGGCCACAACGGAACCGTGACCCAGAACGGCAACAACAATTCCTACGGTCTCTTCCAGTTCGGTCGCAACACCAACGGACACGCCACCCAGACCGGCAATGGCAATGCGGGAGCCACCTTCCAGTTCGGCTGGTAGCGGCTTCGCCTCGTCAGTTCATGCGATCACTTCGGCGCGGCAAGACCGTACGGACAGAACCGTTTCGGCATTGCCGCGTTGAGAGGGCTCACGAAGCTCATGGAGATCCCGTGTGGACGTCATTCGCATACTGCTTGCAATTCTCATTCCTCCGCTCGGCGTCTTCCTGCAGGTCGGCATCGGACTTCAGTTCTGGCTGAACATCCTGCTGACGCTTCTGGGTTACGTGCCGGGCATCATCCACGCGATCTGGGTCATCCTACGGAAATGAGCCCGGCTCGCATGGCTCCCGACGGCGCAGATGGCGATCCCGCCAAAATCAAGGCTTTGGCCGAACTCGACCAGCTTGCGAGACTCCTCGATTCGAACTGGACCATACCGGGCACGTCGATCCGGTTCGGGGTCGATGCTGTCGCCGGCCTCGTGCCGGTCGTCGGCGATTCGGCGATGGCGCTTGTCTCGGCCTACATCATCCTGCGCGCACGCAGCCACGGTGCCAGCGGCGCGCTCATCGCCCGCATGGCCGGAAACGTGGCGATCGACACGGTGATCGGATCGATCCCGCTGCTCGGCTCGATCTTCGACGTCTATTTCAAGTCGAACAAGCGCAACGTGCTCTTGCTGAGACGCCATCTCGAGCAACGCGGAAAAATCTGACTTGGGCTTGGGAGAACGACAGTTTTAGCCTGCCACTTTCCGTGGTAGGTGTCCGCGCAGCATCCGAAATCAGGAGATTTGAATGCAACGTGCAGTGGCGATGGCAGCAATCGGCATCATTTTGAGCGCTTGCGGTTCGAGCGGGCCGGTGTATCGCGGCGCGCCGCCGGCAGGCTATACCGACGAGCAATATTCGGCCAAACTCCGCGGCACCGCCTTGCCCGAGAGCGATAAAAATACCTACAAGGACGCCAGCAATGCAGGGGGGCCCGGCGCGTCGTTCTAGAAAATCCTCCGCCCCGTCGCCTCGGACGGACGGCACAGTTTCGCGCCGAGCGGCGTTTCCACGATCGGCCGATTGATGAGAATCAGGCGATCGATCAGCTTGTCGTCGCTCCTTTTGACGGCACCTGATCCCGATGGCGCTCGGGCGCATCCGGGCAATCAAATTTTCGATCAGAAGTGAGATTGCGGGCAGGTAAGGACCTCATCAGATCGGCTTAGGTCAAGCACAACAGGCAGTGCCCGGACCTATCCCAAATCGTTCCCATATCCGAACATCCATCTATTCGGCTCACTGAGAGCATGTTGAGCTTGGCGAAGGGCACGCTGTCTTCGACGCGGGGAGCCTGGTCGGCAACATTTGGGGTCAACGATGACGACGTTTTATCAGTTCGAGAATTCGATCGGTACCGGTGTTCGCTTCACCTTCGCCAACACAGGCGATGAATATCAGGTGCTCGGAGGTGTCAGGGTCGAGTCGACAGACGACTTTGCGATTGCGGGAGCCTTGGGAAATCAATCGGTCAGGGTCGATGGGACCGTGGTCGCGGCCGAGTCCGCCATCGTACTTCAAGGCGCCAACAATCACGTCACGATCGGCTCCAGCGGCATCGTGACATCCAATGAACCGATCAGCGGAAATACCGCCATTTTCCTGACCGGCGGCAATTCTTCGGTTTTGAACGAAGGGCAGGTCAACGCGGCAAGCGCGATCGGCATCCTGTTGCAAGGTGGAGACAACGAAGTCCTCAATCGCGGTTCGATAACGGCTGCAAGCGGAGCGTTTCTCGGCCTGTTCGGCAGTGTGGGCGATACGCTGTTCAACGAGGGCAGCATCTCGGCAAATGCCGCAGGCGATGCAAATGCCGACTTCCGCTACAACAACGGCGTCTTCACCGAGGGCGACCGCACCGTCATCGTGAACACTGTGAGCGGAGCGATATCGGCAATCTCGAGCCAGGGCGCGGGCATTGCGATCGGCACCGCCGGGGGCGACGGCTCCTGGGTCGAAAATCGCGGCCTCGTGACGTCGCAGCAATGGTTCGGCGTCGATTTCGCGAACATGGATGACGGCGATACCGCGCGGCTCGTGAACCACGGCACGATCACCGGCCTTGCCGGTGCGTTCCGGGGCAACGCCACCGCCGAGATGATCGTCAACCGCGGCGTGATGAACGGCGACGTTCTGCTGGGCAATGGAAACGACACGTTCGATGGGACCGGCGGAACGGTCAACGGCACGGTGCTCGGGGGACTTGGAAACGACACCTACCGCATCTCGAGCTCCGCGATCGTGATTGCCGAACTTGCGGCCGAGGGCACGGACAGCGTGATCAGCACGGCGACGTACACGCTTGGCGCGAATATCGAGAACCTTACCCTTGCCGGCAACGGCGATATCAATGCCACGGGCAATGCCAGCGCCAACACGATCATCGGCAATGGCGGGAACAATCTCATCAATGGCGGCGCAGGCGACGACGTGATGTACGGTGGCGGCGGGAACGACATTTTCGTCGTCGCCACGGTGGCGGACCAGACGATCGAGGGATTGAACCAGGGTACGGACACGGTTCGCGCCTATATCAACTGGACCCTTGGCACGAATGTCGAGCGCCTGGAATTGCTGGGTTCGGCCGCCAATGGCACGGGCAACGCGCTCGCCAACACGCTCGTCGGCAACGGTCTCGCCAACATCTTGAATGGCGGAGACGGAAACGATTACATCAGCGCAAGTGCGGGCAACGATACGCTCAACGGCGGCAACCAGAACGACACGCTGGTGGGCGGTGCGGGCGCCGACATCATGAACGGAGGGGCCGGCAACGATACCTTTCTGTACCTCGCGCTATCGGACACCCCCGTCGGGGTCGCCACGCGCGACACGATCAACGCCTTCGTCCATGGCGAGGACAAGATCAACCTGGCGGCGATCGACGCCAATGCGAGCGCCGCCGGCGATCAGGCGTTCAGTTTCATCGGCACGGGAAACTTCACCGGCGTCGCCGGCCAGTTGCGCTACGCGGCGTTCGGCAACACATGCCTTGTCACCGGCGACGTGAACGGCGACAGCGTGGCGGATTTCCAGATCGCGGTGAACAACACCAACTTCATGGCCGGCACGGATTTCATCACCTGAACCGGAGAAGTGGCCCGGTCTGCCCAGAACGGCAGACCGGCGCTCACTCAGCTATGTGTTCGCCATCTGGCTGCGATGGGCCCAGCCGGTCATGCGCATTTCGATCCACGCCATGATGGCGTACATGATGATGCCCTCGATCGCCAGCATCACGAGGCCGGCGAACACCAGCGGCACGTTGAACTGGGATTGCGCGGCGAGCATCATATGGCCGAGGCCGGAATTGGCCGCCACCGTCTCGGCGATCACCGACCCGACGAAAGCCAGCGTGATCGCGATCTTCAGCGAGCCGAAGAAGTAGGGCATGGAGCGCGGGATGCCGACCTTCAGCATGATATCCATCTTCTTCGCGCCCAGCGCCCGCAGCACGTCCTCCATCTCGGGCTCGATGGTCGCGAGGCCGGTCGCGACGTTCACCACGATCGGGAAGAACGCGATCAGAAACGCCGTCAGGACGGCCGGCACGGTGCCGATGCCGAACCAGATGACGAGGATCGGGACGAGCGCCACCTTCGGGATGGCGTTGAACCCGACCATCAGCGGATAGAGCCCGGCATAAATGAAGCGCGACCAGCCGACGAGGATGCCGAGCGCCAGCCCGCCGATCACGGCGAGCAGGAAGCCCAGCGTCGTGGTGTAGAGCGTCTGGAGCGAGTTCTTCCAGATCGCAGGCCAGAACTGGATGATCGCTTCCACAATGCGCGTCGGGGCCGGCAGCAGGTATTGCGGCAGCGCGAAGATGCGCACCACGCCTTCCCACACGATGAACAGCGCGATCGTATAGAGCCACGGTGCGGCTTTCACCCAGTCGAAACCCTTCGATGGCGCGCTCATGCGGCCCTCCTGGCGTCTGCGATGTTGCCGCGCAGCTCGTGAACGATGTCGTTGAAATCCGCCTGATAGAGAATCTCGAGGTCGCGTGGTCGGGCGAACGGCACGCGCTGGTCCTTGGTGATCCGGCCGGGCCTTGCGCTCATGACCAGGATGCGATCGGCAAGGAAGGTCGCTTCACGCAGATCGTGCGTCACAAGCACGATCGTCACGCCTTGCGCGGCGTGCAGGTCGCGGATGACGCACCACAACTCCTCCCGGGTAAAACTGTCGAGCGCGCCGAAAGGCTCGTCGAGCATCAGTAGCTCCGGCTCGTGGATGAGCGCGCGGCAGAGGTTGGCGCGCTGCTGCATGCCGCCGGACAACTGCCAGGGAAATTTGCTGCCGAAACCCTTGAGACCCACCGTTTCCAGAAGCAGCTCGGCCTTGGCGACATACTCCGCCTTGTTGCGGCGCAGGCGGTGGCGATGCCGTTCGACCACTTCGAGCGGCAGGAGAATGTTGTCGAGCGTCGTGCGCCACGGCAGCATCGTCGGGTTCTGGAACGCCATGCCGACGATGCTGACAGGTTTCGTGACCGTGTCGCCCGCCACGACGACGCTGCCCTTTTGTGGAATGTAAAGACCGGTGACCAGCTTCATCAGGGTGGACTTGCCACAGCCCGACGGCCCGACAACGGCGGCGAACTCGCCCTTGGCGACATCGAGGGTCAGCCCCTCGACGGCCAGCGTGCCCTCGGCCCCGCCATACCGCATGTCGACGTCCCGAATGGCGACGAGTGGCTCTGCCATGTTTTATCCCCCTGTACCCGACATAATTGCGGGGGCCGGCGGTTCCCGACGCCGGCCCCCGCGTCCCCTCTTCTGGGAGGTTATGGAAGCATCCGCTCTTCCTTCGGTGGAAGGAACGAGGCGTCGAAGATGTCGGCAGCTCCGACCGCGCCCTTGAGGCCCATCGAAACCTTCAGATACTCGATCGACTGCGTGAGCTTGCCTTCGTCGATCCCGCCGAAACCGTTTTCGATCACGTAGGGCGTCTTGATGTTCATCGCGTTCGCCATTTCGAGCCGCTCGACCTCGATCTCCTTGGTCAGCACCTCGTTGCGCTTCATGACGGCGGCAGCGCCGGCCTCGGGATCGGCGACGGCATCGGCAAAGCCCTTGGCGAGCGCCTTGAGGAAGCCCTTCACCGCATCCGGATTTTCAGCCGCGAAGTCCGTATTGACGAGGATCGAGTTGCCGTAGAGATCAAGGCCGTTCTCGGCCATCAGGATCGTCGAGATGTCGTCGGCGGGCACGCCTTGCGCCTTCAGGTTCAGCACCGAGGAAAAGGCGAAGCCGAAGATGCCGTCGACCTGGCCCTGCGCCAGCATCGGCTCGCGCACGGGGAAGCCGACGCTTTCGATGGTGACCTTGCTTTCATCGATGTCGGCTGCCTGAACGAAAGCCTTCCACTGCGCGAATGCGCCATCGGGCGGCGGCGCGCCGAGCTTCCTGCCTTCGACCGACTTCGGATCTTCCGTGACGCCGAGCGACTTGCGGCCGATGATCGAGAATGGCGGGCGCTCGTACACGACCATCACCGCCTTGATCTTCTGCGACGGATCCTCGTCCAGGAACTTGATCAGCGAGTTGATGTCGCCAAAACCCATCTGGTAGGCGCCGGTCGCGACGCGCGGGATCGCCTCGACGGAACCATTGCCCGAATCGATCGTGACGTTGAGCCCCTCGGCCTCGAAGTGGCCGTTGTCCATGGCCAGGAAGAAGCCGGCCGCCGGCCCCTCGAACTTCCAGTCCAGCGTGAACTTGATGTCCGTCGTCTGAGCGGCGGCTGGCATCGAGAAGCCGGCAAACATCGTACCGGCAAAGAGCGCGGCTGCTGCCGTCGAAAACGCCCTGCGAGAAATCATGAAAACACTCCCAACCCATTGTTGCGCGCCGCAATCAAACCGGCTCGAAAAGAGCATTGCAAGCGCAATCTGCACAAGTCTTCAGCAAATTTGTGCGCTGCACACCCTACCAGCACTCTGCCTGTTCCATGCTCGCGCCAAGCCGAAAGAACAGGCAGCGGCTTGACCGGAACTCCGGCACCCCTCACCTTCCCTAGCTCAAGGGGAGCGTCCATGCCATTCGACAAACAGGTTATCGTCAACTCGCCCACAGGCGCGTCCATCAACCTGTTCGTGCGCGAGCCGTCCGGCCCCCGCGCGGTCGTCCAGATCAATCACGGCCTCGCCGAGCATGCCGCGCGCTACGAACGCTTCGCCGACTATCTCGCCGCGCGTGACTATGCGACCTATGTTCACGATCATCGCGGCCACGGACACACGAAGGCTGAGGATGCGCCGCAGGGTTCGTTCGGCAAGGAACCGGCGCGCGAAACGGTGATCGCCGACGTTCTCGCCGTCCACGACACGATCGCGGCAGACCATCCGGGTGTGCCGGTGATCGTCTTCGGTCATTCGATGGGTGCGTTGATCGCCCTCAATTTCGTGCTTGTGCATTCCGATCGCATCGCCGCCGCCGCCGTCTGGAACGGGAATTTCTCGGCCGGTCTGCTCGGACGGGCGGCTCAGGCGGTGCTGGCGTGGGAGCGTTTTCGGCTCGGCTCGGACGTTCCCTCCCGTATCCTGCCGAAACTCACCTTCGACGCGTGGGCGAAGCAGGTCACGGACGGGCGTACGTCGTTCGACTGGCTGTCGCGCGACCATGCCGAGGTGGATGCCTATGTTGCCGACCCGCTCTGCGGCTGGAGCGCTTCGGTCGGCATGTGGCGCACGGTGTTCGATTTCGTCTTCCTCGGCGCCGACAATGCCAACTTTGCAGATGTGCGCCGCGACCTGCCCGTCAATCTCGTCGGGGGCGCGGCCGATCCCGAATCGAATTTCGGCAAGACCGTCACGGAACTTGAAAGCCGCATGCGGGCGATGGGCTTTTCGAATCTCGTTTCAACGATTTATCCGGATGTCCGCCACGAATCCCTCAACGAGTTGAATCGCGATCTCATCATGAAGGACTTCGCCGATTGGGCGGATCGCCAGCCTTTTTGAGCCGCATCTATGCGTGACTCTCATGATCCTATCAGGATTGGTCCTTTAACGCCCGCGCGGCAATCTGCTAAGCACGGCTCGACCCAATGAACGACAGGTTTCGACATGGCTGATGCGCCGCTGAAAGGCATTCGCGTTATCGAACTCGCCCGCATCCTCGCCGGCCCGTGGGGAGGACAGGTCCTTGCCGACCTCGGCGCGGATGTCATCAAGATCGAAAACCCCGATGGCGGCGACGACACCCGCAAATGGGGGCCTCCCTTCATCATGAGCCATGACGGCGACAACCTCTCCGCCGCCTATTACCATTCGACCAATCGCGGCAAGCGCTCGATCGCGCTCGATTTCTCCACCCCGGAAGGCGCGGAAGCGGTGCGCAAGCTGGTCGCAACCGCGGATGTCATGATCGAGAATTTCAAGGTCGGAGGCCTGAAGAAATACGGGCTCGACTATGAAAGCCTGCGCAAGATCAATCCCCGCCTCGTCTACTGCTCCATCACCGGCTTCGGGCAGGACGGCCCCTATGCACCGCGCGCGGGCTACGACTTCATCATCCAGGGCATCGGCGGGCTGATGTCGATCACCGGCGAACCGGGCGGCGAGCCGCAAAAGGTCGGCGTTGCCGTCTCCGATATTTTCACGGGCCTCTATTCCGTCATCGCCATCCAGGCAGCTTTGCGTCACGCGGAAGCGACCGGCGAGGGCCAGCATATCGACATGGCGCTCCTCGACACGCAGGTTTCGATCCTGGGCAATCAGAACCTGAATTATCTGGCTTCCGGCAAGCCGCCGATCCGGATGGGCAATGCCCACATGAACATTGCGCCCTATGAGGTTTTGCCCGTCAAGGACGGGTTCTTCATCCTCGCGGTCGGCAATGACGGCCAGTTCCAGCGTTTCTGCAAGGTGGTCGGCCTCGACCATCTGCCGAGCGATCCGGACTTCGCCACCAACCCGGCGCGGGTGAACAACCGCGTAGGGCTGCGCGAGGTGCTGGTCGCGACCCTTGCCGGATGGGAGCGCGAAAAACTGCTGCCGCTGCTCGACGTGGCCGCCGTGCCGGCAAGCCCGATCAACGACATCGCGCAGATGTTCGCAGACCCCCAAGTCGTGGCACGCGGCATGCGCATGGATATCGACGACGGCATGGGCAACGCCCTGCCCTCCGTCCGCGCCCCCATGGTGATGAGCGGCACGCCGCTGACATACGATCGCCCGTCGCCGCGACTGGGACAGCATACGGACGAGATCATGGCGGAACTCGACGCGGTAGCTAGCGCGAGGAACGAGGCGGCATCATGAACGAGCTGACCATCGCCGCCTTCGCGCTCGTCGCCTTCATCGGCATCGCCACGCCAGGGCCGACCGTGCTTCTGGCGCTCACCAACGGCTCGCGCTTCGGGATGCGTCGCTCGGCGTGGGGAATGCTCGGCGCGGTGCTGTCGGATTTCGTGCTGATCGGCGCCGTGGCGCTCGGTCTCGGCGCGCTGCTTGCCGCGTCGGAGTTCTGGTTCACCGTGGTAAAATGGGCGGGCGCCGCCTACCTCGCCTTTCTCGGTTTCCAGATGCTGCGCTCGCAAGGCAGCATCGATCTTGCCGCGCAGAAGACCGCGACCGGCCACGGCTCGGCGCGCTCCATCTTCATGAAGAGCTTTCTGGTCGCCGTGACCAATCCCAAGGGATATCTGTTCTTCTCGGCCTTCCTGCCTCAGTTCATCACGCCCGGCGAACCGCAATTCGTCCAGTATGCAGTTCTGGCCACAGTGTTCGCCTCGATCGACGCGATCGTGATGGCGGGCTACGCACTGATCGGCTCGCGCGCCGTGCGCATCCTGACCCGCAACGGAGCGATGTGGCTCGACCGGCTTTGCGGCGGCGCGCTGATCGCGCTCGCCGGCTCGCTGGCGCTCTACCGTCGCGCTGCAAACTAGACCTGATAGGAAGCGAACAATGAAAACAGGCGGACAACTGATCGTCGATGCGCTGGAAGCCAACGGCGTCGAGCGCATTTATTCCGTGCCGGGCGAGAGCTATCTGGCCGTCCTCGACGCGCTGCACGATTCCAGCATCGAGAACGTCGTCTGCCGCCAGGAAGGCGGCGCGGCGATGATGGCCGATTGCGAGGGCCGGCTGACTGGAAAGCCCGGCATCTGTTTCGTCACACGCGGCCCAGGCGCGACGAACGCCTCGGCCGGCGTCCATATCGCACAGCAGGATTCGAACCCGATGATCATCTTCATCGGGCAGGTGGCGCGCGGCATCAAGGAACGCGAGGCGTTCCAGGAAGTCGACTACAAGGCGTTCTACGGATCGATGGCGAAGTGGGTGGTCGAGATCGAGGATGCCGCTCGGGTGCCCGAGCTCGTCACCCGCGCCTTCGCTGTCGCCACCTCAGGCCGCCCCGGCCCGGTCGTGATCGCATTGCCGGAAGACATGCTGACCGACGAGGTCGAGGCCCCGAAGCCCCGGCCCTTCACGCCGGTTGAGACGCGGCCGGGACAGCCGGAAATGGAGCGGCTGGTTGAACTGCTGAACGGCGCAAAGCGCCCGTTCCTCGTACTTGGCGGCACCCGCTGGACCGAAGAGGCGGTAAAGCAGATCTGTGCCGGCATCAGTCGGTGGAAGCTGCCAGTCGGCTGTTCCTTCCGCCGCCAGACGCTGTGCGACCAGTTGCACGATTGCTATGCCGGCGACATCGGCATCGGCGCGAATCCGAAGCTGTCGAGCTACATCAAGGACAGCGATCTGGTCATCCTCGTCGGCTGCCGCTTCGGCGAAATGCCGTCGGCCGACTATACGCTGCTGAAAAGCCCCTACCCGGACCAGACGCTGGTCCATATCTTCCCCGACCCGGAAGAACTCGGCCGCGTCTACCGGCCGGATCTCGCGATCAATGCGTCCAACACGGCTTTCGCTGAGGCCTTCGCTCAGACGGCGCCTAAAGACACGCCAAGCTGGGCAAGCCAGACGGAAGACCTGCACAAGAGCTATCTGGAATGGTCGACGCCTCCGCAGGACGGGCCGGGCGACGTCAAGATGGGTCGCGTCATGTCCTGGCTGGAGGAAAACCTGCCCGAGGACGCCATCATCGCCAACGGAGCGGGCAATTTCGCGACATGGATGCATCGCTTCCACCGCTATCGCCGCTTCAACGGACAGGCAGCACCGACATCCGGCTCCATGGGCTACGGCGTGCCGGCAGGCGTCGCCGCGAAAGGCATATTCCCCCACCGCGAGGTCGTCGTCTGGGCCGGCGACGGCGACTTCCTGATGCACGGACAGGAGTTTGCAACAGCGGTGCAATATGACCGTCCCATCATCGTCGTGATCCTGAACAACGGCATTTTCGGCACGATCCGCATGCATCAGGAGCGCGACTATCCCGGCCGGGTCTCGGGCACGACGCTGAGGAACCCCGACTTCGCCGCCTATGCCCGCGCCTTCGGCGGTCATGGCGAGACGGTCGCCACGACGGAAGAATTCGCGCCTGCCTATGAACGCGCGCGAGCGAGCGGCAAACCGTCGATCATCGAGATCAAGCTCGACCCGGAGGCAATCACCCCGACGCGGACCCTGAGCCAGATACGCGAGGGGAAATAGCTTTTGGCAACGGTCGGCGCCGTGATATCATTGAGCACTCAACGGGAGCTCGGCATGGCCAGGATGGAACGCTTTACAGTCGATCTGCCGGCAGAAACGATCGCCGACGTCGAACGCGCGGTCGAAAGTGGGCTTTACAGTTCTGCAAGCGAAGTTCTTCAGGCCGGCATCGACGCCTTGCATATCGGCGACGACACGCCTCACGAAGGACCGGAATTCGAGGCATGGCTGCGCAAAGAGGTCGTGCCGACATACGATCGCATCAAGGCCGGCAAAGAGCGGCTGATCCCGATCGATGAGGTATTTGCCGAACTCAAAGCCCGCCATGAGGCAGACCGCGAGACATGAAATCTCGCATCGTCAGGTTCTCGCAATCCGCTAATAACGATCTCAAAGAAATTTATAGAGATATTCGGACTGCAACAAGTTGGCGGGTGGCTGGTGGCTTCATCGAACGCATCGAACATTTCTGTCGATCGCTTGATCTCGCCTCAGAAAGGGGGACGCGGCGCGACGAATTGCGCCGAAACGTTCGGACGCTGGGCTTTGAACGTTCGCTGACCATAGTATTCGAGGTCGATGAGCAGGAAGTTCACGTCCTTCGCATTTTCCGAGCCGGCCGAGATTGGGAATCCGAGTTCTCAGACGACTAAGCACCGTTCAAACCGCGTCGAAATCCAGTACCAGCTTCCGCGAGGTCGGTCGCGTCTGGCAGGCCAGCGTGAAGCCGGCCTCGATCTCCCAGGGCTGGAGCGAGTAGTTCACCGCCATTTCCGCCTCGCCTTGCGCGATGCGGCAACGGCAGGTGCAACACATGCCGCCGGCGCAGGAATAGGGAATCTCAAGCCCTGCGCGATGGGCCGCATCCAGCACGTTGGCGTCGGCCTCCAGCATCGGGAAGGCGCGGCGCACGCCATCCAGAACGATTTCGATCTCGGTGCCGGCTTCGGCGGCTTTCTGCGCGTCTGCGGATCGCGGACGCGGCTTCGGCGCATCGCCCGACGGCGTGAAACGCTCGAAGCGGATGCGATCCTCGGCCACGCCCAGCGCCAAAAGCCTCGCGGATACGCCGTCGATCATCTCGCCCGGACCGCACAGGAAGATGCCGTCCGCGGACAGAAGATCGACGAGACCGCGCGAGGCAAGCTCCGCGATGCGGTCGCCATCGATGCGGCCGTTCAGCATCTCGACGTCCTGCGCTTCGCGCGAGAGCAGGTGGACGAGAGAAAACCGCCTGATGTAGCGATCCTTCAGGTCCCCCAGTTCTTCGCGGAACATGATCGTATCGGTGGTTCGGTTGCCGTAGATCAGCGTGATCGTGCTGTCCGGCTCGTGGCCGAGCACCGTCTTGGCGATCGACAGCATCGGCGTGATACCGGAGCCGGCGGCGATCAGGATGTAGTCGTGCCGCTCGCCGGCGAGCGACGTGAAGCGCCCTTCCGGCGGCATGACGCGGATCGTGTCGCCGACCGCAAGCGTATCGTTGATAAAGCTCGAAAACTGCCCGTCGGCGACCTTCTTGACGCCGACGCGCAATGTCTTTTCGCCCGGCGCGGAGCAGATCGAGTAGGAGCGCCGCGCTTCCCTGCCGTCGATGTCGGCGGATAATGTCAGATACTGCCCCGGCTGAAAGGCGAAGGCGGACTTCAAATCCTCGGGAAGTTCGAACGCGATCGCGACCGCTTCATGCGTTTCCCGGGCGATCGCCGCAACCTTGAGTTCATGAAATCTGGATGCCATCGGGATCACGCTCAGATGCACTTGAAATAGTCGAACGGCTCGCGACAGGCGACGCAGCGATAGAGTGCCTTGCAGGCCGTCGAGCCGAATTCAGACACACGTGTCGTCTCCGACGAGCCGCATTGCGGGCAATCGACCTGCGTCTCGCCGAACAGCGCCCGGATCGAGTTGGAGGCCTTCGCAGGCGGCGCGATGCCGTAGACGCGCAGCTTTTTGCGGCCTTCCGGCGTGATCCAGTCGGTGGTCCAAGCCGGCGACATCACGCGCTCCACACGCGCATCGAAACCTGCATCGCGAAGCGCCGCCTCGACGGCAAGCTCGATGGCGAGCACGGCCGGACAACCCGAATAAGTCGGCGTGACCTTCGCGACCGCGACGCCATCGACAATGTCCACCGAGCGCAGGATGCCAAGATCCGCGACCGTGACGCAGGGGATTTCGGGATCGGGCACGGCGGCTGCGGCGGCATAGGCGCGGCGGCGAAGCGCTTCCTTCTCCCCGTTTACGGGGAGAAGGTCCCGGCAGGGGGATGAGGGGCAGAGCCCAACTTCACCAGGCTCGCGCCGCCCCTCATCCGATCCTTCGGGCCACCTTCTCCCCGTGAACGGGGAGAAGGAAGATGGCTGTTGCGCCGCGCTCACCACACCGCTCCCGGAAACGTCCGCTGCATGTGCTGCAAATCGGCCAGCAGAAAACCCATTGCCTCGCCATGGCGTCCTTGTCGTCCGCCGGTCTGCGGCCATGCGGCTTCGGGCATATCGAGAAAGGCATCAGCGAAGATGCGCGAAACGGTCGCGTCGAAGGCTGGGCGCAGTGACGCGGGGCTGGGCGCAATGCCATCGGCCGCCACTGCGGCGCTGATGTCGTCAGCCTCGAACAACTCGTCCACATAAGGCGCGAGCGCCGCGACGGCGGCCTGCATCCGCCGCGCGCTTTCCTCCGTGCCGTCGCCCAGCCGGATGACCCACTCGCCGCAATGCCGGACGTGGTAGGCGACTTCCTTGACCGCCTTGGCGGCGATGCCCGCGATCGTCTCGTCGCTGGACGCCGAAGCCTTCTCCCAGAACGGGTGCATGAAGGCGGCGAAATAGAGCTGCCGCAGCATCGTATGCGCAAAATCGCCGTTGGGCCGCTCGACCATCAGGCAGTTGAGATATTCGCGCTCGCGGCGCAGATAAGCGAGATCGTCCTCCGTTCGCCCCTCACCTTCGACTTCACCGGCATATTGGTAGAGCGCCCGCGCCTGCCCGATCAGGTCGAGTGCGATGTTGGGCATCGCGAGGTCTTCTTCCAGCATCGGCGCATGGCCGCACCATTCCGACAGGCGATGACCGAGGATCAGGTGATCGTCGGCAAGCCGCAGCAGGAAAGTGACGAGATGATCGCGCGCGAGGGTAGCGGTGGCCGGCATCACATATGCCCCACATCGTCCGGGATCTTGTAGAAGGTCGGATGGCGGTAGACCTTCGACAGCGCCGGCTCGAAATTCTCGTCCCTGTGTTCGGGATCTGATGCGACGATCGATGCGGACGGCACCACCCAGATCGACACGCCCTCGCCGCGCCGCGTGTAGACGTCGCGCGCGGCCTGCAAGGCCATCACCTCGTCGGCCGCATGCACCGAGCCGCAATGCTTGTGCGACAAGCCGTTGCGCGGGCGGATGAAGACTTCCCAGAGAGGAATTTCGTTCTTCGCCATATCTAGATCTCCATCATCCTCTGCCGCGATCGTCACTGAGACCCGCTCCCGGAACCGGGTGCAGCGCCTGGCCGAACGCGATGCGGTGGCCGTCGGGATCGACCACGTCGAAATCGATGCAGCCGTAATCGTCCGGAAAATGCATCTCGGTCAGCGTTGGCAGATCGAGCGCGGCGAACTCGTCGCGCAGCACCTTCGCATCGTCGACATAGATGTAGGCGGCCCACCACTGGTTGAGCGGGATGGGCCCGTCTTGCCGCCCCTTGTCGAGCGCAAGGGTGACGTCGCCGCGCTGGATGATCGCGAAGAGCGGCGGATCGCCCCACGAGCCATGAGCGGCAAAGCCCAGCTTCTCGTAAAACGCCACGGAACGCGGCACATCGTGCACCTGCAGCACCGGCATGGAGCGCAGCGTTGCCATCACTCCGCCGCCATCTTCGCCGCCTCGCGGCGGGCTTTGCGCTTCTCGGCATGCGCGAGCGCTGCCTCGCGCACCCAGGCGCCCTCGTCCCATGCCTTGCGGCGGTCTTCGAGGCGTTCCCGGTTCATCGGGCCGCCGCCCTTGACCACGCGCCAGAACTCGTCCCAGTCGATCGGGCCGAAATCGTAATGGCCGCGCTCCTCGTTCCACTTCAGTTCGGGATCGGGAAGCGTGAGTCCGATGAACTCGGCCTGCGGAACGATGGAATCCACGAATTGCTGGCGCAGCTCGTCATTGGTGAAGCGCTTGATCTTCCACTTCATCGACTGGTCGCCGTGCTGGCTTTCGGAATCGTGCGGGCCGAACATCATCAGCGACGGCCACCACCAGCGGTTCAGCGCGTCCTGCGCCAGATCCTTCTGGTCCGGCGTCCCGTTCGCCAGCGTCATCATGATCTCGTAGCCCTGGCGCTGGTGAAAACTCTCCTCCTTGCATACGCGGATCATCGCGCGCGCATAGGGGCCATAGGAGCAGCGGCAGAGCGGGATCTGGTTCATGATCGCCGCGCCGTCGACCAGCCAGCCGATCGCGCCAATATCGGCCCAGGTCAGCGTCGGATAGTTGAAGATCGAGGAATATTTCGCCTTCCCGGCCAGAAGCTCCTCGGTCATCTCCTCGCGGGAGACGCCCAGCGTCTCGGCCGCCGAATAGAGATAGAGCCCATGTCCGCCCTCGTCCTGCACCTTGGCGAGCAGCGCCGCCTTGCGCCGCAGCGACGGCGCGCGCGTGATCCAGTTGCCTTCCGGCAGCATGCCGACGATCTCGGAATGGGCGTGCTGGCCGATCTGGCGGATCAGCGTCCGGCGATAGCCTTCCGGCATCGGATCGTTCGGCTCGATCTTTTCCTCGGCATCGATGCGCGCCTGAAAAGCCGCGAGGAAGGCTTCGTCCTCGGTGGTCTCCGTCTTCGCGCCGATGAGGCCCTGGCTGTACATGGCTGTTCCTCCGTGGTCGGATATGGCATCTGGCCGACGTCGTATGTGTAACAAAAAATCGATCAATACGCAATATTTCGTAACGCATTTCAAAGGGAGGCGGAATGACCGACGCAGTAGAGCAGGCGCGCGTGAATCTCGAGACGTTCTTCGCGCCATGGATCGTCGACATGGGTTTGCAGGCAACAGCGTTCGACGAGACGGGCGGCAATTTCCGGCTTCCGGAAAATCCCCGTCTCGTGCATGGCGGCGGCGTCATCTGTGGTCAGGCGACCGCGTCCGCCGCCGATACGGCCAGTGTGGTAACGCTCGCCGCCCTCAATGGCCGGTTTCGCATGTGCTCCACCGTCGATCTGACGACGCATTTCATCAGGCCGCTCAAGCCGGGCAGCGTCGACATCCGTGTCGAGATCCTGTCCAACGGCAAGCGCATGGCCTATGCGCGGGTCGAAATGCGCGCGGCGGCAGACGCGCGTGTGGCGGTGACTGCCACGAGCGCTTTCGCCTATCTGGAGGACTGATCCCGAGACGGCGTGACGAAACCCGACGCCACAAGCCCGGCCAGCAACGACGTCACGTCGTTCTCGATCGTCTCACGCTCGACATCCGGGAAAGCCGCGGCGACCTCGTATCGGCTTTCCCCGGTGGATGAACCCGACAGATAGCGTGTTTTGCCGGGAGGCAAGCATGGTGCGTTTCAGGAGATGGGAGTTATTCCGCACGACACAAAAATCAGGGCCGGCAGCAGCGCCACCGGCCCGAAAGTGATGGGAATGGTATCGCACGCGATCAGAGTATGAAGTCGGTGCCGGCCATGAAGTTCGTCCCGGTGACCGCTATCTGGAAGTCCGAGACGCGATCGCCGTTCACGTCGGCATCGACGATGACGGTGTTGCCGTATGCCGAGTACCGCAACTGGCCCGCGACGCCGGAGAAACCAGCCGATCCGATGAAGGTGAAGGCCTGGTTGCCTGCGGCGCCCGCATTGGCGTCGAGCGCGGACAGGCCGATCTTGTCCTGTCCGTGGACGAACCCTTCGATCGTATCGCGCAGCGTTGGCCCGACCCGGCTGTCGGCAAGCGCTTCATAGACGAACGTGTCATGTCCCGCGCCACCGACGAGCCGGTCGGCCCCGGCACCGCCAACCAGCGTATCGTTGCCGTTGCCGCCATTGAGCACGTCGTTGCCTGCGCCGGCACGGATGTAGTCGTTGCCGTCGCCGCCGCTGAGCACGTTCACGAGGCTGTTTCCGACGAGCGTATTGTTGAGGGCGTTGCCGGTGCCGTTCTGTGCCGAGCCCAGCAGTTCCAGCCGCTCGACATTCGCCGCGAGCGTCCAGTTGATGTAGGCGCGCACGGTGTCCGTGCCGCCGCCGGCTGCCTCGATGGTCTTGTCGCCGACCGCGGCCACGATGTAGGTGTCGTCTCCCGCGCCGCCGACCATGTAGTCGTCGCCGCCGGCACCGTTCAGCACATTGTTGAGCGCATTGCCGACAATCGTGTTGTTCAGCGCGTTGCCTGTGCCGTTGACCGCCGAGCCGAGCAGTTCGAGGCGCTCGATATGGTCGCTCAGCGTCCAGTTGAGGTAACTGCGGACCGTATCGGTGCCCCCACTCGAAAGCTCGACTGTCTCGTCTCCGACCGCGCCGACGATATAGATGTCGTCGCCCGCTCCGCCGGCCATGTAGTCATTGCCGGCTCCGCCGTTGAGCAGGTCGTTGCCGGCGTTGCCACGCAACACATCGGGCTGTGCGCCGCCGGTGAAACTGTCATTGCCGGAACTGCCGCCCCAGTCGTATCCCCGGCTTGAAAGAAGCGCCATCAGAGCAGCCTCGTTGCCATCCGACAGCGCGGCCGCTATCGGGCCCACCGGCTGGTTGATGTCCGTGATGACGAGCGGAGGCTCCTGCCCGATGATCTGTATGGGAGGGTAGACGGAGACCGAGGTGATCGTGCCGGTGAACTGACCGGTGAATACGTTGTATCCAAGACCCTCGCCTTCGATGACGATACGGTCCCGCGTGTAGATGTTGTTCGACGTCTGTCCCCATACGATCCGCGTCGAGGATATGCTCGTGATCGATTGACCGGGAATGTCGTAGACGGTTTGAAGGATGTCGATCGGATTTCCCGCTCGACCCTGCGCGATTTTGATTGCCGTAACCATTTGAATGTCCTTGTCGTGGTGGACGGGAGAACTCAGGCTATGGAAGCTGCGCAAGCGGCAGCGTCGTGGGCACGCTATGCGGCGCGGATCGCGCGATCATCATCCATTTGAATGACGGGCGCGCGTTTTTACGATTCTTTTGCGATCTTGAGTTGTGTCGCCGCGCGGGACGACGAAGCGGATCAGACCGAGGCGAAACGCTCGCGGCCGGCCGTGGCCGCTTTCAGCCCGGCTGCATCGAGCCAGTTCTCGCTCGGCTCATGCAGGAGACGATCGATGTCGCGCGCAATCTCCCGCGCCGCCTCGCCCGGCCACGCCTCGGGCAGCAATGCGAGCGGAAGGCCCGGATCACGCAGGACGATGCGCCGCCAGTCATGAATGAGCAGCGTTCGCGCGGTCATCGCGTCGAGCGGCGTCATACGTCGCCCGCCCTGAAGCGCGTCGGCGAGCGGGCGATAGGCGTCAACGAATGCGCGATACGCATCGCCGATCTGCTCGGAGGGCCAGAGCGCCCGAAACGCCTCCGGGTGCTCCGCGCTCTCGCCATGCACGACCAGCATGCCCGAAAGCGCGTCGCCGGCATCTGCCGCATCGGCGGTCTCCGGCCTGAGATGAACCGCGCCGTTGATGCGCAAAAACCCCAGGGCCGTGAGTTCGGACACGGTTTTCTCGTCCACGCCCGGCGGCGCCAGCGCAACGGTCCACCGCCCGGTCCACGCCGGCGGACCTGACGCATAGATGCGACGGGTGGCAAGATCGAAGGCATGGCGGCCATGCTCGTCCAGCCGGAAGAACGAATTGCGCCCCTGCCGCTCGCGCGTCACCCAATGGTCGGAGGCAAGACGGGACATGGCTGTGCGCAACGCGCCGGGCTCGATGCGCAGCCGGGCCATGATGTCCTGAAGCGCCGATAGCGATACCCGACCGCCTCGCGGCACGATCGCATCGCCGAAGATCGTGATGACGAGCGACCACACCCGCAGGCGCCCCCGCGCGTGCAGGCGATCGATCAGCGCTTCGAGCGCGCGCGTGGCTGGATTCTCAGCGGACACCATCGGTCGATCAGATGCCATGCTCTTCGCCAGGATGGCAAGGCGAACCAACGCATGCCTCCCAAAAGTGGGAACCGGTTTTGGGATAAAGACATGCTTAAAAAGAGCTAAAGCATGGCAAGCGAATCCGGAGGGCCGCGACACGCTTTAGCTGCGCAAATCCCTGACGCCGCCCACGAGCAGCCGGGTCGCGAGCCTGGCGTAGTCCGCGCGGCTGATCGCGCCGCCCTCCCGAAACCACATATAGGCCCAGTTGACCATCCCGAAGAGGCTCATCGTGACCGGCTTGACGAGCCCCGAGCCTTGGAAAAACGCCGGGTCGATCGCCCTCACCGCATCCGCCACGATCGTCACCAACTGCCTCTCGAGTGCCTTCAACTCCTCCTGCTGCGTCTCCGGGAGCAGGCGCATCGCCCCGAGCTGGACCTTGTGCTCCGCATCCGCGTCCCGGTAGGCGTCGAGCAGCGCCGTGACGAGCGCTTCGAGCCGGAGGTCCGGCACAAGAGACGCATCGTCGGCCTCTTTCACCGCTTCAACGAGATCGCTCAAGTGACTCCGAACAATATCGAAAAGCAGCATCTCCTTGGACGCGTAATAGTGGTAGAGCAGCGCCTTCGACACGCCGCATTCACCCGCCAGTTGCGCCATCGACGCGCGGTCGTAGCCGTCGCGCGCGAATGAGATTGCCGCCTGATGCAGGATCGCATCGCGTTTCTCGTCGTGATCTCTGGCGCGGCTGCGGGCCATCAGCTCTTCGGCCGGTTGTCGAGGATGCGCACCGCCTTGCCTTGAGACCGCGCCACCGTCTCGGGTTCCGTCACCTGCACCTTCACGGTGATGCCCACGGTATCCTTGATGCGCTGACACAACGCGGCCGCACTCGCGGACCGGGCTTCGGCAGCGGCGTGGTCGATCGCGGCTTCCACATGAACGATCATCTCGTCCATGCGCCCCTCGCGCAGCAGTTCGATCTGGAAATGCGGCGCCAGTCCCCGCACCGTCAGGATCTGTTCCTCGATCTGCGTCGGGAACACGTTGACCCCGCGCAGGATCATCATGTCGTCCGTGCGCCCGGTGATCTTCTCCATGCGCCGCATCGATCGCGCGGTACCCGGCAGAAGCCGCGTCAGGTCGCGCGTCCGATAACGGATGATCGGGAAGGCTTCCTTGGTGAGCGACGTAAAGACGAGTTCGCCCTTTTCGCCATCGGCCACCGGCTCGCCGGTCGTGGGATCGATGATCTCCGGGTAAAAATGATCCTCCCAGATGTGCAGCCCGTCCTTCGTCTCGACGCACTCATTGGCGACGCCCGGCCCCATCACCTCGGACAGGCCGTAAATATCGACGGCATGCATGTCGAAGGCGTCCTCGATCTCGGCACGCATCGCGTTCGTCCACGGCTCGGCCCCGAAGATGCCCACCTGCAACGGGCTTTCCCGGGGATCGAGGCCCTGCGCGCGGTATTCATCCAGGATCGACAGGATGTAGGACGGCGTGACCATGATGGTCGAGGCGCGGAAATCCTCGATGAGCGTCACCTGCCGCTGTGTCATGCCGCCGGAGACCGGAACCACCGTGCAGCCGAGCCGCTCCGCGCCGTAATGCGCACCGAGGCCGCCGGTGAAGAGCCCGTAGCCATAGGCGATGTGGACGATGTCGCCCGGCCGCGTTCCCGAGGCGCGCATCGACCGCGCCATGCAGTCGGCCCAGACCTCGATGTCGTTCTTCGTATAGCCGACGACGGTCGGCTTGCCGGTCGTGCCCGACGAGGCGTGGATGCGCAGCACCTTCTCGCGCGGCACCGCAAACATGCCGAAGGGATAATTGTCGCGCAGGTCCGATTTGACCGTGAACGGAAATTTCGCGAGGTCCGACATCTGCCTGAGATCGTCGGGATGCACCCCCGCCGCGTCGAAGCTTTTGCGATAATGCGGCACGTTCTCATAGGCATGGTTGAGCGACCATTTCAGCCTGTGGACCTGAAGTGCAGCGATCTCGTCGCGCGAGGCAATCTCGATCGGATCGAGGTCCTCTTTCCTTGGCGTCAGATCTTTCATCGACCGGGTTCCTCCTCGAAATGCTTGCCGTCGATCACCCTCGACGCGCCACGAAACGCAGCGACGATCTTGCCGTCCTCATTGGTGACCGTCACGTCGTAGAGCCCCGAACGGCCCGCCCGCGTCAGTTCCCGAGCCACCGCCGTCAGCCGCTCGCCCAACTTTCCCGGCCGCAGGAAGCTGATCGTGTTGTGCTGCGCGACGGCAAGCTGATTGTAGGAATTGCAGGCGAACGCGAAGGCGGAATCCGCCAGCGTGAAGATGTAGCCTCCATGGCAGATGTCGTGACCGTTCGTGTGGTGCGCCTCGACGGTGAACGACGTCGTCGCGGTTCCCGGCCCGACCGCATCGAGGCTCATGCCAAGCCATTTCGACGCGTCGTCGCGCGCCCACATGGCGTCAGCGCTCCTCTGCGCGATTTCCTCCGGCGTCAACGCCATGCGATCCTCCCTTCGCAAAACCGGACCGAGACTTGCATAAACCGACCGGACGGTCAATAATACGAAAATGGCGCGGGAGACGCCGGAGGAGGACACGTGCAGGCCGAACACGAGACGGCAGACGCCATTCTGGCAGACGAATTCGATATCGGCGCGATCCCGCCGGGCTTCGCGGACGACCCCTTTCCGACATACCGCGCTTTGTTGCGCCACGCTCCGGTGAAGCGCTTCGCCGATGGCTCGGTGATGCTGTCGTGCTACAGCGACCTCGCCCGGGTTTACCGGGACACGAAGGCGTTCTCGTCGGACAAGAAGGTCGAATTCCTGCCGAAATTCGGCCAGACGCCGCTTTACGAGCACCACACGACAAGCCTCGTGTTCAACGACCCGCCGCTCCACACGCGCGTGCGAAAAATCATGATGGGCGCGCTGACCCCTCGCGCCATCTCCGCCATGGAACCCGGCCTGATCGCGCTGGTCGACGGGCTTCTGGACCGCATGGAAGAACGCGGATCGGTCGACCTGATCGAGGATTACGCGTCGGCGATACCCGTCGAGGTGATCGGCAATCTGTTCGTCATGCCGCACGAAGAGCGCGGACCGCTGCGCGACTGGTCCCTCGCCATTCTGGGCGCTCTGGAGCCGACGCTTTCGCCGGAACAGCACGAACGCGGCAACCGCGCCGTCATCGAGTTCAAGGCGTATCTTGCCGATCTCGCCGCAAGGCGCAGGGCGACGCCCGGCGATCCGGCGACGGACGTGTTGACGCGCCTCATGGCCGGCAATGAGGGCGAACAGCTATCGGACGTCGAACTGCTGCAGAACTGCATCTTCATCCTCAATGCCGGCCACGAAACCACGACGAACCTGATCGGCAATGCGCTGCATGAGTTGCTGCAATGGCCCGACGAGAAAGCGCGCCTCCACGCCGACCCGGCGATGATCGACACGGCGGTCGATGAGTTCCTGCGCTTCCAGTCGCCCAACCAGCTCGGAAATCGCATGACGACGCAGGACGTGTCGTTCGACGGCAAGACGATCGTTGCCGGAACGCGCATCCATCTCGCCATCGGAGCGGCGAACCGCGACCCCGCACAATTCGACCAGCCCGACAGGCTGGACCTCGCGCGCAAGCCCAACCGGCATCTCGCATTCGCGCAAGGCCCGCATCTGTGCGCCGGATTTTCCCTGGCGCGCATGGAAGGCCGCATCGCGATCTCCCGCTTCCTCGAGCGTTTCCCGAACTATCGTGCAGACGGTGCTGCCCGCCGCACGGGGCGCGTCCGGTTTCGCGGCTTTGCGAACCTGCCCGCGCGCGTGATTTGAAAGGACGACCATGACCCTCTCCCTCCAATCCTTCGCCGCCGGACGCTGGGTCGCCCCACAAGGCAACATCTCGACGCTGAAGAGCGCCGTCACCGGCCGGGCCGTCGCGGAGATCGGCTCCGGCGGGCTCGATTTCGCCACCATGGCCGAACACGCGCGCAGCACCGGCGGACCAGCCTTGCGGGCGCTGACCTTTCACCAGCGGGCAGCACTGCTGAAGGCCTTAGCGCAATATCTCAACGAGCGCCGCGATCCGCTCTACGAACTGTCCTACGACACGGGCGCGACCAGATCCGACTCGATGATCGACATCGACGGCGGCATCGGCACGATGTTCGTCTATGCCTCGAAAGGCCGGCGCGAACTGCCGGACGACACGATCTACATAGACGGCGCGCTCGAACAGCTTTCCAAGGGCGGCAATTTCCTCGGCCAGCATGTCGCCACGTCGCTCCAGGGCGTCGCCGTCCACATCAACGCCTTCAACTTCCCCGTCTGGGGCATGCTCGAAAAGCTCAGCGCATCGCTGCTGGCGGGCGTGCCGGCGATCGTGAAACCCGCATCATCGACGGCATGGCTCGCGGAGGCCGCGTTCCGCATGATCATCGAGTCCGGCATCCTGCCCGATGGCGCCGTGCAGTTCGTGGCAGGCCCGACCGGCGACCTGCTCGACCGCCTGACCTGCCAGGACGTCGTGTCGTTCACCGGCTCGGCGGCGACGGCGCGCATGCTGCGCGCGAACCCGCACATCCTCGGCAACTCCGTGCGCTTCATCGCCGAGCAGGATTCGCTCAACGCCTCGATCCTCGGCCCCGATGCAGCACCGGGAACGCCGGAATTCGACGCATTCGTGCGCGAGGTTCATCGTGAAATGACGGCGAAGGCCGGCCAGAAATGCACCGCGATCCGCCGCATACTCGTGCCGGAGACGCACCGCGCGGCCCTGATCGAGGCGCTGTCGGAAAAGCTCGCGGCGACCCGCATCGGCAATCCACGCGACGAGGCGACCCGCATGGGCGCGCTCGCCAGCCTGGCGCAACGAGACGACGTCCGCGAAAAGGCGGAGATCATCGCGCGCGACGCGCGGCTGGTCTTCGGCGACCTGCGCACCGTCGATGCAGCGGGCGCGGACACGGACGCCGGCGCATTCCTGTCGCCCCTGCTCTTTGCGTGTGACGATCCCGACGGCGCCACCGCCATTCACGCGGTCGAAGCCTTCGGCCCGGTCTCGACCGTCATGGGCTATCGCGATCTCGGCCATGCGCTGGCGCTTGCCAATCGCGGCGGCGGATCGCTCGTCGCATCGGTCTTCACGCATGATCCACGCGTGGCGCGCAGCGTGGTGGAAATGGCGGGCGCGTTCCACGGCAGGCTCTATTTCGCCAATCGCGATACCGGCAAGGAAGCCACGGGCCACGGCTCGCCCCTGCCCCACATGATCCACGGCGGACCCGGTCGCGCCGGCGGCGGCGAGGAGCTGGGCGGCATCAGGGGCGTGATGCATTACATGCAGCGCACCGCCATCCAGGCGAGCCCCGATCTGATGACGGCGATCACGAAAGGCTGGGTCGCCGGCTCACAGACCATCGAAAAGGATCGGCATCCCTTCCGCATGACCTTCGGCGAGCTCGAAATCGGCCATACGCTGCGCACCGAAAGCCGTGTCGTGACGCTGGACGACATCGAGCATTTTGCCAATTTCACCGGCGACACTTTCTACGCCCATATGGACGAGGAGGCAGCCAAGGCGAACCCGTTCTTCGCTGGACGGGTGGCCCACGGCTATCTGATCCTGTCCTTCGCGGCCGGTCTGTTCGTCGATCCGGCTCCCGGCCCGGTCCTGGCCAATTACGGCCTCGACAATCTGCGGTTCATGAAGCCTGTTTCGCCCGGCGACAGCCTGACGGTACGCCTGACAGCCAAGCACAAGACCCGTCGCAACGACGAGTATGGCGAGGTGCGCTGGGACGTCGGCGTCTACAACCAGAGTGACGAACAGGTCGCGAGCTACGAACTCCTGACGATGAACGCGATGTAGGCGTCAGCGCTTTTCGACGAAGGATACCGACCGCAGCAGCGCCTCCGCCGTGCGCAATGCTGCCCCTGTCGCCATGACCATTTGCGGCAAGAGCATCCATTCGAGCGTCCACGCGGCCCCCGAGCGCTCGTTTTCATGCACCAGCGATTGATGCATGCCGGAGACGAGCGTCGCGTTGAACCGCGCCAGCGCCACAAGCGTCTCCGCGCCGACCGGATTGACCTTGTGCGGCATCGCCGACGATCCTCCGCCGGCGGCAAGCTTCACCTCACCCATTTCGCTCTGGGCCATGAGGGCGATGTCCTGCCCCATCTTGCCGAGCGTGCCGGTGACGAGCGAAAGCCATGAGGCGAAGGCGGCAACGCCGTCGCGCTCGGAATGGCGCGGAGGCACGGCTGCGGCGAGGCCGAAATGGTCGGCCAGCATCGTCGAGACGATCTCGCCCTTTTCGCCGAGCTTTTCCAGCGTGCCCACGGCTCCGCCGAAGGACAGGACACGCACGCCCGCGACCACGTCCGCCATCCTCTCGCGATGACGAACCAGCGGGTTGCGCCAGCTTGCGATCTTGCGCGATGCAGGCACCGCAATAGCCGCCTGCATGCGCGTATGCCCCATCGTCTCGATCTGCCCGTCGCGCGTGTCGAGTTCGCCGAGTTGTTCGATCAGGCCTTTGAGGCGCGTTTCCAGAAGTGCGGCCGCGGACGTGAGGCGCAGCGCGAGGCTGGTGTCGATGACGTCCTGGCTGGTCGCGCCGAAATGCACATGCGCTGCATGCGGTTCGCCCACAGCCTTGCGCAGTTGCTGCACCAGCGACGGGATCACCACCCCGTCGCGCGCGGTCCCCTCGCGCAGATCGTCCATGCCGGGCACGAAATCGGCGAGCAGCCGGTCGATCTCCGGTCCCGCTTCGGCAGGGATCACGCCGGCTTCCGCCTGCACGATCGCCAGAGCGCGCTCGAAGAGAACCATCATGCCGATGTCGGCTTCGGCGGCAAACAGCAGGCCGATTTCCTCGTCGCCCAGAAGGCCCGACAAAAACGGATGATCGAAAGGCGATGCGCTCACTGTCTCGCTCAGATGTCGAAGAACACGGTTTCCTTCTCCCCCTGGAGATGGATGTCGAAACGGTAGGCGTCGCCGTCGCGCTGCGCAATCAGCGTCGGCACGCGCATGCGATGCTCGATGCGCCCGAGGATCGGATCATCGCCGTTGGCGGCCTCCTCGTCACCGAAATACATCCGCGTCTGAAGGCCGAGATTGATGCCCCGCGCCACGATCCAGAAGGTGATGTGCGGCGCTTGCCTGCGGCCACCCTTGAAAGGAACCATGCCCGGCTTGACCGTCTCGAAACGGTATTCGCCGCTCGTCATGTCGGTCGGGCACCTGCCCCATCCGGTGAAATTCGGGTCGGCGGTGCCGCGCATTTCGGATGGCGAATTGTAAAGCCCTGCCGCATCGGCCTGCCAGATTTCGATCAGCGCATCCTTGATCGGCGTTCCCGTGCCGTCGAAGACGTAGCCGGTGATCGTGATGCGCTCACCCTTGGTCTTGTCGTTGACCATGCTGGTCCCGAGGTCCTGCGGATAGACCCCGGTAATCTCGGCGAAATTCGGCGTCAGGCCGATATGGACGTAGGGACCCGCGGTCTGCGAGGCGCTTTCCCTGAGGCGATTGAGTGTCTGTGCCATGATCAGTTCCCCTCCAGCCGGTTCTCGAACATCGTCGAGCGGCGGCCGCGCAGCACGATATCGAACTTGTAGGCGCGGCTGTCCATCGGTGTGGTCGCCTGCATGTCGAGCGCGGCGGTCAGTCCGGAAATCGCTGCCGGATCGTTGATCGTCTTGACGATCGGGCAGAGCGCGATCATCGGGTCGCCTTCGAAATACATCTGCGTGATCAGGCGCTGCGCGAAACCGTGCCCGAAGACGGAAAAGTGGATGTGAGCCGGTCGCCAGTCGTTCGGGCCGTTCGGCCAGGGATACGGCCCCGGCTGGATCGTGCGGAAAGCGTAGCCGCCATCCTCGTCGGTGATCGTGCGTCCGCACCCGCCGAAATTCGGATCGAGCGCCGCGATATAGCCTTCCTTCCTGTGGCGGTAACGCCCGCCGGCATTGGCCTGCCAGAACTCCAGCAACGCGCCAGGCACGCCCTTGCCGCGCTCGTCCAGAACGCGCCCGTAAACCACGATGCGCGGGCCGACCGCGCTCTCGCCGGGCTTGGCGAAATTGTGGATCAGATCGTCGTCCAGTTCGCCCAGTATGTTGTGGCCGAACACCGGACCCGTGATTTCCGAGATCGTGCCGTCGAGCGACAGCAATGCCTTTTGCGGCGAGCGCAGCACGGACGTCTTGTAGCCGGGCGTATAGGCCGCCGGATGCCACTCGCGGTCGCGTTGAAAGAAGGCACCCGTCTCGGGCTTGCGGTTGGAGAATGCGCCCTCGCTCATTCCGTCGTCTCCTTGTCCATGTCGGCAAACACCTGCTTCACGACCTTGATCGCATGATTGGCGCGCGGAACGCCCGCATAGATCGCGACGTGGAGCATGGCTTCCATGATGTCGTCGCGCGAGGCGCCGGTGTTGGCGGTCGCGCGTGTGTGAAGCGCCAGCTCCTCATAGTTTCCGAGCGCCGCCAGAAGGGCCAGCGTCAGCATCGAGCGCTCTCGCTTGGTGATCGTATCGCGCGACCAGACATGGCCCCATGCGGCTTCCGTGATCAGGTCCTGAAACGGCGCGTCGAGCGCGCTCTTCGACGTCTCCGCACGGTTCACATAGCTCTCGCCCAGCACGCTCCGGCGCGTCGCCATCCCCTGTGCATGGCGTGGTGACTTCTCACTCATTCGTCTCTCCTATGCCCGCCTCAGAAGGGCAGACCGACATAATTCTCGGCCATCGACGTGGATGCAGCCTGCGACCCCGTCAGATAGTCGAGTTCCGCTTCCTGTATCCGCTGCCCGAACGATCCCGCATCGGGAAACCGGTGCATCGTATTCGTCATCCACCACGAAAAGCGCTCCGCCTTCCAGACCCGCGCCAGCGCACGCTGCGAATATGCGTCGATTCCCGCGTCGGATCGGTCCGAATAGTGCTCGCGCAGCCCGTCGAAAAGATAACGGACATCGCTTGCCGCCAGGTTGAGGCCCTTCGCGCCCGTCGGCGGCACGATATGCGCCGCATCGCCGACGAGGAAGAGCCTGCCGAAACGCATCGGCTCGGCGACGAAGGAACGCAAAGGCGCGATCGACTTCTCGATCGAGGGTCCGGTCGTCATCGCCTGCGCCGTCTCGGCCGGCAGGCGAGATCGAAGCTCGTCCCAGAAACGATCGTCGGACCACGCTTCGACCTTCTCGTCCAGCGCGCATTGGACGTAATAACGGCTGCGCGTATTGGACCGCATCGAGCACAGCGCGAAGCCACGCGGATGGTTCGAATAGATCAGTTCGTGGCTGACGGGCGGCACGTCCGCGACGATGCCGAGCCAGCCGAACGGATAGGTCCGCTCGAACGTCTCGAGGCCCTTGCCTTCGACAGCCTTTCGGGACGGTCCGTGATAGCCGTCGCAGCCGGCGATGAAGTCGCAATCGAGCCGCTGTTCCACGCCGTTGGATTTGAATGTCACATATGGCTTGCCGCCGTCGAAATCGTGGGGCTCGGCATCGGCGGCTTCGTAGATCGTCACCCCGCCCGTTTCGGCACGGCGGTCCATGAGATCGCGCGTGACCTCCGTCTGGCCGTAGACCATGACGCGCTTGCCGGTGAGCGCATGAAGATCGATGCGGTGATGTTTGCCCGCGAAGGTCAGGTCGAAGCCGTCATGCGGCAGGCCTTGCGCATGCATGCGGGCGCCCGCACCCGCCTCGTCGAGCATGTGGGTGGTGCCTTCCTCCAGCACGCCCGCACGAATGCGGCCAAGCACGTAGTCCCGTGTCGCGCGCTCGAGGATCACATTGTCGATGCCCGCATCGGTCAGAAGCTGACCGAGCAACAATCCCGATGGGCCGGAGCCGATGATGGCGACCTGCGTGCGCATGCCGGCTTTCCTCCCAAGATGGCTTAGCAGCCGGAAAGTGCCTCCAAGCGGCGGCGTAAGCAATGGACATTCAAGGCATTCGATTGCACTATCCGACCATCATCGAGAGAAGGTGCAATGCCCGGATCGATCCCCTCCTATCGGCTTTATCGTGAGAAATCAGGCGAATCCGGCGATTTCTGGATTCACTCCGAGACGATCCCGGAGCGAACGCACCTGCACAATTGGGAGATTGCGCAGCACCGCCACGACCAGTTCTTCCAGATCTTTTGCCTGACTGCGGGCAACGGCGAGCTCGCGGAGCACGGCGGTATCCGCCCGCTCGTCGCGCCCTGCGCCATCTTCATCCCGCCGGGCGCGGTTCACGGCTTCCGCTACTCGCGCGAGATCGACGGCCTCGTCGTCACCGCGCTCGGCGACAGGCTGCGCGCGATCGCGGCCGCCGATCGCCAGGTCGCCGTCTTCGCGGCCGAGACGCGGATTGTGGCGCTGGACGACGACAATTCCGACGCCGACTTCGCCGTCGCCTGCGTCGAGCGCCTGCACATGGAGCTTCACGGCCGCAACGCCGGGCGCCTTATGCTGCTGGAGCCGCTGATGACGGCGGCACTTGTGTCGCTGGTCAGGGCAGGAAGCATGACAGCGGAATCCGGCTCGGGACTTGCCGACCGCGACCGCGCACGCGTCGAAACGCTGATGACGCTGATCGCGGCGCATTTCCGAGAGCACCGGCCGGTGCGGTTCTACGCCGACGCGATCGGCGTCTCGTCGGCGCATCTCAACCGGCTGGCGCGGATGGTGACGGGGCACAGCGTGCAGGGGCTGACGGCATTGCAGCTCGTCGAGGTGGCGCGGCGAGATCTCGTCTTCACGCCAACGCCGGTGCAGGCGATCGCCTATTCGCTGGGTTTTTCCGACCCGGCCTATTTCAACCGCTTCTTCCGCCGCCAGACGGGGATGACACCGGGGGCGTTCAGGCAGACGGAGAGGTCAAGGCTGGAGGCATGACCTCCGGTCAACCGCCCACGTCACCGCCAGCCCAGCGCTGGCGCGACATGCTTGAGGATCGCCTCTATGATGTGGGCATTGTAGTCGACGCCGAGCTGGTTGGGCACCGTCAGGAGCAGCGTATCAGCCTCGGCGATCGCCTCGTCCTCACGCAACTGCTCGACAAGCACCTCCGGCTCTGCTGCGTAGCTGCGCCCGAAGACGGCGCGTTTCTCCGGCTCGATGTAGCCGAAATGATCGGTGCTGTCGCCGCTGCCGCCGAAATAGGCGCGGTCCATGTCGTTGACCAGCGCGAAGATCGAGCGGCTGACCGACACGCGCGGGGTGCGTTCATGGCCGGCCTCCTTCCAGGCCTCGCGGTAGGCGCGGATCTGCTTTGCCTGCTGGATGTGCAGCGGCTCGCCGCTTTCGTCGAACTTCAGCGTCGAGCTTTGCAAATTCATGCCCAGCTTCGCCGCCCACACGGCGGTCGCATCCGTGGCCGCACCCCACCAGATGCGGTCGCGCAGGCCCTCCGAATGCGGCTCCACCCGCAACAGGCCGGGCGGGTTCGCGAACATGGGACGCGGGTTTGGTTGGGCAAAGCCCTTGCCCTCGAGCAGCTTGAAGAACATCTCGGCATTCGCGCGCGCCATGTCCGCATCGCTCTGGCCGTCCTGAGGCGCATAGCCGAAATAGCGCCAGCCATCGATCACCTGTTCGGGCGAGCCGCGGCTGATGCCGAGTTGGAGACGCCCCCCCGCGATAAGGTCGGCAGCGCCCGCATCCTCAATCATGTAGAGCGGGTTCTCGTAGCGCATGTCGATGACGGCGGTGCCGATCTCGATCCGGCTGGTCTTGGCGCCCACAGCCGCCAGCAATGGAAACGGCGATGCGAGCTGGCGGGCGAAGTGATGGACGCGGAAATAGGCCCCGTCCGCACCGAGTTCTTCCGCCGCTACCGCGAGGTCGATGGATTGAAGCAGCGCATCGGACGCGGACCGCGTGCCCGACTGGGGCGACGGCGACCAGTGGCCGAACGAAAGAAAGCCGATGTTTTTCATGAGGCACGCTCCGGCGTGTGAATGAATGTTGCTGCACACCTATGTGCTTCGAGACGAGCGCTCAAGGTGCCGGATCGTTCTGGCGCTGGACGCACTGTCTCCGTCAGAGCGACGAGACGGCAGGTACGAACAAGATTGATGTCAAATGGAAGAAGGAGCGGTCGCCCGTCTTACCCAAATGCTTGGTTGGGCGACGAGATCATTTCAGGTTTTCGCGAAAACGCCCCCTCCACCGTAAACGGAGGAGGATCCAGGTTGCGGCCGTCCGCGACGCCGGATCCTCCCCCATTTTCATGGGGGAGGTGGCCCGGAGGGCCGGAGGGGGTGTTTCCGCAAAAGCCTGAAATGATCCAGGTCCCGTCAGGCCTTCAAAGCCCTCACGCTGTCAGCATCTGTCAGCAGCGTTCCGAAAAACGTATCCACCTCCCCGCCCCACTCCCGGACAATGCCCATCCAAGCAACGGAGCGGCGGCAATGGACTGGAAGCGGGCAATCGAGGAGGAACGGGCAGCACTCGGCCACATCGTCGCCCTGCTCTTTTCCCTTGCCGATCTGGCCGAGCGCACCGCGGGCCGTTCCACCGTGGTCGCGAGCCTGGTCCTATGGTTCCTGCGGCAGGCAGAGGCGGTGGCGCGCGACTTCGTCGACGGGCGCTCCGACGCGCCATCGGCCTCGATGCCGATCGTTCCGACAAGTGCCGGCCCGTTGGATGCCATGCGTCTCGCCGTCAGCCTTCGCGCGCTCGCGCGGCAGATCGACGGCCAGGCAAGATTACTTCCCGCAACGCGCGGGCGGACCAGTTGCGACCGTGCCGCATCGCCGTCCGGCCGCATGCCCGCACTGCGCGCCGCCCTCAACGCCCTGTCATCGCTCGCGGCATTCACCCTCGGCGCACCGCTTCCCGCCGCGCCCGACACCTCATGAGCGACGTCGTCCTCCGCGCATCACCACAGACGTAAAAAAACCGGGCCCCCACGAAAAAGGGGCGGTCGCCCGCCCCCTTCCCGCATCTTTCAGTCCACTGCTCCGCAGGGGAGAAGCCGGCGTAGCGGCCGTCCGCTACCTGGATCCTCCCCCATCTTCATGGGGGAGAGGGACCGCCGAAGGCGGTGGAGCGGGTGTTCCGGTGAAAACCGATTCCACCTCGTCCGAAACCGCTTTAGAGAGCGTCGGTGATCTCGGTCGTGTAGGCGCCGGACGGCTCCTTCTCGATGATCTTCTGGTCGAGCAAAGCCTTCGCCGTGCGCTCATACGCTTCCGGGATCAGCTTTCCATCCGGCGTGTCGATGAGCTTGGCGACCTCGCCCATCATGCGAACCTGGTGGTTCTCGTCCTGTCCGCCATTGTCCATGACGATGCCGGCGGCCTCTTCAGGATTGGCCATGGCGTATTCCCAGCCCTTCATGGAGGCGCGCACGAAGCGGACCATCTTTTCCTTGAACGCCTCGTCCGCCAGCTTGTCTTCCATGACGTAGAGACCGTCCTCGAGAAGGTCGTTGCCCATCTCGGTGTAGTTGAAGACGGTCAGGTCTTCCGGCTTGTAGCCGGCGTCGATGAGCTGCCAGTACTCGTTGTAGGTCATGACCGAGATGCAGTCGGCCTGCTTCTGGATCAGGGGCTGCACGTCGAAGGACTGCTTGAGCACGGTGACGCCATCGGCACCGCCCTCGGTGCCGAGGCCGAGCTTGTTCATCCAGGCATAGAACGGATATTCATTGCCGAAGAACCAGACGCCGAGCGTGTGACCCTTGAAGTCCGCTTCCGTCTTGATCGGGCCGTCAGCCGGGCAGACGAGCTGCATGCCGGCCTTCTTGTAGGGCTGCGCGATGTTGACCAGCGGCACGCCCTTGTCGCGGGCGGCGAGCGCGGCGGCCATCCACGTCACGACCACGTCGGCGCCGCCGCCGGCGATCACCTGCTCGGGCGCGATGTCCGGGCCGCCCGGCTTGATGGTGACGTCGAGATCGGCTTCCTCGTAAAACCCCTTGTCGAGGGCGACGTAATAGCCCGCGAACTGCGACTGGGCGACCCATTTGAGCTGCAACGTCACCGCGTCGGCGGCCCAGGCCTGTGCGGCGGCAAGCGACATCGCGCCTGCCATCATCGATACGATCATTTTCTTCATTTTATTACCCTCTGGATTGGTCTATCCCCCACGGATAGACGGGTGCCAAAACGTGACGGCTCTTTCTGCGAGAGCGATCACACCATAAAAGACGGAACCCGCGAGCGCCGCAACCGCGATTTCCGCCCAGACCATGTCGACATTCATGCGCCCCACCTCCGTCGAAATGCGGAAGCCCATGCCCACGACAGGTGTACCGAAGAACTCCGCGACGATCGCGCCGATGAGCGCCAGCGTCGAGTTGATCTTGAGCGCGTTGAAAATGAAAGGCATCGCGGCGGGAAGCCGCAGCTTGCCGAGCGTCTGCCAGTATCCCGACGCGTAGGTGCGCATCAGGTCGCGCTCCATGTGGCCCGATGCTGCGAGCCCTGCAACGGTGTTCACCAGCATCGGGAAGAACGTCATGATGACGACGACGGCAGCCTTCGAGTGCCAGTCGAAACCGAACCACATCACCATGATCGGCGCGACGCCGATGATCGGCAGCGCCGAGACCATGTTGCCGATGGGCAGAAGCCCGCGCCGCAGAAACTGGAACCGGTCCGCGAGGATCGCCGCGGCAAAGCCCGCGCCGCAGCCCAGCACGTAGCCGATGATCACGGCGCGGAAGATCGTCTGGTTCACGTCGGCCGCAAGGATCGGGATCGAATTGACGATGCGCGCGCCGATCGCCGACGGCGGCGGCAGGAGCACGAACGGGATACCGGCCCCGCGCACGATCGCCTCCCAGAGGATCAGGATCCACGCCCCGAACAGCACCGGAATGAAGAGCCGCACAGCGATGTCGGCTGCGCGCGACGCGGGCTTCATCGACGACAGGACCGTCACCAGCCGCCACGCCAGCAGCCACGACGCGGCGAGCAGCAGATAGAACGACGCCCTCGCCGCCCCGTTCTTGCTGCCGATCTCCGCCAACAGGAGGTAGACAGCGAGATGCGCCCCGACAAACAGCGCGATTGCACGCAGGCCGGCCCGCTTGCTCGTCGCGTCGATCGCGATAGCGCCCGCCAGAAGCGCCAGGATCAGGGAGGCCATGAAAGCGGACGCCGCCGGCGCATCGAGCGACATCTCGGCATTCGCGATCGGCAGCAGGAAGGCGGCGATGACGGCAAGCACTGTCGCAAGAAGGGACTGCCATGACGGGCGAAACGCGCTCATGCCGGCCGCGCTCCCATTGCCCGCTCGACGATCCGTCCCGCGAGCCCGACGGCGGTCACGAGCAGGATCGCCACGATCGATCCCGCAACGAGCGCCGAGAACATGTCAATCGTCTGGCTGTAGTACGAACCGGACAAGAGCTTCGATCCGATGCCGGCGACCGCGCCGGTCGGCAACTCGCCGACGATTGCGCCAACAAGGCTGGCCGCGATCGCCACCTTCATGGAGGCGAAGAGATACGGCACCGACGCCGGCAGCCGCAGTTTCCAGAAGGTCGAGGCCTTGGTCGCATTGTAGGTCCGCATCAGATCGAGATGCATGGTTTCAGGCGAGCGCAACCCCTTCACCATGCCGACCGCGACGGGGAAGAACGAGAGATATGTCGAAATCAGCGCCTTGGGGATCAGACCCGTGATGCCGACTGCCGCCAGCACCACGATGATCATCGGCGCGAGAGCCAGGATCGGGATCGTCTGCGATGTGATGATCCACGGCATCAGGCTGCGGTCGAGTGCCGTCACATGCACGATGCCGACCGCGATCGCGATGCCCAGAAGCGTCCCGAACGCAAAGCCCAGAAGCGTCGAGGAGAGCGTCACCCAGGCATGGTAGACGAGGCTGCGCGCGGAGGTGACGTTGCGCAGGAACGTGTTCTCGAAAAAATTCACCGCAACCTGATGCGGCGCAGGCAGCGTCGGCTTCGGCTGCGTCATCGTCTTGACGAGAAACTCGACCGCCGTCGGCGCCTCGCCCGCCCGCCTGTCGAGATCACGCTGGAACGGCGCGTTCATCATATACGCCCCGACATACCAGATCGCGACGATGCCAAGCAGGATCGCGGTGACAGGCATGATCTTGTCGCGGAGACGATCGGTCATGTGGCCCGCTCAATCCTCATACGAGTGCCCTGCCCTCAGGCCGTCGCGGACGCGGGCGGCGATTTCCAGGAATTCGGGCGTCTCGCGGATGTCGAGCGGGCGCTCTGCGGGAAGCGTCGAGTCGATGATATCGGTCACGCGGCCGGGCCGCGGCGACATCACGACGATCTTGGTGGAGAGATAGACGGCCTCGGGGATCGAATGGGTGACGAAGCAGATCGTCTTTTCGGTCCGCGCCCAAAGCTCCAGAAGCTGCTTGTTCAGATGATCGCGCACGATCTCGTCCAGCGCGCCGAAAGGCTCGTCCATGAGAAGCAGATCGGCATCGAACGCGAGCGCCCGCGCGATCGAGGCGCGTTGCTGCATTCCGCCCGACAACTGCCAGGGGAACTTCTTCTCGAACCCGGTGAGGTTCACGAGATCGAGCGTGCGCTTGATGCGCTGCGCGATCTCGGCCTTGGAATAGTCCATGATTTCCAAGGGCAGCGCGACGTTGCGCTCGATCGTGCGCCACGGAAACAGCCCAGCCGCCTGGAAGACGTAGCCGTAAGCACGCTTCTTGCGCGCCTCTTCCGGCGTCATGCCGTTGACGGTGATCGTGCCCGCGGTCGGCTGCTCAAGATCGGCGATGACACGCAGAAATGTCGTCTTGCCGCAACCCGACGGTCCGATGAAGGAGACGAACTCCCCCTTGCCGATCGTCAGATCGACATCGGAGAGCGCGTGGACGGGCCCGTCATTGGTCTCGAAGGTGAGCCCGAGGCCGTTGGCGGAGACGACGGGAGCGTTGATTCTGGCTGCTGGCTCGGTCTGGCTGGCTGGGGCATTCATCAAGGATGCTCAAACCCCGCTCGCCGGGATGCCCGACCGCTCGACCTTGCGCGGCGCGACGACCTTCTTCCACGTCGAAAGCGCCTTGTTGACCGCCATGTGCGGCTCGCGCGCCACGAACTCGCCGTGGCCGGACTTGGCCTCCACCTTGCCGTCATTGACCGCCACCGCGCCGCGCGTGAACACGAAACGCGGAAGGCCCGTCACCTCGATGCCCTCGAAGACGTTGTAGTCGATCACCGATTGCTGGCTCTTCGACGAAATCGTCTTCTTGCGCTTCGGGTCCCACACGATGATGTCGGCATCGGAGCCTTCGAGGATCGCACCCTTCTTCGGATACATGTTCAGGATTTTGGCGATGTTGGTCGATGTCACCGCGACGAATTCGTTCGGCGTAAGACGGCCGGTGTTGACGCCGTAGCTCCACAGGACCGGAAGCCGGTCCTCGAGCCCGCCGGTGCCGTTGGGGATCTTGGTGAAGTCGCCGACGCCCGTGCGCTTCTGGTCGGTCGTGAAGGCGCAATGGTCGGTCGCCACGACTTGCAGCGAACCTGCCTGGAGGCCGGCCCAGAGCGAATCCTGATGCAGCTTGTTGCGGAAGGGCGGGCTCATGACGCGCCGCGCCGAATGGTCCCAATCCTTGTCGAAATACTCGCTTTCGTCGAGCACGAGATGCTGGATCAGCGGCTCGCCGAAAACGCGCATGCCCTTCTGGCGCGCACGGCGGATCGCCTCGTGGCTCTGCTCACACGACGTATGCACCACATAGAGCGGCACGCCCGCCATGTCGGCGATCATGATGGCGCGGTTGGTCGCCTCGCCCTCCACTTCCGGCGGGCGCGAATAGGCGTGGCCCTCGGGCCCGTTATTGCCTTCGGCCAGAAGCTTCTGCGACAGTTGCGCGACGACGTCGCCGTTTTCGGCGTGGACCATCGGCAGCGCGCCAAGCTCGGCGCAGCGCTGGAACGACGAGAACATCTCGTCATCGTCCACCATCAGCGCGCCCTTGTAGGCCATGAAGTGCTTGAACGAGGTGATGCCGCGGTTCACGACCTCCGGCATCTCGTTGAACACCTGCTCGCCCCACCAGGTGATCGCCATGTGGAAGGAATAATCGCAGCAGGCGCGGGTCGACTTGTTGTCCCACATCTGGATGGCTTCGAGCAGCGACTGGTTGGGAGACGGCAGGCAGAAATCGACGACCATCGTGGTCCCGCCGGAGAGAGCCGCGCGCGTGCCGCTCTCGAAATCGTCCGCCGAATAGGTGCCCATGAACGGCATTTCGAGATGGGTGTGCGGATCGATGCCGCCCGGCATGACGTAGCAGCCGGTGGCGTCGAACACCTCGTCGCCGGTCAGATCCGGCCCGATCTGGACGATCCGTCCGCCATCGATCAGCACATCGCTCTTGTATGTGCGGTCGGCAGTGACGATCGTTCCGTTCTTGATGACTTTTGTCATTCTTTCGTTCCCCTGTTTCTTACGCCATGGCTGGCGACGCATATCAGTTCATAGTCGAGCACCGAACGGATTCCTCGCCATAAACACCGCACGATCCTTGTTCACCTGATCGATCTTCCTGTCGAAGTCGCGGTGAATGTTTTCGAGTTCGGTCCAATGCTCCGGATGGTCGCTCCAATACGATGCAGGCAGACGCTGACAAGCAGACAACAAATCTCCGTCATACATGTCACCACTTGCAAGGATATTCAGTTCAAGAATCTCCAATGCGCGCGGCAACAACACATCGACGGCGATACCCTGACCGAGCAGGAGCCGGATCGTCTCCACCGTCTGATCCTTGAGTGGAAGGGCGAGCGCGGGTTCACATCTCGCAATCAGCGGTGTCTGGTAGGGCGGTTCGGAACCGGACCAGCCAATCAGCACGCGCAGAGGATGGTCCTCGAACGTCGGGCGAGCGTTCATTCAACGATCCCTGCCGTCTCCACCACGGCGTGGAACAGCACGTCGGCGCCCGCCGATGCCCATTCCTTCGAGATTTCTTCCGCCTCGTTGTGGGAAAGCCCGTCCACGCAGGGACAGAAAACCATGGAGGTGGGCGCGAGGCGGTTGATCCAGCACGCGTCGTGGCCGGCGCCGGAGACGATGTCGCGGTGACTGTAGCCGAGGCGCTCGGCGGCGTCGCGGACAGCCTTGACGCAGCCCGCGTCGAACGTGACGGGCTCGAAATGCCCGACCGCCTCGATGTCGAAGCCGATGCCCAGCGCATCGCAGATCGTTTCGATGCCGCCTTCGATGCGCACGCGCATTTCGTTCAGAACTTCGGCGTTGGGCGAGCGAATGTCGATGGTGAAGACCACCTCGCCCGGGATCACGTTTCGCGAGTTCGGATAGACCTCCATATGCCCGATCGCACCCACGGCGTCGGGCTGGTAGTCCATCGCCACTTCGTGGACGAGTTCCGTCACCCGCGCCATGCCGAGACCGGCATTGCGGCGCTTGTGCATCGGGGTCGAGCCGGTATGGGCGTCGTTGCCGGTGAGCGTCACCTGCAGCCACCAGAGGCCCTGCCCGTGGGTGACGACGCCGATGTCGATGCCTTCGTCTTCGAGGATCGGGCCTTGCTCGATATGAAGCTCGAAGAACGCCTTCATCGGTCGGTTGCCGACCTCTTCCTCGCCCTTCCAGCCGATGCGCTCGAGCTCGTCGCCGAAGCGCTTGCCGTCCTTGTCCGTCCGGTCGTAGGCCCATTCCAGATCGTGCTCGCCGGCAAAGACGCCGGAGGCCAGCATGGCCGGCGCATAGCGCGTGCCTTCCTCGTTCGTCCAGTTGGTGACGACGATCGGATGCTTCGTCTTGATGCCGAGATCGTTGAGGGTGCGGATCACTTCCAGCCCGCCAAGGACGCCCAGCACGCCATCATACTTGCCGCCCGTCGGCTGCGTGTCGAGATGCGAGCCGACATAGACCGGTGGCAAAGATGGATCGGTGCCCTCGCGACGGGCGAACATCGTGCCCATCTTGTCGACGCCCGTCTCAAGGCCGGCCTCGTCGCACCAGCGTTTGAAGAGGTGCCGGCCCTCGCCATCCGCGTCGGTCAGCGTCTGGCGGTTGTTGCCGCCCGCCACGCCGGGTCCGATCTTCGCCATCTCCATCAGCGAATCCCACATGCGGTCGGGATTGATGCGAAGGTTTTCTCCCGGAGCGGCCATGTCTACCTCAAGCTTTCAGTTCGACTTCGACGAAGGACATGGCGACCGTGCCGCCATTGACGACATTGTGCTCGACGCCCTCCTCACGGCGGTAGGCGACGCCTGCCTCCATGTCCACCCGGCGACTGCCGCCGCCGGGTTCTTCTAGAAGAAAAGCGCATGGCGTCAGCGTCGTCACGACATAATCCATGCCGTGACGATGCCAGCCGGTCTCCGCGCCCGGCACGAAGTCCCACCGCGTGACGCGCACCTTCTCATCGTCGATGAGAACCGCGTGCGTGGCTTGCGGACGGGACATGCGTTCACTCCACTTCGTTCAGGACGGTGCGGACGCAGTCGATGAGTTCGTCGATCTGGCCCTTCTCGATGATCAGCGGCGGCGACAAGGCGATGATGTCGCCCGTCGTGCGGATCAGGCAGCCCTTCTCGAACGCCTTGACGAAGGCCGAGAACGCCCGCTTCGTCGGCTGGCCGGCGATCGGCGAGAGTTCGATCGCGCCGACGAGACCGATGTTGCGCACGTCGATGACGTTCGGAGCGTCCTTCAGCGAGTGCAGCGCGTCTTCCCAATAGGGCGCGAGTTCCGCGCCGCGCGTCAGCAGCCCCTCGTCCTTGTAGGTTTCGAGCGTCGCAAGCGCCGCAGCCGACGCGATCGGATTGCCGGAATAGGTGTAGCCGTGGAAAAACTCGATCAGGTGCTCCGGCCCGGTCATGAAGGCGTCGTGGATTTCCTTCTTCACGAACACCGCGCCCATCGGAATGACGCCGTTGGACACGCCCTTGGCGGTGACCATGATGTCCGGCGTGACGCCGAAATAATCCGCCGCAAACGGCGTGCCGAGACGGCCGAAACCTGTAATGACCTCGTCGAAGATCAGGAGGATGCCGTGCTTCGTGCAGATGTCGCGCAGCTTCTGGAGGTAGCCTTTCGGCGGGATGAGGACGCCGGTCGAACCAGCGACGGGTTCCACGATGACGGCGGCGATGGTGGAGGCGTCGTGCAGCGTGACGATACGCTCCAGCTCGTCGGCCAACTCCGCGCCGTGCTCCGGCTCGCCGCGCGTGAACGCATTCTTCGCGGGCTGATGGGTGTGCGGCATGTGGTCGACACCGCTGAGCAGCGTGCCGAACATCTTGCGGTTGGTGACGATGCCGCCCACCGAGATGCCGCCGAAGTTCACGCCGTGATAGCCGCGCTCGCGTCCGATGAGACGGGTGCGCGCGCCCTCGCCTTTCACGCGCTGATAGGCAAGCGCGATCTTGAGAGCGGTATCGACCGATTCCGACCCGGAGTTCGTGAAGAACACATGGTCCATGCCCTGCGGCGCGATGTCGACCAGCCGGTTGGCGAGTTCGAAGACGATCGGATGGCCCATCTGGAACGCGGGCGCGTAGTCGAGTTCCGCCGCCTGGCGCTGGATCGCTTCGGTGATCTTCGGCCGGCAATGGCCCGCGTTGACGCACCAGAGGCCGGCGGTGCCGTCGAGCACCTTGCGGCCATCCGACGTCGTATAGTGCATGTCCTTTGCGGCGACCAGCATACGCGGCGCCTGCTTGAACTGACGATTTGCCGTAAACGGCATCCAGAACGCGCTGAGATCGTTCGGCGCAACGTTGAGCCTGTTGGACATGACCAAGCCTTTCCTTTTGTATGCCCCTCGTGGGTCGGCCAACGCTTGGTTCTTCGGGCGTAGCTGTGCTACGCAAATTTTGACCGATTGGACAAACGTTAGCACCGCCGTCTGGGCGGTCAAGGGATTACTATCGCAATAGGAACAGGCGTGGCGCGTTCCACGGCTTCCGCGTGGACTGGTCCAGCAGATTGGTCCAGATGAACGAGACAGGGATTCCGGAACGATGGATGCGGTGAAGCCAAAGCGACGGACGCGCATTCAGACCGAAAAGCGCGAAATCATCCTGGAAGCCGCGCTGGAGGTCTTTTCCCAGCATGGGTTCCGCGGCGCGACGATCGACCAGATCGCCGAATCGGCGGGCATGTCGAAGCCGAATTTGCTCTACTATTTCCGCTCCAAGGAGGCCATCCACGTTTCGCTGATGCAGCGTCTTCTGGATACGTGGCTGGCTCCGTTGCGCGAGATCGACGACGTCGGCGATCCCATGACCGAATTGCGCAGCTACATCCGCCGCAAGCTCGAAATGGCGCGAGACTTCCCGCGCGAGAGCCGGCTGTTTGCCAACGAAATCATCCAGGGCGCACCACGCGTGATGCCGCTTCTGGAAGGCGAGTTGCGCGAACTGGTGGACGAAAAGGCGCAGATCATTCGCGGATGGATGCGCGCCGGCAAGATCGCCCGCACCGACCCCTGGCACCTGATCTTCTCGATCTGGGCGACAACGCAGCACTATGCCGATTTCGACGTGCAGGTACGCGCGATGCTCGGACCCGACCGCGGCGGCGAAGGCCGCTTCGAAGACGCCGCGCGGTTCCTGGAACAGCTCTTCATGGAAGGGTTGAAGCCGAAGGGGTGAGGTTGAAGCATCCACACCCGTTCGCTATCTTACGCTTTCGTATCGATAGCCAAAGGGTAAGAAAATGGGCAACGTCGCGACCCTTTCCAGCAAATTCCAAATCTCCATTCCAAAGGCAGTTCGCGAAGCAAACCATTGGATGCCTGGACAGGAGTTTGCCTTCATACCCAGCGGAAGCGGGGTTATGCTCGTACCTGTGCCCAAGCTTGAAGATCTGCTCGGAATAGCCCGAAATGCCGATCCGACGGGTTACCGCGATCGGAACGACCGCTATTGATACGCGTCGTCGATACATCGGCCTGGATTGAGGGGTTCGTACGCGGACGAGAAAACCCTGTCATCCGATCCGAATTGCCGCCCCGTGATCACTGCATTGTTCCGACCATCGTGCAATATGAGATTGCAAAATGGTCTGCGAGAAACCTGTCCGAGGGCGTTGCGGCAGGGATCATCGCGTACACGACACAATGCATCGTCGTCGACCTCGATACATCGATCGCCATTCGCGCTGCCGAGATCGGTCGCCTCCACGAACTCGCAATGGCCGACGCGATCATCTACGCGACAGCTCTTCACATGGACGCCGATCTCCTGACCTGCGATGCCCATTTCGACGGGCTGGATCAGGTCAGATACATTCCGAAATCGCCGGCCTGATCAGTCCTCGTATTCGCCGCCAAAGCTCTCGATCGTCGGGACGAGTTCCATGATGGCGGCTTGCGTTGCCGGTGCGATGGTCGCCCCCGGCAGCGTGCTCACGCCTGGCCCGGACCTGCGGCGCGGGAGAACCTGCACCTCTTCGGCCGCGATTTCCTCGGCAAGCTTTTCCAGCGCCTTGACCTGGGAAGACCCACGCGCCTTGATGACAAGCATCCTTCGGGCTCCCCTGCTGCTGGTGGACGGAGTGACGGAGCCGAAATGTCGCCGATCCTGGTTAACCAATCACTATGATCATCCGTCTCGCGACAGGGCCAGAACGACGAGGCCGAGAACCGTCACGAGCGCACCGGCCATGACGCTGGCATTCACCCACCCGTGGCCAAGAAGGCCCTCGAAAACGATGACGAAGGACGGCGTGAGATAGGTGTAGGCGAGCACCTTCGCGGCCGGCAGCCGCAAGGCAGCGAACTGGACCAGAAACGTCGTGCCCGCCGTCGTGAAGACGGCAAGATATGCGATCGCGATCCACACGATGGCGGGAAGGTTCATCCAGTCGGTCCGGGCGATCTCGACCGCGCCGTAGACGGCGATGCACACACCCGTCGCAAAGAGCGTCCACATCGTGAAGAACACCAGCGGCTCACCGCGACTGAACCGCTTCACCAGCGGCGCATAGGCGGCGTGGCACGCGCAGCCGACCACGAAGATGAGTTCGCCACGGCCGATATCGAAGGCGCGGATGGCGGCGAGATCGCCGCCGAAGATCACCCATATCGCGCCCAGCCCCGCAAAGACGAGACTCGCCCATACGAGACCGCGCGGCACCTGCCCCAGAAAAAGCCAGCCGAAGAAGGCCGACATCAACGGCATCAGCGTGAACACCGCGCCTGTCGCGACCGGCGTCGTCAGCCCGAGCGCGACGAACATCGTGATGAAAAAGACCGCCATCAAGAGGCCCAGCAGCCCGAAGCGCCATGGCGAACGCGGCAGCGTGACCCGACCGGACAGGACGACGAAAGCCGCGATTGCCATCAGCGACGTCCCGATCAGGAACCGCATCGCGTTGATTGCCGCCGGGCCGATATAGGGCACGGCGAGCGCACCGACCGAATAGGACCCGGCAACCAGCGTGGCGAAGACAAGCATTGCGAGATGGCCCAGCAGCTTCTGCCTGCCGGTCGCGAATGTCGTGTTGGTTGAGGGGGTGTCGGCGGGGAGTGTGACTGGCTGGTTCAATGCGTGTTCCTTCCCGCCATGCCTAGCCGACGCGCTCACGGCGAGGAAGGAAAAACCACAGGGCCAGCGCCGGCATCACCCGATACGCAACATGGGCGACGCCGGCGCGGCAGGGAGAACTATTCCGCGGCCTCGCGGGCCATCGGATTGTTCGGATGCGTCGTCCAGTTGGCATAGACCGGCTCGACGACCTTGCCGGTACGCTGGTCGAGTACACCCGCGGCAAGCGGTTCCATCGTGATGCAGCCCTCCACCGGGCAGACATTGACGCAGAGATTGCAGCCGACGCATTCGTCTTCCATCACCTCGAAGTGGCGGACGCCGTCCACCATCGACGTGATCGCCTGATGCGATGTGTCCTCGCAGGCGATGTGGCAGCGCCCGCATTTGATGCAGGCATCCTGATCGATACGCGCCTTGGCGACGTAGTTGAGATTCAGATACTGCCAGTCGGTGACGTTGGGCGTCGCGCGCCCGATGACGTCGTCAAGCGTGCGGTGGCCCTTCTCGTCCATCCAGTTTTCCAGCCCCGCGATCATCTCCTGGACGATCTTGAAGCCGTAGGTCATGGCCGCCGTGCAGACCTGAACATTGCCGGCGCCGAGCGCCAGGAACTCGGCAGCATCGCGCCACGTCGTAATGCCACCAATGCCCGAAATGGGCAGGCCGCGCGTTTCCGGGTCGCGCGCGATCTCGGCCACCATGTTGAGCGCGATCGGCTTCACCGCCGGTCCGCAATAACCGCCATGGCTGCCGCGCCCGTCGATCGACGGCTCAGGCGAAAACGTGTCGAGATTGACCGCCGTGATCGAATTGATCGTGTTGATCAGCGAGACGGCGTCGGTGCCGCCGGCATGGGCGGCTCGCGCGGGCTTGCGGATATCGGTGATGTTGGGCGTCAGCTTCGTGATGACAGGCATGCGCGTATATTGCTTGCACCAGCGCACCACCATCTCGATATATTCCGGCACCTGGCCGACAGCGGCGCCCATGCCGCGCTCGCTCATGCCGTGCGGACAGCCGAAATTGAGCTCGATGCCGTCAGCGCCGGTTTCCTCCACCAGCGGCAGGATCGAGCGCCAGGCATTCTCCTCGCACGGCACCATGATCGATGCGATGAGCGCGCGATCCGGCCAGTCGCGCTTGACCTGCTTCATCTCGCGCAGGTTCGTCTGAAGGTCGCGGTCGGTGATCAGCTCGATGTTGTTGAGGCCCAGAAGCCTGCGATCCGCGCCCCAGATCGCGCCGTAACGCGGGCCGTTGACATTGACGACGGGCGGTCCCTCCTCGCCGAGCGTCTTCCAGACGACCCCGCCCCAACCGGCCTTGAAGGCGCGGACGACGTTGTATTCCTTGTCGGTCGGCGGCGCGGAAGCAAGCCAGAACGGATTCGGTGACTTGATGCCGACGAAATTGCTGCGAAGGTCTGCCATGGGTTTCTTCCTCTGGCTTCGGCGGATGCATCCGCACCGCCGCACATTGTCCTAACTCACCTGCCGCCCGAGCACCGTTCGGCCCTATCCGTCACACCGATCGAAATGGGTGGGCTCGTCGCCTTCGACAGTGACGAAGATTGTCTCCGGAGCGGCCTTGCTCGCCTCAAGCCGAACCATTTTTCCGTCCATCCGAACCGTCTCGTCACCGTTTGGGTAGACGTTCGCGCACGAGACGGTGACGTCGAACGCGTCCTGCGTCGGGCGACCATCGGTCCAGGCGCAGATCGTATGCTCGTTGAACCCGATCTCGTCAGCCTCGATGATCAGCCGCTCGCCCCTGCCCGCAGCGCACCACTCCCCCTCGAGCCAGCTATCAGACGCCACGGCCTGCGCCGCGACGAAAAGCAGGGGCGCAAGGGCAACAGCGGCTTTCATGCAAGGGCCCGGTTGATGCTATCCGCCGCATCGCGGCCATTGGCTGTCGCCGACACGGTCAGATCTTCGCCGCCGACGATGCAATCGCCCCCGGCCCAGACTTTCGGGATCGAGGTCCGGAACTCTTCGTCCACGGCGATGCGCCCGCCCGACAGCGTCATGGCGGCACCGCTGCCGTTGAGCGGCGCGGCGTCGAAGGTCTGTCCGACCGCCTTGAAAATCTGATCGGCCTCGAGCCTGACAGTCTCGCCGGTCCCCACCAGCGCGCCGTCGGACAGCGCGGTGTATTCGAGCTCGATGCCGGCGAGGCGTCGGCCCTCCGCCACCACGCGCTTCGGCTGCATCCAATGACGGATGATCACGCCCTTCGATGCGGCAAGGTCCTGTTCGAACTCGGACGCGTTCATGTGTTCCTTGCCGCGGCGATAGGCGATCGTGACCTCTTCCGCGCCGAGCAGCTTGGACTGGATGGCCGCGTCGATGGCCGTCATGCCACCGCCGATGACGACCACGCGACGGCCGACCGGCATGGAAGTCAGATCGTCGGCCTGTCGCAGGACGGAGATGAAATCGACTGCGGACTCGACGCCGGGAGTTTCCTCTCCCTCGGCGCGCAGCGCATTGACACCGCCGAGGCCCGTTCCGATGAAAACGGCATCATATTTGGAAGCAAGCTCGGCGAGCGAAAAATCCCTGCCGAGAGCCTGTTCGTTGACGATCGAGATGCCGCCGATCGCGGTGACGTATTCGACCTCGGCCTGCGCGAAATCGTCCGTGCTCTTATAGGCCGCGATGCCGTATTCGTTGAGGCCGCCGGCCTTGGGCCGCGCCTCGTAGATGGTGACGTCGTGGCCGTGCATGGCCACCCGATGCGCACAGGCAAGACCGGCCGGCCCGGCACCGATGACGGCGACTTTTTTGCCGGTCGTCGGAGCACGCTGGTAGAACTGCTTGCCCTGCCCCATCGCGGCGTCTGTGGCGTAGCGCTGCAAGCGCCCGATCTGGACGGGCTTGCCTTCGGCGGTTTCGCGAACGCAGACCTCTTCGCACAGCGTCTCGGTGGGACACACACGGGCACACATGCCGCCCATGATGTTCTGGTCGAAGATGGTTTTGGCCGACCCGAGCGGGTTGCCGGTCGAAATCTGGCGGATGAAGAGCGGGATGTCGATCGATGTCGGACATGCCTGCATGCACGGCGCGTCGTAGCAGAAATAGCAACGATCAGCCTCGACCAGCGCTTCGTGATGGTCGAACGGCGGATGCAGGTCCGCGAAATTGTCTGCGTACTGAACGGGCGCGAGCCGACCAGCGGCGATGCCCTCCTTGAACTGGCCTTCAGCCATCGTCCATGATCCCCATTATTGGTTTTGATGGGATGCTAGCATGGATAGTTTTTTTATCAATCGGTCAAATTTCCGATCTGGACGCTAAGCTACGGAATAAGTTGAGTATTCTTATCATATTTCGGTGGAACGCTGTGCAGCCGTCTTTCAATGCCGACTGCATTTGATACATTGCACGGCATGATACGACGTGAAGCGACATGCGCCTGCGGCGGCCTTGCGGCACGTTGCACCGGCGAGCCTCTCAAGGTTTCACTATGCCATTGCCTCGAATGCCAGAAGCGCACCGGCAGCGCGTTCGGGATCGCGACATTTTTCGAGCATGAGAACATGTCCGCCGGCGGCGCGTCGAACACGTTCACGCGCGCGTCGGACAGTGGGTTCGACGTGACATTCCACTTCTGCCCGACATGCGGAACCACCGTCTTCTGGTATCCGCTGCGCATGCCCCATCTGGTCGCCGTCGCAGCAGGCTGCTTCGCCGATCCCGCATTTCCGCGCCCGACGCAGAGCGTCTACGTGGAAAGCCGCCATCCATGGCTTGCCGTCGAAGATTAAGGTGCCTCAGGCGCGCAACCTCTCCAGGTTTGCATCGAAGAGCGGGGCTGGCTGGACCCGCGCGGCATGCCGGCGTCCGAGGAACTCGATCTCGAAACCGTCGCTCTCGTCGGCGATCTCCTTCGGCACATAGCCGAGCGCCACCGACTTGCCGGAATGGTGCGCGTAGCCTCCGGACGTGACCCAGCCCTGCACCGTGCCGCCATGCCAGATCGGCTCGTCGCCGATGACATCGGCGTCGGTCGCCTCGACGATGAAGGTCCGCAGGCGCAGCCTTCCGCCATTGGCGCGCTCGTCCAGCGCGCCGGCCTTTCCGATGAAATCGGCTGGCTTGGAATAGGCGACGAACCGGTCGAGGCCTGCCTCCAGCGGCCCGTAGATCGGGCGATATTCGCGCGCCCAGGAGCCGTATCCCTTTTCGAGCCGCAGCGCATTCAGCGCCCTGCCCCCGAACAGGCCGATGCCGAACTCCTCGCCGGCAGCCATCAGCGTCTCATAGACGTGGCGCTGATATTCGGGGGCCATCCAGATCTCGTAGCCCAAATCCCCGGTGTAGCTGACGCGCCCGACGATGCACGGCGCCATGCCGATATCCATGCGCGCGACCGCCATGAACGGAAACGCCTTGGTCGAGACGTCCACGCGCGTGACCTTTGCGAGCACGTCGCGCGCGCTCGGCCCCGCGATCGACAGCCCGAGCCGCGACAGGCCCAGCGCCTCGACGCGCACCGACCCATCCGCAGGCAGGTGCTTCTCGAACCAGCGCATGTGATGCTGCTCGGCCAAACCCGAGCCGGCGATGAACCACTCGCCGCCGCCGAGATTGGCAAGCGTGAAATCGCCGATGAGCTTGCCGTCGTCCTTCAGCATCGGCGCGATTGTCATGCGGCCTTCCGCAGGCAGCTTGCAGGCGAGCATGCGGTCGAGCCATTCGGCAGCGCCCGCGCCCGCCACGCGATACTTTGCGAAGCTGGAAATCTCCGAGAGTCCGACGCGCTCGCGCGTACTGGCGACCTCCTTCGCGACGTGCTCGAAATCGCTCGATCGACGCCAGGAGAACTCGTCCTTGACGCCCTCCGGCGCGTACCAGAGCGGCACTTCCAGCCCGTAGGCGACGCCCCACTGCGCGCCCTTGGCGGACAGCAGATCGTAGATCGGCGTGGTGCGCAGCGGCCGGCCTGCCGGATATTCCTCGTTCGGGAAGCGGATCGAGAAGCGGCGCGAATAGTTCTCGCGCACCTTGGCGTTGGTGTAGGCCATCGACGCCCAGTCGCCGTAGCGCGCGACGTCCATCGCCCAGATGTCCGCGCCGGGATCGCCGTGGATCATCCAGTTGGACAGCGCGAGGCCGACGCCGCCGCCCTGGCTGAACCCGGCCATGACACCGCAGGCGACCCAGAAGCCCGGCAGGCCGCGCACGGGACCGACGAGCGGGTTCCCGTCCGGCGCGAAGGTGAAGGGGCCGTTGATGATCTGCTTAATACCCGTGCGCTGGAAAGCGGGAAAATGGCGGAAGCCGACTTCCAGCGACGGCGCGATGCGATCGATGTCGGGATCGAGCAGTTCATGGCCAAAATTCCACGGCGTCTGGTGTTCCGACCACGGCTTGCCGGCTTTTTCGTATGTGCCCATGAGCATGCCGCCGCGTTCCTGACGAAGGTAAAGCTCGCCGTCGAAATCGACCGCGTGAATGATCTCCGTGCCGGTCTTCGCGTTCCACGCGGCGACCTCCGGCATGTCCTCGGTGATGAGGTACATGTGCTCCATCGCCAGCACCGGCAGTTCGAGCCCGACCATGCGGCCGACCTCGCGCGCCCAAAGGCCACCGGCATTGACGACGTGCTCCGCGACCACCTCGCCCTTGTTGGTGATGACACGCCACATGCCGTCCTCGCGGCGCGCGATGTCCTCCACTTTGGTGAAGCGGTGAACCTCGGCGCCCAGCTTGCGCGCGGCCTTGGCATAGGCATGCGTCACGCCGGACGGGTCGAGATGGCCGTCTTCCTTGTTGCGCACAGCGCCGACGAATTCCTTGGGGTCGAGGAGCGGCATCAACTCGCCTGCTTCCTGCGCCGAGATTTCCTCCAGCTCGATGCCGAGATAGCGCCCCTTGGCGACGACGTTGCACAGCCAGTCCATGCGCGCGTTGGTGGCGGCGAGCAGCACGCCGCCGGTCAGGTGCACACCGGTCGCCTGGCCCGACAGTTCCTCGATCTCCTTGTAGAGCTCGATCGTGTATTTCTGCAGCTTGGCGACATTGGGATCGCCGTTGATCGTGTGCATGCCGCCCGCCGCATGCCAGGTCGAGCCGGATGTCAGCTCGTCGCGCTCCAGAAGCATGACGTCCGTCCACCCGGCCCGCGCCAGATGAAACAGCACCGAAGCGCCGACGACGCCACCGCCAATGACCACGACCTGTGCATGCGATTTCATGGATTTATCCGTTGTTTCAAGACGTTGAGAGAGAAACAAGAATCAGTTTGAAAAGGTATTGAACCTCGTTTGAGACGTTCGCGCCGCCCCTCATTCGACCCTTCGGGCCACCTTCTCCCCGTAAACGGGGAGAAGGGGAAGCGGCAAGGTCGCGGCCATCCTCCTTGCCCCGGCAGGGGGATGAGGGGCGGCACAAACGTCCGCCGCCTCAAGGCTCGCCATCCCCGATCTCTTCCTTGCGCTTTGCCACATAGGCTTCGAGTTCCTCGCGGACGCCCTCGTCCATCGCAGGCTCGACATACTCGTCCAGCGCCTTCTTCCAGACCTTCGTCGCCCGCGCGGTCGAGTCGAGGGAACCGGCTTCCTGCCAGCTCTCGTAGTTCTGCCAGTTGGACAAAAGCGGCTGGTAGAAGGCTGTCGAATAACGCTCGAGCGTGTGCGGATCGCCGAAGAAATGCCCGCCGGTCGGCACCCGCTCCAGCGCATCGAGCGCCAGCTCGCCCTCATTGACCTCAATGGGCTTCAAAAATTCCATCATGTGCTGGATCAGTTCGACGTCGATGATGAACTTCTCGTAGGACGCCGTCAGCCCGCCCTCCTGCCAGCCTGCCGCGTGGTAGACCAGATTGCCATGGCCGAGCACCGCACCCCACAGCGCCATCATCGTCTCATAGGCGCCCTGCGCATCGGCGGCATTCGACGCCGAGCCGGGCGTCGTGCGGTACGGCAGATTGTAGCGCCTCGCCAATTGTCCGGACGCGATGTTGGCCTTGGTGTTTTCCGGCGTACCGAAGGCCGGCGCGCCGGATCGCATGTCGACGTTGGACGTGAACGCGCCGTACATGACCGGCGCACCCGGTCGGACGAGCTGGGTGAGCACGATACCCGCCAGCGCCTCGGCGTTCTGCTGCGCCAGTGCACCGGCGAGCGTGACCGGGCTCATCGCGCCCATCAGCGTGAATGGCGTGACTGCGACCGACTGGCCGTGCTCGGCCATGGCGATCAGCCCGTCAGACATCATGTCGTCGAAGCGCCGCGGCGAGTTGACCGAGATGATCGTGGTGACGGCAGGGTCGTCGCGCATCTGGTCGAGCGTCAGCCCGCGCGCGATCGCCATCATCGAGATGCCGTCGAGCGCCCTGCCCGCACCGATCGCCGAGACGTGGAAGCTCTTGTCGGTCAGCGTCAAATTGGCGAAGTAGGTGTCGAGATGGCGCGAATTGGCCGGCAACTCGACGGGCGCGCAGACCTGGTTGCCCAGCATCGTGATGCAGTTGAAGTGCTGCGCCAGCCGCACCAGATCGCGATAGTCGGCCATGTTGCCCGAGCGGCGGCCCCGCTCCATATCGTGCACGTTGGGCGGCCCGGCAACCAGCGTGAAATTGATCGCATCGCCGCCGAGCGGCACCGAATGCGCGGGGTTGCGCGGGGTGAGCGTGTAGGTCGATTGCGTGGTCGCCAGCGCCTGCGCCACCAGCCCCCTGTCTATGAACACCGTTTGCGTCGCTGGGTCGACCTTGGCGCCGGCCCGCGCAAAGAGATCGAGCGCACGGGCGCTCATCATCTCGATGCCGAAATTCTCCAGAATGTGCAGCGACGCCTCGTGGATCGCCTCGACCTGGTCGCCCGACAGCAACCGCATCGGCGGGTAGGGATTGCGCACATGATTGGCGGTCAGTTGCGGGATCGCGGCAGGGCCTTTGTGGGCGGCACGATCTGCGGCACGGCGACGGCGGGGTTCTGCGTTCATGAGGGCTACGGTTACGCCGATCCCGTGTCATGTCTGTCAGAAAAACGTCAGATGCGGGCGTGATTTTAGCCCAAACGTCATCTCTCGCGGCAGAGAACGGCAAAAGCGACATAATGCGCCGTTAAACCAACAAACCCGAGGGACGGCCCGGAGTGGTTAACGCGGCGGACAAGACTTCGTTTATCCTTCTCGCCTATTCCTCCCCATGTGTGTGCGTTCAAGTTTAATAGAGTTTTAGCCGTTCTCGCGTTGCTGGTCCTTGCGGCCTGCGCGTCGCCGCCATCGCGCATCAACAACATCTGTTCGGTCTTCGAGCAGCAGAACGGCTTCTTCAACAACTGGCATTCCGCCGCGAAGCGCACGGAGCGCAAATACGGCATTCCCGTGCACGTGCTCATGGCGACCGTGCGCAAGGAATCCGGGTTCAAGGCCAATGCGCGGCCGCCACGCAACAAGATCCTCGGCTTCATTCCCGGCAAGCGCGCATCGAGCGCATACGGCTACTCGCAGGCGCTGAACGGCACCTGGTCCCAATATGTGAGCGAAAGCGGCAATTGGGGCGCACGGCGCAATTCGTTCAGTGATGCGGTGGATTTCGTCGGCTGGTACCATTCGAAGACGGTCGCGAACCACGGCGTGTCACCCAACGACGCCTTCAGGCTCTATCTCGCCTATTATTCCGGCTGGAGCGGCTATGCGCGCGGAAGCTGGCAAAGCAATGCCAGCATCCAGAAATATGCGCGCGACACGCAGACGATGGCCAACAATTACGCGGCTCAGCTCGCTTCTTGCCGCTGACGGATCGGCCCACGCGCGGCTTCGCGTAGCGAAAGCCTGACGTCAGCCGCGCGAAACGTGCTGGAGAATGTTGACCAGCTTTCCAAACGGATCGCGCACGAAGAAACGCCGAACGCCCCAAGGCTCGTCGGCGGGGCCGTATTCGATCGGATAACCGGCATCCCGCACCCGCATCAGCGCCGTCTCGACGTCGTCCACCTCGATGGAGAGATCGGGCACAGGCGTTCCCGACCCGCCTTCCGACATGACGCTGAGTTGGACCGTCATACGGTCGCCCGAGCCGTATGTCGCGATCCAGCCCATATCCATCAGGGTTTCGAGACCGAGAACCTCGCCGTAAAAATGCTGCGCGGCACCGACCTCGGGCGTCGCGATGTTCGCAACGATGCGCAGGACCCTCATACGCGCCTCGATGTTAGCGAGGCTTCTTGCCGAAGACCCGGACGTATTCGGCCTCGCCGCCCTTCGCCAGCGCCTTGGCCTGCCGCACCCAGTCGTCGCGCTCGATCCGGCCGCTGAAGCGCAGGTGATTGTCGACCCAGTCGCGCTCCGCCTTCTTCCATGCAGCAACCTGCGCGTAGGTGTAGATGCCCAATCCGTTCAAGATGACTTCGATCTTCGGCCCGACCCCCGAAATGAGCTTCAGATCGTCGGGGCGCGACGGTTTGGTCATGGCCACTGGGCGACCTTTTTCGACCGGTGCGGCGGTGGCGGCAACGGCAGAGACCGGAGCCGTCGCGCGCGCCGGTGCCCGTTCCGGCTTTGCACCGATCGCAGCGCGGGCGGCGGCGGGCGAAGGGGCGGTCTTGACCGTCCGCTTCCGCTGCCCGGCCTTGCCCTTGGCATCGGCCGCTTCCTTAAGTGTCCTGGCGCTCGCAGGTTTCACCTCGGCGCTTGCCGCCTGTCGGCCATCGCCGGCCTCGGTGAGCGATTTCTCAGGCGCGGAATCGCCCGGCTGGCCGACCATCGCCTTCGACGAAGCAGGCTTGCGCGACCGCTTCGCCTCAAGCGCCGGGGCGGACGTAGCGGACACCGAAGCGGCCGGCTTTTCAGACGCTCTTGCCGCACGAACCGGTTTGCGCGGTGCCTCTTCGGAAGGCGGCGTGGTCGCCGGATCGGGCTCGGACGCGCCGGCAAAACTGATCACCGGCTCCATCGTCGCCAGTTGCTCGTCGTCCAGCCAGCACAGGCTCTTGTGTCCGCCTCCGAGATCCTTCATCGGCGGCACCTGCGTCTCGCATTTGTCGCCCGGCACGAACTTCTTCCAGCGGCAGCGCGTCTGGAACGGGCAGCCGGACGGCGGGTTCATCGCCGACGGAATGTCGCCGTCGAGCACGATGTGCTTCTTGACCACCGACGTGTCGGCGATCGGGATCGCCGACAGCAGCGCTTCCGTATAGGGGTGGTAAGGCGGCGCGAAAATCTGGTCGGTCGAACCCTGCTCGACGATATGGCCGAGATACATCACCACGACCCGATCCGCGATGTAGCGCACTACCGAGAGATCGTGGCTGATGAACAGCATCGTCGTCTTGTTCTTGCGCTGGATGTCCATCAAGAGTTCGGTGACGGCGGCCTGCACGGACACGTCGAGCGCCGAGACGGGCTCGTCGGCCACCACCACCCGTGCATTGCCGGCGAAGGCACGCGCGACGCCGATGCGCTGCTTCTGCCCGCCGGAAAGCTGCCGCGGCATGCGCTCGGCAAACGCGCGCGGAAGTTTTACGAGATCGAGCAGTTCATACATGCGCTTGCGCCGGTCCTCGACCGTCTTGCCGACCTTGAACTTCTCAAGCGTCCGGATGATCTGCGACCCGACCGAATGGCTCGGATTGAGCGTATCGAACGGGTTCTGGAACACCATCTGGATGCCGGCAACCGTATCGGTGCCGCGCTCCTCGATCGGCGTGTCCCCGATCTGGGTGTTGCCGAGCGTGACCGTGCCGGAGGTGGCCGTTTCGAGCCCGAGCAGAACCTTGGCGAGCGTGGACTTGCCGCAGCCGCTTTCGCCGACGATCGCGACGGTCTCGCTTTCATGGGCTTCGAAACTGATGGATTCGTTGGCCTTGACGGTGCGCGTCTCCGCCCCGCCGAAGATCGCGTTGGCCGCAACCTGATAGTATTTTTTCAGGTTCTCGATCTTGAGTACCGGCGCGCCGGGCTTGACCGCTTCCTTCTCGGTCTTCGCGCCCTCGGGGAGTGCTGCCCAGTCGATCTCGTCGAAGCGCACGCAGCGGCTCATGTGGCGGTCGTGGCCGGCCACTTCGACCATCGGGATTTCCGCGACGTCGCAGACGCCGGCCTTGAAGTGATGGCAGCGCGGTCCGAAATTGCAGCCCTTCGGGCGCTCGTGAGGCAGCGGCAATTGGCCGGGAATGGCGATCAGCGGCCGCGAATTCTTGTCGGCTCCAGGCAGCGGGATCGAGCGGAACAGCCCCTGCGTATAGGGGTGGCGCATATGGTCGAAGACGTCGCGGATCGAGCCCGTCTCGACCGCCTCGCCCGAATACATGACCGTGATGCGGTCGCACGTCTCCAGGATCAGCCCGAGATTGTGCGACACGAAAATCATCGATGTGCCGAACTGCTTGCCGAGCCCCTTCACCAGTTCGACGATGCCGGCCTCGACCGTCACGTCCAGCGCCGTCGTCGGCTCGTCGAGCAGCAGCAGCGCCGGGTTCGAGAGCAGCGCCATCGCAATCACGATACGCTGCTGCTGGCCGCCGGAAAGCTGGTGCGGATAGGATCGCATCATGCGTTCGGGGTCGGGCAGGCGCACCGAGCGCACCATCTCCAGCGCGCGCTTGTACGCTTCGTCCTTCGACACCTTGTCGTGGATCAGCGGCACTTCCATGAGCTGCTGGCCGACCTTCATCGCCGGATTGAGGCTCGCCATCGGCTCCTGGTAGATCATGGCGATCTCGTTGCCGCGCACGGAACGCAGTTCCTCCTCGCTCAGGTCGCCCATGTCACGGCCCTTGAACTTGATCCGGCCGCCGACGATCTTTCCGACATTGGACAGGTCGCGCATGATGCCGAGCGACACCGTCGACTTGCCGCATCCGCTCTCGCCCACGATGCCCATCGCCTCGCCGGGCATCACCGTGCAGGAAAAATCCATCACGGCAGGGATTTCGCCGCGACGCGTGAAGAACGAGATCGAGAGATTCTCGATGTCGATGATCGGCTCGGCGCCTTGGACGGCTTCTTCGGTGTTGACTGTTTCGTTCATGGGTTTGCCCCTCGGCACGATTAGTCTTTGAGCGATTGTTCGCGAAGCGCGTCGGCGAGCAGATTGAGCCCGAGCACGAACGACATCAGCGCGAACGTCGGCGGCAAGGCCGGATGGATCGTGGCGCGCAGGAGCCGGCTCGCATCCTTGATCGCCGTGCCCCAGTCGGGGCTTTCAGGCGCGAGGCCCAGGCCGAAATAGCCGAGCGTGCCGAGCAGGATCGTGGTGTAGCCGATGCGCAGGCAGGCATCGACGATCAGAGGGCCACGCGCATTGGGAAGCACCTCCCAAAGCATGATGTACCACGGCGTTTCACCGCGCGTCTGGGCGGCGGCCACATAGTCGCGCGTCTTGATATCCATCACGAGGCCGCGAACGATGCGGAACACGCCGGGGCTGGACGCGAACACGACAGCCACAAAGATGTTCAGCTCGTTCGGCCGGATCGAGATAATGCCGAGCGGATCCGCGTTGAAAACCAGGCCGACATAAATCCATCCGCCGATCAGGAGCGTCAGCCCAAGCTGCACCGCAAGCAGCGCCGGACGGTGCTTGTAGCGGGTGTAGAACAGCGTGGAAAAGAAGATGATCGGGAAGAGGAAGAACACGCCCGCCATGCTGTAGGGGATCGGCGTGTCCATGATGCCCGGCGTCACCAAGAGGTAGAACAGCAGGATCACCGGGAAGGCCAGCACCAGATTGGCGAGGAAGGAGAGGATGGAATCCACCCTTCCCCCATAGTAGCCGGCCGGAAGGCCGAGGGTCGTTCCCACCATCAGCGCGAACATCGTCGCAGCCGGCGCGATGATCAGCACGATGCGGCTGCCATAGACCATGCGCGAGAACACGTCGCGGGCGAGCTTGTCGCCGCCGAACAGGAACACCTGGCCGCTGTTCGGTTCGATGGCGCCGGGTAGCGCGTCCTTCATGACGAGGAACTGTCCGAGCGGATCGAAGGGTGCGATCGTTCCGGAGAAGATTGCGGTGAAGACCCAGAACAGGCAGATCATCACGCCCGCAATGCCGACATAGCTGTCGAAGAGCTGGCCGTAGAGGCCGAGGCGTTTCTTGAAGCTGATGGTCAGGACGAGGATGATGGCAAGCGCGATCCAGACCGGCCAGAACCGCGCCAGCACGCCCAGAAAGATCTGGAAGCCGCCGATGAACTCGAGATTCATGGGTCGTCTCTCCTACTGAACGCGGATGCGCGGGTTGAGATAGGCGTACCCGACGTCCGAAATGAGCTGCGTGAACAGGACCACGAAAACCGAGACGAGCGAGCAGCCCAGCAGAAGGTCGATGTCGTTGTTGCCCGCCGCCTCGACGAGCGTGAAGCCGAAGCCCTGGTAGCGGAACATGACTTCCACGATGACGACGCCGGTGAGCAACCACGGAAACTGAAGCATGATGACGGTGAACGGCGCGATGAGCGCGTTGCGCAGCGCGTGCTTGACCACCACCGCGTTGAAGCCGAGGCCTTTGAGGCGCGCGGTGCGGATATATTGCTGCGTCATCACCTCGACCATCGAGGCGCGGGTCATGCGCGCGATGTAGCCGATGCCGTAGATGGCCATGGTCATGACCGGCAGCGTGAAATTGTAGAACGAGATGCCCTGGCTGGTCGCGGTCGCAGCCGACCCGTTCAGCCAGCCGAGCCAGGACGCGAAGACGACCGTGAAGATGATGCCGGAGACATATTCCGGCGTGGCCGTCGTCGTGATCGACGCGACCGACAGCGTTCGGTCCGTCCGCGTCCCCTCCCGCATGCCCGCAACGATGCCGATGAGCAGCGCCACGGGCACCATCACCACCATGACCCAGAACATCAGGATGCCCGTCGCCCCCAGGGCCGGAAACAGCTTGGCGGCGACCGTCGTCTTGAACTTGGTCGAGCAGCCGAAATTACCTTGAAGGATACCGCCGTAATAGGGCTCGGACGGCTCGTTGCAGTATGAGAAGCGCGGTACGGGCTGCCCCTCCGCGTTGAGATTGGGCTGCTTCTCGACGACACCGAGCCAGCGCCCGTAGCGGACGAAGAAATTGTCGCGATAGCCGTTGCGCTGGAGCCAGCTCTCGATGTGTGCGTCCGACGACCGCATATCGAGCTGGCTGATCGACAGCTTCCGGAGGTTCGGCTCCAGATTGATCATGAAGAAGACGACCATGGTGAGACACAGCATGGTCAGCAGCATCGTCCCCAGTCTGCGCACAACGAAATTAAGCATCGCACCCCTGCCGATCAGGTTGGGGATGCGCCGAAGCAAATGTCAGGCGGGTCTGGATACGCAGTGCCGAAAGCTGGCGAGACATCGTGCGATGCGTCGCTTCCATCCCGGTCCTGATCCGCGTCGTGTTCCCGTCAACGCTTGTCGCTCAGGCGCCCCGTGAAAGAGAAAGAGGGGCTGGGCCGCCCCTCTTCCTGTTCGTCACCGCTTACGCGTCGAGCCAGACCTTGCCGAAATCATGCTCGAATGTCGGATGCATGCCATGGTTCTTCACGGCTGCGACCGAGTGATTGTAGAGCTTGCGCCAGTAGGGCTGGATGATGATGCCGGACTCCTGCAGCATTTTCTGGATGTCGCTCATCACCGCCTTGCGCTGTTCCGCGTCGGCGATCGAAAGCGCCTCGCCGATCTTGGCGTCGAGCGCCGGATCGGAATAGGCGGCCTCGTTCCAGGCTTCACCGGTGCGGTACGCGATCGCAACCACCTGGATGCCGAGCGGGCGCATGTTCCAGTTGGTCATCGAGTAGGGATACTTGGTCCAGTCGTTCCAGAAGGTCGAACCCGGCAGAACGGTGCGCTTGACCTTGAATCCGGCCTCGCGAAGCTGTGCTGCGATCGCATCGCCGGTGTTCTTGTGCCAGTCCTCGTCGACCGTGATGAGGTCATGCTCGAAGTCCATCTGGCCCGCCTCTTCCATGAGCGCCTTGGCCTTCTCGATATCGCGGGCGATCTTCGGCAATTCCGCATATTCGGGATGGATCGGGCAGACATGGTGGTTTTCGGCAGGTTCGCCGGCATTGCCGTAGCCGAGCGCCAGAACAGCGGCATTGTCGACTGCGAGCGTCAGAGCCTGACGGACCTTCTGGTCCTGATATGGCGCATTGTCGACGTTCGTACGCGCGACGATGGTCGACGCGGTAACGACTTCCGAAGTCTCGAGCCCGAGGCCCTCGAGGATCGCGACGTAGTCGGCCGTGGTCTCGTGGTTGGTATGGACCTCCTCCGCCTCGAAGGCCGACACCATCGCTGCCGGATCGGTGCCGTAGTCGATGAATTCGACGCCGTCGAGATAGACGTCGCCCTGCCACCACTTGCCGTCTTCGCGGCGCTTGTAGACGACGCTCTGGCCGACATCATAGGAGACGAGTTCGAACGGGCCGGTGCCGATCGGGTTCTGGGCGAAGTTCGCTCCGGTCTCGTCGAACGAGCGGTGCACCACCAGGCCCGGATAGTCGGTCAGGTTCGGAATGAGGGCGATGTCGGGCGTGGACAGGGTCAGCTTGACCGTCATGTCATCGACCTTTTCGATCGAGCCTTCGCGCAGCTTGCCAGTGCCCTCATCGACCAGCGAGCCGAGGCGACCCGGCATGGAATTGCCTTCGGAACTCTTGTCGGCCCAGCGGGTGAAATTGAAGATCACGTCATCGGCGTTGAACGCATCGCCATTCGTCCAGGTGACGTTGGGACGGACATGGAGAACGTATTCCGTCGCCTCGTCGTTAATCTCCCAGCTTTCAAGGAGATACGGCTCGAAGGTAAACTCGCGCGTATACTTCACAAGAGGCTCGAGCGTCTGACGCTCGGCGTTCGCGATTTCGGACCAGTCGGCCGTGCGCGGATCCTTCGGATCCTTGATGGACATCGACACCTTGAGGACGCCGCCGGTCTTCGGCTGCTCCTGCGCGATTGCCTGCGTCGGCACCGCCATCCCGATCATGCCATACGCCATCGCGGTGGTCGCGCCGAACGCGCTGGCCATCGCGAGAAACTCGCGGCGATCGACTTTTCCCGCCTTCGTCGCTTCTGCGAGCGACTTGATGTGATCGGGAACACGATTGCCATTACTCTTGTAGAATTTCATCGACGTTCTCCCATTTGAATCCCTGCTGGTACTACCATTCCGCATCTGACCAGCGATGTCAAAATGGACACAACCAGGCCGCCGCTGCGGAATGTGCAATGTTGCCGAAAGCACGGATGGCGTATTTGCGACAAGGATGACGCAAATTTCGCAGTGATCAAAAGAATTTGGAGCGCACCGGAATGTGCCCGGCGCTCGCGCTGGAACGAGCCGGATATTTGCTGCCCAAAGTCGCAGCATCGGGATATTCGATAGGCATCTTTCCCAATAAGGCGTAGGCCCGATAGCGCCACGCTCGATTGCGTCTGATGCCACCTTCAGGCGCTTTGGCGTGTTGACAAGAAAGCTGGAACACTGCTCATCTCCGCACGGGACGGTTGCAGCGTTTGGAGGCCCATATGTCGGTGCGCGCGGCTCATATCTTTTCCGTCTTCGTGTTCCTCTTCATCGCAATCGCGGGTCCGGCCTCCGGCCAGGACGAGCGATCGATCGTGACCACGGAGAACGGCGACTATTTCGGCTTCGATCTGAGGACCGAACGCGACGTGACACTCGACCAGTGCGAGGCGGTGTGCCTTGCCGACCCGTCATGCGGGGCGTTCACCTACAACACGCGCGCGCAATGGTGTTTCCTGAAGTCCGATTTCAGCGTGCTGAACCCGTTCGCAGGCGCGGTCGCGGGAAAGGTGGTCACGCAATCCACCGAGCCGGATATCGGCGCGCCGCCTGCGCTCGCCTATGTCCCCGACCATATGAGAGAGGATGCTCGCCGCTACCGCACCGCACTCTCGCAGATTGAACCCCAGGAAGACATGGGCGTCGTTTTCCTGTCGTCCTCGGCGGCTAGCGCTGCGAGTGCGGGCAATGCGCGAGAGGCCGTGCAATCCTACCGGTCCGCGCTGGCGATCGCTCCTGAAGATGTCGATCTGTGGATCGCGCTTGCGCGCGCGCAGTTCGCCATTGAGCCGCAGAACAGCCAGGAACAGTCGCAGATCGCACGCGATGGAACGTCCGCCGCGATCAACGCCTACGGCCTTGCCCGAACGACCGACAGACGCGCCGAGACCCTGTCCGTGATGGGTCTGGCGCTCGATCGCCGGGAACTCTTCCGCCCTGCTTTGCAGGCCTATGAAGCAAGCCTCGCGCTGGTGAACGACGCCACCGTTCGCGCCGCCTATCTCGATCTCAAGGAGCGGAAGGGCTTTCGTGTCGTCAATCACACCGTCGATTCCGATCTGGCGGCGCCTCGCGTCTGCGTCCAGTTCTCCGAGGACCTGGCCAAGTCCGGCACCGACTACGCATCGTTCGTGACGCTCGACGACGCCGCGCCTGCGGCGGTCGAGGCGAGCGGCCAGCAGATCTGCGTCGAAGGCCTCGAACACGGCAAGCACTACCGCGTGGGCGTGCGTCAAGGCCTGCCGGCCGCGATCGACGAGGTCATCGAGGCCCCGGTGACGCTGTCGATCTATGTCCGCGACCGCGCTCCGACGATCCGTTTTTCCGGCGAGAATTTTGTCCTGCCGAGCACGGGCCGCCGTGGCCTGCCCATGGTGAGCGTGAACACCCCGTCTGCCGATCTGAAACTGCACCGCGTCGGCGACCGTGCGCTGGCCGACCTTCTCTCCGGCTATCAGTTCCTCCGGCAACTCGATGGCTATGACATCGATGCTTTCGCGAGCAATCTCGGCCAGCCCGTCTGGGAAGGCACGATCGAGATCGCCAACGATCTCAACAAGGAAGTCGTCACGAGTTTCCCCGTCGATGAGGCGCTGCCCGAACGCAAGCCAGGCGTTTACGTGCTCACCGCGATTCCACAGGGCGACCAGACCGAGACCTGGACCTCGAAGGCCACGCAATGGTTCGTCGTCTCCGACATCGGCCTCTCGACCTATGCCGGCGAGGATGGCCTGACGGTGTTCGCGCGCTCGTTGTCTACGGCCAAGGCGCTGGCCGGCACCGAGTTGCAGCTTCTTGCCCGCAACAACGAAATTCTCGGCACGGCAACCACCGATGCAGCCGGCCGCGCGACCTTCACGCCCGGCCTGATGCGCGGCACAGCGAGCATGGCCCCAGCGGTTTTGACGGCCGCACAGGACGCGGATGATTTCGTCTTTCTCGACATGACGCGCGCGGGCTTCGACCTGTCAGACCGCGGCGTGACGGGCCGCCCCGCGCCGGGCGCCGTCGACGTGCTTGCGTGGACGGAGCGCGGCATCTACCGCGCCGGCGAGACGGTGCATGTCGCAGCACTCGCCCGTGACGACGGCGCGACCGCCCTGCCCGATCTGCCGCTGACCTTCATCTTCACGCGGCCGGACGGGGTCGAGGAAAGCCGCACCGTCAGCGACGGCGCGGCACTCGGCGGACATCATGTCCCGCTCGACCTGCAGCAGACCGCGATGCGCGGAACCTGGACCGTTCGCATCCACACCGACCCGAAGGCACCGGCCGTCGCGCAGTCCGTGTTCCTCGTCGAGGACTTCGTCCCTGACCGGATCGAATTCGACCTGACGGCCGAGAGCGACGAGATTGCACCCGGCGAGGTTGCCACGCTCGAGGTCGATGGCCGCTATCTCTATGGCGCGCCGGCATCGAATCTCGCGCTGGAGGGCGAGACGACCATCAACGCAAAACGCGAATGGGGCCGCTTTCCCGGATTCTCGTTCGGCCTCTCCGACGAACAGATCGACACCGGCCTCAACACGCCGCTCGACAGCCTTGAGCCCACGGATGACGACGGCAAGGCAAGTTTCGATGTCGTCCTCGACACGCTGCCCTCCACCACGCAGTTGCTTCAAGCCAAGGTGACCGTGCGCATGCGCGAAGGCGGCGGCCGGGCCGTCGAGCGCAGCACCGTTCTGAACGTCGAGCCCGAGGCTTCCGTCCTCGGCATCCGGCCCGAATTCAACGGCACGGAAGTGCCCGAGAAGTCGCGGGCCGCGTTCCGCGTCATCGCAGTGTCGCCCGAGGGCGATCGCGAGGCGATCGACGCAGCCGCCTGGACGCTGACCAAGATCGAACGCAATTACCAATGGTACAGGTCCGACAATTCCTGGCGATACGAGGCGGTCGCCGTCGAGCGCGAGGTCGCGAACGGCACCGTCGACATCGTCACCGGCGAACCGGCCTCGGTGTCTGTCCCGGTTGAATGGGGGCGCTATCGCCTGGATGTCGAATCGAGCGATCCGTCGGGGCCTGTGGCAAGCTTTGCGTTCGACGCAGGCTGGTTCGTCGAGGCGACGTCCACCGAAACGCCCGACGGCCTGGAGATCGCGCTCGACAAGGAGAGCTACGAAATCGGTGACGTCGCGAGACTGAAGGTCTCGACGCGTTTCGCCGGCGAGATGCTCGTGACCATCGGCTCCGAGCGCCTTATAGACACGGTCGAGGCGAGCGTGCCCGCTGAAGGCACAGAGATCGAAATCCCAGTGACCGCCGAATGGGGCGCCGGTGCCTATGTGACAGCCACGCTCTACAGACCCGGCGATGCCGTCGAAACGCGCATGCCGGCCCGCGCGATCGGCGTGAAGTGGTTGTCTGTCGATCCCGCCGAACGGAAGCTGGACGTCACCCTCGGCACGCCTGAGCGCAGCGCGCCGCGCGAAGAACTCTCGATCCCGATCACGGTCGCAGGATTGCAGTCCGGCGAAGACGCCTATGTCATGGTGGCGGCCGTCGACGTCGGCATCCTCAATCTGACCGGCTACACGCCGCCCGATCCCGAAGGCTGGTATTTCGGCCAGCGGCGTCTCGGCATCGAAATGCGCGACCTCTACGGAAGGCTGATCGACGGCTCGGCCGGCGCGTTCGGGCGCATCCGCACGGGCGGCGATGGCGGCGGCATGGCGACACAAGGCAGCCCGCCGACCGAAAAGCTCGCCGCCTTCTTCGAAGGTCCGGTGAAAGTCGGTCCCGACGGGACGGCGCAAATCGCCTTCGACATACCGGAGTTCAATGGGACGGCCCGCGTGATGGCCGTCGCGTGGTCGAAATCAGCCGTCGGACAGGCCAATTCGGACGTGGTGATCCGCGATCCGGTCGTCGTCACGGCCGGCCAGCCGCGCTTCCTCGCCACTGGCGACCGCGCGACCATCAGGCTCGACATCCACAACACGGATGGACCGGCCGGCGACTATGCCGTGTCGATCGCATCGCAAGGCAAGGCCGGCCTCGATTTCGGGACAGCACCCCAGAGCGTGACGCTCGACACAGGCGCCCGCGCCACACTCCAATTGCCTGTCTCCGCCACGACGACCGGCGATGCAACGGTGACGGTGACGCTTGCCCATGCGGATGGCGTGTCGGTCGAGCGGACGTTGTTCCTGCCCGTTCGTCCGCCTGCAATGCCGCAGACGAGCCAGCAGATCGTGAGCCTTGCGCCCAACGGCGGTTCGATCCGCGTCGATCGCGAATTGCTTGGCGCCAGCATCCTCGATGGCGCTTCGGTCGCGGTCGGCGTGTCCCCGATCTCCGCCTTCGATCTGCCCTCCATGCTGATGACGCTCGACCGCTATCCCTATGGTTGCGCCGAGCAGACGATCAGCCGGGCACTGCCCTTGATGTATGTCAGCGAGCTTTCCGCAAAATCCGGTCTGGAAGACGACCCGGGGTTGCGCAAACGCGTGCAGGACGCGATCGCCCGCGTCATGACCTTCCAGTCGTCCAGCGGGTCGTTCGGCCTGTGGGGACCGGGCTACGGCGACCTCTGGCTCGATGCCTACGTTACCGAATTCCTGACACGAGCACGCGAGCAGAATTACGGCGTGCCCGTCGCGGGCATGACCAGCGCGCTGGAAAACCTGCAGAACCAACTCGCCTATACGACCGACATCGAAGCCCGCGGCACCGAGATCGCCTATGCGCTCTACGTGCTGGCGCGCAACCGCAAGGCATCGGTCGGCGACCTTCGCTACTATGCCGACACGCGCATCGACGAGTTCACGAGCCCGATGGCCCGTGCGCAGATCGCGGCCAGCCTCGCTCTCTATGGCGACACGCCGCGCGCAGAAGCCGCCTTCGCATCCGCGTTCAACAAGGTGCAGCAGGGCACGGACGAAAACTTCTACCGCTCCGACTATGGCTCGAACCTGCGCGACGGCGCGGCGATCCTGGCCCTGGCGGCGGAGACGACGCCCGCTCCCTCCATCATACCGGCCATGATACGCTTCGTGTCGCAGGAGCGGACCCAAAAGACCTATACGAGCACGCAGGAAGAAGTCTGGATGCTGCTCGCGGCCCGCGCGATCGGCGCATCCGGCGATGTGATCAACCTCGAGGTCGATGGCGCGCCGCATCAGGGCAGCTTCGCGAAACGCGTGAGCGGCGAGGAGCTGCTGACGACACCGATCACCGTCGCCAATCGTGGCGACCAGGCGGTCGATGCGGTGATCACGACCGTTGCGGCGCCTGTCGATCCCCTGCCTGCGGGTGGCGACGGCTTCACGATCGAGCGCACCTATTACACGCTCGACGGTGACGAGGCCAACGTGACCGAGGCACGCCAGAACGACCGCTTCGTCGTCGTCCTGCGGGTGGACGAACTGAACGACTGGCAGTCGCGCGTCGCGGTGACCGATCTGCTGCCCGCCGGCTTCGAGATCGACAATCCGCGTCTTGTCGGAAGCGCCGAACTGTCCAACTTCGAGTGGCTGGGCGATCCGGAGGCCGTGCACAGCGAATTCCGCGACGATCGCTTCATCGCGGCCTTCGACAGAACCGAAGGCGGCGCATTCACCGTTGCCTACGTCGTGCGCGCCGTGACGCCGGGTGTCTATGCGCATCCGGCAGCCGTCGTCGAGGACATGTATCGCCCGCAGTTCAACGCACGAACCGCAAGCGGCGTCATGGAGGTGATGGCCGGGCAGTGAGATCATGATCCGCTGGAAGCGCCCTGTCCTCGCACTTGCGTTGACCGCCCTGGTCGGCACGGCGGCGCTTGGTGGTCTGGGCGCTCTCGACCGGGCCTATCCGCCGCCGCTCGATCCCCCCGCGACTTCGGTCGAGGTGGTGGACCGCGACGGCGCGCTGCTGCGTGCGCTGGCGACGCCTGAAGGCGCATGGCGGTTCAAGGTGAGCCTCGGCGATGTCGACCCGCATTTCACGCAGATGCTGATCGCCTATGAGGACCGGCGCTTCCAGTCGCATCGCGGCATCGATCTGCTGGCGCTTGGCCGCGCCGCCATGCAGTTCGTCACCAACGGCCGCATCGTATCCGGCGGCTCCACCATCACGATGCAGTTGGCGCGCCTGATCGAACCACGCGAGCAGCGCTCGCTCGGTGCCAAGCTGCGCCAGATGGTGCGCGCGGTCCAGATCGAGCGCCGGCTGTCCAAGGACGAGATCCTGGAGCGCTATCTGACGCTCGCGCCCTATGGCGGCAATCTGGAGGGCATTCGCGCAGCCACGCTCGCCTGGTTCGGCAAGGAGCCGAAGCGCCTCGGGCTCGGCCAGGCGGCACTCCTCGTGTCCCTGCCGCAATTGCCGGAACGGCGTAGACCCGATCGCAACCCGCAAGCAGCCGGACTTGCCCGCGAACGCGTGCTGGACCGCATGGTCGATTCCGGCGTCCTGGATACACGCGAGGCAGAGCGCGGCCGCAACGATCCGGTCCCGCAGGCGCGGCTCGCTCTGCCGTTCCTCGCCGCGCATGCGGCCGAACTCGCGCTGCGCGAGGCACCCGACGAAACACGTCTGCAACTGACGATCAGCCGGCAGGTTCAGGAGGGGCTGGAACGCGTTGCGCGCGATGCGGCCGCACGACTTGGCCCCCGGCTCTCGGTCGCCATGGTGATGGCGGATGCCCGCACCGGCGACATCGTCGCGGAGGTCGGCTCGGCGGATTTCTTCGATGAGCGGCGGTTCGGCTGGATCGACATGACGCGCGTCGTGCGCTCGCCCGGCTCGACGCTGAAACCCTTCATTTACGGCCTCGCCTTCGAGGAGGGCATGGTCGCGCAGGAAACGATCATCGAGGACAGGCCCACCACCTTCGGCGGCTACCGGCCGAAGAACTTCGACCTTGCCTATCAAGGCGATGTCTCGGTGCGCACCGCCCTCCAGATGTCGCTCAACGTTCCCGCCGTGCGGCTGCTTGATGCGTTCGGCCCGGCCCGCCTCACGACCCGCTTCCGGCATGCCGGCGTCAGTGCCCGTCTGCCGCGCGGCGAAGCGCCCGGCCTCGCGATCGCGCTCGGCGGCGTCGGCCTCACATTGCGCGATCTCGTCCAGCTCTATACCGGCCTCGCCAATCGCGGCGTCGCCACAGCGATCGGCAACACGCCCGAAGAAACCCGCTCGAGCGCGTCCATCCTCGATGCGCGCGCGACATGGCAGGTGGCCGACATGCTGGCCGGCATCGCGCCGCCCGACGGCGCCGCGCAGCGCAGCATCGCCTACAAAACGGGAACGAGCTACGGCTACCGCGATGCGTGGTCGGTCGGCTTCGATGGCCGCCACGTTCTGGGCGTCTGGGTCGGCAGGCCCGATGGAGCGGCGGTGCCGGGCCTCTCCGGCTATGCCTCGGCGGCCCCGATCCTCTTCGACGGCTTTGCCAAGTCCGGCCTACCCGTCACCGCCCTGCCCCGTGCCCCTGCTGGTGCCTTGCGCACCGCGCGCGTCGATCTGCCGGTAACGCAGCGGCGCTTCCGCTCGGGCCGCGAGACGTTGGAGCAGAAAGGCATTGCCGAACCCGCGCCGTTGATCGTCTTTCCGCCGGAAGGCGCACGGGTCGAACTCGCCAGCGCCGCCGGGGCGGACGCCATGCCGCTTGCCCTCAAATTGCAGGGTGGACGGGCGCCGTTTCGCTGGCTGGCAAATGGCCGGCCACTCGACGGGCTATCGCGGCGGCGCACCACGCAATGGCGGCCGGATGGCGCGGGATTCTCGACGCTAACCGTCATCGACGCCTTCGGACGCACCGCAAGCGTAAAAATCTTCGTCGAATAGCAGACCTACCGTGCAGGCTTGGGCATCAGCGCCTTGAGGTCGGAAGCGGGATCGGCCGCAACGTCTTTCGGAATGGACAAACGTGCGGCAAGGATGCGCCGCGCCACCATGTGATCGGACGGCATGTTGACGCTCTCGACCGCGATCAGCCTGTCGTCGCGATAGACGAAGACCGAGAATTTTCCGGAGGCCGAGTCGCCGCGCAGGACGGCGTCGTCCATGCCCATCGCCAGACCCGCGATCTGCAATTTGGCCGCGCCTTGATGCGACCAGAACCATGGCAGGTCGTCATAGGGCCTGGCATTGCCCGTCAGTCTCGCCGCGACGCACTTGCCCTGATCGACCGCGTTCTGGACCGACTCCAGCCGGATCATGCCGATGCCGTACGGATTGGGGTGCGCCGCACAGTCACCGATCGCGGAGATGTGCGGATCGCTGGTGACCAGCAATTCGTCGACGACGATGCCGTTGTCCACGTCCAGCCCCGCGTCGGCCGCGAGTTCCGCGTTCGGCACGACGCCGGCGGCCACGACGACCGCGTCCGCCTCAAGCCTCTCGCCATCCGACAGACTGACCGAAAAGCGATCCCCCTCGGCCGCGATTTCGGTTGCGATCGTGCCAAGCCGCAGCCGCGTTCCCATGCCCTCATGGATGCGGCGGAACTCCTCGCTCATCAGCGGCGAAAGTACGCGGCCCATCAGCCTGTCGGCAGCCTCCAGAACATCGACCGCGATCTCGCGCTGGCGCAAGAGCGCCGCGACTTCCAGACCGATGAATCCGCCGCCGATGATGGTGACGTGCCTGAGCCCATCGAGCTTCGCTGTCATGAGGCGGGCATGCGCAAGCGTGCGCAACTCCATCACCCTCAAAGGATCGAGACCCCTGGTTGGCGGAAAGCGGTTGCGCGCGCCGGTGGCGATGACGAGATGGTCGTAGGGCAGACGCTCGCCGCCCTTCAGGACAAGTTCGCGCTCCGTGCGGTCGATGCGCTCGGCCGTGACGCCGAGACGAAGATCGATGCCGTTGGCGGGGTAGAACGCCTCACCCTTCAGCGGCAGCGGGGAGTCGTCAACGCTCTTCAGGAATTCCTTCGACAGCGGCGGGCGCTGATACGGCAGGTCGGGCTCGTCGCCGATGACGATGATGGAGCCGGAAAAGCCGTTGTGATGCAGCGCCGCGGCGCATTCCACGCCCGCCTGCCCGCTGCCCACGATGACCACACGCGACAAGACCTGATCGCCCAAGAGCCGTCTCCTGCAATGCTGATGCGGAGCGAGGCAATACCAGCAGCATCAAATCGTGTCGACCGCGCAAGGCATCGACCGATTGATCCAGTGCCGCGTCAGGCGGATTGGAACGCGATCAACGCCACGCGTGCCGGGACTGCCGCATCCAGTTGCAGCGCGCCGGAGGAAGCGCCCGCGACCAAGCAGTCGAAGCGCGAAAGCGTCTCGGAGCCGGTATCGCCTGCGATATCCACCGTCCCCTCCAGGCACAGGACGAGCGTATCGCGCGCGCCGGCCAAAAATTTCATCGGGGCCGATACCGCCAGGATGTCGACCGTATGCGATACCCGATCGCGCCGGCTCATCACGTTCAAATCGAGGATCGGCCCGGCAATCAAAGCGCATGATGTCGGTGCATCCGCCGGAAACGTCGCAGGCTCGGACGCCCTTGTCAGTGTCAGCGTGCCCCGGCCCTCGACATCGAGCATGATGCCCTGCCCTTCGAGGATCGCAAGGGTACGGTCCACGCCCGGAAAGACCGAGAACGGACCGTCACGTTCCACGCGCGCCATGGAAACGCGCCAATCGAAATCGTCGATCGATGCGCCCTCGGGCGAGACGGCGATTTCCGTCGTCTCGCCGCCACCGTTCTTCCATGGCATGCGACGGTGCCCGGCGGCGTGCAGCATGCGCATCTCAGGCAAGCCAACCCATCGAGATGGCCAGCCAGGCGATCGGTGCGGTCACCAAAATGCTCAGGCCGGTACGAATGTACCAGATCACGAGCAGGTCCTTCATGGTCAGCGGGATCGACGTGGCAAGCACGCACGGGATCGACGCCGACAGGAACAGCACCTGGCTGACCGACACGACCGCCGCGACGAAACGCATGTCGAGCGCCGCATCGGTCAGCAGGATTGCCGGAAGGAACATTTCAGCAAGGCCGGAGGCGAGTGCCTTGGCGGCCAGCATCGGCTCCGAAAGCTGGGCAATCCATGTGAAGGGGTAGAGCAGATAGCCGAGAACATCGAACAGCGGCGTGTACTTGGCCGCCAGAAGGCCGAGCAGCCCCACCGCCATGATGCTGGGCAGGATGAGCGAAGCCATGCGCAGGCCGTCGACGAAGCTGTCGCGCAGCATGACCGGCAGGCTCTTGGCTGCGTTCGCCTGCTCGACACCGGCTTCGATCGCGGTCTGGAAGCGCCCTTGTCCAGGCGGCAGCGGCGCGTCCTGGTCCTTCGGATGCTCCATTCCGGCGATCGGCCAAAGCCGGGCCATGATGGCGGAAACGACGAAAGTCACCACCAGCGTCGTCCAGAAATAGAGGTTCCACGATCCCATCAGGTCGAGCGTTCTCGCGACGATGATCATGAAGGTGGCGGAGACGGTGGAAAAGCCCGTAGCGATGATTGCCGCTTCGCGCGGCGTGTATTTGCCTTCCTTGAACACCCGATCGGTGATGAGCAGGGCCAGCGAATAGCTGCCGACGAAGGACGCGACGGCATCGATGGCCGACCAGCCCGGCGTGCGCCAGATGGGCCGCATCACCGGCTGGACCAGAACTCCGGTGAATTCAAGCAGGCCGTAGCCGATCAGAAACGCCAGCGCGAGTGCACCGATCGGCACGATCAGCCCCACGGACAGAACAAGCTTGTCGAACAGGAAGGGCAGCATGTCGGGCGCGAAGAACGAAACCGGACCGAGGCCCAGCAGGTACATCGCGGTCAACACCAGCCCCAGCACGCGCAGCACCGAGAAAACCCTCTCGGTGATGTTCTTGCTCCAGCTTCCGGTCACGAAGGGCGCGATTGCGCCATAGGCGATCAGCAAGCAGACGAAGGCGATGGCCACTGGCCGCGCATAGGTGACGACGGCCGTCGCAGCGTGGTCGAGCGGAATAGTGGACTTGCCACCGACCGTGATCGGCACGAAGAACATGAAAATGCCGATCGCGCTGTAAGCGATCAACCTGAAGAGGGCCGGTCCCCTCGACCCGCCGATATCGTTCGTTACGTCGGTCATCTGGTGCTCCAGGGCCCCTTGTTCAATCGGTGGTCCGTCAACCCAGAATGCCCGGCAGGTCGAGGCCGTTCTCACGTGCGCAGTCGATCGCGATGTCGTAGCCGGCATCCGCATGACGCATGACGCCGGTTGCAGGATCGTTCCACAGCACGCGCTCGATGCGCTTCGCGGCCTCCGGCGTGCCGTCGCAGACGACGACCATTCCCGAATGCTGCGAATAGCCCATGCCCACGCCGCCGCCATGATGCAGCGACACCCATGTCGCGCCGGACGCGCAGTTGAGCAGCGCGTTAAGCAGCGGCCAGTCGGACACGGCGTCCGAGCCGTCCTTCATCGCCTCGGTCTCGCGGTTGGGCGAAGCGACCGAACCTGAATCGAGATGATCGCGGCCGATGACCACCGGGGCCTTGAGTTCGCCGCTCGCAACCATCTCGTTGAAGGCGAGGCCGAGCCGGTGGCGATCGCCGAGACCGACCCAGCAGATGCGCGCCGGCAGCCCCTGGAAGTGGATGCGCTTGCGCGCCATGTCGAGCCAGTTGTGGAGATGATGATTGCCCGGCGTGAGTTCCTTCACCTTGGCATCGGTCTTGTAGATATCCTCGGGATCGCCGGAGAGTGCTGCCCAGCGGAACGGCCCGATGCCGCGACAGAAGAGCGGGCGGATATAGGCCGGCACGAAGCCTGGAAAATCGAAAGCATTCTCCACGCCCTCGTCCTTCGCCACCTGGCGGATGTTATTGCCGTAGTCGACCGTCGGCACGCCCATTTTGTGGAAGTCGAGCATCGCCCTGACATGGCCGGCCATCGATGCCCGCGCCGCCTTGGCAACCGCTTTCGGGTCACGCTCCCGCTTCTCTTCCCATTCCGACACGGTCCAGCCTTGCGGCAGATAGCCGTTGACCGGATCATGCGCCGAGGTCTGGTCGGTGACCGCGTCGGGACGCACGCCGCGCTTGACGAGTTCGGGGAAAATATCGGCCGCGTTGCCGAGCAGGCCGACCGAGATTGCCTTCTTCTCGGTTTTCGCCTTCTCGAGGATCGCCAGTGCCTCGTCGAGGTCCTGCGCCTGCACATCGAGATAGCCGGTCTTCAGGCGCATCTCGATGCGGCTCGGCTGGCATTCCACGGCGAGGCAGGATGCGCCCGCCATCGTTGCGGCCAGCGGCTGCGCGCCGCCCATGCCGCCGAGGCCGGCGGTCAGGATCCAGCGGCCGGAAAGGTCGCCGCCATAGTGTTGGCGGCCGAGTTCGACGAACGTCTCATAGGTGCCCTGAACGATGCCCTGGCTACCGATATAGATCCAGGAGCCGGCCGTCATCTGGCCGTACATCATCAGACCTTTCTTATCGAGCTCGTTGAAATGATCCCAATTGGCCCAGGCGGGCACGAGGTTCGAATTGGCGATCAGGACACGCGGGGCGTCCGCATGGGTGCGGAACACGCCGACCGGCTTGCCCGACTGGACGAGCAGCGTCTGGTCGTCCTCCAGCGTGCGCAACGCCCCGACGATGCGGTCGAAGCTCTCCCAGTCACGCGCGGCGCGTCCGATGCCGCCATAAACAACGAGCTCGCCCGGCTTTTCGGCGACGCCCGGATCGAGATTGTTCATCAGCATGCGAAGCGGCGCTTCGGTCAGCCAGCTTTTTGCCGTGAGTTCAGTGCCGGTTGCCGCGCGGATGGTGCGGGCGTTGTCGATGCGGGTCGTCATCGGAACCTCCAGAAACGTGCCTAATGCGCTGCCCAGTCACGGGCGGTCTTCAGAATTTCGGTGAGCGTCGCGCGGATCGGCGCGGCGAAATCGGGGTCGTATTGCGTCGGCCAGTTGCTCTCATCCACCGCGCCGATCGGCTCGCGGAGATAGCCACGGCAGGCGAGTTCCATTTGCAGTGCGTGAACACCGTCGGCCGGCCGGCCAAGATTGCGCGTGATCCAGCCGCCCTTGAAACGGCCATTGACGACGAAGTTCTCGCCGCTTCGGCCGAGAATGCCCGCGACCGCGCTTTCCAGAACAGGATCAGCGCTCGCTCCGCTATTCGTGCCGAGATTGAAAATCGGCAGTTCGTCGGAAAACAGGCGGGGGATGACGGAGCGGATCGAATGGCAATCATAGAGCACGATTTTCGGATGAAGCGCGCGCAGCCGCTCGACTTCGGACTTCAGCGCCGCGTGATACGGATCGAAATAGGCGGATCGCCGCTCCGCGATTTCCGCCTCACCCGGCTCCTGTCCCGGGCGATAAAGCGGCTCCCCGTCGAAGGTTTCGACCGGGCAAAGCCCGGTCGTCGCCTGTCCGGGGTAGAGCGACACGCCGGACGGATCGCGATTGACGTCTATCACCGTGCGCGAGATCGCGGTGCGAACCACGGTAGCACCCAGCGTCGACGCGAAATCGTAGAGCTGTTCGATATGCCAGTCGGCATCCTTGCGGCCGAGCCAGGGGGAAACCAGACGCGGCTCGAGCCCCACAAGGTCCGTTCCCGTATGCGGGATGGACACCAGCAATGGCGCGTCGCCTCGGCTGACGGTGAGCCAGGAGGGAGCAGTCATCCCTCCACCCCCGGCAACTCGATGCCGCGCGCGGCCTTGATGACCGCGCCGGACCGCACCATCGCATTCGCCACCTCCATGTCGGGATGGAAGTGGCGGTCGTCGTCGAGATGCGGCACCTTGGCCCGCAAGAGCGCACGCACGGCCTCCAGCGGCTCGCTTGAGACAAGCGGCGCATGGAAGTCGCAGCCCTGCGCCGCCGCCAGAAGCTCGATCCCGACGACGGCGGTCGCGTTCTCGATCATGCCGATCAGCCGCCGCGCACCGTGCGCCGCCATCGAGACGTGGTCTTCCTGGTTGGCCGATGTCGGGATCGAATCCACGCTGGCCGGATAGGCTTTCTGCTTGTTCTCCGAGACGAGTGCGGCAGCCGTCACCTGCGGGATCATGAAGCCCGAATTCAGGCCGGGTTTCGGGGTGAGGAACGCCGGCATGCCGGAAAGCGCGGGATCGACGAGCATGGCGATGCGGCGCTCGGTCAGCGATCCGATTTCGCAGACGGCAAGCGCGATCATGTCGGCCGCGAACGCCACCGGTTCGGCGTGGAAATTGCCGCCGGACAGCGCGGTGTCGTCCTCGGCAAAGATCAGCGGATTGTCGGTAACGCCATTGGCTTCGGTTTCCAGCGTATCCGCCGCCTTGCGAAGCACGTCGAGGCACGCGCCCATGACCTGCGGCTGGCAGCGCAGGCAATACGGGTCCTGCACGCGCTCGTCGCCAACCCGGTGCGATTCGCGGATCGCGCTGCCTTCCATCAGGCGGCGCAGCGTCTCGGCGGTCTCGATCTGGCCGCGATGCTTGCGCAGCGCGTGGATGCGCGGATCGAACGGTGCGTCCGATCCCTTTGCGGCATCGGTCGAAAGCGCCCCGGTCACCAGCGCCGACTGGTAGAGCACTTCGGCCTCGAAAAGGGCGGCAAGCGCGTAGGCCGTGGAAAACTGCGTGCCGTTGAGAAGCGCCAGGCCCTCCTTGGCGCCGAGCGTGACCTGCGTGAGCCCGGCAGCCGACAGCCCTTCAGCCGCTGGGATGCGCCGGCCGTCGAAGAAAACTTCGCCGACGCCGATCATCGCGGCCGTCATATGCGCGAGCGGCGCGAGATCACCCGATGCTCCGACGGAGCCCTGCGCAGGCACGACCGGAACGACGCCCTTGGCGAGCATGGCTTCCAGCAGGTCGACCGTTTCGATCGCGACGCCGGACGCGCCCTGCGCCAGGCTGGCAAGCTTGAGCGCCATCATCAACCGCGCCACGCCGATCGGCATGGGTTCACCGGTGCCGGCAGCGTGGCTGAGCACGATGTTGCGCTGGAGGGTCGCCAGATCGGAGGACGGAATGCGCACACTGGCAAGCTTTCCAAAGCCGGTATTGATGCCGTAGACGGGCTCACCTTTCGACACGATACGCGCGACGGCCTCCGCGCTTGCCACGATCAGCGGACGGCAGGCGGCGTCGAGATGCGGAACGGCCCCGCGATAGATCGCGCGCCAGTCACCGAGCGAAACAGTGCCAGGCTTTAGAATGATCGACGTCATTGTCCCCTCCAGACGCGTGCATGGAGCGGATTGAAGCCCATGCGATAAACGAGTTCAGCGGGACGCTCGACATCCCAGATGGCGAGATCGGCGAGCTTGCCGGCTTGCAGCGTTCCGGTTTCCCCGGCGAGGCCAAGGGCCCGCGCGGCCTCGCGGGTCACGCCCGCCAGACACTCCTCGACGGTCATCTGGAACAGCGTCGCGCCCATGTTCATGGTGAGCAGCAGCGAGGTGAGCGGCGACGTTCCCGGATTGCAGTCCGTCGCCAGCGCCATCCCGACGCCATGTTCGCGGAAGAGATCGACCGGCGGCTTCTTCGTCTCGCGAATGAAGTAATAGGCTCCGGGCAGGAGGACTGCGACCGTCCCCGCTTCAGCCATGGCGCGCGCTCCAGCCTCGTCGGTATATTCGAGATGGTCCGCTGAAAGGGCACCGTAGCGCGCCGCAAGCGCCGCACCGTCGAGGTTGGACAACTGATCGGCATGCAATTTGACCGGAAGGCCGAGCGCCTTTGCCGCGTCGAACACGCGGGCGATCTGGTCGGGGGAAAAGGCGATGCCCTCACAGAAGCCGTCGACCGCATCGGCAAGGCCGAGTTGGGCGATCGCGGGCAACATCTCGCCCGCCACCTTGGCGATGTACCGATCCTTGTCGCCGTCCATCTCCGGCGGCAGCGCATGCGCTCCGAGAAAGGACGTTCTCACGGTCACCGCCCGCTGGTCGGCGATCGACCGCGCGGCGCGCAGGGATTTCGCCTCGTTCTCGAGGTCGAGGCCGTAGCCGGACTTGATCTCGATGGTGGTAACACCTTCGGCGATGAGCGCGTCGAGGCGCGGCAGCGTCTGCGCGATGAGGTCCGCTTCGGTCGCACCGCGCAATGCCTTTACCGATGAAACGATGCCGCCGCCGGCCCGCGACACTTCCTCATAGGAAGCGCCGGCCAGCCGCATCTCGAATTCCGCCGCGCGGTTGCCCGCGTGAACCAGATGGGTATGGCAGTCGATAAGCCCGGGGGTGATCAGCCGGCCTTCGCAATCGATGATGTCGGCGCCGGTCAATCCTGCCGGGAGACCGGATTCCGGCCCCGCGAACACGATCCGCTCACCGTTCACGGCGACAGCACCGCGCTCGACTATACCGAGGCCAACGGCCTCTTCGGCAAGCGTCGCAAGCTTGGCATTCCGCCACACGCGAACCCTGTCGTCACCACTTGCGATCGATGCGGACATTCTCTTCCCATTTCCATTCGCCCGAAAATATGTATAGACATAATCACGACGAGCTTGCAAGCGCCGCTGCAGACGCCAGTCTGCCGCGCGTGCCCGACAGGAGGACAATCAGATGGACCCAGTGACGTCGCTCTTTGCCGAGCAGGTCCTCCTGCCCTCCGGCTGGGTGAGCAATGTTCGTATCGGTATTCAGGGCGGCTCGATCGCAACCATAGAGCCGTCGAGCACCCCGCAACCCGGCGACGAGCGTTGCGCTATCCTCCTGCCCACGGTCGCGAATCTGCACAGCCATGCCTTCCAGCGCGCCATGGCGGGCATGGCCGAGCGGCGCGGGCCATCGGCCGATTCCTTCTGGACCTGGCGCGAGGAGATGTACCGCCTCGCTTTGTCGATGACGCCGGAACAGGTCGAGGCCGTCGCGACGATGCTCTATGTCGAGATGCTGGAGGCAGGCTTCGGCCGCGTCGGCGAGTTCCACTACCTCCACCACGACCGCGACGGCGCACCCTACGCCAATCGCGCCGAGATGGCCGAGCGCATCGCTGCCGCCGCTTCCGCCACAGGCATCGGCATGACGCTCCTGCCCGTCTTCTATGCCCGGTCAGGTTTCGGCGGTGCGCCAGCCGGTGACGGCCAGCGTCGTTTTATCAACGATATCGACGGCTTCTCACGCCTTGTTGAATCAAGCCGTCAGGCGATCACGCATTTGCCGCAGGCAAACATCGGCGTCGCACCCCACAGCCTGCGCGCGGTGACCCCACAGGAACTCTCGGCCGTCACGGCGATGACGCCCGACGGCCCGATCCACATCCACATCGCAGAACAGACGAAGGAAGTGGACGACTGCATCGCGTGGTCCGGTGCGCGCCCGGTGGACTGGTTGCTCGGCAACGCACAGGTCGACGCGCGCTGGTGCCTCATCCATGCAACCCATATGACCGAGGCCGAGACGATTGCGGTAGCGACCGCAGGCGCGATCGCGGGTCTCTGCCCTGTCACCGAAGCCAATCTGGGCGACGGCATCTTCAACGGCGCGCTTTTTGCCGAGCACGGCGGGCGCTTCGGCGTGGGGTCGGATTCGAATGTGCTGATCGGATTAGCGGAGGAACTGCGCCAGCTCGAATATTCGCAGCGCCTCGGCAGCCGCGCGCGCAACGTCATGGCGAAAGGCGAAGGCTCCACGGGCCGCGCCCTCTTCGACGCCTCCGTGCATGGAGGTTCCGGGGCGCTCGGACGCCCGGCGAGCGGCATCGAAGTCGGTGCCCCTGCCGACGTCTTCGCGCTCGACGTCTCCCATCCGACGATGGACGGCAAGTCGGGCGACGCGCTTCTCGATGCGTTCATCTTCGCCGGCGCGGCAAAACCCGACCGCGTCTGGATCGGCGGGCGCAAGCTGGTCGAAGGCGGCCGCCACGTCCTTCGCGACCGCGCTGAGGCGGGCTACCGCGCCGCGATGCGCGGTTTGGCGGAGGCGGCAGCGTGACCACAGAGCCGCGCTCGCTTCACCAGCGCATCCTTGCCGAGATCAGCGCGAAGATCGTGTCCGGCGAATGGCAGCCCGGCCACCGGATTCCCTTCGAGCACGAATTGACGGAGATCTATGGCTGCTCGCGCATGACCGTCAGCAAGGCGCTCACGCAACTCGCCAGATCCGGCCTGATCGAGCGCCGCAAGCGCTCCGGCAGCTTCGTCGCCCGGCCGCGTTCCCAGGCAGCGGTGCTGGAAATCCACGATATCCGCACCGAGGTCGAGGCGCTTGGATTTCCCTATCGCTACGAGCTTCTGTCCCGGGCCGAGCGCGTCGCGGATACCGAAGACGAGACGGTAGGCTTCATTTCTGGCACGAAGCTCCTCGACATCGTCTGCCTGCATCTCGCAGGAGACGTCCCGTTCTGCCTGGAGGAACGCATCGTCAGTCTGAAGGCTGTCCCCAACATCCAGGCCGAGCGCTTCGACGAGATCGCGCCCGGCCCATGGCTTCTCAGCCACGTGCCGTGGAGCGAGGCGGAGCATGCCATCCGCGCCGTCAATGCCGATCGCCATATGGCGAGGCGTCTTGGCGTTCCGAGCGGCGCAGCCTGTCTGGTCGTGGAGCGTCGCACCTGGACAGGCGGCCTGCCCGTCACGCGCGTGAAGCTGACCTATCCCGGTTCCAGCCACGCCGTCGTCGCCCATTTCGCGCCGTCATAGCCGTGCCTCGTTAGCCGGTCGCCTCCTCGCGGTTCCCGCGCAGCCGCGAATAGAGGATTGACCCCCAGATCAGCACGAGCACGGCAAACAGGACCGCCGCGATCGGACGTTCGACGAAGGTCAGGAAGGATCCGTCCGACTTGATCATCGTCGTGACGAACGTCCTCTCCACCAGCGGACCGATGACGATGCCCAGAATGCACGGCGCGATCGGAATATCGTTCTCTTCCATGAAGAAGCCGAGCACACCGAACACCAGCATCAGGATGATGCCGTAGGCGGCGTTGTTCGACGCGAACGCGCCGACGATGCAGAAGACGAGGATGATCGGCATCAGGATCGACCGCGGCGCCTTCAAAAGCCCCTTTGCCAGCTTGATGACCAGCCAGCCCAGCGGGATCATCAGGACGTTGGCGAGGATGAAGATGAGGAAGACCGCGTAGATCGTCTGCGGGTTGAACAGGAAGAGCGTCGGGCCGGGGTTCAGGCCTTTGACGTAGAGGACGCCGATAACAATCGCCGTGATCGTATCCCCCGGTATGCCGAAGACCAGTGCCGGAACCCATGCGCTCGAAAGAGACGCGTTGTTCGAGGACGTTGCCTCCACCACCCCTTCAAGATGGCCGGTGCCGAACTTTTCAGGCGTCTTTGAGAAGCGCCGGCTCACCGCGTAGCTGACATAGGCTGCAACGTCGGCACCTGCGCCGGGAAGGATGCCGATCGCGGTTCCCGTGAGATTTCCGCGCAATTGCTGGCGCCAATAGCGGGTGAACATCCCGCCCCAATTGCCGAAGATGTTGCCGACCTTCACCTGGACGTTTTCCCAGGCGGGAGCGCCGGCGGCGACGGTTCGCATGACCTCCGAGACGGCGAACAGACCGATCATGGCCGGGATGAAATCGATACCCGCCATCATTTCCGTCGAGCCGAAGGTGAAGCGGGGCACGCCCGCGGGATTGTTCAGTCCGACCGTCGCGACGAAGAGGCCGATCAGCAGGCTGATCATGCCCTTGACGGGCGACTGCGCGCCGAGAAACACGGCGCATGTCAGGCCCAGCAGGGCCATCCAGAAATACTCCTGCGAGGAGAAGCTGAGCGCCACTTCTGCCAGCGCGGGCGCGGCGAAAATCAGTACAAACGTGCCGAAGAGACCACCGATGGCCGAGAACAGCACGCAGGCGCCCAGGACCGTTTCGGCCTCGCCCTTGCGGGTCATCGCGTAGGCTTCATTCGCATAGGCGGCGGAGGCCGGAGTGCCGGGGATACGCAACAGCGCTCCGGGAATGTCACCTGCGAAAATCGCCATGGCGGCGCATGTCACCATCGCACCGACCGCCGGTATCGGGTCCATGAAGAAGGTGAGCGGCACCAGAAGCGCGGTCGCCATCGTGGCGGTAAGGCCTGGAATCGCGCCGACGAGAAGGCCGAACAGCGCAGCCGACGCGACCGTCAGGATCACCGGCCAGGTCGCCACGAGTTGGAATGCTTGGAAAATTGCGTCCATGGCTGCGCCTCCTACCAGGGCATTCGCGGCATGACCCCGAAAGGCAGCGGCACGAGGAGCAAGGTGCGAAAGATGTAGTCGGTCAGAAGGGTGGCGCCGATGGCGAAGGCGATCGACTTCCACCACGAGACGCCCAGGAGCCTGAATAGTATGAGGAGGATCGCCGTCGATGTCGGGATGAAGCCGACCGGCCGCGCCAGCACGATATAGGCGATGACGCAGAGGATCGTGATGAGCACGGCCGTCAGCGCGCCGGGCTTGCGCGTCCACTCGGTGCGCATGACCAGCGGTGTCGGGCTCGCGCGAAATCCTGAAACGAGCAGGACGATCGCGCAGACGACGAAACCGCCCGAGATCAGAAGGGGAAAGGTCGCCGCGCCATAGCGCTGGCCTGGAATCGCGGGAAATCCATATGCGTAAACTCCCATCGCCAGGCCCAGCATGAGCAGGATGGCGCCGAGCATCGTGTCGCTTAGTCTCATCAGGTCCTACCATCGCCGCAGGTGATCTGCGGGTTCGAAGCGAATGCGGGTGGACCGCCCGGATATCCGGGCAGTCCGGTGCCGGAAGGCCTTACTGGGCCAGTCCCACCGCGCGCATCGTGTCGCCGAGCGACTTGTCGACTTCACCCATGAAGGTCCCGAAGTCGGCCCCCGCGGCCCAACGGATGCCGAAGCCCTGTGCGCCCATGAACTCCTTGTACTCGTCACTGTTGTAGACGGTCTCGAGCGCCTCGATCAGGCGAGCGGAGACGTCTTCCGGCATGCCTTGCGGGCCCACGATGCCGCGCCATGCGCCGATCTTCCAGTCGGAGCCGATCGCTTCGGAAAGTGTCGGGACATCGGGAAACAGAGCGGCGCGCTCGGCCCCCATCAGGCCCAGCGACTTGACGCGACCCGCGTCGATCAGCCCACGCGCTTCCACGAGAGAGCAAGGCACCAGGTTGACGCCGCCGGCCATCATGTCCTGAAGACCGGACGCCGCGCCTTCGCTCGGCACCCACGGCACTTTGGCGGGATCGATACCGCGATCGTTGAGGAGACCCGCGATGGCGAGATGCCAGATGCCGCCCTGCCCCGTACCGGAGGCGCGGAACGTGCCTGCCGGCGACGCCTCGATCGCCGCAAGAAGCGATTCCAGCGTGTCATATTCGGAATCTGCCAGAACCTGGACGCCCGCCGCATCCTCGTTCATCAGCGCCAGCGGCGTATAATTCTCCCATGTCAGTTCCGTCAGGCCCTGCCAGTGCATCATGCCGATTTCCACGGTCGCGATGCCGATCGTGTAGCCATCGGGCTCGGCTTCGGCGATGGCCGAGTGTCCGACAACGCCGGAGCCGCCGGTCCGGTTGGTGACGCTCACCGGCTGCCCGAGCACGCGTTCGAGCCCCGCGCCGATGATCCGCGCGGTCGCGTCCGTGCCGCCACCCGCGCCCCAGGGCACGATCAACGAAATTGGCCTGTCCGGATACTGTGCCGAAGCCTGAGGTGCGAAGGATGCGGAAAGCGCAAGCGCCGCCCCGAATGCCAAAACTGCTCGTCTGATCATGGTATTCCTCCCAGAATGTTCGATGTCATGTTGTGCGAAACCCGGACGTATTTCCGGGCGCCGCACGCCTAGGCAGTTGCTCCTTCAATCAGTTCGAATGGAACGTCTACGACGGCGGGCGGGCCATCCTCCATGACCAGCCGCGCGCCAATTTCTCCGATTTCCTCGCGCGGCGTCCTGACCGTCGTCAGGGGCTGCGGCGCGAACCGTCCGATGTCGAGGCCGTTGAAACCCATGATGCCGAGTTGCGACGGGACCGAAATTCCATGTGCAAAGCAGTGAAACAGCCCGCCGACCGCGAAATCGTCATTCGAAAAGTACACGGCATCAAGGTGGCGATTGCGCGCGAGCATGCGTTCGAGGGCCGCGCGCCCCGATTCCGTCGATGACGTGCTTTCGATCAGCTCCATGTCGGCCAGGTCGATACCCGCTTCGGCCAGCACGGTGCGGAAACCCTCGAGCCGCTTGGCGGAGCGCGGGTCGGCCAACGGGTGCGGACCGACATAGCCAATGCTGCGATACCCGCGCGAAAGCAGGTGACGCGCGCTGACCGCGCCTGCCTCACGCTGCGAGAATCCCACCACCAGATCGATCCCCTCGCCATCGGTGTCGAGAAGCTCGGCGACGCGCACGCCGCTTCCCTTCAACATCGCGCGGGTGCGATCCGTATGTTCGAGACCTGCCACGAGAAACGCCGCCGGCCGCCAGGCGAGCATTGATTCGATCAGGGCCTGCTCGCGTTCCAGCGAATAGTCGCTGACCGCGATGACGGTCTGGAAGCCGGTCGGGTCGAGGGTCACCGCAGCGCCGCTCAGAAGATCGGGAAAGACGATGTTATGCAGCGAGGGGATCACGATCCCGACGAGGTTCGATCCCGACGAGGCCAACGCGCCGGCGATCCGGTTTGGCACGTAGCCGAGTTCCTCGACCACCGTCATGACACGGTCGCGGGTAGCTTTGGAAAACGAACCGTGCTTCCGCAAAACCCGCGACACGGTGCTCATCCCAAGACCGGTGGCTTCGCTTACATCCCGAAGCGTAATCGCATTTTTTCGCTTGAATTCGTTGGCCACGTGCATGCCTTGCGGCACCTCCCCTGCGCACTTCGGGAGAACGGTAACTCATTTTGGCAGCGCTGCCAAACCTGCCTTTGATTATTTTCGCAACCGTTGGACAGGCGACACCTACGAAATTCGCTTTGGTCAACCAGCCGGATCAAGCGCCTTGCAGCCACGTCCAGATGTACGCCGCGAGCGGGCTCTCCACGTGCAGCCGGGCCGTGCGGGGGGCGGTTCGATAGAGCATCGCAGGCACACCGGCAAAGAGAAGCGCGGCAGAGGGGCTCCCCGCCTCGACATCTGCGGCGGTGGCTTCGCACACCACCTGCTGCATGGCGTCGCCGGAAATCTCGAATACCGCATAGGCATCGTCGCATGGGGTTGCGACGAACCCCGCCTCGTTCCAGCCGGGCTCGACCTCAAGCGTTTCGGGCGTGACGAGAAGCCCCCGATCGCGCGCGATACGGATCACCACGCGATCCGTATCCGTCAATCCCCAGAGCCCCACCTGGGCACCGCCCGGCACCAGGCAATCGAGCGCCATCTGCACGTCGCCGGACACCAGCGTCTGGCCGAGACCATGGAGCCGGCGCGCCGACCAGCCGTCGTGTTCGATCTGCGCGGACGCCCAGTCCGGGACGGCGGACCAGAACCGCCCCCGGTCGCGCATCGTTTCTGCCACACGGTCAGCCATTGAGGCGCGCTCCTTCCGGATCGAATGCGCAAGGCACGGTGATGATCGCCCGCCGCGGCTTGCCAAGATGGACCAGCGAAATCTCTTCGCCCATTCGATCCAATCCGCGTTCTACCAGACCAAGCGCGATGGGACGCCCGAGCGTCGGGCTGTCATAGCTCGACGTAACGAAACCGAAGGAGCGCCGACGCGCTGCGCTCTCGTCGAGCGCATGCGAGCCCACCGGCAAGGCCGGACCGCCATCCGCGACGGTCAGGCCGACGAATTGCTGCCGGTCGGCGCGCATCGCATTGTCGGTGAAGAGCGACCGCTTGCCGACATATTCGCCCTGCCGCTTGTCGCGCGGTCCGGTCAGGCCAAGGTCATGAGGCATCGTCGTGCCGTCCGTGTCCTTGCCCGCGATGATGTATCCCTTCTCCGCGCGCAGCATCAGCAGCGCTTCCGATCCCATCAGCACGGCGTCGAGCGGCGCGCCCGCCTCCACCATCGCATGCCACAGCGCAGGCGCCCTGGATGACGGCACGGAAATCTCATAGGACCGGTCGCCGGTAAACGATACGCGCGCCACGCGCGCCGGCGCGCCCTCGAAGGTGCCGGTCGCCAGCGCCATGTGAGGCAAAGCGGCATCGTCGAGATCGACGCCAAGCGAAAGTGCGGCGACAAGGGCTTTCGCGCGCGGACCACAGGCTGTCAGCGTCGACCAGTGCGGCGTCAAATTGTGCACGAAGCCCCTGGATGAATCGAAGCGATCCTGCCGCCATTCCTCCAGCCGCAGGACGACGCCCGCGACATGGCCGGACGAGCACGAAACGACGTAATGATCGTCGGCAAGCTTGGAGACGACGCCGTCATCGTAGATCACGCCGCTCTCGGTCAGCATGAAGCCGTAGCGCGTCCGGCCGGGCTTCAGGGTCGAGATCGTGTTGTACGAATTGTAGTCGACGATCTCTCCCGCCTGCGGCCCGAACACCTCGATCTTGCCCAGCGGCGACCCATCGAAGATCGCGACGGTCTCGCGCGCTTGCCGCGCTTCGCGGTCGATCTCAGTGCGGGGATCGCCGGTGCCGAACCAGGCCGCCCGCAGCCAGCCGCCATATTCGCGGAACACCGCGCCCACCGCCCGCTGCTCTGTTTCGAGCGCCAGCCGGCGGACCGGATTGAAAAGCTCACCGCGCCGCCGTCCCGCCACGACCGTGAACGGCACCGGCACGAAGGGCGGCCGATAGGTGGTCGTGCCGGTCGCCTCGATCGTGCGGCCGGTGATCGCCGCCATCGCGGCAAGCCCGTTCATGTTCGACGTCTTGCCCTGATCGGTCGCCATGCCGAGCGTCGTGTAGCGCTTCAGATGCTCGACGGAGCGGAAGTTCTCGCGCGCCGCGAGTGCGACATCCTTCAGCGTCACGTCATTCTGGAAATCGATCCATTGACGTCCCTTTGCATCGGCGCGAGGCCATGCGGGTTTGATCGAGAAGGGTGTTGCGGCCGAAACCGTCTGCGGCGCATCGCCCTCACCGCCGCCCGCTGCATGCCCCTGAGACAAGGCGGCATCCAGGTCGAGCGCGCCGTTGGCTGCTCCGGCAACGGCCATGTTCGCCACAGGATCGCCCGGCACGAAAGCCGCGATCGCATCGTCGTAGCGCAGCTTGCCCCTGGCCTGGCAGAAGAGATGAACCGTCGGCGTGTAGCCGCCGGAGACGAGCAGGCAGTCTGCGTCGATCCGGCGACCGCTCACCGTCACTGCCTCGACACCCCTAGTGCCATGCACCGCATCGATCGTCGCGCTGCGAAGGATTTCGATTCCTGCGCCTGGACTTGCAGCACTTTCCTCGCGCAGATCGGCAAGAACGACAGACGCGCCCGCCGCCACCAGCGCCTGCGCAACGGCGTAGGCGCGGTCGTTGTTCGTCGCGACGACAATCCGCTTTCCGACGAGAATGTCATACCGTTTCAGATAGGCCAGCGCCGCCTCCGCAGACATGACGCCCGGCCGATCATTGTCCGGAAACACCAATGGCCGCTCGATTGCGCCGGCGGCGACGACAATCCTGCCCGGCCTGATGCGCCATTGACGGTCTGGCGCGCCGTCGCGGCGCTCCCAGCAGCAGACCAGGTCGTGGTCGTAGGTGCCGTAAGCGACCGTCCGTGACAAAACCCGGCCGCCGGCCCGTTCGATCTCGGCAACCGTCTCGTTTGCCCAGTCCTTTCCGTCCCGGTCGTCGATCTGCGCGTCGCAATGCAACAGCGAACCACCCGGAGAAACCTGATCGTCGACGAGGATGACGCGTTTGCCGCCCCAGACCGCCGAGCGCGCGGCAGCAAGTCCGGCCGGCCCCGCTCCCACCACCAGCACGTCGCACCGCGCATTCACGATGGCGCTGTCGGCCACGGGTTCGTTTTTCGGGTCGAGCCGGCCGAGCCCCGCCATGGCGCGAATGCGCGGCTCGAATCGATGCCAGTCCGGCCAGAGGAACGTCTTGTAGTAGAATCCGGCGGGCAGGAAGGGTGCGAGCCGGTCGATGATTCCAAGTCGGTCCGCATCGGCGGTCGGTTTCGAATTGACCGAGCGGACCTCCATGCCTTCGACCAGCATCTCTGTCGTCGCACGAAGGTTCGGCGTTGTCCTGCCGTCGAGCCTGACATCGACGATGGCGTTGGGTTCTTCGCTGCCGGACCCGAAAATCCCGCGCGGACGGTGATATTTGAAAGAGCGGCCAACCACCCGTACGCCGTTCGCGAGCAAGGCGGATGCGATCGTGTCGCCCTTCCGCCCCATCATCGTGCGGCCGTCGAAGGTGAAGGAGAGGGGATCGCTTGTGTCGCCGATGCGCGCGCTGGTCATGCCCCGCCTCCCCGCGCCGCGTTTGATCCAGTCACGGCATGCGTCACGGTATCCCGCTCCATCACGAAGAATTCACCGCATGTCTGGTGCAGCCAGACTTCGCGCGTCGCGCCGCGTGGATTGACGTTCGTGACCAGATAGTCGGACCAGGCTTCGGCCGAAACATCCTTCGCCGGTTCTGGCCGCGTCTTGCCGGCCTCGGTGGCGAAGGTGAACTCCGTCTCGTCGCGCGGACCACAGAAGGGACAGGGGAAAATCTGCATCTGTCTCTCCTAGTGCGCGATGCCGGAGCCGGCGGCTTCATCGATCAGCCGACCCGTCGCGAAACGCTCGAGGTCGAACGGCCGGCTGATATCGTGATGCTCCCCCTTCGCAATCAGATGCGCCGTCAGCCAGCCGCCGGCCGGGATCGACTTGAAGCCGCCCGTGCCCCAGCCGCAATTGAGCAGCAGTCCCGCAAGCGGCGACGGCCCGATGATCGGGGATGAATCCGGTACCACATCGACAACGCCCGCCCACTGGCGCAGCATCTTGAGCTGGCCGAAGGACGGGAACATCTCGAGCATGCCGGACAGGATCGCCTGCTGCACCGGAGGATTTCCGCGCTGCGCGTAGGACGGCACGCGATCGATACCGCCGCCGACCACGATCTCTCCCTTGTCCGACTGAAACAGATAGGTGCCCGTGCCGAGATAGAGCACGACCGTATCGAGGCACGGTTTGACCGGTTCGGAGACCATCGCCTGAAGCGAATAAGAACGGATCGGCAGTTGGAACCCCGCCTTTGCAGCCAGCACGCCCGAATGCCCCGCGACGCAGAGTGCGGTGTGATCGGCGCGGATCGCCCCTTGCGACGTCTCGACACCCACGCACCGGCCATTTTCGACGATGAAGCCGGCGACTTCGCAATTCTGGATGATATCGACGCCTGCCGCATCGGCTGCGCGCGCATAACCCCACGCGACCGCATCGTGACGCGCGACGCCCGCCCGTCCCTGCCAAACGCCCCCGAAGATCGGATAGCGCGCTTCCGGCGACTGGTTGAGCAGCGGCGCCTTCTCGATCACGCCCTCGCGTGACAAAAGCTCCGCATCGGTGCCGTTGATCTGCATCGCGTTCACGATGCGCGCGGCGATCTCCATCTCCGCGTCGGAATGCGACACCGTGACCACGCCGCGCTGCGACAGCATGATGTTGTAGTTCAGCTCCCGCGACAGGCCTTCATAGAGCTTGAGCGCGAAATCGTAGAGCGCCACGCTCTCCGGATAAAAATAGTTGGATCGGATCGTCGTGGTGTTGCGGCCGGTATTGCCGCCCCCCAGCCAGCCCTTTTCGATGACCGCGACATTGGTGATGCCATGGTTCTTGGCGAGGTAGTACGCGGTCGCAAGCCCCTGCCCGCCGCCGCCGACGATGATGACGTCGTAGCGCGCCTTCGGCGTCGGCGTACGCCAGGCGGGCTGCCAGCCCGAATGGCCGCGAAGCCCCTCGCGGAAAAGTCCGAATGCCGAATATCGTTTCGTCACGCCTGCCCAGCCTCGCGTCAATGTCACTACCGGTCTACACGGGCTGGCTTGCGAAGCACAATCACGCATGCGACCTCCGTTGCAACCCAGGCGAAATTCTTCGCATGGTTCGGCGTTCTTCGCATGTGCAACGATCCGCCAAGCCTGTTGCGCCGCGCGCGATTTTGAGGCTTTGTGGCGCCGAATTTCGGAGGCTGAATCCATGTTCGATACGCTCAAGCCGGCGGCACCTGACGGCATCCTCGCGCTGATGGCGCTCTATCGCGACGATCCGCGCACCGGGAAACTGGATCTCGGCGTCGGCGTCTACAAGGACGAAAGCGGACGGACGCCGGTCATGCGCGCGGTCCGTGAGGCGGAGGCGCGTCTGCACGAGACTCAGGCGACGAAAACCTATCTCGGACTTGCCGGCGACGTCGCGTTCAACGAGGCGATGATCGGGCTGGTATTCGGTGACGCAGCCGACAGGTCCCGGCTGCGCGCCGCGCAGACGCCCGGCGGCACGGGAGCGCTCCGCCTCCTCGCGGACCTGATCAAGCTCGCTCGTCCTGACGCGACCGTGTGGGTCCCGGACCCCACCTGGCCGAACCACATGCCAATCCTGCGCGCTGCCGGCCTGAAGGCGGAGGTCTACCCCTATTTCGACTCGGCGACCGCCGGCGTTCGCTTCGATGCGATGATCGCAGCCCTGAGCGCCGCGCCAACCGGCGATGTCGTCCTGCTGCATGGCTGCTGCCACAACCCGACCGGCGCCGACCTGTCGATCGAGCAATGGGCGACGATCGCCGATCTGCTGGTCGAACGGGGCCTCACGCCGTTTGTGGACATCGCCTATCAGGGGTTCGGCCTCGGATTGGACGAGGACGCAGCCGGCATTCGCCTGCTCGCGAGCCGCGTTCCCGAGCTGCTCGCAGCAGCGAGCTGCTCGAAGAACTTTTCCGTCTACCGCGACCGCGCCGGCGCGGCGATCCTGCTTGGCAGCAACGCCACCGAAGCCGATACCGCCTATGGCCAGTTGCTGGGCGTCGGGCGCGGCATCTGGTCGATGCCGCCTGATCATGCAGCCGCAGCCGTGCGCATCGTGCTTCAGGATGAGGCGTTGAGGGTCGACTGGAAGGCCGAGCTCGAGGCCGTGCGGCAGCGGATGCTGCGGCTGCGCGAGGGCTTTGCAGAAGCACTGCGCCGGCAGTCCAATTCCGACCGCTTCGACTTCATCGCACACCAGCGCGGCATGTTCTCACGCCTGGGAATATCGCAGGAGCAGGTCGCGCGGCTGCGCTCCGAGCACGGCATCTACATCGTCGGCGACGGCCGCTTCAACGTCGCGGGCTTGCCCGACATCGGACTGGACGACCTTGCCGCCAAGATCGTCTCGGTTCTCTGAGTACCGCAGGATAGATTATGACACTCGACCTCGACGCGATCATCGCGCTCCGCTCCCAAGACACGCCTGAGCGACAGGCCGCGCATCGGCGCGACGCAACCGACCCCCTGGCGGAATTCAGAGGCGCGTTTTCGCTGCCCGGGGGCGAGATTTATCTCGACGGCAACTCGCTGGGCGCGATGCCGGCATCGGTCACCGGTGCGATGACCAAAGCCTTGAACGAAGGCTGGGCGCAGGATTTGATCCGAAGCTGGAACGGCCGCGGCTGGCACATGCTGCCGGTCACCGTCGGCGATCGCCTCGCAAGGCTCATGGGCGCGAAGGCTGGCGAGGTGCTCGCCGCCGATTCCACCTCCGTCAATCTCTACAAGGTGTTCTGCGCGGCGATGCGGATGCGCAAGGGTCGCGGAAGCGTCATTTCGGAACGCAACAACTTCCCCAGCGACGTGCACATTCTTCAGGGCGCGATCGCCAACGTGTTTCCCGAAGCCACGCTGAAGCTCGCCGGAGACGACGACGCATCCGTTCTGGCCCTGATCGACGCGGACACGGCTGTCATCTGCCTCAGCCACGTCAACTACCGCACCGGCCGGCTTCGCGACATGAAGGCCGTAACCAAAGCGGCACATGATGCGGGCGCCTTGATCATCTGGGATCTGGCGCATTCGCTGGGCGCCCTGCCCGTCGATCTCAATGGCGCGAATGCCGATTTCGCCGTCGGTTGCAGCTACAAATACATGAATGGCGGCCCAGGCGCGCCGGCGTGGCTCTTCGTTGCCGAACGCCACCTCGCTGAAGCGCAAAGCCCCTTGACGGGCTGGCAGGGCCACGCCGCGCCATTCGCCTTCGACATCGATTTCAAGCCCGCCGCGTCCATCGAGAAATTCCGCTGCGGCACGCCGCCGGTCCTTTCTTATCTGCCGTTGATGGAGAGCCTCGACATATTCGAGCGTTCGAGCATGTCGGCAATCCGCGACAAGTCGCTCGCGCTCACCGCCTACTTCATGGAACTGGCCGACAGGATGCTGGCGCGGCACGGCCTGACGGTCATCACGCCGAGGGAAAACGGCGAGCGCGGGAGCCAGGTGGCGCTCACCCATGACGATGGCTGGCAGATCATGCAGGCGCTGATCGCCTGCGGCGTGGTCGGCGATTTTCGCGCGCCCGACATCCTGCGCTTCGGCTTCACCCCGCTCTACACGTCGTTCGACGACGTCTGGGGCGCGGTGGCGACGCTGGATGCGGTCATGGAAAGCGGCATCTGGCGCGAGCCGCGCTTTGCGGAACGCAAGCTCGTCACCTGATTGCCGGCCGCCGAGCCCATGTGATGGGTTCGGCCATTTCGTGTGTCAGAGCAGCATCTGGTAGCTGACCGGCACGAAGCGATAGCCCGTATCGAGCTTTTCAACGAAGCCGACGGCCGGGAACGGCATGTGGTAGCCCGCGAATGGCACACGGTCGGCCGCAAGCATGTCGAACACGCGAACGCGTGTCTGGGCAGCAGCCTCCTTGTCCATGTCGAACTGCACGTGCCAATCGGGCCGCTGCAGCGATGCGACATAGTGATTGGCGGTGTCGGCCGTCAGGATCAGCCGCTTGCCCTCTGATTCGAGGTTGAAGATCATGTGGCCGGGCGTATGCCCCGCCGCCGCCATGCCGGTGATGCCGGAAACGACCTCGCCGCCATCCTCGATGAACGTCATCTTCTCGGCCAACGGCACGATGCTGGCCTGCACGGCCTTGGCGTTGTTTTCGGTCGGGCCCGACAGGCGTTCGTCCGACGCCCAGAAATCATACTCGGCCTGCCCGGTGACATAGCGCGCATTCGCAAACGCTGGCTTTTCGCCTTCCATCACGCCGCCGATGTGGTCGCCATGCATGTGCGTGATGACGATCACCGAAACGTCGTCCGGGCTGTAACCCGACGCCTCGATGCGCGAACGGAGCTGGCCAAGCCCGCCTTCGCGCCCGCCTGCACCCAGACCTGTATCGAAGAGGACCAGCTCCGATCCGGTGTTCACCAAGGTCGGCGTGAACGAGTTCACGAACTTCTCCGACGGCAGGAAATTGGCTTCAAGGAGCGCTGCGACGTCGCTGGCCTCCTGATCCTGGCCGAAGATCGGATACGGCCCGTCGCCCGGCCGCGCACCGTCGAGGATCGTGGTGACCTCGAAGTTTCCCAGCATGAAGCGGTTGAAACCAGGATTTCCGACATCCGACTTTGGGGTCTCCGCCTGCGCGGCACGAACCATGATCTGGGGCGCGGCGAGACCCGCGACACCGGCGAAGCCGAGTTTCATGGCGACACGGCGATTGGTGGACAAGGTCATGGACGGTCTCCCTCTGCTCAACGAAAAATCTGGCGGATATTTTTCAAATGGCCGTGCGGCGCCGGATGGCAAGGCATTCACGGCATCGTTACCGATATCGCGTTTCGATTTGACGTCTTCGCCAGCGTCGGCAACGCCTCTGGCACATTGAACTTCGCGCCTGCCCCGTGCTAACCCGCCGCCATGCCGTATCTCCCCTCGCGAGGCCATTGCCCCCCGCGTTCGAATCCGCTCCGTTGAACCGCACCGTCCCCCTGATCCTGGCGGTCGCGCTGTTCATGGAGCAGATGGATTCGACCGTCATCGCGACGTCGCTGCCCGCCATCGCCGCCGACATCGGCACGAGCCCGATCACGCTCAAGCTTGCCCTGACCAGCTATTTCGTCTCGCTGGCGATCTTCATCCCGGTCTCAGGCTGGATGGCCGATCGGTTCGGCGCCAAGCGCGTCTTCCGCATCGCGATCGGCGTGTTCGTCATCGGCTCGATCGCATGTGCGGCGTCGGGCTCGCTGGCGGAGTTCGTCGGCGCGCGCTTCCTGCAAGGCATGGGTGGCGCGATGATGACGCCCGTCGGGCGTCTCGTCCTCGTGCGCTCCACGCCACGCACGCAGCTCGTTTCCGCGCTGGCCTGGCTGACGGTTCCGGCCCTTATCGGACCGTTGATCGGCCCTCCGGTGGGCGGCTTCATCACCACCTTCTTCACCTGGCACTGGATCTTTCTGATCAACGTCCCGATCGGGCTCCTCGGCATCATCGTGGCCGGGCGCGTGCTGCCCGACATGCCCGGCGGCGCGGTCGGGCGCATCGACTGGATCGGGTTCTTTCTCGCGGCAACGGCGGCCGCGGGCATCGTCTTCGGCCTGTCGGTCATCAGCATGCCGGCCCTGCCGCCGATCGTCGGTCTCGCAACGCTCGTCGTCGGCATCGCGGCGGCGGCGGCTTACGTGCGCCATGCACGACGTCTGACGCATCCGATCCTCGACCTGCGCCTCCTCGACAACCCGGTGCCACGCATCGCGATCCTGTCTGGGTCGATCTTTCGCATCGGCATCGGCGCAGTGCCGTTCCTGCTGCCGCTGATGTTCCAGATCGGCTTCGGCCTCAACCCGTTCGAATCAGGCCTGCTCACCTTCGCGAGCGCCTTCGGTGCGATCGCGCTGAAATTCTTCGCGACGACCGCCCTGCGTTTCGCGGGTTTTCGCGCCGTGCTCATCCTCGCTGTTCTAGCGGGTTCGGTGCTGATGGCGATCAACGCGTTCTTCACGCCGCAGACGCCTCATGCCGTCATCATCGTCGTGCTGGTCGCGGCAGGCTTCATGCGCTCCTTGTTCTTCACCTCGAACAACGCGCTCGTCTTCGCCGAGATCGACGACCGCCAGGCAAGCCAGGCGACCGCCATTTCGTCCGTGTCGCAGCAGATTTCGATTGCGGTCGGCGTCTCGGTCGCAGGCATGCTCCTGGAGGCGCATCACGTCATCACGGGCGAGCCGACCGGTCTCGCCGCGTTCTCGACAGCCTTCCTGGTGGTTTCCGCACTGGCAGCCTGCGCGGTGCTGCCGATCCTCAAGCTGTCGCCCGACGCAGGCCTCACCGTCTCCGGCCACCTTCGCAAGAAGCCCGGCCAGGACGAACCGCCGTCAGTCGTCTGAGTCCGCAGCTTCCGCGGCTGCCCTGCCCTTGAACCCCTTGGCCAGGATGTAGAGCTCGACCGACTCCTCCCGGGACGCCGGTGGCTTGACGTGATGTACGGTCGTGAAATTGCGCTTCAAGAGGTCGAGAAGCTCGTTCTCCGTGCCGCCCTGGAAGGTCTTCGACAGAAAATGCCCGCCGGGCTTCAGCACGGAAATAGCGAAGTCAGCGGCGACCTCGCACAAATGCATCGTTCGGATATGGTCGGTGCGGCGATGGCCCGTCGTGGGTGCGGCCATATCGGACATCACCAGATCGGGTTCGCCGCCAAGCGTCTCCATCAGCCGCGTCGGCGCGGCATCGTCGAGGAAATCCATCAGAAGGATCGTCGAGCCGGGCACGGCATCCATTTCGAGATAGTCGATACCGACGACGGTCGGCTCCGCCTCGGGAGACTTCACCCGCTCGGCCGCCACCTGCAGCCAGCCGCCAGGTGCCGCCCCAAGGTCGATGACCTTCTGGCCCGGCTTCAGGATTTTGTAGCGGTCGTCGATCTCGAGCAGCTTGTATGCCGCACGCGAGCGGTAGCCTTCGGCCTTCGCGCGGTGGACATACGGATCGTTGAGATGCCGCTCCAGCCAGCGCCGCGACGAGTTCTTGAGCCCGCGCTTCTTTTTCACGCGGGTATGCAGCGCGCGCGCGCCGGTCGTGCCCGTCTTGGTCGGCTTCTTCATTGCGCAGGCGCTCCGCGTCTCCGGTTTCGGCGCCATACGCCGTCATCCGCCATCAGCTCGGACAGCATGCCCTCTCGCAACCCCCGGTCGGCAACCCTCAGACGTTCGCTCGGCCAGTGGCGACGAATTCCTTCGAGGATAGCACAACCGGCCAGAACGAGGTCGGCCCGGTCCGCTCCGATACATGGATTGGCCACCCGTTCGTCGAAAGTCCAGCCCAGAAGTTGGGCAATCATCGCATCGACATCGGCATTGTCGAGCCAGAGCCCGTCGACCCGCCGCCGGTCATAACGCTCGAGGCGCAGATGAATGCCCGCAAGCGTCGTGACGGTGCCAGACGTGCCGAGCAGGTGAAAGCGGGAGCCCGACGCCAGATGCGCCAGGCGCGTCCGCCCATCGAAGCGGTCGAGCATGCTCGAAACCTCGTCCACCATAGCGCGAAAAACACCCGGCGTGACGTCACGCCCGCCAAAACGCTCGGCCAGCGACACCACGCCAACGGGCAGCGAGGTCCAGGACACGATGTGATTGGCAAGGCGCGGCGTGCGGTGACGCGACACATCGACCAGCGCGATCTCGGAAGAGCCACCGCCGATGTCGAAGAGCACGACGCCGTCCGTATCGCGCTCGATCAACGAGCCGCAACCGGACACTGCAAGCCGCGCCTCGGTCTTGCGATCGATGATTTCGAGCGACAGCCCGGCCTCGACTTGCACACGATCGAGGAATTCCTGACCGTTCTCCGCCGACCGGCAGGCTTCGGTCGCAATCAGTCTCGCCTTGCGGACATGCCGCGTCTTGAGCTTCTCCGCGCAGATTTTCAGCGCTTCGACGGCGCGGTCCATCGCCGGCTGGCCCAGCCTGCCCGATGCGGTCAGACCTTCGCCAAGCCGAACGATTCGCGAGAAAGCGTCGATGACCCGGAACTGGCCCGGCCGAGTGGGAATCGCGACGAGAAGGCGACAATTGTTGGTGCCGAGATCGAGCGCGGCGTAGACCGGGAGATCGTTGGTTCGCTGCGGTCGCGCAGCCACCGGCGGCGCCGTGATCGCAACGGGCGGAGCGTTCACGTTACGCGCAGATCTCGCCTCGTTTAGGGCCCGCGCCTCCATCGACACACCGTTCACGGGTGCATCGTTGGCGTTGCCCGGCCTCATATCGGATGCGAAGACCTTCCGGCCGCGCCGCCGCTTGCGTCGCTTCTTGGACTGCGTCTTGCCATGAGGGACGTCTCGATCTGGCCGCATCGTCGCGGTCACATCGTCGCTCGGACCGGAGTTGCGGTCGGAACGCTCAATGGTGGCGTGCGGCTCTGCACCTCCACCACCTGACGCCCCGCCCTGCGGCGCGCCGGCGCCTGGTTCGGGGTCTTCCACTTTGGTGTCCTTCAGCACCGCGCACCCTTTTCGGGCGCAGCAGGCGCAAACCAATTTCTGTTGGGAAGAGACTACCAGCGCCGCGCCAGAACACCAAGTATGCCGGCTGTCGTTTTTTTCGCCTCTGGCCCGCCGATCCATTGCCGTCCGCATCAGCGTCACGCACCCACGGCAAATGGTCACCTGCCCCGCACCGGCAGCTCCGGAAAGGCTGTTTCCATCAGCGCGACGTAAGTCGGGAACAATCGCCAGACGACAGATGATCAACGAGAGGCCTGACAAGCGCTCGAACAGCCGCGCCGATCCGCCAAAGAGTTGCGATTACCCGGACCACAGCCGCCGACAGCCACTCGCCCGGAGATTTGTCTGCTCAATCAACAGTGCATCACGCAAACAGGGTTGACTATTCAGCACCTGAGTCTATATCCGTCGCCATCCGGCCACCGCGCCTGCGCGCACCGATCTTTCCTGATCGAACAGGCCGTCGTTGGGGAATAGGTTAACGGTAGACCCACGGACTCTGACTCCGTTAGTCCTGGTTCGAATCCAGGTTCCCCAGCCAAATGTTTTCAATCACTTAGCTCCCAAAACCCCAAAAATCCTTTTCGCAAGCGGCGGAAATTGTCGCAACATAACGTATTGATTTGTAACGAGTCGTAATGCGCGAAGGCTGCGAAACGCGACAAGAGCGCGACAAGCGCAGGCTGTCGTCATCCCGACACAATCACTCTCTATACGTCCCTTATCAGCCGATAGCGGTAACGAACGTCCTGCGAGATGCGTGGTGAGGTTCGTCCTGCGAAAGCTGTATTTGATCCGATCGACCCACACTGACCATGAATGTACCGGCAGTGCGATGACGTCTCGGAAGTCGAAGGGAAGCGGGCTCGATGCCCGCTTTTTTGTTTATTGGCCCCTGGCAACCGCTTGCCGTCCCCTGCGTTGTGCGTTCTCGTATGGAGAACCGACATGAGCTTTGTATCGGCACTTTGGGATAGGTTCACGAAACGGAAGACACCGGCTAAGTCATCACAGACTACGACCGGCGCCGGCCCTGCTTTGGCAGCACACTCGAAAGACGCAGCAGCCACAAAGAAGTCAGGGCAGAACGAAAAAGCCACGAAAAAGAAGACGCGCTAGATTCGTTTGGCCTCATCAGCCAGATCGACAGAGCCTAACGTATAGCGCTCCGACAGCTCGCGCGTCACCAAAGCGCCTGCCGCTCGAGCCGCGGCCACCACACTAGGTCTAGCAACGTGTGGTGACAGTTGCCCTTCCACGCAGCGGCGGCATGCTTCTAGAGCTTTGGCATACTGAGGGCTGTCCTTCTCCGGCCAACGCCCCTCTAGCGTAGCCAGCGCGTCTTCCGGTCCCATGAGAATCCTGTATCGACCGAGTACGCCAGGCTCAACAACGACCGGAGTTTTGAAATGCATTGGTTTCCGCCCTTCTGGGCGAGCAAACGCTTGTGGTGGTTGATTGTTCCCGTGCCGGGCGGGACCGGGTATACCCCCTTTCGGGCGGTCCCTATCTCGTGCGCTGGTGAGGCGCGCGAGAATGTAGTGTCCACCTCCTCATGGTAACCGGCGAGCTTGGTGGGAACACCGGCTGGGTATTGCTCAAACCATGCGGCCATCCAAGCGCAGGTGTCGGTATTCCGGCCAAGGACGCTCATCCCGCCTTTGGTTGCAGCGACGGCAACTGAGAACTGTGTTGCCGCGATCATTGCCGCCGCCATCAACCTTCCGGTGAAGATGCTCGATCGTGGCCGCGTTGTCCCAAAGGCTTTCCCGGTACGAAAACGACAGCGTCATCGGCTCGCGGAATAGAAGCATAAACCGTCCTGCTGCCCGAAGAGCATCCAACGGAGATGTCGACGCTGCGCCTTGTTCATGGCTACACCCGCACCAGGAAGTCGCCGCGGAACATCCGCATCTTGTTGTCGGCGCCTGCGGCGAGACCGTACATTTGCAAGCCGTTCATCGTGCGGCCGCGCCAGACGACGAGCGAGACCATGCCGCCGCTTCTATGGTCCACCAGATCCCCAATGCGGAACTTCCAGCGTATGCGCTTCGTAGCGATAGGGGATGCTGTAGCGGTGTCGATATGGGTATGAGCGTTCATTTGGCGGGCTCCCGATTCCACGAAAAGCGTTTACTATCCTTGTAAAGCGCGAATCTTTCGCAGTGTCAACGGTTTTCGTTTGTGATAGACGATTTTCACAACGACGGAGCTAACATGACCATCACGCCGGAACAATCTCGTGCAGCGCGCGGTCTGCTTGACTGGTCGCAAACTCAGCTTGGCACCGCTTCACACCTTAGTGAGAGTACGATTCGAGATTTCGAGAAAGGGCGCCGCGTGCCTTCGATTAACAACCTCACAGCCATTCGCTCAGCCCTACAGCTAGCCGGCGTTATCTTCATCGCGGAAAATGGCGAAGGCGCAGGCGTGAGGCTAGCCAAGCGAGAGAAGCATGGTGAATAGAAGTTCGGAAGATATAGAGTTCGAAAGCGCTCGGCTCGCTCACGCCTCGGCTATTAAGGCCATAGACGTCGAGGTGAACATGGTTTCCGCGTTTGGCAACGCCGCCATGCGCGCGCCGGGGATTGCTGCTGCCGGCGGGATTGCGGCACTGTTAGGCTTTTACTCCGCCAACTCAGATCGGCTGCGTGGCACACCCGCTGTCGACGAATTTAATTCGGCCTTGCTCTGGTTTTTTGGGGCGGTTCTAGCATGTGTGGCTGCGCCAAGCGCTGCTTACGTTTCACAATCATTTTTCGTGCACTCAAAAGGCTGGGCCACGCATCATTTTGAGAGACCGTTCGTTCGTGACAGCGTCACATCAAAGTGGCTCTTTTGCTTTGGTACGGTTTTTCAAGTACTGGCGGTTCTTCTCACCATTGGAGCTACGCTAGCCCTCGTTTTCGGGGGGGTACATTTTATGGACGTCGCTGCTTATGCAGGAACTGATCAATCTCCCTGAATTCCGCTGCACGCCATAGTCCAATGATGCCCTTTTAGTTTACGAGGCGCCCATGAGTAAAATCACAAGGCAAGTCGCGTCCACCGATCACGGCACTGTCCTGCCGCCCGATTCATCCGCACTTGTTGTAGATGGCGACGGATCGCTATCACTGCTTCTCGCCGAGTATGCCGACGACGCCGACGTCCCTATAATGGTGCAATTGCTCGCGGCGGTGGCTCTCCGATCTGACGATGACGAGTGGGTGGCCGAGACGCTTGCCATCCTTGATGAGTCGCATCATGCCTTGACCTGATTTCCGCGGCACCGCTAAGGTCCACGCGTCCGGTCCACCAAGCCGAACAAACGACCACCAGAGGAGAAGAATGAAGAACTCGGCGTCCGCGCCGGGGGTGTAGATTGTTTTTGGGAAGGATGTGGTGGTGATGCTGAAGCTCATCCAGCGCAGGGACGGCGGGTTTTGGTGGATCAGAGGAACGGCGTGCGGAACGGCGATTTACCGTTCCACAAAGCTGACGGACAGACGCCTGGCGGACAGATATCGCGTCCGCATCGTGAAAGATATTGAGGAGGCTCACGCGCGGGGCTCACCTACTCCGAAGACCTTCAACGAAGCCTGCAAAGCCTACATCGAAGGGGGCGGATCCGACCGCTTCCTATCGCCTTTGAAGCGGCGACTTGGCAAGAAGTTGCTCCGCGACATCGCCCAGCTCGATCTCGATGCGACAGCGAAAACGCAGCACCCCACGGCGCAGCCCCAAACGCTGAACCGACAGGTCTACACTCCGTTTATCGCGGTATGGAACTTTGCGGCTGAAAACGATTGGGCGCGTGTCCGAAAATGGCGAAGGCCGCAACGGCGGCGTGGAACGGTCTCCCGCCCCTCCCTCCGTCGCGCTGGCACATTTCCGGTTGATTATGAGCATGCGGCTCGCTTCGTAGCCACCATGTCTCCGGGCCCAGCGATGCTGATGACGGCTCTGTTCTATACCGGCATGCGTCCGATTGAGTTGTTCGCGCTGACGGCAAGCGAGGTGAACCTGCCGGGCCGGTGGATCACACTGACAAACACGAAGACAGGCGAGCCTCGCGGCGTGCCGATTCATGAGTTTCTGCTGCCGTTGTTCGACGCGTTGTTACCGCGTGGCGGGGCGGTGTTCCGCACGCCGCGGGGGCTGCCATATACGCCAGTCGACGCCGGCGGTGGTGGTCTCAAGTCGGCCATACTGGGGGCGCGACGTCGTTCCGGCATCAAGGATGTGGCGCCCTACACTGGCCGCCACACATGCTCGACGGGCTTGGTCTTGGCCGGCGTCCACCCACACATCAAAGACCAGATCCTTGGTCACGCAGTCAGCGACATGAGCCGGCACTACACGCACGTTCCGCAGGCGCCGCTAATTGAGGCGATCGACAAGCTGCCCGTGTCCGATTTGTGGGCCTCGCTGCCGTGGTGGGAAGACCCGCTGGCGTGGAGTGGGCGACTTGCTGAGGGAACAGGCAGGCGCACGGATTTGGAGAGGATAAAAGATGTGTAGTCGGAAGTTTCGGAATGTTCCCTGAGCCTAAGACCGTCACGAATGACGCCCTCGACAAACTGCCGATGTTCGCGACAGACCAGGAGATTGCCGTCGCGATCGTTGGAAAAGAGCGCGCCGCCTACTACCGGCAGGCGATTATCCCCACCCTCGAGCCGAAGGGCTTTCCTTCCAAGGATGCGCTGCACGGTGGGCGTCCGGTTCCTCAGGTTAAGCAGTTCTATGCGCTCTATTTTGGCATCACATCCGGTTTCGCTCTTGCCAAACCGGATGGGCCGGAAAGGGTCTGGATTGGAAGGCGCGCGGAAAAAAGGATCGATGACGAGGAACGACGCCGTGCTGCGGGAGAAGAGGTCTCCGAGCGAGACCCGGGCACCGAAGATCAAAGACTACTGAAAGCGATGGCGGAATACAGGGCCAAAAAGGCGGGCGAATATGGCGCTAAGAAAGCGCGTTGACGTCCCTTCCTCGCACGCCTCGTAAATCGGCGGCGAACTGATGACGCCATAGACCCACACGCAACCGCCCGCCTCGTCCGGCGTTGAATCGCGTTGTGTATGAGTGAGGTCGCGTTATGGACCAGCAGTTCGAGAAGCCGGTTCGCATTGCGTTGGGCCGATACGGCGCGGTGGCCCACATCGTAACGAGCCCGCGACAGGCGGCCGAAAAGCTGCTGATGGAATGGCCGACCGAACCCGGCAAACGCCACCTCGCGGCGCGCAAAGCCGTCCTGGAAGCAATGGAGAACGCCCGCGACGGCGCGCTTGTGGCGAAGGCGCGCAAGGCCTTTGAAGCCGCCGCCGCCGAAGCCGGTATCCTGATGCCCGAGATGGTGCGACCGACCGGCGGCAAATCCGTGAAATGGGGAAAGCGGAAACGCTAGCCTTCGGAACAAACTAGGAACAAATGCCTTGCGCCGTCAGTTTGCGGGTGGCATGCTAGTGGCTCAAACATCAAACCAGGACGCATAAAATGACTGCGGAGCAACCGATTCCGGAGAGCGATGAAGCTATGCCCGACGATGAAGCGGTCGTCGATCAGATGATCCGCGAATACGGCGATGCAAAGTCAGCCCTGCGAGCGCTCGTCGGCGCACATCGCACGCTCGAGCGCGAATACGAGCTAACCCATGCCGGCATTTCCTACGGCTTTTCCCGCGGCTGGCATCACGGAAGACGATAATGCCTGGCCGCCGCAACACCTTGAGCGCTACCACGATCGACAAGGGTTGGCCGCATCAGGTCGCCTTGCCCGATGATATCTGCATCGAGGAAAACCTAACGATGATCTTCCAGTTTCTGAAGGATCGCGGGTTAGACTGCCGCACGCGCCACGTTCAAGCAATTTGGCCCGACAGAAGATACCAGCACATGCGGCTACACTGCTTCCCCGATCGCGCCTCAGTTGAAGCGTTTCAGGCCGTCTTTGGCGGAGAATTCTTCGATCCCTCTCGCGACCGGGAGGGTGGGAAAGTCAGGGGTCCTTGGCGCCGCCATGGTGCATGGGCGAGGCTTCTCGAAAGCGGACCACTGAAAGTGCCGAAAATCCTCAGAGACTGATGCCTGACAGGCGCGCACCACAAAGGCCAAGAAGATAGGCGGCCTCCCACCTGGCGTAATGCCGGCCACGAAGCTGAGCGCTAAAGTGCGTGTGTGGCTGCCCTATTCGTCACGCCAGATCGGGCGCTTGATCAGCTTAATCTCTTTGAGCTTCCTAACTCTGATGGCCTGGCGTTCGGCAGCGCTCGGCAGAGAGAAATCGACATGGAAACCTCTCGAGCAGCCGCGCTCGCATGTTCGAACGTACCGCTCAATCTTCACCGCTTGGAAATTGCCGAAAAGCGCTATCAGGTCTTCGGGGCGGTAATAGCGCACATGGCAGCACTGGACACGAACGAGCATGCCGTCATCGCCGACGTTACTCATCATACGCAGGGTTTCGCGAAACGGCGGTCTGTGTGGCTGCGGCATGAGAACAGAAAAAGAACAAACGTCTTGACCAGTCAAGCCGAAACTGGAATCATTCGGGCATGAAACAGGCATCAATCCCTGTGCCCACCCCTGCCGACGTAGAAGTCCTACTGTCCATTCAGTTGCAGGACGAGTGGGAGAGCATGACCGAGGATGAGCAGTGGCTGAGCATCCTCGATATACTCGTCGACGAAGGACGGTTTGATAAGGACAGACCGGAAGATGATCTCGCTCACAAACTGTCCTCGGAAGAGGTTGGCATCAACGAGCTGAGTGACGGTGAGCGCGACCTATACGAAGAGCGACTGATGCCGATGATGGCGGCCTACATGTACCGGCCGGCTACGTTCGAGGCAGAATTCGCGGAAATGCGGCAGCCGGAGTTCTTCGACCCGCCCGACCCTGATCAACTGACGCTGCTTTGACGGCTTTACCCACTTCGTGCCTGATGGCAGTCTCACGCAATGTGCAACCTCTACAACGTGACCACGAACCAAGAAGCAATCCGGCAGCTCTCGCGGTTCTTCCGGGATATGGTCGGCAACCTTCAGCCGTCGCTCAACGTATACCCGGATCAGCCGGCGCCGATCGTGCGCAACGGGCGCGATGGGCAGCGGGAACTGGTCAATGTCCGCTGGGGCATGCCGAGTTCGAAGCAGGCGCTGTTTCAGGCTACCAGCAAGCGAGCAGACAAGCTGCGCGCCAAGGGCAAGGAGGTCGATAACGATGCCTTCGCCGAATTGCTGCGCATGGAACCGGATCGCGGCACGACGAACATCCGCAACACGACGAGCAAGCACTGGCTGCGCTGGCTTGGCGTCGAGAACCGCTGCCTCGTGCCGGTGACGAGCTTTGCCGAACCGAACCCCGGTGCGATCGGAGGCGATGGCAAGACGCCGAACGCTTGGTTCGCCCGCGACGAAAGCCGGCCACTGATGTTCTTCGCCGGCGCATGGGTGCCGCAATGGGAGAGCGTTCGGAAAGTCCGGGACGGCCTGACCCACGATGACCTCTTCGCGTTCCTGACGACCGATCCGAACGGCGTCGTCGGACCGATCCACCCGAAAGCAATGCCGGTCCTGCTCACAGAGCCCGAGGAAATCGAAACGTGGATGACAGCACCATGGGAAGAGGCGAAAGCGCTGCAGCGTCCCCTGCCCGACCATCTGCTTCAGATCGTCTCTGCGCCGGCCGTTCCGGAACCCGAGCCAGTGCAGGCAAAACCAGACGAGCCGCTGCTGATATGATCAATCCGCCGAAGCGCCAGGGCGTCTATCCGGACAGGGATGTCGATTGCCAGGAGGCGATGGAGCCCATGTTCCAAACGATGGTCGAAGAGATGTTCGTCGTGGGCTGGAGCCCTGTTGAGATCAACATCGCGCTACGACGCCTCATCAACGCCAACAGATCAGCGCGCATCGAAACGGCGAAGCTGGAAGCCGATCTTGCCATCGTGCGCGCTATGGAAAGAGCCAAGCGATGAGCGACGAACCGCAGAAGTCCGACGCGCCGATCCGTGTCCCGGCCGGCATCATTGAGCACTGGTGCGAGCATCCCTCGGGCTGCCGTCGCTGGGGCTCATGGGGCTTTGCGCGCGGGCGGCAGAGCGTATGGTTCTGCTTCGAACACAGGCCCGAAGAATGAGCACCGCGGAAGAGCGAGAGGAACTGCTGATGCAAATCCGGCAGGCGCTGGATACCGCCCCCGCGATCGGCGATGACATGGGCATGTCCGCACATCTGCTGGAGATGGCGCTAGACGAAGCCGCGAGGACGAATGGAGAGGCTCGTCAGCGAGAGAGAACAAGACCCTGGACGCAAAGAAAGCGCCCCGCCACCTTTTCGGCGGTGGGGCGAGCCCCGGCGGCGGCTTTCTTTACCTACGTGCCATGCGTATTTGAGATAAACGAAGCATAATCACGCGCCGTCAAACAAACCTCTCGACTTAGTTCTGAAGCTCTGCTTTCTTCTCCCTGGGCTTGGGAGAAACCTATCAATGAAAATGCAAATCACTGTGCTTGCCGCAGCCGGCATGCTGTTTGGCTGTGCAAGCAAATCTGAATCAATCCAGGCGAGTTACGTGTCGCCTGTGCTTTACCAGAACCTAACTTGCGAGCAACTGCACCTCGAAGGCCAAGCTATTTCCGGACGGGCAATCGCAGCCTCCGGCGTCCAGGACAAAAAAGCTGGACAGGATGCAGCCGTAATGGCGGTGGGAATCGTTCTATTTTGGCCGGCGTTGTTCTTTACAAGTGGCGATGGCGCCTCTGCCGCTGAGGTTGCTAGATTGAAGGGCGAGATGGATGCCATCGAGGCCGCATCACGGGTGAATGGTTGCGGCATTACTTTCAACAGAGCTCCGCCGCCTAAGCTGCCAGCAAAAGCTGAACCTTCGAATCGCTAAGTCTCGTGGCAGGAAGGCCCGCCCACGAGACGATTCAACGCTGCGAAGATCGCACCTAGATTAGAATGAGCGGTTCCATGACACGCTTTATCGCGTCGCTTGCCACTATCATGATGGCGTTCACTTTTACCGCAGAGGCACACGGTGGCGGATGCCGCAAGTCGTCACCGCCTGGTCAGTGTTGCCACGCGGACAATAGCAACGGAGGCCGGGTGCATTGTCACTGATGCTCGGCCTATTTGCCGCGACTGTTCTGTCTTGCTCAAGTCTTGTCGCGGTCGACGGCGACACCATCAGATGTGGGACCGAGCGCATGCGTGACATGGGACCGGGAAGCCCGAACAAGTCTGGCTACGACGCACCGGAGATCAGCCGAGCGAAGTGTCCCCAGGAAAGGCTAATGGGTGAGCAGGCGAAGATCCGCTTGCAAGAATTGCTTGATCAGCCGGGCACTCGGGTCGAGGACAGCGGCAAGCGCGATCGGTACGGTCGGCCGCTCATTGTCGTCAGACTCAGAAATGGCACGACCGCAGGCGAGGCGTTGATGCGTGACGGATACGCCGTGCGTTGGGCGCCGGGCTACCAGTCGAAATGGTGCGGTTAGCTAGTGCTCTCACCGCCTTAGTCCATTTTCAGGTTCGCATCTCTCGGCATGGCACGAAGATCAATGGCGGCGGATCAGGGCGCGAGGCATTGTATCGTTACCGTTGCTGTCTTCGCGATCTCGGCAAGTTTCGTGACAGGCAACTCGGGAAGATTTGATCCTGCGCGTTCGTAGTCTACGGACCGCGACTGAAGCAGATTCTCCAAGACAGAGGAGCGAATAGCAAAGTTCACATTTTGCGGGATATCGTCGATAACACCCGCGACAGCCAAAGTATCCAGTTTGCTAACCACGACACCGATGAGTTGCCCTCTGCTATCTAGGACTGGACCACCGCTATTTCCCGGCTGAACAGGTGCGGAGATTTGCAGCGTGCTCGGGTCTCCACGCATTCCAGAAAGGGCGGTGAGATTGCCTACCGTAAGATTCCCTTGGCTTGATAAGACACCAGTCAGTGGGAAGCCAAACACAACTACATTTTCGCCAAGCTGGAGCGGAGTTCCTGCTCGAAATGAGATCGCTGTCGGAGCAGCCAACGGGGCCTTTAGTATTGCAAGATCTGAAAACTCCGAAACGTCCAAAACAGATGCGGCCACAGGTTCGCCTAGGCCATGTACGACCCGGATTCCAGTGCATCCCTCTACTACATGCGCGTTGGTTACGATGTACCCGTTCTGGTTCACGATGAACCCTGATCCGCCAGATCTGACTGACTGATGTCCGGCGCCGATTACTGATGCGCCACGATTTATGGGATCTGAAGTTTTTGGTGCATCGTGGACCGATGCAGACCCTGATTCTTTGCCAAAAAGGGCAAGTTTGTAAGCCACAAAATATATTGCAGGACTACTGAAACTGAGTTCTCCCATCTGCAGAGTGCTAACGAATTCGCGATACGCCGCCCTTGTTTTGCTTCCAGCCAGGCCATCTACTTCGCCTACTGAATATCCGCGCTCATTTAGCGCAGTCTGTAGCCGCTTAGTAAATTCGACGCCGGCAATGAATGGCTGAGGGTTCCTATCGGTCTGCTTCCAGGTGCTCAAGATACTACGCGAGCGTTGGATCTGTGCACTTGTGAGTATCCGCTCCTCTTCGGTACGAGCTTTAATCGCTACGTCGCGCATATCACCAGGCGATAGCGACTTCACAGCCAAGCTGAACATTACGTGAGCATTTGTGTTGTGGCCGTTTAGGCGGTGAATTAGACCCGCATAATACTGAGCGGACCCATCACCGAGGTCGGCGGCTCGATTTAAGTATCGGAGGGCCTTCTCAAGATCTTGTTCGACTCCTCTCCCGATGGCATGCCATCGACCGAGTTCACGCAACGAACTTGGATCGTCCATCGACGCTGCGCGTTCCCAGTAGTATATGGCAAGCGCATCATCCTGACTTACGCCTTCTCCTGTTGCGTACGCGTCGCCGATACGGGCAAGTGACGAAACATGACCTTGGAATGCCGCCTGTCGATAAAATGATAGTGCGAGGTTCTGATTTTCTTCTAGACCGAACATTCCCAACGTCAACCCAAGTGCCAGCCACGACTGAGACGTTGCGTCACCGTTAACAGCCCCCTCAAAGCAATATCGGGTAGAAGGTTCGTCGTCCGCCAAGGACTGGAGGAGGCACAACGCGGATTGCGCCGCAGGATGACCTGCAGCGGCAGCGCGCTCCCTCATGAATGCCGCTCTTTCCTCGCCACCTTGTCCGGAGGATATCAGATACAGACTCTGGAGATACGTGGCGTCGACGCTCCCTGCTTTCGCAGCCGCCTCTATATCAACCAACTCACTCGCGGGAAGAGTAGCAAAGAAATTCTCGTCAGTGACCACTTGAGCGCTAGCGAAACTCGCGGGCGCTAACAATGAAATGCACACTAAAACGAAAAACACACTAATGCGAGTGCCCAAAGCCCATCCTCCGCACTAGACTCCATTTCCCGCGCTCTAGAACAAAATGTCAAGCGATCGCCTCACCAGTAATTAGTGGAACCCTCGTTGACCGCGGCGACCTAAACAAAAAAGCCGCCTCCCCGATTAAGGAGAGGCGGCTGGTTATGTGCGTGTTCGTGTAGGCTTAGCGGGCGGGTTATCGCATCAGCGACTTAAACATCATGAACAGCGAATCCACATTGAGATTCGAATTTTGTTTCAGATATCTGCAAACGTTATGCAAATAGTCGAAATCGTACATACGCGGTTCCGGCTCATACGCGGCGCAGAACTTGTATGATAGATCGAAAGCAAGCATTTGGTTGTGAAAGGTTTCGTAGAACTGCACAAATGGGAGAATATGCTCAGCATCACCCACATTGATACGGGTAAATCCGGCTTCTAGTTCCTCAGATGTAGACTCCAGCTCTACGTCGCTGATGATCTCGCTTTGATACAGAGCGTGCAAAAGTGCGCCAGCACGCTTGTAATGATCTGGATTTTCAGATTGCAATAAAACGGCAAATTTCTCGACAGTTTGAACGTATTCGCCGTAAGCATAAGTTAAGCGCGCTGCATCGATACGGTTGACACACCTCATCACCGCCCCGATTTCATTCGGGGCGTTTTCAAAGTGGTTGATAACGATTTCGCGAAATCGCGTTTCGTCCTCCAGTTCCTTAAACAACCCGTTCAAATCGCTCATCCCTAATGGTCAATTACATCCTAATAAGAAAAGGCCCCTGCAATCTGCAAGGGCCTTTCCAAAAAATTCTATAAGATGAGGACTATTTTCCAGAGAAAAAGGTCTCTTTTATTACCGTGAAAGCCGACTGCGTAGATTCGAGGCTGCGAACCTGACCTTTCAGTTGGTTTCCTGGATATGCCAGAACGACTACATCATCATGAGCCGCTGGCTGCCTGCTGGTCGTTGTGGTCATGGCTGTCTCCATTATGTTACCCTCCCAAGCGTCCTAAGTATGGAACCGCCGCCGCAGATTAATGTTCCTATTTAGTAACATCGATGCGACAAATGGGTTCACGCGGCATGAGGAAAATTCCCGCCGGTTGTTAGCACTTATATATAGTGCGAAAAAATAATTGACAAGAAGTAACCTTGAGCGCTAGTGCGGGTGCGCACTAGCGCTCAAGGCTATTTCTAGAGAATTTCATGGTTTATGCGTTGCATAAATGCCCATGCGGGGGCGGCCCGCACGCTTCGCAGCCCGAATTTTGCCTGATATAGGCATCGGAAACAAGTGTGCCACCCCTACCCCGATCGCCTCGTAGATGGCTTCTGCTGTTGCATGATGATGTTGTCGATCCGCTCGCCGATGTGATCGATGCGGCCACCGATTGATTCAATAGCTCGGAGCAGTTGCGCCGTTTGCTCCTGCATTCCGGCTTTCGTGGCGTAGGTCTTTGAGGCGTCCAGCTTGAAATCGGCAAGGTCCGACCGTGCCAGCGCAGCAAGGTTCACGGCGGCGTCAGCCTTCTTGTCGCAATCGTCGCGGACCTCGCGCACGCGATCCTTGACCTGCCCGTCGATCTTCCACCAGATGCCCCACAGCACGCCGGAGACCATCAAGAAAAACCCGACGACCGCCATGATTTCGGGCCCGGTCATCCTACGAGGCCTCGCAGGCCGACGACGAACGATAGCGTTTGCACGAACCAACGGGCTTTGGCGCGATGAGCGTAGAACTCGAATTCATACCGCTTCACGGCTTGACCCCGCACAGGCTTGCCAACTTCTCGTTCTCCGCCAGGATTTGGCGCGCGGTGTCGGCGGTTAGCGTGTCCGCTACGCTAGGACGAACCGCCCGCGCGATGTCACAGTAGCTTCCGTCACTAGTCACGCAGCCACTTAGAAAGATCGCGATGCACGTCGTCATCGCTACGGCGATCGACTTCATGTTCGACCTTCCTTGCTTTATTGAGTTGATTGAGCCGCTGTTCGGCCGTGCGGGCCGCGGCGTCCTTGCCGCCCTTGCGGTAGGCCGCAAACAGAATGGCCGCGACGGTTGCGACAGCCACGGCATAGCCGGTGACGCGCGACCAGAGCGAAGCGAATAATGCGGCTACCATCGGCGCGTGCCTCGCACGAGAACGGCGGCAACAACCGCTATGACGAGGAGGACGGCTGCGCAGATTACGATGCTAAGCATTCGCCCTCTCCCGCTTCACCAGCCGGTAAAGGCCGTAGCCGACAGCAGCCACAACGCCGATCGCCAACGCCCATTGTAGAGGCCCCGTGCCGGCAGCAATCGTGCCGAGGCCACCAAGTATCGAAACCACCAGCGACGGCTCTTCCTTCACGATGTCCGTAATGCTGCGGTCGGCAGGGTTAGCCTTGCCGCCAGCCACGGGCGCCGGAGACGGCGCAGGAGTTGCACCAGCCGCAAGCCGCAAGGCGTTGCCGATAACACCCGGCTCGTCTTTCCACTGGCCTTTCGGATCCTTGCCGGTGACGCGGATGGTCCAGCCGCGACCGTTGGCAGGGAAGCCCCGAGCACCGCCCAAGCTGCGCAGGAAGCGCATGCGCTCGCCGCAATAGGCGCGGATCACCGCGGTCACCCCCCCAGGGTAGCGATTGACGGCCGCAACGGTCTGCCCGCCAACGATACCGTCCTGCGGCACGCCGACGACAGCCTGCAGGCTCTTGATGGCGCGCGCAGGACCGGAGTTCACGCCGTAGTCGAATGCCGCATAGTCCAGACCGGCAGGCAGCAGATCGCCGCCGCTCTGCGTCCAATAGGACTTGCGGTAGATCGTCTCGGCTTCCTTGAGCGTGAGTGCCTTCACCTGCGCCGCGGTCACGCTGGTCACGCCGCGATGGGCGGCAAGGGTGCGATGCGTGATGCCATATTTCGTCGGGCCGCCGGCATCGGTCTTGGCGTTTACATAGCCGCCCTCATGCCCGAACATCAGCGCAAGCGCTGCGGGTAGCGTTTCTCTGGCCATAGGGCCTCCTATTGTTTTGTGGTACGCCCGCGCCGCATATCCAGCACCCGTTCAACCCAGCAGTGGTCGGGATCGCGCAGCACCCAACCGACAACCCGACAGAACAAGCAGTCGTGGCCTTGAGCGGCGGATATGCGCGCGCATAGCGTTTGGCCCGGCCTGCCGCGCGCAAGCCGGTTGATGAGCCGCGAGACGCGGCCGAGTGTGCGGAGCATTTGAGCACCGTGATGGGTGTGGGGAGTTGTGCCGCTTGCTATTGCTTGTAAGGTTCAAGACAACCGCGCGGAGGGAAAGCTAATGAAATGGGTTGCGTTGATATTGTCCTTGGCTGCTCTTGCGGGCTGCACGAAGACAGTTGCGGAGATGAGTTTTTCGGAGCGCGAGGCGCTGGCCAAGCAAATTGAACAGAGGTGCGCTGCACAAGGCACCGTGCCCGGAACACCCCGGCATGGCCAGTGCCTACAGGCAGAAGCTCAGAGTGAGGTTGCTGGCCGTGAAAGGCAGGCGCGCGTTCAAGATGCAAGGAGATCTAGAGGCGGCCCGACGATGTGCCAGAATTTCGGCGGCAACGTCGTTTGTTTCTGAAAGTAACCCCTAGAAGCCCACCATCTGCCAGTCCCGGTCGCGGTGCATCTTGTCGATGTCCTTCACCGTGAAGTTCTGGTCGGCATAGGTCGCGGAATAGTGGACCACGATGTGCGTGATCTTGGTCATGACAAGTCCTTTCCCCCGACTGTTGCCGGGTGATTGAGGGCCGTCCGCAGGGGGCGGCCTTCTTCTTTGGAACCTTCACGATGGCTCTGTGTTCATTGGTCGCTGACGCGTTCCCAGAAGTACGCGGCAGTGCGGCCGGCGCCCTTACGTGTCCCCCAAGACCGGGTGCCGGCCTGCTGCTATTCAGCCCACTAGCTTGCCAAGCAGATTCGACTCCCGCCCGGCGCCGTGGTTCTATCGGCGCGGGTTAAGGGGGGCTTGAAATGCTCAAGTTTATATTTGTGCTAACATTCGCGACAGCAATTCCATCATTTGCTGCGGCAAACACGATCGAGTACTGCAGGACGGTTCAAGACGACACGTCACGTCTGTCTTGCTATGATGGCTTACCGTCCGCATCAGAACCGGGTTCGGGACCAATCAATCCACCCTTCAGCACAGACTGGTATGTTGGCGTTGGAGCATTTGGCGGCGCCAGCGTTAACGATGCCGGAAACGCAAGTGGGTCTTCTGCGGTTTCGATATACGGAGGTCGAAACTGGTTTGACGGACATACGATGTACGGCTTTGAGGTGTCTTCTCAAACCGGACTAGCATCGCGCGACGGAGCATCGGACAGGGCCCAATATGGGAACATAAATCAATCGATTTGGACTCATTGGTCAGACCCTTGGCCATTTGATCAGTTCGACCAAATCGACAGAACAACCAGCACTACCCATCAGGACATTATTTCTCCCACTATCAGCGGACGTGTTGGCCGGCAGATAGGGCGAACGCTTGTCTTCGGCCGCGCCGGAGCGGGTGTTGCAGTAGCGGTTAGTGAAAGAATCGTAGACGACAGAAACTCGCGATACTGCGATGGATGGTCTGGCTTTTGGTGGACAGATGGGATGATCTATAATTGCATCTCTAGCTACGGAGGAACCAGAACAAAGGATAGCCGCCTGACAGTCTCACCACTCGTTACAATTGGTGCTGGTGTGGAAGTTGACCTCGATGCCTTCAGCGTTCGATTCGAGGGCGAAGCGCGCCACACGTTCAGGGACTCAGGCATCACGCAATGGCAAATTGGAACAGGCCTGTTGCGTCGTTTCTAGTACTCCCACTCGATCGCCGGCAGTTCCGTGATGAAGCCCGCGACGGTCGGAGCTTCGCGCTCCCCGGCCATCACCTTGTCGAGCTCGGCATAGGCGTAGAGCCACACGGCATCGCGCCAGGCGACGAAGACCTGCGCCTCGGCTGCCCATTCCGGGTTGGTGCTGGCGACGTAGCTGGCGAGTGCGAACCCGCTGTCATAGCGGCGTGAACGAGCGGCTTCATCGACGTGACTTTGAATGGCCGACCGGAAGGCCTCGATCGTCGCGGCCTGCGCTTCCGCCTGACGCTGCGCAGCGGTGACGATGGTCTCGGGATCAGGGCTCCACATCGGCGGGCTCCTCGGGTTCGACAGGTTCGGGATCGTGCGGAAGATCAACCGGCCCGTCTGCCGTCACCACGATCGGCGCAGGAAACGCAACGGCCTGTGACGGGTTCGCCCCATGCGGCAGGATCAGCGACAGATGAATATCGCCATCGACGCACTCGACCATTCCGACGATCAATTCGCATGGAACGTCCTGCACCATGTCACCGTCATTGAGAGTGCTAAAGTCGAACAACTCGCCGTTGATGAGAATGCTCTTGCCGGTGACCTCGACAGAAAGGATGTCGTCGCGGCGTTGAGGATTAAGTGTGATGTGCATCAGAACCACCTCCCGATTGCGAACAGCGACCAACTTGTTGCGGTGGAAACGGACGCACTCGAAAAGACGCCAAAGTTCGAATTAGCCGTGCTGGCGTCGTCAGTAAAAGCGCTTCCGAACCACGCGTAGGTCGCGCCAGTGTTGTTCTTTCCGTTAACGGAAGGTGAAGCGGTAAAAGCGGCAGGGAAGGTCCATGTCTGTTGTCCCGACCGAAACAGAACACCCAACGCGTTATTGATCGACGCAATATTGAACGCGGGCTGCGTACAAATCTGCGTGCCGTCGGCAAAGCGTGCATACCTGCCGTTAGCGTTGCTGCCGCTGTCAATGACAGCGCCTGTAGGCACGCCCGCGGACTGGCTTACGGGCCCGAGGATATTGCCCCGTCGGAACGCCGAGGCTGGTGGCGCCGACGCGCCGATCGTAGTCCATAAGCTGGCAGCATTCACACTATCAAGAAGAGACCTCGCGAATGCGGGAAGAGGCGTCAGCGCCATCGTACTAGCGCCAGTCAGGTACGGCAGCTTGTCGCCGCCCGTGCCGTCCAGACCGGCAAGGGCCCCGATGTTCGGCTTGCCGGTCTGCGCAAGCGCCTGGCGCGCCTGCCCCTCAAGATAGACGTCATCAGGCGTGTACCAGACCTTGTAAGGCTGCGCGGTCTGCGTGGTGCCGCGCCATGGCTTGTCGAGCGTGATCGACGTGGCCGAGTTGATCGTGAGGATCGTCGCGCGGCGGCCGTCGTCGCTCTCGATCGTGTCACCCGGCCGCAACGCGGCATTGGCCGAGTTCCACGCCGTCGACTGTCCCGTTACGGCCGCCGAGCCGCTGGTCAGCGTGGCGGTGCCTGTGTTCCAGAATGCCGGCATGTCAGGCCTCTTTCCGCTTTCTGGCAGGTTTGCTTTGGATGGGAGCCGGTTCGGATTTCGCCTCCATCCGGTTGGTCAGTTCTGCAATCTTCGCGCGTTGGTGATGCACCGTTGCCGCCAATGCGCGGTTGCGCTCGCGATATGCATTGATCAGCCACGCATCCTCTCCGATCGAGGCAAGCAGTTCCGGCGGGAGATCAGGCATAGCTTCGGTGACCGGCGCATCGGCGCCAGCCGTGGTCTGTTCGGTCATGGTGGGTTTCCTAGTGTCGGTTACAGGTTGCTACGTCTAGAACCTGTTGCAGGTAGCAACGCCTTCCGCTGACGTGTTGCCTGTTGTATCTGGCCCGCTGCCGCCCAAGGTTGGGTTGTGGGCCAAATAAAGAACAGCCCTAAGTGTATAATTTCCGGCACTCGGGACGGCTGCGTACAAGAGCGCGCTATCGCTTCCAGCAACGGCTACTGATCCAGTGCCCGTTCTAGTGAAACTATCCGCCGCTACTATAAATTCTCTAAGCATTGTTGAACCGCTCATAACCCGCATGATCAATCGCCCAATCAAAGTGACTGACCCGCTACCAGTAAATGTGTAGCTTCGTGAAAAACTACCCGCCAGATTATAGAATATTGGCAGTCCGGAATTTGAATTTATGACTTCTTGACCAATAATCCATTCGCGAGCGGCGAAACCAGACGATGGCGGGGTGGCAACCGTGCCGCTTGCCCACGTCAAGGACGATGGAAGCGACCCGCTAAACGAAGCCTCCGCAGTAATGATGCGCGCCGGGATATTGCCGTCGACGAGCGTCAGGTTGTCGAAGAAGCCGGTTTGAGCCGTGAGGTTCGCGACATTGATGTTCGTCGCGGTCAGGTTGCGGATGCGTGCGTTGTTGAAGTAGGCCGTGCCGCTGTCGATGATGAAGGGGTCAAAGCGGCCAGCCGCATCCCGCATGTAGAACCGATCGGCGATGATGCCGACTTCACCGATGCCACCTGCCCGGGCGTTCAAGAGAAGCGCTGCGGTGGTTGGCGCTCCACCTGAACTCGCTGCTGCCGCAATGCCGATCGTCGATTGCGCGCCACTTTCCGTGGACATAACTGATGTGCGGAAGAGGCCCGACGCAGAGAACCTGCCGACCGAGGTTTCAACCAGCGACAGCCCCGTCGCTACCGACGTGAGATCACCAGCGAGGTTCGATATCTGGATGCTCTGCCCGTTGAAGGCGCTGGCAAGCGCGTTTGCACCGGTGTAGCCGGTCATCGCACCTTCGAGTGTCGCGACACGAGCACCCGCCGCGACAATCGCGTTCTCCGCCTGATCGACACGAACAGACACAGCGTCCTGTGCGCTTATCAGCGCCGGAACCGTGATCGCTTCCAGCGTTTCGACGCGGCCGGACACCGTCGAGATGATGCCGTTGATCTCCTGCACGCGCGTCTGAACGAGCAACTCATACTTGGCAGTCGTATCCAGCGCCGTAGCGGTTACGGCCTGTCGCCACTCCTGCTTGTCGAGAACGTTCGCGCCGTCTTGCTCGATGCCATAGAGCGCCAGCCGGCGCATGTTCTCGCGCAACGTGCGGATCTGTTCCGGGCCAACGAAGTCCAGGCCTTCCTTTACGCTTTCGGCGACTTCCTCGATGAGACCGGGCAAATAGACGTCGTCGTCACCCATACGGATGTCCAGCGTCCGCACCAAAAGCGGAGCCGACCAAACCATTTCGCGCTGGGACGCTGAATCGTAGCGCCCTATCACGTAATAGTCTTCGTTCGGCAGCAAGCCTTGCGACGTAACCAGCGAACCAACTTCAACTTCGTCGGTGCGTCCGCGGTGAATGACCTCTAGCGTTTCCGCCAGAGCCACCTCGAACACGACAGCGTCAACGTCCGGCTGGTCGCCATTCCACGCCAGCCGTATGGCCGGACGTCTCGCGCGACCAAGCGCATCCTCAATCTGCCAAGGCTCCGCAAACCAATCGATGATCGGCTGCGGCGACGGGCGAACCGGGCCGACAGCGCCGTCGACAGGCGGATGAAAGTCGGTCTCGCTGTTCCAGTCGTAGTCGGCCGGATCGACTTCCGTCAGATCGACCATCACATCGAGATTGGCTCGATCAACCACGCCATCGACGCGGAAGAGTTTTGTGATGTAGCCGTTGCGCTCGCTTGTCCACGAGACTATATCGCCCGGCTCAAGCACCCAATATTGAGGTGGCAGGACGAAGGTATGCCGGCGCGCCCGCTGCGCTTCCTCAAGCGCCGACTTCATGAGCCGCTGGACCTGCTCCGCGTACGGGACGAAGTCGAGCGGAACGTCGGCCATCAGGCGGCGATTGCCAGCCAGAACCTCAAGGTCCGGACGGTAGAGCGGCGGCGCAACCTTCTGGTTCCAGCCTTCGGCGGGCGATGGATAGCGCGCCGAAATGCCGTTAATCGTGTCGGCCAGACCAAAGAACGGCGTAAAGCTCTGCTCTTCGGAGGACAGGATTTCTCCGTCCGTGAACGACGCCACCGGGCTACCCGGAGCGCCGCAATACAGCTTGTAGACGCCCCCGGCTTCGGACAGCCTGCCCTGACACGTCGTCAGGAAAGCCTCGATCGCATCGCCAATTGGCGCGTCTACGGCAACTTCGCCGCCCGACCGATATGTCGGCACTGGACCGTCCGCGCTGGCAATGACTGCGCGGCACTTGTTGATCTGCCCGCGCCAATGGGCGGCCGGCAGACGGACACCTGACATGCCCTGCACGCCATAAAGCCACTTTCCGCCGTAGTTGATGCCGCGCAGGACGTTGTAGATCTGCACCGCGGGCAGGAAATCGCCGTCGCCGCCCCATGTGGACGGATCATTGTCGCGGTGAGTGCCCGAGCCGCCCTGCGTACTGTCCTTGGTGATGTCGTAAAGCCGCGCGCCATAGAGCGCGAACTTGAACGACGGAATGCCTGAAAACAGGTTCTTGGTGACCTTGGCGGTCGTGATGGCATAGGCCACGCCGGCACCAACGCGGGTGCTGTTGTAGGGGCGCGCGGCGCTCGAAACTTTCGACACCAAGAACGGGTCGGCCGCCGTCTGCGTGCCGTCGTAAAGCTTTACCCAGAGATTGTCGTAGCCGTCCTTGCGGTATTCATTGACGGGATAGCCGCGCTCTGCGTGCTCGACTGCGCCGAGCGTACAGAGTTCGCCGTTGACCCAAACCTCGCGGAGTTCCCGAACCGGAAAGTCCGACAGAGCAATGACCTGTGTCAGATAGGCGTTGTCAGTCTCGTCGACGTTACCCCAAGTGTTCGCATAGACCAGCGAGCCGGCCGTCGCGGTGTAGCCAAACAGGATCGTGCGCGGCAGATCGCCGCCAGACTGCAGCGTGCCGTTGACGCTGAACTTCGGGTCTTGCGGTTTGCCGGCAATGGCCTGCGCAAGCAGGTTGAGACCGATGCCTGCCGCCGTCTGAAGTGCGAATGCACCGATAGCGCCAAGGCTGCCGATGAAACCGGAGATAGCCGTAAAGGCCGCCCCGATTGCGGTAAAAATTGCCATGTAGGGAACCCCGGAAGCCCGGAGCAATGCCGACGATGCGGCGCTCTACAGGCTCTTCAAAAAGTGCGTCTCGGCAGCGGCGTAGCCGCGCCGTTCGTAGAGACGGGAGACGTCATTGGTCGCGAGCGATGCCATGCCGACAGCGACGCAGCCTTGCTCGCGCGCCCACGCCTCGTAGGCGTCCAGCATCTTGAATGCGGAGCGTCCGCGGGCTTCGGGCCGGATGAACCAAACCGTTTCTTTGGCTACGCGGCCCATGCCGAACGGATGGTCCGTTGCGGCTGCCATCAGGACGCCTTGAGCGGGATCGCCAAGCACCAGCACAAGACCAGCCGCCATGTGCTGCTTGAACAGCGCCTCGGCGCGCACGGCATCGAACGGGAACGTGAACCCCGCCGCCTTGTGACTTTCGCCAAGCAGGCGCACAACGCGCAGGCGGTCGCTCTCGGTGGCGTGCCTCACCATCAAAATATCCCGAGGAATTTCTTCCTCTTGGGCTGGCTTGGAACTTTTCCTTTGATCGAGCCCCAGAAGATTTCGTATTCACCAGCCGTACTGGCATCCACGAAGAACGTGTCCGTCGCGCTGCGAAGCTTCTGGCTTTCGTGGCTACGCGTTTCGGTGTTCGACCGCGTCATTTCCTGCGTGTGGCTCACACACCGCATCTCAACGCCGCCCTCGTCGTTTTCCGAAGGCGTGTTGATCGTGATTTCGTCCACGAAGCCGACAAACCGGCATTGAGCCGGCGCCACCATCTGTCGTGTCTCTGGATTGAAAAGCCCGCGGTAGATTTCAACGCGAGCCTGCTTGCAGTCGTACTCGCGGACCAGCGTCTCGACGTGGTCGACAACCTGGCTCAGACGGATGGTGACGGACTGTACCGACAGGTTGGCCACGGCCGGAATGTCGCTGATCTGCACCAGCGTTCCCGAGCCGTACCAATCGCGGGTGACCGGCAGGCCGGTGTCGGGATGGATGACAGCCGCCGACACATTGCCGACGTCGGACCACATGCCGTCCGTGACAGCCGCGCCTGTCGTTCGATTGCGCGCGACGATCCAGAGGAAGTCACGAGCAACCAGTCGACGCGCCTGTAGCGCGGCGAAGTTCTCAGGAGAGAGAGAGCGCATGGGAATCCAGACGTGTGTGGGGTAATAGGTGGTAATAGCCAGCAGGGAGGCCGGAAGCAGCGCCGCCTACCTTGCCTCTATCGCTTGAAACGAAACCGCACCACGCCCAGTAGCGAGGTCCGCCGTGCTACTGATTGAGCCCGGAACGACTGTCATGACGCACGAAGGCTTCACGACGCTAACCGGCGTGTTTGTCGTCACGCCGGGCCAAATATGAGGCCGGACCTCGAAATCGGTATCTATCCAGCCCGTACTTACGGCCGTGCGCGTTTCCATGACCTGATGCAGATCCCGATCGCCCATCTGGATCATGTCACCCACGGTCAGTCGCATGTTTGGCGTTAGTTGGTTTACCTGGATGCTCTTACGGTCGGCTCGGATGACAAGCAGATTACCAGTTGCCAGTGCGCCATTACCCGGATGTGCCTGCGGCCTACATCGCGACAGCGCATAGCCCCGGAAGGTCTGTAGGCCGTTCTCTAGGCTCGCCAACCGCGCGCGCCATTCGTCCAGTTCGTTCGGACGTAGCGACCGCGTGGTGTAGGAGGCCTGCCACAGCGGCGAGCCGAAGTCCTTTACCAGCGTGCGGCCGTTGGCCTGCCGACTTTGCTCCTGCCGATAAAGCAGCGCGAACTCGGTAGACCAGCCCGGCCAGTTGGCGAGCAAGTCCAGTGGGTAGGTTATTGCCATGTGTGTCCCACCCTAAAACTTGTGCCGGCCCTTTTGGCCTTTGCTCACGGTCGCGAGAACCCGCGAAGAAAACTCCGCCTTGTCCTTCGCGATGACCTGCTCCAGCCGCGCAACAGCCTCAACCGAAGCACCGCGTGCATCGATCTGCGGGGCGTAGGTCACGGACGGGCCATTCTGATTGGCCGGTGCCTGTAGCCGCGGCATGGTTGGCGCCGTGATACCCACCGGTCCGCCATTGGCGTAACCACGCCGCATGGCCTCGACGATGCCGACGCCGCCAGCAGCGGCAACATCCGCCTGCGACCACACGACCTCACCTTTGTGCACCACGCCGGCAGGCTGGTTCTTGCCGCCGGGGCCGGTGTAGCCGCCTTCAGACCAAAGGCCGGGTGCGCCGGAGAATTTGACGCCGCCTCCGAGGCCAAGCAGGCTCAAGAAGTTGAACCCGCCGCCCCCCGGTGGCGTGAAAGCAGCATTGAAGGCCATGTCGAGCAGTTTGTTGCCGACTTTCGTCAACGCCTCCGCAAAGATGTCCGCAGCCTTCTTGCCCTGAATTAGCCCGTCAACGATTCCGCGTGTCAGGTCTTTCTGGAACTCCTGCATCTCTTCCGCCTTGCGGCGGATTTCGTCTTGAGACTCACCGAGCTTTGCTGCCTCAACCGTGGCTGTCGCGTACTCATTGGCGAGCCCCGCGATCTCGGCCTTCAGTTCCGGGGTGATTTCCTTCCCGGCCTTGAGTGCAGCATTGAGAAGTTCCTGTTCAGCACGCGCCCGTTCAACTGCGTAGCCATAGTCGTCAACGAGTGGGTTCAGGCCACGCATAACTTCGGTTTCGGCAACCTGCGCCGCCGTCGCTTCAGTGATGCGTTCTGCGAGTCGTTCGTATTCGTCGGCGCGTTCTTTCGGTGGCTTTTTGCCCTCGGCCGATCGACCTGCATTACCCGCAAGGTTGGCTTCGGCGATGCGCTTGATCTGGTCTTCTGTAAGCTGCACGCCGTCCTTGATGGACTTCTCACGAACGCGCGATATTTCGTTCTCGATGGCAAGCTGGTCTTTGCCCAGCTTCGCGCGACGCATGGCGTCTTTCTCGTAAGCCTCTCGCTCCGCCTGAATGGCATTGCCAGCGACGCGAGACGCGCCGTACTGCTGATAGGCTTCGGCGTTCGGATCGGAATTGACCGAAGCAAGCTCTGCTTTTGCCTGCCTAGCCGCCGTAATAACCAGCGCCAAACGATCCAAGAGCGGTTGCATCTGGTCCGCCAGACCCTGAAAATTCGGATTAGCGTTGGCGAGGGCGAAGAGTTCGTTCTTCACCTCTTCGGCGGATTCGGCATCCCTCTCAAGCTCGTCCCGCAGATCCTCCAGAGAACCAAGCTGTTCGTCATTGACGAGTCGGCGAGGCGCGTTATCGATGATCTCTGAGAACAAGCGGACGGCAGCGGCGTGCGCCTCGTCAAATTGATCGGCGGCAGCCGCGACCTCATGTCCAAGTGCGTTTTTGAGGGCTTCGTTAAAGCGCTCTCCGGCCGCCTCAACCGATACTGCGGCGTCCTCTGCTTTTTTGCTAAGTGCCTCAAGTCGAGCAGCGAACCTGTCTGCGCCCGCGCTTGCGTCGCTCGTACTGCTGCTAAACAATACCAGCGACGAGACAACGGCGCCGCCTATAAGCAGCCCAACAGGGCCGGCCACAGCGCCAAGGCCCGTGAAGGCCACAGACAGCGACGCCATAGTGCGGGCTGCCGTAAGAGCCTGCGTAAAGCGCACCAGCGCCGAGCCTGCCAGGCCAAGCGTCGAAATCATCTTAAGCAACGATCGGCCAATCAAAGCGCCAGCAATGACGGATGCGAGTTGCAATGCAACGTCTGCCGTCTTGTCGAAGTTATCCGCCATGATGACCAGCGCCTCGCTGATCTTCGCAGACACGCCAGTCGCTTGGTCGGCGTTGCCGACATATTCGAGAAGGGCATTCTGCAGAAGCTGCACACCATCCGAAATGGTGGCGGGCATGTCCGCCGCTTCCTTGCGAAGCTTTTCCATCTGGCTGGACAGCGCGCTAACGATATCGCGGCCCGTAATCTTGCCTTGCGAACCGAGAGTGCGCAATTCGTTGACGGTAACGCCAAGGCCCTCAGCCAGCGCCTCAGCGAGCCGACCGCCCGTCGAAATGACCGTGTTAAGGTCGTCGCCGGACAGCTTTCCAATCGCCATCGCCTTCGATAGAGCATCCATCACGGATGCGGCACGCTGCCCCTTAGCGCCTGAAATCACCAGCGCGTTATTGACGGATTCCGTGTAGTCGAGCGTCTGACTAGTGCTGTATCCCAACTCGCGCATCGCGGTCGCGTTCAGAAGGTAGCCTTCCGCCGTCTGCTCAAGCGACGAATATGTGCGACGGGCGACCTCGCCCAGCCGTCCCATAACCTCGGCGCCCTTCTCCATACCCCCCGCGGCGAGTGAAACGCGGCTGTTCAGGTCGGTCCAAGTGTCCGTGAGACGGATAAGCTCGCGCGCACCAAGTGCGGCGCCAATTCCGGCCATGGGCGCAATCAAGCTGCGCGCCATGTTCTTGCCGATGCCGTCAAGCCTACGGTTCGCATTGCGCCAGGTCTGCTCGACCTGTCTTGCCGCCTTGGAAGAGACGCCGTTCATCTGCTGCAAATCGCGCATGAACGGCTTCATCTCCATGCGCATAACTGCGCGGAGTTCTTCCACGGTGACAGCCATCTTTGATCCTGATATTTATGCGGGCATGAAAACCTTAATCGCGGTCACATGCCTCGCGGTCCTGTCGTGGACGGGCTACTTCTTCTGGGGGGAGTACGAAGCCCACGCTGCGCGCGAGAGCGCGTCAGAAGTCGCGCGTCTAAACGCGTGCCAAGAGACGATCGTGGCATATGAGACATTTCGCGTTCGCGGCGGCCTGATGCCCGATGGCATCAGAGGAGAGGCGCAGTTCCAGAACGTCGCGGCAAGGTGCGCAGATGCACTAAAACAGGCGCGCGGGTGGGATATCGTTGTGACCGCAGATGGCGCGGTTATGAACTAACCGCCTTCACCATCGCCAGATGCTCCTCGTATGTCGGAGCTGCGGTCTCTTGCTCGCCTCCATTCGCCTTCGACCAACCGTTCGCCGAGACTGAAAGCTCCCACAGCGTCATCGTATCGACGGCACGGGGCGAGAAGCCCATGGCCGCACCGAGGCCGTAATAGGTGGAGAAAACTAGGCGTCCGTCTCCGCCTTCGGCTCCGTCGTCTCCACCTCCGTTTTTCCCACGGCGTCATCCTTGTCCTCGGACAGCGCCTTAAGAAGGATCGCGGCCGCAAGGCTGATGTGCTCCGTGAGCGGGCGTGTATCGACGTACCGCGACACCGCCACCCAAGCATCGGTGGGAGTAATGCCGCCGCCGATCAACCCGAGCCGGATTGGCTCGCGCACGTCATCGACGCGCCAGTCGCCACCAAAGTTTCTAACCAAGGCAAAGACGTTCAGCGCGGAAATGTAGTCGCTGTCGTTCTCGCCAAGGTCGAAGTCTTTCGGGTGGGGCCTCTTCAGGAACTCCGACTGAGGCTGATATGACATCAACCGCGCCAGGATCGTCGCGGGGCCTGCCTCGCACTTTTCCTGCAGTTCGCGAAGCTCTCCGATGGCAAGGCGGAACTTTCGCTCCGCCCCGCCGAACACTTCATGAAGGGTCTGTGTCATATCGGCTCCTCGGCGGCGTCAATTAGACGCCTGGCACCCAGACGATTTCGCCGTCGCTCTGAAGAGCAACAGTCGCGGACACATAGCCCTTGCCTTCCTTGGCGACGCCAAGCGACGTCATGACATAGTTGCCGGAGAAGTGGCCGCCCAGATCGGCGCCTGCGCCGCCTAGCGTGACGCGAACGGCGAACGGGGCGCCGGCAAGCATGTAGTCGCGGAGAACGCCGAAAGACACAGGGTCCATCGTGCCGGCGCCATTGATGCCGGCCGACAACGTGTCAACCGCGCGAAGAACCCAATTCGGCGCGTCCGGGGCTTCGCAGTCCGGTGCGCTAGCGTCGGTCGTCGTCGCCTCAATGGCAAAATCACGGCTGGAGTTGATCGTGCAGTTGTGACTAAAAACTTCAGGCTCGGCGCCGTCAGAGAACTGGATAAGGAGTTGTTTCGTTACAGCCACGTAGGCCTCCATAAAAATGGCCGCTCTTGGCGGCCTTTGTTGTCTTGGGAGAGCCGCTTACGACGGCTGTGTTTCGATCGTGATCGACATTCGCGCTCGATAGAGCGGCGGGTCGTCGGTGTAGTTTATGGATTCCACGCGGACTCTATCGGCCACATGGCCCACGATCGCTAAGGGCTGTTCGTGCACCGCGTTGCGGATATCGGCAGCGATCTCCTTGGTCTTCAGATAGTTGACCGTGTCAGCCCACACATCAACCTGCATGGTGCTTTCGGTGCGATCCCAGCACTCTTCGTCGATCGGCGTCTCGAAGCCTGGCCAGACCTGCACATAGGGGTAAGTTGCCGTGCCCTGCGGAGGCGTGCTGTAAACCCGCTGACCTGCCGCGGTATTCAGCCCGCGCAACCGCGCAACAATCGCAGCCTGCAGTGGTAGATTTGGACTAGCCATTGCTTGCCGCGTCTTTCATCGCCCTCTTCCAACCCCGCCTTACATTGGCTAACGCCTTCTTTCGGCGCGCCCTGTAACCAGGGTAGAAGAATGGATTAGGAGACATATCCTTCGTGCCAAATTCCTGCGCCAAGGCGTAGTCGTAGTTCGGGGAATTGCCCTTCTCGCTGTTGCGAACAGCTTTGGTAGTCGCCGCTCCGCCTGCCTTGATCTCGACGCCAACCGTACCGTCCGTCAGCGCTTCGGTTCGGATCGTTCCGGCAAGCACACCGTCGTCTTTTGGCGCAAGCGATCGTTGCAGCATGTTGATCTCGCGCCCTGCCAACAAGAGGTCAGCCTGCGCCCGCCTCTTTACCGCGTCGGGAATGCGCGCCAGCTTTCGCTTGAGACGCTCCATGTTCAGGATTTTCATGCTTGCCGCCTATTGTGGAACGCCCGACTGCACCAGCATCTCGAGGTATCCTCGGTTGTCGCGCGACTCGCGCGGGTGCTCTCGGATATTGAACACCTCGCCGGTGCGTGCGTTGACAGCCTTGTCAGTCGGAAGGATGCTGCGCGCGACCGTGCTAGTGCGGATAGTCAGGATCGCGGGCTGTTGAGCCTCAAGGCGCGCCGCCATCACCGTTTCACCGCCACGCGAATACAAGATCTGCGCAGCGGTTGTGAGCAAATCGGTCCACGTTTCGGTTTCGCCACCGTACCCGTCATCCGTGAGGGCGGCCCGGAGAATTGTGAATTTCTCGCGAAGACTACCCGCCCCCATCTTCGCCCCCTACCGTCTCCGCTACAGGCTCCGCGTCCCGGCTCGCCTTACGCATCCGAATGGCTTTAGCGGTGGCGAGTGCCGCGTCAGCGCACGCACGAGTGACATTCTGCGTCATTCCGGCCTTGTAGGCGATGGTAACTCCGTACCGGGGGAACCAGTCGTAGTCGCAGGTGAAGTGGACCCAAGGCATCAGACGCGCAACCTCCGATACGGATCGAGCAAGCGGCGTGCTGTCGGAATCTCCGCCTGGATGGTGCCGGTAATCACGGCCTCGCGGTTCTCAAACATGCCTGCCATCATCAGCAGAGTCGCGGCATCAAATGCAAACTCGGCGCCGGCGGGAACTACATCTCGGTTGGTGTAGGTCTTCGTCCAGGCCACGGCCGCCGCTAGGTAGAGGGCGATTTCCTCGTCCTCATCGTCATGCCAGACGCGTAAATGCTTCTTGGCTAGCTCAAGACTTACGACCACGGCGCACCCTCGGCTTCGATACAGCGCCGCCCCTCTCGACATATCTGTCGGGTGGCGGGGATGGTGCGTGGGTGGCATCTGTCTTGTCGCTGACCGCCCACCCGTTATCGACCGCTACCTGAGCAAGATTGCCGTCGACATTATCGCCAAACGTGAACTGCGTCGGATAGACCTCGCCGGTCTTCACGCCCTTGAAGGGCTTGGTGACTGTCGCTTTCATGAAGCCCTCCGTAGAATGGAAGGGGCGAGCCGAAGCCCGCCCCCCGTCGCATTATTGGCCAGCCGAAACGACGTGGTAGCGCAGCTTCGTCGGATCGACGACGCCACCGCCAACGCGCTTCGTGGTGTAGAACTGCACGAACGGCTTGTTGGTGTACGGATCGCGCAGGATGCGGATGCCCATACGGTCAATAACCAGGTAGCCGGTGAAGTCACCGAACACGACCGGGATGGCATCGGCCGCGACGTCTGGCATTGCAGCCATTTCCGTCACCGGGAAGCCGAGGATCGTTGCCGGCTGACCGGACACAAGACCGGGCTGCCAGATGTAGCTGTCCTGGCCGTCCCTCAGTTTACGGATTTCACCCTGCGTCTTGCGGTTCATAGTGAACCGCGCGTTCGGGGTGCGCTCGCTCGGAAGGTCGTAGACCAGATTGATCAAGCCGTCCGTGGTGAGTGCGGCTGCATCGCCGGAATTAACGGACGGAATTGCGCCCCACGGATGCGAACCGACCGTGGTGTAGGTCAGCAGGCCCTTCGGCTTGTTGGTACCATCGCCCGATACGAATGCGATGCCTTCCTGATAGGCAAACTCGGTCTCGACTTCGCCGGCAAGCCACGACTCGATATTTACTTCGGAGTCATCAAGCAGGCGCTGTGTCGCGGCCGGGTTGGCATAAATCTCGCCCGTGGCGAAGGTAACCTGCTGGAACTGTGCGGCAGCCGTCTCTGGGCGAGCAGCCGTCTCGCCGACCCAGCCAGATGCGGTTGCGCGATCGTTGTAGAGCTTCGAGAAGCCGTTGCCGGAAATCGTCTGGACCGAAGCGATCTGACGCATTGGGGAAACGATCTTGAGCTTGTCGACGATGGTGCGATCCCACTCGGTCGGAGCGGTATAGCCGCCGTCTTCCGGCGTGCCGACATTCATAGCGGCCTTCGGGTTGGCGTGCGCAGCGGCATCAAGGCCAGCCTCGTCGCCCTTCCGGAAGAAGCGATCGAACGCCTTGGCGTACTCGCCCTTAGCCTTCGTCTCTTCGTTGGCGCCACCGACCTGAATCGCAGCCAACTTCGAATTGGCGTCGTCGATCGCGGCGGTCAGCTTGCCGATTTCGGTGTTGATGCGCTCGACCTTATCGGTGCGAACCACATCTTCCTGGCCCTTCTTGACGTCTGCAAGAGCGGCATTGTGCTCGGCTTTGAAAGCCTCAAAGGCAGTACCCTGCTTTTCGATCAGGGACTTGATTTCGGTAGCGTCCATCAGTGGACCTCCATGCGAGAGATGTTGTTGGTGAGAGCGGCCGCGATGGCCGCAAGGTCAGGTCCGCTGACATCACGTTCAGTGGTTTCCACACCCGCATCACGCGGGGCGGACTTCATTTCGGAAATCGTCGTCTTGGCTTCCTTGATAGAAGCACCGGCCATGCGCATTGCGCGTTCGGCTTTCTTTTCGGCCCGAACGGTCTGCGCCATTGCGCTCGCGTCTGGGTCGGTCTTCAGGCGATCAGCCGGAAGCAATTCAGTGGCGAAGCCCGCGTCGATGGCTTCCTGTCCGGAGAACCACGTCTCGGCGTCCATCCATTCGGCGACGGTCTCGGCATTGTTGCCGCTTCGCGCCTCGTAGACACCCGCCATGCTGGCGTCGAACTTCTCCATGGTCTCGGACATCTTGGCGAAGTCGCGCCGGTTGCCGATGGCGATGGTCCAGCAATTGTGGATCATGATTTCGCTGGCGGCGCCGATTTCGATCTCGTCGCCGGCCATAGCAATGACGCTGGCCGCACTGGCCGCAAGCCCCAGCACCTTGACCTTGACGGTCAGGCCGTTGGCCTCGGCGTGGTCTCGGATCTTGTTGTAGATCGCGACGCCCTCAAACATATCGCCGCCGGGCGAGTTGATGTGGACCTCGAAGTCGCGGCGGCCGATGGTGCGCAACGCAGCATCAAGCCGCTTGAGCGTGAACCCTCCGCCAGACCAATAGTCCTCGCCGATCACGTCGTAGATGCTGATGACGTTGTCGCCGACAGCATCGGCTGAGCGGACGCTGGAATCCCAGCGATCCAACACCGCTTCAGGCGTGCGCGCGCTAACGCCCTGCCGCGGGGGCAGGTCAATTCTAGGCATTGTCATGTGGCTTTAGTCCTGTGTCGGCGCGTCGGCCGTGGTCGGCTGCTCGCCAAGCGGCGTCATGTTCAGCGGCTCGAGATAAGTGTCGCCACCCTCAATCGGGTCCATGTCCTCGAGCGCGCGGATATCGTTTGCCGAAAGAAATCCGCTGTTGCGGCCGATTGCGTAAGCCTCGTAGCGCGACTTGGTGTCGCCCTTAAGCAGGGCTGCGTTGTTAAACCGCGCGTAAAGATCAGGCTCGCTTTCGTCGATCAGGTCGCGGGCAATAGCCTGCTCCCACATCGTGAGCCAATCCTGCATCGTATAGGTGACGAAGCCGATGCCCATCTGCTCAATGCCGGTTCCCCACGACGACGCCTTGTCGTTGAGGCCGACCATATGGAGCGGAACGCCAAAGTACATGGCGATCTCAGCAAGCGACTGAACGCGGGTCTGAATGAACTGCGCATCGACCGAAGTCATCGACAGGCGCTGGTAGTCCATACCCTCTTCGAGGATAAGGTCGCGGCCTTCAAGCGCCGCGCCCGATCGGTAGTAGTCCAGGCTCTCGCGCAAGGCGACTTGCCCTTCCTCGCCCAGGCTGCCGGGATGCTTAATCACACCGCCCGCACGCGTGCCATTGCGAAACAACGCGCCTGCGTGCTGCTCCGTTGACGCAGCAAGGCCCATGGCTTCCTGCGCGTAGGTGATGACCGGCAAGCCGACAATGCCGTCGAACGTCATGCCGCGAAGGTGCAGCATCTTGTCCTGCTTCAGTATCGTCCGCTGACCGCTAGGTAGCGTGACCGTATATGTCAGCGATAAATCGCGCTCCTGCTTGACCTCGACGTTATCCGCGTTGAGTGGGATTAGCTCGATGATCTTCTTGCCGGACGTGACCTTGTAGGCGTAGCCGTTCCCGCGAAGCAGCACACTCATTTGAAGCATGCGCCGAAACTCTGCCGGCGTCTGCCAGCGGTTCGGCTTGCGCCGCAGTATCGTCCACAAGTCGTGGTCGTCGGCGTCGACACGCGTTTCACCGACACGGCGCTTCAAGTCCAAGGGCAACGTCGCAACATTGCCGGAAATTAGGCTGACGCACCGCCACACCGCCGAAATCTTCATGGCGTTGTCGGCCGTTACCGTGCGGCTGCCTACCGTCTGACCGAGAAGATACTCCTCCAGCGAAGTATCAGCCATACTGTTGAACGATGGCCCGATTTGAACGGGCGCGCGCTTTTGCGGCGTCGGCTCTTTCGACCCGCGCACCCAATCCAATAGACCCATTCGGTCCTCACATTATCAGAAGGCCGCGGCCTTTTTTGTAAACGGATTGCTTTGGTTCGAAGTCGCTGTCAGCGGAGCCGGCCCCCATGGCGATGGTCACCATTCCGTCGATCCGGCCCCGGCTGCGCTTCTTGTCAAAAGCTCGGTTGCCCTGCCCGTCGCTGTCGAGCAGCGCGTTGCCGGCGCACATATATGTAAGTGGTGAGGCGTCTATCGTAACGGACTTCTCAAGGATGCGGTCCTCCAAACGCTCGACTGACCGCGGCATGCACAGAGCGCGATCTTCAAACGAAACGCGCTTGCCCTGTCCGTGAGCCACCAACCGGAGACCGGTCCCTTCCGGCTCATCCGGACCTTTATAGCGCCAGACCGCAAAGCCGATTGCTTCGCAGGCTGCGATGAAATCGGCGATACCAGCAGGGTCGAATGACAGGAACTGGACATCATGTTCCGCGCATAGCTTCTTGACCTCGGCGGCCACGAAGGTCTTGTCGATAACCGCGCCGTGAACCGCCGTCAGATCGACGTCCGGGCTGTCGGACCATTCGACATACTTGGCATTGTCGGCCAGTGCACGTTCGGCAAGACCTTCTTTCGTCGTCCAATACCAGGTCTTGGAATACAGGTGTCCATCGTCGCCCGACCAAGTTGCCGTCAACGCCGTCAAATCGTTCTTGTCGGACAGATCCAATGAGAGCCAGCATTTGCGGCCCTTCATCTTTGCAATGTCGACCTTGCCCTGAACCGCCGCCCATGCGTCTTCGGCGATCCAGAAGTCGGCCGCACCGATTGGAATGCCGAAGTAGAGACGCTTCACCGAGAACGCTGTCGAAAGCAGCACGCGCGCCGTATTCACCTCACCGCGGATGTTCTCGATGGGAAAGGTCACGCCGAGGGCCGGCAGTGCCTTCGGCCACACAGCCTCATTGTCGAAAACCGTTTCTCGGTCAGCCTTATCTACGCGTGCGATGAAGGCAAATGCTTCGTCGTCAACGATCTCTCCAAGCGCGACCTTCTGGTAGAATTCCGAATATTCCGTGCCGACGATCTGCGTCGAGGCCGGCGTGTTGGTGCCGAGGAGCATCAGGGCATCGCCAGGCATCTTCGCAATGGCGCGCTTCCACGTTTCGATCGAAGAGTTGTCTCTGAATTCGTGAATCTCGTCAGCGGCTACAAGTATCGGCCGGGGGCCCGAAATAGCCTGTCCATTCGCAAGAGACTGGAACTTGCTACCAAGCTCCGGAAACTCAATCTTCCAAGCGTTGTCACCCTCCCCCCGAATGATCGCGTCACCGCGCGATACCAACGAGTCTTCGTCATCATCCTCGCCACCCGGTATGGGAGCCCGGCACATCGCGACGGCATCCTTGAACAGGACGTTTGCCGTCGCCCGATCCTGGCCGATGGAATAGACTTCGGCGCGCTTCACCCCGTACCAACCGCCCATGTACAAGCCAGTTGCGGCCATCCACGGGGACTTCGCCTGACCCTTACCCGTCTCCACCCATGCGGAACGAAACCGCATCCGACCGCTATCTTTGCGCCAGCCAAACAAGTTGCCGGTGCAGAAAACCTGCCAGGGTAGAAGATTGAATGGCTTTCCTTCTGCGGCGCCTGCCGTGATCGAGAGGACTGCCGGAGAGAATCCGATAGCCCGCCCTGCAAGTTCCGGACGCCAATGCAGGCCGCGCTTGGCGCCTTCCTTCAAATCTCGAAGGTGTCGCTCCGCCGCGGAGACGTGATGATCACCCGCGATGATCTTTCCGGCCAGCACATCGGTTGCGTACTGGGTAGTCGGGTCATTCCGAAACTGGTTTGAGGTACTGGTCCGCCGCGCGGGCTTTTTTCTTTCCACGCTGCACCTTCGTCGTCTTGCCGCGGCTTACCGGGTCAATGCCGAGTTTCGACTCCAGCACGACGATGCGCTCGTCGGCCTGCCGCATGACGGCCCAGAACGGGTTCCACTGACCAACCTTCGCGCGCTTCGCAGCGAGGATTGCGCCGTGTTCGGCGACGTGCTTTGCGGCCTTGCGATACTGCACCCGGAACTCAACTAGCCGCACGACCGTATGGCCGTTGGCATCCGCCAGCGTTCCTGCAGCTTGTAGTTCCGCCATGACAGCGCGCCATTGCTCAGCGGCCTCGGCAAGGTCGTCTGAATCGGTGAACGTCCGCGACCAATCAGGCTCGCCTTGAATGGCCGACATGATCATCCCCTACGGGGATGGCTGACATCCCCCCTTCTAAAAATTGGTCTCGGTGCGAACGGAGGAGGGGCGCAGGTGTGGAGGCGGTCGCTCGGAGACTTTCCGACCCGCCATCCCCGTCACTGGTTCCATGGATGCAGCGGGTCGACCGGCCTGCCATTGATGTCGGACCCGACCACATAGCCCCGCTTCTCCTCACGCCGAACCAAGGAGTCATGGTGCGGGGCGCAGATGCTCTCGTGGTTGCCCGGATCGATGAACAGACCCCAATCCCCTTTATGCGGGATACGATGGTTCACGACTGCGGCAGCTGTGACGTCTTCCGATTGAAGGCAGCGTTCACATAGAGGTTGGCCGGACAGTTGCGCCTCGCGCGCAACTTTCCAGGCCTTCAGGCCGTACCAGCGATGGTAGGCTGCGGCTTCGGGAGAGCGGTGTGCAGTCATGTGTTGATGGCCGATATTGTGCCTTGTGACCGAATTCAATCGGCATGTATGGATACAAGTTACGAATGGAGAATATTCACGCCTTCATGGAGAAGAGTAGCGCACGAGAGTTAACTTGGCTTGCGCCATGGGGGGCTGCAGTCGCCGCCGCTGGCTTTGTAGGATGGGTGTGTCATTTGACGCTTCCAACTACGGTGCATCTGTCGTCTGCAATAGCGTCCATTATTATCTCGCTCGCGTTACTCGCGTATATCGGTACGACGCTTCACATCATGGCGACGCAGCACGTCCTCACTCCTTCGAAACCGCGGATACTGCTCTACAAACAAGAGGAAAGGGGCATATTCCTTACTTCGCCCTCTGACTGGCTAAGTTACCAATCAGCGTACTCCATGTTCTTGGTAGAGGCAGACGGATTCGAGCGTCTCCTATGCATTGCCGAAGTGCTGATTATACAGGACGACAAAAAGGTGCAGCTTGCGATCGCAAAACGCAATGACAGCGCGGCTGACGTTTGGGACAGTCTGCAGCGGGGGTCAACCGATCACTTCAAACAGATAATCATCAAGCCTGGCGTTCCCATGAACTGGACTGTATCCACATGAAACAAGCGAAAGTCGCCAAAGTCATCGACGAGTATAAGGTAGTTCTTAACGTGGGAGCGGACGACGGCGTGCGCGTACACTCAGAATTCATACTCTATCGTATCGGAACTGAAGTCATCGATCCTGATTCCGGTGAAAGCCTCGGCAACTTCGAAGAGGTCATCGGCCGAGGAATTGTGACACATGTGCAGACTAGGCTCGCAACACTCGAAGCGTCGGAGACGCTAGATGGAGGACGTAAAATTATCCGGAAGTCCTCCCCCTATCGTTTAACATCGATTTCGGGAATGTTTGGTGCCGACACCGAAGAAATTGTAGAGGCACCAGATAAAGCCAAACCCTTTCGGAACGCGATTGTTGGCGACTTCGCAAAGGTAGTTTGACAGATAGCCCCAGCCTCGACCGTCAAAACGGGAGGCCGGGGCTGCACCCGCGCAGCGGAGGAGGTCGCGCGCGGATATCTCGACGCGAAACGGCCGGATGCCCAGCCTTCTCAGCTATAGAAGCTGTCGCGTTGAGATAGTTACCCGACCCTCGCGATCGTTCGGAGCCGGGGCGACCGTAGCCGCAAACTGCTGGGGCCGCCATTCGGCGACCCCTCTCAGTTTATAAGGGTTTTGACCCGGCGAAATTGGCCGCTATGCCACGAACTTTTTTATCGCAGCGGCCAGATTGTCGTTCGAGCCGCGCAATAGACGCGGCCCTGCCTTGCGAGACTTACCGACTGCAGCACCGATGTCGCCGTAGTTCTTGGCCGTCATAGATGCATCCAGCACCGCGACGTCTGCATCTGAGAGTTCAGCGCGCGCCTTCCTCCACTCGGTCGCGCTCACTAGCGCCGAGGCTGTTTCCTGCCAGGATGCCGCTCCACCGCCAGCACACGTCGACTTCTTCCCTGCAAGAAACATATCGGCGACGCGAGGCGGGCTGTAGGGCAGCCCAGCGGGGCAGCGCTTGATCTCCGGCAGCACGGGCGTGTTCGCATATGCGTCGGCGAGCATCTTGGCGGCTTCAGTTCGTCCGATCGACCTTCCGCGCCTCACGGGTCCGGCCTTCAGCTTCTTCGCTGGCTGGGGCGAGTTGAGCATTGCCGACCAAATCCTGTTGCTAGCTCCCCACACAGCCGCACCGCCCTTCTCCTGGCGCGTGCGTTCCTTCGTGCCGAGCATCGCGCCGACAGGCATGCGGACACGCTTCTCAACGACCTTTCCAGTCGCATCGCGCACCAGTGCCATCTCGGTTTGCGTGCCGTCGCTGAAGCGAAGCTTGCCAATGCGCACAACGACTTTGTGGCGCTCGCCCTTGTCATCGACATGCGTGCCGTATTCGACGTCGCCCCCGACGGGATATCGGAAAGTTTCGTGCTCGCCCTTCTTCTTGCCGAAATCAGCCATAGGCACATCTCGATACTCAGCCCTTTTCACGGATGCCGTGATCGCGCCTCTGAGGGTGATCCTGTTTCCGCCAGGCACAATCTCGCGTACCGTTTCGGTCGAGTACTGTGCCTCTTCCTGATCCACATCGGCGCCGTGGGCGCGGTTGTCGTTTGCGGCAGTCCGCCAATTAGTCTGTAATGGCTCCCCTGTTGGTTGGTCGTGCCAGGCAAGAATTGCACCAAGGTCTCTGCCTTTGCGCCTATGCGGCAAAGCTGGTTTGCGGTCGAGATAAGCCGCCAAGCCTTCGAGAAAATCCGAGTACTTTTCAGCATGTGCATTAGCCATTGAGCGTACCTCCCTTGCTGTAATCGGGAATGACCCGAATTTCTTCACTGATGTTGATGTCGCGAATTGCCTCTGACAGTCCTGTTGGTTCACCGCCCTCGCCTTCAGCCATGCGGGCGCAAACTTCGCGAACGAACTCTCTCTGTCGGCACGCCTGCGTCCACGCTTCGGCTTGCGACATGTAGCCGGGCCCGCCGACGAAGGCTTGGAAGTGTGAGAGAATTTTCTCCTCCAATTTCTCGAAACGTGTGTGGAATTTCTGCCTGGCTGACTCGATTACGTCTGCCCGACGATTTCTCGCGATCGCATCGAAAACTGGGTCGATAAGTGCCGATCGTTCTTCCTGCGACATCCGCCGGTAACTGCTTAGTGAGTTAACCGGCTCGATGTCAGAATCTTCCGCCCCGAGGCTCATTGCTCAAAGGTTCGCAGGGCTGTACCGTCCGTCGGGTAATCACGCTGCATTTTCAATCTCCTCCGGGGTATCGTCATTCGCTGCGGTATAGTGCGGCCGTGGGCTGGTCGGCTCGATGCCGGCTGCGCGGGCAATGAAGCGGTCGAGTGCGGTGATGCCGTCTTCTGGTAGGTGGAGCGGCTTGGTCATCGCGGGGACCCCTCTCCAGGCAGGTCCGCCGAGTTGGTTTGGTAGTCGGTCACATTTGGCGCCGAGGCTCATGGCAGCAGCTCTCGGTCGATGTAGTGCCACTCCCAATCGCGATGCGTTTCGCACCAAACGAGCGCCAGTTGCTCGTCGCCCGAAATGTCGGCGAGTTCGTCCACCTGGGACGGGTCAACCTCGTGGCGGATGCGCTTGCCGTTTTTGGTAGTCTCGATGGTGATCGTCATGATGCCCTCCAATTTGCGCCGTTGTGAACTTGTGGAACTTGTGAAAACCGTTGAGGACACATAGGGGGAGACCCTAAAACGCGGGTCCCAGAAGAGTTCTCACAAGTTCACAAGTAGATAGAAAAGAGAGATATAATTCTCTCTATATATATGTTCTTGTTGCGTTTTATGGGTACTAACAACTTGTGGCGACTTCACAAATTCAGCAAACTCTCACAAGTTTGTCGACCGGAGCCCCACAAGTTGTGACGCCCGTTTTGCCTATCCCAAAAGTTTGAATCGGCATCTGGCACCCGGCTTCGCCTTGCCAGACAGTTCGGATACTTTACCTGTATCGATCAGCCATGCGACCGCTTCCGATACCTCGTCCTGGCGCGACGCACTGACGCCTTCCCGCTGGAGAAGGTGCGACCAGGCGAGGGTCTTGTCGGGCGCCCGCTCCAGTGCCCGTACTACTGCCTTACGGAGCGCTTCCGTCGCGCTGCCTGACATATGGCGGTCAACGCCTTCTGAGACGATCTGGATGGAGCGATGAACGATTGCCCAACCCCAGGCCACGTCTTCTGCAGTTATGCCCGGATCGGCGGAGTTTCGGCTCACCGCTCGGATCGTAGCGAGACGGACGGTGTTCTCGGCCGCTCGTCCATTTACGTGGTGCTCGCGGTCGTTCCAGCTTCTATCGGACTGCCACCGGAACACGTCTGACCACAAGCGATAAGCATCACCGCTCTCCCCGCCCACGAAGGGCACCGTGATTTTATTAATTCCCAAAGGGTTGTCCCCTTTTGGGAGGTCTTTGAATGCGCGCTCAAGGTCAGCCTTCAGTTTCGCGGGGATCTTGACTTCACGATTGAGGCGCGGCGGCTTAATTTCATCGGGGCCCTTTCCCTCGATGAAAACGAAGCGCGACAGCATCCCATCCGAAAGGGAATCCTCGGACAACCCAGCGTAAAGCGTAGAAGGCGTCGTCATGCCCAGTACGGTCAGCGCTGGCCCCATTATTGGGGAATCATCTGGCTTCGATTCCGCACTAGCATATTGGCGTCCGTGAAAGACTGCGTCTGCCTGGTCATAGATCGCCAGCAGCAGCTTTCTAATTGAGGCAGACGCTGCGTTTGCGCGTTTCGCGTTCACATCCTGGAGAACGAGGCCGAACTCGTCCATCACCACAACCGTTGACGGGTTCTTCCGGAGCATTCGCTCGATAGCCGCAAAGCTCGTCGGATCGCCGTTCGTTACAGCGCCGGGACGTCCCGCGGAGTTTGCAAGGTGCACTATCGACTTGGGCGCGTGACCCTTTCCAGATGCCACCCCCATTATAGTGGTCATGAACATATTCAGGCCACTCCGTGTTGGCCCAAGAGCCCTGTCGCCGAACATCCCTCCAACCAGTGCTATGGCCGCCGTCAGGGAAAGCTCCGGCACGGGGATGATGGCCGTTTCCGTGATCCACTTCGATACGTCCCGGAGAAGTCCGCCTGCAGCATCTGGAATGAACGGATTCGGGTGCATCTCGGGCAGTGAAGGGTATTTGCGTGCGGGCTCAGCGTCGGGGTCATTGTCGTTCGCCGCGGTCATCTTGGCCTCAGCCTTGCCAATCATACCCCTGACCGCATCTGCACTCGCCGCCCTTTCCTCGTCGCGAGATGCACCGTACTTCCCCCACATCCGAGCGAAGTCCGCACTCGGATCCTTGGATTCGTATCTGGCGAACCAGTCACCCTTCGCCGACAGAAACACCACCAGCGCCTGTTCGGCGGACAGGCCATCGAACGAAAGTTGCTCGACGACTTTGGCCGCATGTGCAGACCGATCCCCGACCTCGTCGGCAGCAAGAAGCTCCGCAGCGGGCACGCTGATGTCGATACCATCGATCGGCGGCAGGTCGCCAATTAGTACAGGGCGCAACTCCGCCGAAGCCTGAATGTGCGGCGCCAGCGCCGCCTGAAGGTCGTCGATGGATGTGACTGTGCCATCCCATTGCTTGGCAACTGTCACCGACACTGCGTCTGGCGAGCGGCCTCGCGAGAGTTTTTTGGCATTTGGCCAATTCAAGCAGCCGGCCACCCGCCAGACGTGCGAGACGTCTACGGTGCAATGGTCGGCATTTGCTGCCCGCTTCAGGCCGGACGCAAGCGGCTTCGCTTCCTGTGGGGAAAGTGGCTTGGCTAGCAGAAGGAAGCACTGGAAGTTGCCAGGGGAACTTTCAACGACGAAGTTCGGGTCGATCGGCATCGAACCTGCGCGACCGGTGTCGTCGTCCATATCCGCTACGAGTGCCAGAACGGCAACGACGTCTGCCTCACCGCCTTTTTTGCCGCGCTCCAAAGACGGCCGCATCAAGTTCGGACAGATGTAGACGTTCGCGTTCGGGGTCTGTGCGTGGGCCATGACGGACTCAACGGTGCCATCGATGTCACCCACAGCGTGGTGGCTAATTACACCGCCGGCACGGTCTTCGCCGTTCGGGTTTGCAAAGAAGGCTGAGACGACAAATTTGCCTGTGAAGCCCACCGCGAGTTGGTGAAGCATCTCGACATGTTTGCGGATCGCAGGCTCGTCAAACGAGGGCGTGAGATCACGCTGCAGTTCTGGCAATGCGGGCATCGGCTGTGTGGCTCCCCAGCGCGGCTTCGGCCGCTTTCGTGATTTGTTCTGCGAGAACGGGATGAAATGTTGCGGCATGTTTTCCGCAGGCGTTCGGCGCGATTGTCCGCAGGCCGGCCGGTGATTGCCGGAGTTGTAGGTTGTAGATGCGCAGATGGTCGCCGATCTCGACATCGAAGGTGGCTAACACCTTGCCAGCCCCATCTGGGGCCGGCCGGATTGCAAGGACGCGGTGCGTCATGCGGCTTCCGCGAGTGTGCGGTCACGGGCAATTTTTTCGCGCATGGCATTAATGGCGAAATCTAATATGTCCGGGTCCCGCGAGAAGAGGTCGGCAACGTGCCGGGAAGCATGGGCTGGGGCATCTTCATTCCCCCACCACTCAACCAGAGACAGCCGTCTCCGGCGCCCCTCGTCGATACGACGCTGTTCGACGTGCAAGACCATCGAGTGTTCGACGGGCCAGACGTGGGTTGGACGGCCGTCTTCGTATTCCACGCGAATGCCGGCACCGCGCACTGGACGATGCGGAATTTCGCCATCACAAAGACGTTGGCTGCGGCTTTTCGAAAAACCTGAAGGCATGCAAAAATCCTCGTCTCCCCGACGCGTGGCGCGGGGCGATTGTTGTGTGACAGGTGGGTGTGAACTGGCTTTAAGGAATATAGCGCCGGAGGAGATAACCCCCAACGTCAGGCGGCCGCAGATTGCTCCTGTTCCGAAATCCACGCGCTCAGCGTCGACTTGCGAGCGCAGACTGTTTCACCAATCCGGAAGTGCGGAAGGTTGCCTTTTGACACCGCGTGGTACACGGCACGGCGCGGGAAGCCGAGGTGTGCGGCTATCGCATCCGCGCCCCGCAGGATGTCGACTGACAGGTTGTCATTGTTTGCATTCATTGATTGTCGCTCCTCTCTATGTCCTCGGATCACGGTTAATTCCGAGCCTAATTAATCTTGGGGTATTTTGTTATCTTTGTCAAGCGTGAATAACGTCAATTTCGCGAATTCCGCTTGAAAACTTTGTCAACAACCGTTAAAGAGCATTCGGTGAATGAGATCGACAAACTTCTGCGAGATTTGAAGGGCCGGTTTGGCGCAACTGCCAGACAGGTAGCGCAAGATCTCGGAACCACGACGGTGACTCTCTCCCGCTGGCGCAACGGCGTCTCCGAACCGAGGCCCGCGAGCCTTCAAGCCATGCGTGATCTACACACCCGATACATGGCAACCGCCCCTCGCGTTCCTTCGGTCTACAGCGACCGGGATTCGACGATTGTGCGGATGGCCGCCCTTGGACATGACTATTCCGAAATCGGGAAAGTCTTCGACATATCCCGCGAGCGGGTTCGTCAGATCGCATCCAAACATGGCGCTCCTCAGAGGCGGCGCGGGTAGCGAAGCACCCGTTATTTAGATTGTTGCGCAGAATCCGTTAGTCCGCTATGGCATCGACCATGGCGATCAGGCAGCGCACTTGGATTCACAACGGCAAGCCCGGCAGCGCTTGGGTGGTCGACTACCGCGACCAGCACGGCAAGCGTCACATCAAGACCTTCAAACTCAAAAAGGACGCGCTGGCCTTCGACGCGCAAACACACGTCGAGGTGTCGGGGCGCATCCATGTCGCCGACGCTGACACGATCACCGTGGCCGCCGCTGGCAAGCACTGGCTGGCGTCCTGCGATGCAGCCGGCCTTGAGCGCAGCACTGTCAATCAGTACCGCCAGCATCTCGACCTGCACATCGTTCCGTTTATTGGCACGAAGCGGTTGAACGAAATATCGGTCCCGATGGTGCGCGGCTTCATGGACGCGCTTCAGGACAATGGCCGTTCCGCTGCCATGCTGCGCGCGGTCCGTGTCAGCCTTGGCTCCTTGCTTTCGGATGCTCAAGAGCGAGGACTGGTCGTCAGGAACGCAGTGAAGGACATTGGCCGGAGCAAGGGCAAAGCAGCTTCTGCAGCGCGTCACGAGCAGCCGGTTCAAGTCGGCGTTGATCTTCCTACAAGAGAGGAAGTGCGAGCCATCCTCAGCGCCGCATCGGGGAAGCCTCGCATATTCATTATGACGGCGATCCTTACGGGCATGCGCGCAAGCGAGCTTCGCGGCCTGCGATGGGCTGATCTGGACTTCCACAAAAATGAGGTCACGATCCGGCAACGGGCTGACGCCTATCAGGAGATAGGCTCGCCCAAATCCGTGAAGGGTAGACGCACCATTCCCCTGCCCGGCGACCTGGTGTTCGCTCTGAAGGCGTGGAAGGACGAATGCCCCAAAGGCGATCTCGACCTCGTCTTCCCTACAGGAACCGGAGCAATTGAGTACCATGCGAATATCGTCAAACGCTGGTTCCATCCGCCCCAGATTGAGGCAGGCGTCACCGTGAAGACGGACAAGGTCGACAAGCGCGGCGAGCCAGTTTTGGCCCCAAAGTATTCCGGCCTGCACGCTCTGCGACATTTCTATGCAAGCTGGTGTATCAACCGACCGGAAGATGGCGGCCTTGGCCTGCCTCCCAAGGTGGTGCAGGATCGTATGGGCCACTCGTCTATTCAGGTCACGCTTGACGTTTACAGTCACCTGTTCCCCAAGGGCGATGACGGCAGCCAAATGGACCGGGCTGCAAGTGCATTGCTGGGATAAGCGCGACAAGGGTGCGACAAATCGCGAATAGCTCAGCGAAATCAAAGAGGGATCAAACACTCTGACTCCGTTAGTCCTGGTTCGAATCCAGGTTCCCCAGCCACCTTCTCGTTTCTTCTCAATAATTTAGCGCGAATTTACCCGTGACGGGAACAACCGTCGAGGACGGGTAGAGCATCGGACCGAAAAGTGGAGTCCGTTTTCGGGTTATTCCGATGCTCGAACAAAGAGATAGATCCCCACTCGTCCGTAAGGACGCACGAGTGGGGATCCAGAGTGATCGGCTTGTTCATAGGATCGCGCGGCGCGGGTACGGCGCCGGACTTTCGTCGTCCGGCTGCCGCATTGTCCACGTTTCCTGCGATTGCGTCAGCGAAGCCCGATCAGAAGCGCATCGTCGCGCTGAGGCGGAACGAGCGGCCCGGATCGAGATGCGGCTTCACGCCCTCGAAATCCTGACCGTAGCTGGCGCGGTTGGTATAGCTCTCGTCGAAGATGTTGCGCACGTCGGCACGAAGCGTGAAGTTCGTATGGGTCGGCGGCGTATATTCCACGAACGCGTTGGCCACGGTGTAGCCCGGAAGCGCGACCTTGTCGGACGGATCGGTCGGATGCTTCACGAGCGTATCCTCGTTCTTGAGCGCGATCTCGACGTCACCGCCCAGCCTCACGCCCCAGTCATGGAACGTATATCCGCCGCCGAGCATGATGATCTGGCCGATCGGAGTAGTCAGGTAACGGCCCACCTCGGAATCGGCAGGTATGCCATCCACGTCGGCCGATATGTCGGCATATTTGATGCTGGCGAACGCGGCGTCCCACTCGTAGCGCGCGCCGATCTCCCAGCCCTTGGTCCGGAGGTCGAAATTGCGCATCGCATTGCCGGCGGTCGGGAACCGCGCATTGTCGATGTCGGTCCGGAACAGGCTCGCTTCGAGCGTGAGGCCTTCAAAGCGCGCCTCTAGACCGACCGTGTAGTTGTTCGACGTCACGGCCTCGAGATCGTCGGGATAGGTCCATGCCGGGTTCTGGATGAAGTTCTCGGCCAGCGGTATGCCACCCCAGACATGCGAGATGCCTGCCTTCGCCGTCAGGAAGTCGGGCACAAGATCATATTCGCCGGACAGGTTTCCGCTGACACCCGCATTGCTGAAATCGGTGTCGTCGACGCCGGTGAACCACTGGTTGTCGATGCGGCCGCCGAACGAGATGCGTGCCCGGTCGAAGGGCTCGAGCCGCGCCTGTGCGTATGCGCCCACATTGCTTGCGCGTTCATCCGGGAATTCCGGCGGCACCGCGTCATAGGAAAGCTTCGCGCGGTCGCTGTAGAAATCGAAACCGGCGGTGACGCTGCCGATGTCGAAGGAGAACTTGTTCTCCACCTTGCCGTTGAAGCTGCTGGTCGCACCGATCGCAGGCGCGATGATCTCGCCGGTAGCGCGGTTGAAGACGGGCGTCTCGACCTGCGTGCGGCTATAGGCCAGAACGACCTTCGGATCCCACCATCCTTCCGGCATCGTGTTCGTGTAGGTGAAGACGGTGTTCTGGCGGTTCAGCTCGTAATTGCGCAGGACCGGCTCGTTGCGGATGTTGATGTAGGCGTTGGCGCGATAGGGGCGCAGCGCGTCGTCGCGCACCTGCTCATGGCTCAGTTCGAAGCGGTTGCCCTCTGGCGTCTCGTAGGCGATCTTGCCGAGACCGGCGAGCAGGTTGGTGCCCGTTCCCAGCATCTCCTCCCCATTGCCGGCCGTGAAATTGCCGCCCTTGCTGTAGTTGATGTAGCCGAGGAACTCGAAACCGTCCTGCATGCCGAAGGCGCTCGCGCCGGTCGTGAACGTCTCGCTGTTGGTGTCCCACGTCCCGGTGAGGAAGCCGCCGAAATTGCGGCCCGGCTCGAGCAGGTCGACCGCGTCCTTCGTCTCCAGCCCCATCGAGCCGCCAAGCGCTGCCGGTCCCGCATCGGCCGGCGCGACACCGGCCTGGACCGTTACGGCCTTGAGCAGTGCGGGATCGATGAGGTAGGTTCCATTGTGGTGGAACACCTTGTTGTTCTGACGCGAGCCGTCGACGGTGACCGCGAGGTTCGTTTCGTCCACGCCGTTGACGTAGATCTTCTGCGTGCTCGGGATGGAGCCACCGATCGCCACCGCCGGCTCGCCGGTGAAGATTTCGCGCAGGTTCGCGGGCTTCTTGCGATCCATCTCCTCAGGCGTCACCGCAATCAGATTGGTGCCTGCCGTTCCTTCCGCTCCGGCGCCGACATCGAGGCGCGGCAAAAGCGTCGCGCCATCGCTCGTCACGGGCATGGCTTCCTGCTCGGCCGAGGCTTCGTCGGCAACCGGCAGCGCGGATTGCGACAGTGCGGCCCCGCTCGTCCAGAGCAAGGCCAGTGCGGTGCCGACGGCAAGTGCGCGATACGATCCAGACGTCATTGAGGTCCCCATCAAGAAAAAGTGCGCCACGACGCGCGACATGTTGCCTGCAGACCGCGCCGTGACGCGGTTGCAATTCCGAATTCTTGGTACGGAGGCGGAAGGCGGGAGACAATAACTGGACAAAAAGAGTCTTATTAAAATCGCAAAGAAAGCATGAGCTTGTGCCAATTATGACACACATTATCAGGTTTTAGTGCAGCCTATCTGTGGTGCAGAACGGTGGGGTGACCGTCGATCTCCTCCACCCGCATCCTGAAGCCGAACACGCGTTCCAGCACCTGCGGCGTCAGGATGTCGCGTGGCGCGCCGTTCGCGACGATGCGCCCGTCCCGCATCGCCACGATGCGGTCGGCGTGGGCGGCGGCATGGTTGATGTCGTGCAGCACGATGACGATCGTGCGCCCATCCTCGTCGCTGATCCGGCGCAACGCGCGCATCAGTTCGCGCGCGTAAAACATGTCGAGATTGTTGAGCGGTTCGTCGAGCAGCAGGTAGTCAGTTCCCTGGCAGAAGGCCATCGCGACCAGTGCACGCTGCCGCTGTCCGCCCGAAAGCGTATCGATGAAGCGATCGGCGAGGTCCGTCAGGTCGAACTGCTTCAGCGCCGCCGCGATGTGGGTCCGGTCATCGTCGTTGAGCCGCCCGCGATGATGCGGAAAGCGCCCGAAGCCGACGAGTTCGGCGACGCGCAGCCGGCTGGCGATGCCCGGGTCCTGGCGCAGGATCGCGAGGACCTTCGCAAGCTGCCGTCCCGGCGTCTTGTCGACTTCGAAGCCGTCCACCGTGATCGTGCCGGCCTGCAATGGCTGAAGGCGCGCAATGAGCGAGAGCAGGCTCGACTTGCCGGCCCCGTTCGGCCCGACCAGCGCCGTGATGCCGCCTTTCGGCAGGACGAGGTCGATGTCGTGCAGGATCGGCTTGCCCTGCAAACGCAGCGAGACGTCATGAATTTCGATCACGCCCGTCTCCGTCCAAACAACAGCATCAGGAAGACGAGCCCGCCGACGAATTCGACGATGACGCTCAGCACCGACTGCCCGCCCAGCCCATGCTGAAGCAGCACCTGCCCGCCGACCAGCACCAGCACCGCGATCAGGGATGCGGCGGGCAGCAGCACCGCATGACGCCGCGTTCCCATGACGCGCTCGGCCAAAGCGACGACGAGCAGGCCGAGAAACGCGATCGGCCCCACAAGCGCCGTCGAGACTGCGACGAGGGCCGCAACCAGAAGCAGCAACGCGGTGACGGTCGGTCGCCATGCGACGCCGAGCCCGGTCGCGGCATCGGGCCCAAGCGCCAGGATATCGAGCACGTTGCGCGCGCGCCACGCAACCGCGACGCCGGCGACCGTCACGACCCCGCCGATCGCGAGGAGTTCCGCCGGCGCGGTCGTGAAGCTGGCAAAGCTGGCACCCTGCAGCACGGCGAAATCGTTCGGGTCGATCAGCCGCGCGATGAGCGACGACAGTGACCGGAACATCAGGCCAAGGACCACGCCTGTCAGGAGCATCAACGTCATGTCCACACGCTGGCGCAGGAGCGGCAGGAACAGCGCCAGCGCGAGCGCCATCATCAGGATCACCTCACCCGCGAATTTCACCTGCGCATCGAGCGTCGCGAAGCCAAGGCCGCCAAGCGCGAAGACGAGCGCCGTCTGGCAGAAAAGGTAGAGCGCATCGAGGCCCATGATCGACGGCGTCAGGATGTGGTTGCCGCTGATCGTCTGGAACAGCACCGTCGAAACGGCGATCGCAATGCCCACCTGGGCAAAGACGAGAAGCTGCGTGGCGCGCAGCTCCAGCACGAACGCGATGTTGCCGCGCAGGCCGATCGTCATGAAGGCCACGAACACCGCGACCGCCGCCGCGGCGAGAAGCGCAAGCCGTCCGTCGCGCCGATAGGCGTCGAGCGCCGGCAGGGTTGTCGGCTCAGCCATCGTCATGCCGCCTGAACAGAATGCCCAGGAACATCAGCGCGCCGACGACACCAAGCACGGTACCAACCGGCACTTCATAGGGGTAGCGCAGCAATCGTCCGAGGATATCGCAGGCAAGCACGAGCGCGGCGCCCGCGCCGGCCACCCATGGGATCGTGGCGCGCAGATTGTCGCCCGCAAAGCGCGAGACGAGCGCCGGCACGATCAGCCCCACGAACGGGATCATGCCGACCACGACGACGGTGAGCGCCGAGATCGCCGAGACGATCACGAGCCCCAGTTGCAGCATGCGCGCATAGTTCAGGCCGAGCCCGATGCTGGCGCTCTTGCCGAGCGACAGGATGGTGAGCCGATCCGCCACCCACCAGGCGAGCGCGACCATCGCGGCCCCAATCCAGAGCAGCTCGTAGCGCCCACGCAGGACGCCGGAGAATTCTCCGTTCGTCCACACGTCGATATATTGCAGAAGATCCGCCTGCCAGGCGACGAAGGTCACGCCTGCGCCGACGACCCCGCCATAGACGAGACCGAACAACGGCACCAGAAAAGGCTGCGTCGGCGGAAGCCGGTGCGCGAGCGCCAGAAAGATCGAGGTTCCGGCAAGCGCCGTCACGCTGGCGACGATGGTCTTCGACATCATGGAGGCGTCGGGCCACAGTAGCGTCACGACAAGGATGCCCAGCGCGGCACTCTGCGCGGTGCCGGCTGTGGTAGGCTCGACGAACCGATTGCGCGCGAGGCTCTGCATCACGAGACCGGCGATCGCCAGCCCGCCACCGGCCAGAATGGCCGCGAGTGTGCGCGGCAGCCGGCTCTCCACCAGCAGGCGCAGCGCTTCGGGATCGTTCAGCAGTTGGCGGGGCGTCAGCGCACTGACGCCAACGAACAGGCTCGCAATGCTCAGGGCTGCAAGGACCAGAATGGCCGCGATCCCGACAAGGCCATGTGAGCGGTTCGCGGCGGCGGCTGTCATTGGCTGTGCGAGAAGGCTTCCGTGATCGCGGCCAGCACGCGGCCCATGGCCTGCACACCGCCTGCGGCGATGTAGAAATCCGCAGCCGGAATGTAGATCACCTGACCCGACTTCCACGCCTTCGTCTCAGTCACGAGCGCATTGTCGAGCGTCGCCTTGGCGTTCTGCTCACCCGAGCCGATCGCGGCTGCCCGGTCGAGCACGATGAGCCAGTCCGGGTCGGCGTCGCGCACGAACTCGAACGAAACCGCCTCGCCATGATTGGCGGCATCCAGGCTTTTCACGGCAGGCGGCAGGTCGAGCGTTTCATGCACCCAGCCGAACCGCGATCCGACGCCATAGGCGGAAATCTTGGGGCCGCTGGTCATGAGGATCAGGGCATTGCCCTTGCCGGCGACGGCCTTGCGCGCCGCCTCGACCGATGCATCGAGTTCACGCAGGGCCTCGTCGGCCTCGGCCTCGACCGCAAAGAGCGCGCCATAGGCTGCAAGCCGGCTTCGCGCATCGGCCAGCAGGTCGTCCCCGCCCATCGTCATGTCGATGCTCGGGGCAACACGACGCGTGGCCTCGATCGCCGGAGACGATCGCCCGCCGACGATGATCAGGTCGGGACCAAGCGCGGACAGGGCTTCGAGATTGGGCTCGAAGATCGTTCCGACGGTCTCGGCGCCGTCCTTCAAGCCGGAGAGTTGCGGCAGATACAGCGTGTCGGGCACCCCGTCGATCTGCACGCCGAGCCGGTCAAGCGTATCGATCGCGGCGATATCGTAGACGGCGATCGTCTCGGGCCGACCGTCGATCGTCACCGGGCCGAGCGCCGTATCGATTTCAGCGGCGAAGGCATTCAGTGCGCAAAAAGCGGAGGCTGCGAGGCCGATGAACAACCGTCTCATGATGTCCCTGCCTCATTGGCGGGAGGATTTGTGGGAACCCATTCCAACACGGCAGGCTCGCGAAACGCAAAACGCATCAGGTGCGTTTCGATCACGTCCCGCGTCTCTTCCAATTGCGCTGCGTCGGGCGCGATCGTGCGGATTCGAAGCACCCCGGCATCGGCATCGAGGACCGCCGTCCCGCAGGAAAAACGGCATTCACCATGCCGTTCATCGAAGGTGACGTCGATCTTGTGAGCAAAATGCTTGCAGAGCTGTTGCAGATAGCGCGAGCCGTGCTCGGTATGAAAATTTGCAGTGGCGGACAACACGGAACGACCTCAATTATGAGTTGTTCAGTCCACTTAAATTTCGATGCTTGAAATAGCAAGGGCATCGGCCGCCTTGCGCGGCCGATGCCGTGTCCCGCCGATCAGGCGTCGTTGCGCACGTTTTGCGTCTGGGTGCCGAGTCCCTCGATGCCGAGTTCGACCACGTCTCCGGACTTGAGGTAGCGTGGCGGCTTCATGCCGAGGCCGACGCCGGGCGGCGTGCCGGTCGAGATGATGTCGCCCGGACGAAGCGACATGAACTGGCTGAGATAGGAGACCAGATGCGCGACGCCATAGACCATGGTGCGCGTCGATCCGTTCTGCATCGTCTCGCCGTTGACCGTGAGCCACATGGGCAAATTCTGCGGGTCCGCGATCTCGTCCTTGGTCACGAGCCAGGGCCCGATCGGCCCGAACGTGTCGGCCGACTTGCCCTTGGTCCACTGTCCCTGGCGCTCGGTCTGGAAGGCGCGCTCGGAGACGTCGTGGACGGTGCAATAGCCGGCGACGTAGCCCAGCGCCTCACCTTCGCTGACATATTTCGCGGTCTTGCCGATGACGACGCCGAGTTCCACTTCCCAGTCGGTCTTCTCGGATCCGCGGGGAATCAGCACATCGTCGTTCGGGCCACAGATCGCGGATGTCGCCTTCATGAAGATGATCGGCTCGGACGGAACCTCCGCGCCTGTCTCGGCCGCATGGTCGGAGAAGTTCAGACCGATGCAGATGAACTTGCCGACACCGCCGACGCACGGACCGATGCGCGGGTTGCCGTCAACCAGCGGCAGCGTGGACGGATCGAGCGCGGACAATCGCGCCAGCGCGTCGGGATCGAGCGCCACACCTGCAATATCCGTGACATGGCCGGAGAGGTCCCTGACCCGGCCCTCGGCATCGAGAAGTCCCGGACGCTCGGCGCCAGCGTCTCCATAACGTAACAATTTCATTCGTTGTGTCCTTTCAGGTGCGGATCAGATCGTCCAGCCGCCGTCGATGGCGTAGGCTTGGCCTGTCGTGTAGGTCGCGCCGGCAAGATAGAGCGCCAATCCGGCGATCTCGTCAGGCCTACCGATGCGGCCCATCGGCTGGCGTTCCTTGAAGGCGTTGCGCACCGTCTCGTAGTCGCCCTGCGCGCGCATCCGATCCTGCAACGAGGGGCTCTCGACCGTGCCGGGGCAAATCGCGTTGCAGCGAATGCCTTTCGCCACATAGTCGGCGGCGACCGATTTCGTCAGGCCGATGACGGCAGCCTTGGTCACGCTATAGGCGAAGCGGTTGGGAACGCCCTTCATGCTCGACGCGACGGAGGCCATGTTGATGATGCAGCCCTCGCCGCGATCGATCATGCCGGGCAGCGCTGCACGGATCGTACGGACCATCGACTTCACATTGAGGTCGAAAGCGAAATCGAGGTCCCCGTCCTGCATCTCGAGCACCGAGCCCGGATGAACGAAGCCTGCGCAGTTGAAGAGCACATCCACCGCGCCGATTTCCGCGAACGCGGCAGCGACCGCCTTGTCGTCGAGAACGTCGAGCTTCAACGTTCTGATGGAGGCTTCGCTTGAGAGCTGCGCGAGCGCATCTTCGTTGATGTCAGTGGCAATGACCGTTGCGCCGGCCTCGGCAAAAGTGAGCGCCGTCGCCTTGCCGATCCCCTGCCCTGCGGCCGTGATGAAAGCGGTTTTTCCCTGAAGGCCAGATGTCATCGTGTGTTCCTTGTTTGATAAGAGGTCAGGCAGCGCGTGCGTGCCGCTCGACGACATAGATGTGGTCCGTCACGAGAACGACTTCGTCACGCTGGTTGATCACCTCGCACCGCTCGATGACGCGGCCCGCGTCGGCCCGCTTCGGATCGTCGTCCTTCGAAAGGATCGTCGCCCGCGTGCGGATCGTATCGCCGATAAAGACGGGCTTGACGAAGCGCAAGCGGTCATAACCATACGAGAACGCCGCCGGGTTGATCACCGTGGCGGTGAGGCCGATGCCGATCGAGAAGACCATCGTGCCATGCGCGATCCGTGCCCCGAACGGCGTCGTCTTCATGAACTCCGCATCCATGTGATGCGGGAAGAAGTCGCCCGTATGACCCGCATGGACGACGAAATCGGTCTCGGTGATCGTCCGACCCATCGTCGTGCGCGAAAACCCGATCTCGTAGTCCTCGAAATATTGCGTCTGTTCCATCGTCCCTGCTGTCATCCTGTCATTGGTGTGTAGAGCGGGAGGCGGCAGTTCCGCCCCGCCATGTTTGTTGCGGCGAATTCAGATCGAGCGCGCCGTCACCTCGGTCGTGAACTCGCCCACGCTGCGACGCCGCAGCGCATCCCAGTCCCATGCAATTCCAAGCCCCGGCTCCGACGGAGCGATCGCATGGCCATCCCTGATTTCCAGCCGCGAAGTCGTCACCTCGTTCAACTGCGGAATATATTCGACATATTTGCCCTTCTGGACAGCACAGGTGAGGCTGACCTGAAGCTCCATCAGGAAATGCGGGCACACCGGCATGTCGAACGCTTCGGCGGCATGCGCCACTTTCAGCCATGGCGTGACGCCGCCGATGCGCCCCACATCCACCTGGATGATCGAACAGGCACCGCGCTGCATGTATTCGCGGAAATGGCGGATCGAATAGAGCGACTCCCCGACGGCCACCGGAATGCTTGTCGCGTTCGAAAGACGCACATGGCCCTCGATGTCATCCGCCGGCAGCGGCTCCTCGATCCAGGCGAGGTCGAGATCGGCCAAGCGCTCCGCCCGCCGGATCGCCTCATCCACGGTGAATGCCTGGTTGCAATCGGTCATGATCTCGTAATCGTCGCCGACGGCATCACGAACCGCGCGCAGGCGGCGCAGATCCTCGGCGACGTGCGGCTTGCCGATTTTGATCTTGGAGCCTGTGAATCCTTTCGCCTTGGCTTCGAGCGCGTCCTCCACCAGAGCCTGCGTCTCGATGTGCAGCCAGCCGCCTTCGGTGGTGTAGAGCTTGCATCGATCCCTGGCGCCGCCCGCCAGCTTCCAGAGCGGCATCCCCTGCTTCTTCGCCCGGAGATCCCACAACGCCGTGTCCACGGCCGCCAGCGCGATCGACGTGATCGCCCCGATCGTTGTTGCGTGCGTGGCGAATTCCAATTCGTGCCAGATGGCCTCGATCCGATCCGCATCGCGGCCCAGCAGTAGAGGCGCGAAGTGATCGATCAGCATCCGCATGACCGACGCCCCGCCTGTACCAATCGTATAACTATAGCCCGTGCCGACCGCGCCATCGGCGTCGGTGATCGTCACCATGGGCGTTTCCTGCCGGACGAAACTCTGGATCGCATCGGTGCGGACGACCATCGGGTCGAGATTGACCATGCGGAATTCGATCTTCTCGATCTTCGCCATGGTCAGCGCTCCACAGACAGGGTTGGCGAGGGCAAAGCCGCCACATACGCATGACGACGCCTGCTTCCGGATGCGGTTTCCAAGCGACCCTCCCTATCTTCTCTTATAAATGAGTAGATCATTTATATACAAACATCTGGCAAGCCATATTGTCAAGTTACCAGTCTTTTCATTCAGGACCATAGTGCGTATATGAAATCGACCATTCACCAGAGAGCGCACAATGGACAGTGAAGAGCAGGACCGCTACCGCGCCCCGGCCCTCGACAAGGGTCTCGATATTCTGGAATTGCTGGCAAGCGTGGATGGCGGGCTGACCCAGGCCGAAATCGCCAAGCGTTTGGACCGCAGCCCCAACGAATTCTACCGGATGCTCGACCGGCTCGTTCGGCGCGGCTACGTGACCCGTATCGACGGCGACCGGTTTTCGCTGACGCTCAAGCTGTTCGGTCTGGCCCAACTACATGCCCCCGTGCGCCGCTTGGCATCCTATGCGACGCCGCTGATGCGCGAACTTGCCGAGAAAACCCGGCAAGCGAACCAACTCGTCGTTTTTGATCGCGGCGCGGCTGTCGTCATCGCACAGCAGGAAGCACCCGGATATTGGGGCATCTCCATTCGCGTCGGCTCCCATATCAGCCTGTTCGACACCGGTTCCGGCCACGTCCTCCTTGCGTTTCGCAGGGAGGATGAACGTCTGATGATGGTCGCCGAGGATTCCGGCAGCGGAGAGCCGCCCGTCATTTCGCCGGACTTCACGTCCCGCCTCGACCAGATCAGGGATCGCGGCTACGAAATGATGGCGAGCGCGCAGACGGCCGGCGTGTTCAACCTCTCCGCCCCCATCCTCGGGCCGGATGGGCGCGCAATCGCGGCGCTGACCGTTCCCTACATCACGCTGGTGAACACGCCTGCCGCGCCCGACATCTCCGGCACCATCCAGCTTCTGCTGGATACTGCGGGGCGCCTGTCGAGCCTCGCCGGTTCGGAGTTCCCGAAGGCCCCGTAGTGCCAAGAGCCCGGGCCTGGCCGTCACGTCTGTTTTTGAGCGTCAGCCGAAGCTGCCTCTGAACAGGGCGTTGAGTTCGCTCACGAGCAGGGCAGGATCATTCCCGCCCCGCAATCCTGCATTGAGCAGGTCGGATCCTTCCTGCTGGAAGCGCATGTAACCGTCGTGGCGCGGTCTCAGCCAGGCGCCTTCGAGCGTCCTTCGCGTATCCACGTAGAAATTGCCGTTGGCGTCGTTCGCGGCGCGATCTTCCCAGGCAGCCGCGTGACCCGCCTGCCCGCCGGAGCGGACGAAAAGCCCGCGCTGCGTATCCGCGCTTGCGACCCAGTAGGCGAAGTCGATCGCCGCATCGCGGTTTCTGGAGAAAGCGGAGACCGCTATGCCCGTCCCACCAAGCGCCGAGCCAACGGGACCGTTACTGCCCGTCACCGGCATGTCCGTGAACGCAAGGCGATGCGGACGGAACCCGTCGATGGAGTAGTTCACATAGCCGTAGATCAGTGGAGAGCAGGCGATCCGCGATCCCTCGGCCGCCATCCGCTCCGAAACGTCGATCGGGTCCATGTCGAAGCATTCGGGATCGAGATGATCGGCGAGTTCGCGGATCATCGCAACGACCCTCGCCCCGGCATTGACATCGACCAGATCGCCCTGTGTGTCGCCGTTGCACGGGCTGCCGATGTTTCCGGCAAGCGTATAGAAGGTCATGAGCGAGTGCGGCGCGCGCAGCGGCAGTAACACTCTTCCATCGCGCGCCAGATCGAGTACCTCCCGCCATGTCGATGCGGGCCTGTCGAGCAGATCGGGTCGGTACGCCTGGACCTGCGTCGCAGCGTCGATAGGAAACGCCCACTGCCTGCCCTGCCAGTTGTAGCTCGGGTACGATTTCCCGACGCTGCCATCAGCAAGTGCTATGCGTTCGGGCTCGCGGCCATCGACGTCCAGCGGCGTCAGGCATCCCTCGCCGGTGATCTGTCCGACATGCGGATGGTCGATCACGATCAGATCATAGGCGCGGGCCAGTTCATCGACCGGGTAGGATTCGAAATCCTGCAGCGACCGCTTGTCCCATTCGATGTGCGTGCCCGTCATGCGCAGCCATTCGGCCGAGCAGGCGACCATCGGGTCGTATCCGCGTGGATGGCTCCACGTCATGCCCTTCAGCTTCACGCCGCTCATAGCGCGAACTCCGCGCGGATCGCTTCGCTATGCTCGCCAATGCGCGGCGCGGCGCGGCTGACTTTCGGGCGGACGCCGTTGACGCGGATGGGCGAACGGGTGGTGAGGATCGACACATCGTCGTCCCGCTCCACGGTCTGAAGCATATCGAGGATCCGGAAGCCCTCACTTTCCAGAAGCTCCTCCCAGTTGAGGACCTTCGCGCACCAGATGTCGGCGGGCTCGAGGAGCGAAAGCCATTCGTCGATCGTCCTGGTCGCGATGCGCGCCGCAATGATCGCCTTGATGTCGTCGCGACCGGTGAACCACGATGCAGGAGCATCGCGATAGGGTTCCAGTTCGTCCAGTTCCATCAGGTCGGCAAGCCGGGAGATCGGCGTCATGGCAATGGCGAGGAACCCGTCCTTGGCGGGGTACACACCATAAGGGGCCGACAGATAGGCGTGAGCGCTTCTGAAATTCGAGCGTTTCGGGAGGCGGCGACCATCATTGAGATAGGTCGTGAGCACTTCGAACTGGAAATCCACCAGGGATTCCAGAAGGCTGGTCTCGATGTGCCCACCCTTGCCGCCGATGCCGCGTTTGACCAGATAGGCGAGGATACCTTGGACAGCCGACGCCCCCGCGAGCATGTCACCGACCGCAAGGCCGAACGGAACCGGGCCCTGCCCTTCGTCGCCATTCAGCCACATCAGGCCGGAACGCGACTGTGCAAGCAGGTCCTGGCCGGGCCGCTTCACCCATGGGCCGCTTTCGCCATAGCCGCTGATGGACGCATAGACGATACGGGGGTTGATCTTGCTGACGGCCTCGTAGTCCAGCCCCAGACGCTGGATCACGCCGGGACGAAAATTCTGGATGAGAACGTCGGCCTTTCCCAGAAGCGTCCGAAGCGCCTCAAGGTCGCTTTCGTTCTTCAGGTCGATCGCAAGGCTCTCCTTGCCGCGATTGATGGCGTGGAAGATTGTCGAGTCACCGCCGATCTCGGTATCGCTGAGATAGAGCCGGCGAGACAGGTCGCCTCCGTCCGGCCGCTCGACCTTGATCACCCGCGCTCCAAGATCGAGCAGGCGCAGCGAGCAATAAGGGCCGGAGAGGAACTGGCTCATGTCCACCACGACGAGGCCAGCCAGCGGCAAATCGGTATCTGCAGTCATCAGTCCTGTTTCTCGGTCTTGCCGACGAAATCGGCCGGGTTCTTGTATTTTACGGTTTGCAGATGCTCGCAGTAGAGGACGAGCTCGCCTTCGCCCTTGAACACCTCGTAGCTCGCGCGGATGAGCCCCATTTGCGGGTAGCGCGGCCTGCGGTCGAGGTTCGTGCGGATGCTGTAGATCGTGTCGCCGATGAAGACCGGTTTGATGAAGCGCAGCTTGTCGTAACCGTAGGAGAAGGCGTTGACGCAGTTGGTCGCCACCAGTCCCAGCCCGGCGGAAAACACGAACGCGCCTGAAACGAGCCGCTTGTCGAAGATGCCCTCCCGCTGCGCGAAAAGCTCGTCCTGCACGTAAGGGTGGATGTCGAGAACCAGATTGTTGAACGAATGGCTCTCGCCCTCGGAAATCGTCCGGCGCAGCGATCTGATCTTCTGACCCACCGGCCAGTCCTCGTAGAACCAGTTCTCGGAGTTCCAGACGGGAATCTCGGCGTGGTCCAAAGGCATGTCGGAAGGCCGCGTCGACGAAACGCCGACGGAAGACGCAACGCTCATGGCGACACCTGTTCGACCGGCGCGAAAACCATAATCCTTCCTCCCATATCTTCTCTTATAAATGCATTTTTCACATATGAGTTCTTTTTGCAACCAGCTTCGCTCAATTGACTGGCTCGATCCCTGGTTAAGAACGCGGCCGAATCCACCCAATTCACCCACAAATAAAGTTGCAATTCATTTATGAATGCATTACCGGATTGGATGTTACCCAATCCGGGGTGCCATCTGTGGGAGGATGTCCATTTCAGTTGGCCCGACCCGACGGGGTTCGAAAGTCAGTTTTCAGGGAGGTAGATCGTGACCGCTTTTAGGATAATTGCCGCAGCCGGCGCATTGGGACTTGCAACGGTTTCCGCCAGCGCAGCAGACATCAACCTGCGGCTGGCAACGGTCTCGTCGACCGGCGAGCCGATCTACAAGGCGATGCAGTTTTTCGTCGAGCGCGTTCGGGAGCGGGTTGGCGATCAGGTGTCGATCACGATCCATCCCAATGGCGAACTCGGCGCCGCGCTCGAAGTTTACGAGCAGGTCAAGATCGGCGCGCCGGTGATCCAGAATTCCGATCCGGGATACCTTTCCGACTATGTCGCGGATTTCGGCGTCCTCAACGGACCCTATTTGCTGGAAGATCCCAAGGACTTTGCCAAGATCCTCGAATCCGACCTTTTCGACGGCATGAAGTCGCGGCTGCGCGACACTGCCAGCTTCGAGCTTCTCTCGACCAACTGGTTCTTCGGTGCGCGTCACGTCATTTCCGATCGCGAGATCCGCAATCCCGGCGACATGAGCGGTCTCAGCATCCGCGTACCGCCCAACGTCATGTGGATCGAGACGATTGGTGCGATGGGCGGACGCGGCGTCCAGCTCGACTGGAGCGAGGTCTATACCGGCCTGTCCACCGGCGTCGTGCAGTCTGCCGAGGCCCCTCTTGCAGCACTTTATGCATCCAAGCTCTACGAGCCTGTGAAGACGGTTTCGATGACCGGCCATTTCAAGGCGTTCGTCGGCCTCGTCATGAATTCCGATCTTTTCGCGTCGTATCCGCCGGAGGTTCAGGAAGCGCTCACGCTGGCGTCCATCGAGGCCGGCGAGTTCATGACGGACCTCGTCATCGACTCGGAGAACGAGTTCGTTGAGCGTCTGGAGGCCGAAGGCGTGACGGTGGTCCAGGATATCGACGTCGCCGCGTTCCAGACCGCGACCAGCAAGGTCTATGAGGCGTTTCCGGACTGGACACCCGGCCTGCATCAGGACATTCAGGCCATCCTCGCTGATTGATAGCCTGACAGCCATTCAAAGCCGGTCCGCGAGGGCCGGCTTTCTTCATCAGCCGTCAACCGACGCCGAAACGCGTCACTGCGACAGGAGCCATCGATGATGAGACGCCTTTTGCTGGAACTCGATATCGTCGTCGCGAGCCTCTCGCTGTCGGTCGTCGTCGGCAGCGTCATATGGGGCGTGCTGACCCGCTACATTCTGAGCCAGCCAGCCACCTGGACGACGGAACTCTCGGCGATCGCCTTTGCATGGGTCGTTTTCTTCGGCGCCGCCGCCGCATTGCGCCGTGGCATGCTGATCAGCATCCCGCTCGTCGTCGACCTCTTCCCCTCGCGCATCCGCAAGCTCATCGCAATCTGCGCCGGCGCGCTCGTCGTCGCCTTTCTCGTCTACACGACATACCTCGCCTACACGCTCGCCGGTCAGGCCAGCAACCGTCCCTCCCCGGTGCTGCGCATCTCGTTCTTCTACGTCTATGGCGGCATCGCTTTGTCGCTGCTGATCATGAGCGGCCACGCGATCGCGCAGTTCGTGGTGATCCTGCGAAGCCGCGGTGGCGGGATATTCCCGCAAGCCGACGAGCAGATCGAGAGCCTGTGATGATGGACTATCTCCCGATCTTCATCCTGCTCGCGCTTCTGGCCCTCAACGTTCAGGTCGCCTTCGCGATCGGTATCGCCGCGATCTCGTTCTTCCTGTTTTCCGGCGAAATGCCGATGCAGATTTTCGTGCAGCGTTTCGTCGCCTCGACGCAGTCCTTTCCGTTGCTCGCCGTGCCCTTCTTCATCCTCACCGGCGCGATCATGAACGAGGCCGGGATCACGCAACGCATGCTCAAGCTTGCCGAGACGCTGACCGGACACATGACAGGCGGCCTCGGCCAGGTGAACGTCATGCTGAGCACGCTTTTGAGCGGCATGTCGGGATCGGCCAATGCCGACACCGCGATGCAGTCGAAGCTATTGGTGCCCGAGATGGTCAAGCAGGGCTACGACAAGGGTTTCTCCGCGGCGCTGACCGCAAGCTCGTCGGTGATTGCAGTCATCATCCCGCCGGCGATCGGCCTCGTCCTCTACGGCTTCCTGGGCAACGTATCGATCAAGGACCTGTTCATGGCCGGCATCGTGCCCGGCCTCCTGCTTGCGGTCGCGATGATGATCACCGTCAACATCATCTCGCGCCGTCGCGGCTATCTACCTAGCCGGGCAACGCCCGCAAGCTGGGGCGAACGCTGGCGCGCTTTCAAGGGCGCGTGGCTCGCCCTGCTGATCCCCGTCGGGATCATCGGCGGCATCCGCTTCGGCCTGTTCACGCCGACCGAAGCCGGCGCCATGGCCGTAGTCTACACGACCATCGTGGGCCTCATCTATGGCGAGTTCACGAGGTCGAGCTTCGTGACAGTCGTCAAAGACACGGTGCTGGCGACGGCCGGCATCATGCTGATCATCTGCGCGGCGAATGCGCTCGGCTTCTACATGTCATGGGTCGGTATTCCGGCCAAAGCGGCATCCCTGCTGATCGGCATCAGCGAGAATCCGATCGTCATCCTGCTTCTGCTGAATCTGCTGCTGCTTGTGGTCGGCATGTTCATTGAAGGCACGGCGCTGCTGATCCTGCTCACGCCGATCCTCGTGCCCGTGGTCCTTCAGCTTGGCGTGGATCCGGTGCATTTCGGAATCATCATGGTGCTCAACCTGACGATGGGCGGCATAACGCCCCCGCTCGGGACGCTCATGTTCGTCGCCTGCACCATAACGGGTGTGAGTATCGGCAAGTTCATCAAGGAAGCGATTCCGTTCATCGCAACCCTTCTCGCCGTGCTGATGCTTCTTACCTTCGTGCCGCAGATTTCGCTGTGGCTGCCGGGACTCGGGTGAGATGGGCACGCGATCGCGATCGCGTGCCTCCAGGATTGCCGGCGCTACTTTGCCGGCGACTTGTAGAGGAAATCCTCGACGCGCTCTTCACCGCCATATGCCAGACGCTGCATCCGGTAGAGGTTCTTCGAGTGGTCGAGCGCTCCCTGCCTGGACATATCCATGCCCTTCAGCGAGGCTTCCATCTCGACGCGCAGCGCGATAAGCGGGTGGCGCGCGATGCGGTCGGCATACTCCTCGGCCTTCGCCAGCACCTGATCCGCCGGAACGACGGCGTTGACCAGATTCGCCCGCAGCGCCTGTTCGGCAGTCAGCGGATCGCCGGTCAGCAGCATTTCCATCGCAACCGTGTGCGGGATGAAGCGCGAGAGGCGCGTCGAGCCGCCTGCCCCGCCCATGCCATAGGCGATCTCGGGAAAGCCGAACTTCGCATCTTCGGACGCGACGCGAATGTCGGTCAGATGGCTCAGATAGATCATGCCCTGGCCGTAGCAGTAGCCGCGCACGGCCGCGATGATCGGCTTGTAGCGTTCCAGCGCCAGCACATCGCGCGACCACGTGAACGTGTCGGGCACCTTCGTTTCGGTCCGATGCTTCGGAGATAGGTAGTATTTCAGCTCCTCCATCGGCGTATCGAACTTGGCGTACTCCGTCTTGATATCGTCGCCGGCCGAAAAGGCGCGGTCGCCGGCGCCCTGCATGATGCCGACATTCACCTCGTCATCGTTGAGGAACTCCAGCATATGGCCGTAGAGTTCCTTGTGCATCGCCGGCGTCATCGGGTTCACGCTTCCGTTGCGGATCGTGAAATATCCGACCTTGCCCTTGCGCTCGTATTCTATCGGCATTGAATCAACCTCTCTGTGTTCAGAGCCAAGCGCCGGCGACGCGATCGAAGCTGCCGACACGAAGGTCGGGCTTCTCGGCAACCAGCTTCTGCTTGGCGATTTTTTCGGATGGGGTCTTGGGCAGCGAGTCCCGATATTCCAGGAAGCGTGGAATCTTGAAGGCGGCGAGCCGCGTCTTGCAGTGCTCGAAGATGGCTTCGGGCGGCACGTCCTGCGGGGTCGTTCCGGGCTGCAGGACGAGGTAGGCCTTCACCTCCTCGCCACGCGAAGCATCCTTGACGCCCACGGCCGCCGCCTCCAGCACGCCCGGCAATTCGCGCAGCACGGCCTCGACCTCGCGCGCGGCGATGTTCTCGCCGCTGCGGCGGATCATGTCCTTGAGACGGCCGACGATGTAGTGAAAGCCCTGCGCGTCCTTCCAGAACAGGTCGCCGGTCCGGAACCAGTCGCCGAAATAGGACGACGCGTTTGCCTCCGGCTTGCGGTAGTAACCGAGCATGATACCAGGCCCGCGCAGGCACAGCTCGCCGACCTCGCCGACGGCCACCTCGTTGCCCTCGGCATCGACGATTTTTGCCTCGCGGAAAGGCGATGGTCGCCCGCAGGAGCCCGACCCGACCATATGCGTCGCTTCACGCGGCAAAAACAGCGCGGAACCGACCTCCGTCATGCCAAAGGATTCACGCGCAACCGTGTTGTAGCGCCGCTCGAGATCGGCATGACGCTCCTTGTCGAAGCCGAAAATCGAAATACGCTTGAGGCTGTTCTGGCCGTCGCGTTCGCTTTCCGGAAGCTGGTAGACGATTTCGGGAAACAGGCAGTAGTGGATGTCGTAGTCGCGCACCCAATCCATGAAGCGGCTGGAGCTTGCACGGCGCGCGACGAATATCTGGCCGCCGGCGCGCATCGCCATCAGCGTCAGCCATTGCGGGTCCATGTAGAAATAAGGCTGGGCTGCAAGGATGTTCGTCGCCTGTTCGTCCTGGCCCCCACGCATTTCAGCCACCAGCGACAGGGTCAGCCAGTAGCGATGGGTGAGCATGCAGCCTTTCGGAAAGCCGGTCGTGCCCGACGTGTACTGGATGTTGACGAGATCATCGATCGCCGGCTCGGGCAGGCCGGCGGGAAGATCGGGCGCACTCGCCTGCAACTCCCACAGCGAACGTCCGGTCTCGGCATCGCCGACCACCAGCAGATGATCGGGGCCGAGCGGCGCTTCGTCTCCCAAGGCGGCATAGGCCGGCAGGCATTCGGCATCGATGACGAGAAACGTCGATTCCGAATCCGTCAACACATAGTGCAGCTCGCGCCCGGTATAGTTGATGTTCACCGGCACCATCACCGCGCCCAGCCTGGCGATGGCAAGCCAGGTCGCCGGAAACTGCGGGATGTTCGGCAGCATCACCGCCACATGCGTGCCCTGTCGCACACCGGCTGCGTAAAGCGCGGCCGCGGTACGCTTGATCCGCGCCTTGACGTCAGCATAGGTGGCGGTCTGGTCCTCGGCCTCCTCGAAGAATGTCCACATCAGCTTGGTGGAATTGGCTGAGACGGCCTGGTTCACCAGCGCCCAGATGTTCGCCGGCAGAGCCGTCGCCTCGATCGTGCTGACGAGGCGTTCAACGTCCTTGGCGAGAGCGGGCCAGTTGTCCTTGGTGATGGTTGCGTCCACGGTCATGTCACGCCTCGGGAGGTGTTGCGGATTGATAGCGCTGTTCGTTTCGCCGACGGATCAGCTCGCCGATGCCCATGCCGACGATGCTGAGCGCGGTCAGCATCACGGCGACGGCTGGAACCGTCGGATCGAGCTTCAGCCCCAGATCGTTCCAGATGCGGACGGGAAGCGTCTGCGCGCCGCCGGAGATGAAGAGCGTGATGATCAGTTCGTCGAAGGATGCGAAGAAGGCGAGAATGCCGGCTGCGAACATCGACGGCACCAGATAGGGCAGCGTCACCAGCATGAAGGCCTTGACCGGCCCGGCCCCAAGAACGCGCGCCGCCCGCTCGATAGTCGTGTCGAACCGCCGCAGGCTGGCGGAGACGATCATCACGACATAGGGCATCGCCACGATCGCGTGCGCGAGCGTCAGGGCAAACACGTTATCCACGAGTTGCCAGCGCAGGAACACGATGTAGAGCGCAAGCGCCAGAACGACCGTCGGCAGGATCAGCGGCGCGATGAAGATCGCCGTCAGAACGCCCTTCCCCGGAAAATCCCCGCGCACCAGCGCGATCGAGGCGAGCGTTCCGAAGACGAGGCTGACGGCCGTCGCGCCGATGCCGACACGGAAACTGAGGACCGCGGCCGAGACCCACGTCGGATCCTGGAAGAAGGCCGCATACCAGCGCAGCGACAGCGAGCTTGGCGGAAACTCCAGGAACTGGCTCTCGGACAGCGAGATCGGAACGAGGAAGATCAGCGGCAGGATCAGGAAGCCGGTCAGCACGACGAAATAGACTGCAAGCGCGCGTCTCATCGGCCAAGCCCCGCGCCGGTGAATTCGACGCGCCTGCGCATGACGAGCCAGAACAGCCCCAGGCATGTCAGCGTGACTGCCAGAAGCGCCGTTGCGAGAACGGCGGCAAAGCCCCAATTCAACGTCTGGTGCACCTGCAGGTCGATCAGGTTCGCGATGATGATGCTGCGGCGTCCGCCCAGAAGTGCCGGCGTGACGAAGAAGCCGAGGCTCAGAATGAAGCAGATCAGCCCGCCGGTCGCCGCACCGCTGACGCTCAGCGGGAAGAACACCTTCCAGAACGCCTGCGACCGCGATGCACCAAGCGACCGCGCGGCCTTCATCAGGTCCTTCTCGATGTCGAGCATTGCCGCGAGACAGGTGATGATGACGATCGGCAACAGAATCTGCACCATGCCGATGTGCACGGCAAGGTCGGTGTAGAGCACCTGCACCGGCGCGACGCCAAGCAGCCCGAGGCCCTTGTTCACGATGCCTTCGCGGCCAAGGATGACGATCCAGGTGTAGGTGCGGATGAGGATGCTGATCCAGAACGGAAGCAGGATCAGGTAGGTCACGTAAGCTCTGGTCTTCGGTTTCAGCCCGCTCATGAAATATGCGGCCGGATAGCCCAGGATCAGGCAGATCGCGGTCACGGATGCCGCGAGCACGAAGGTTCGCTCCAGAACCACGACCGCGACGCGCGAATTGACGAGTTCCGCAATGGGACCGAGCGTGAAGCCGCTCTCGTCGAAGATGCTGAGACGCATCACGCCGAAGAGCGGCAGCACGAAAAGAAGGCCGGCCAGCAACACAGCCGGTGCGAGCAGAAGCAGGAGGGTCGGCCTTCTCATGATCATGGATTTGGACCCGTCAGCCTAGATGAGCAGCCATTCGTTCCAGCGATTCTGAACCTCTTCGAGGTTCTTCGCCCACCATTCCGAGTTGAACGGGAACTGGACTTCCGCATTGGCCGGCGCCGTCGGCAGCGTGGCGACGAATTCCGGCTCCAGAAGCTCCATCATGCCCGGGACGAAGCCCGGATACGGGATCACCTTGACGAACGCGGCGGACGCGACCGGATCCATGCGGAACTTCATGAACTCCATCGCTTCCTTCGGATGCTTGGCCCCCTTCGGAATACCGAGATAGGACAGCATCAACGCGCCGCCGTCCCAGCTTATGTCGACGGGCTTGCCCTCGTCCTTCAAAGGCGTGATGCGGCCATTCCAGCATGAGGTCATGTTGACCTCGGCATCGACGAGAAGCTGCACGTGCTGGGCGCCATTGTCCCACCAGACCGGAATGTGATCCTTCAGCTCGTCGAGCTTGGCAAAGGCGCGATCGACGTCGATCGGGTAGATCTGGTCGAGCGGAACGCCGTCGGCGAGAAGCGCGAATTCGAGATTGCCCTTTGGCGAATTCTCCAGCGAGCGCGGTCCGGGGAACGCCTCGACGTCCCAGAAATCGGACCACGTCTTGGGCAGCTTGTCGGCCGGGAAACGGTCGGTGCGAAAGGCGATCACGGTGGAGTAGGATGCGCGCACCATCGCGGTCGGCAGCTTTGCGACCTCCGGCAGTTCGTTCTTCGGATCGACGATCGCGTAGTCGATCGGCTCGAGCCAGCCGGCTTCGGTCGCCAGCACGACATCGTCGCCGTTCAGTTCGGTCAGGTCCCATTCCACATTGCCGGACTCGACCATCGCCTTCAGCTTCGGCAGGCTGACGGGCGCAGTGGAGCGCACCTTGATGCCAGTCGCCTCCGTGAACGGGTCTTCGAAGAGCTTCTTCAGCACTTCCGCCAGCGAACCGCCTGATCCGTTGACGACGATCGTCACGTCGCTCTGCGCGTATGCGCGGGCGGTCATTGCGGCCAGCGCGGTGGAAGCGGCTGCGATATTGAATGCACGTCTTGTCAGATTAGCCATGTGACATTCCTTTTGGACCTTGTTCAGTTCCCCATGCTCTCCGGATCACTCCGGCAGATAGATCAGGCTCTCATCGTCGAAATCGAACCGCACCTCAGAGCCGGGCTCGGGCATCTGTGTGCCCTGGGTGCGCGGCTCGATGAGCGAGATTTCCTTTCCGTCCGCGCCGGTCAGCACGTAACGGATGGAGTTGCCGAAGAAGACAGCCTGTTCGAGGCGCGTCACCACGCGGCCCTGAGGCGTGCGGCGCATATGCTCCGGGCGCAGCGCCACATAGCCGGCCGACGGCAGCGCCCGCCCCGTGATCTCGATCGGCCCGATGCCTTCCATGGAGACGCTGGCGCCTTGCGAGCCCAGAACCTTGAAAATGTTGTTGGACCCGATGAACTCCGCCACGAAGCGCGAGCTCGGCCGGTCATAAAGGTCTTGCGGCGTGCCGAGCTGCCTGATGAAGCCCTTTTCCATCACCGCGAGCCGATCAGAAAGCGTCAGCGCCTCGCCCTGGTCGTGCGTGACGTAGATGACCGTGCAGCCGATCTGGCGCTGATACTGCTTGATCTCCAGTTGCAGCGTCTCGCGCAGCTTGAGGTCCAGCGCTCCCAGCGGCTCGTCCATCAGGAGAACACGCGGCTCGAAGACGACGGCGCGCGCGAAGGCGACACGCTGCTTCTGGCCGCCGGAAAGCTCGTGCGGCATCCGGTCTGCGAGCCCGTCGAGCCGCACCATCTCGAGCGCCTTGAGCGAACGGGTGCGAATTTCGGCTTTCCCCATCCCGCGCATTTCAAGCGGAAAGGCGACGTTCCCCATCACGGTGCGGTGCGGGAACAGCGAATAATTCTGGAACACCATGCCGATACCGCGCTTTTCGGTCGGCACACGCGCGATCGACACGCCATCGATGAGGATGTCGCCCTCGCCGATATCGATGAAACCCGCCAGGCAGTTCAGGGCCGTCGTCTTGCCGGACCCGCTGGGGCCGAGCAGCGTCATAAACTCGCCGGGCGCCACGGTCATGGAAAATTCTTCGAGCGCAACGAAGCTGCCATAGGTCTTGCGGACCTTCCTGAACTCGATGGATGAACCTCGGTGAACGGTGTTCGTCAAAGGCGGCTCCCTGCGCTGGAGGCAAAAGTGACGACATTGTCATTTTCTGTCAAGCGACTTTCGGAAGAGCCCGTGCATTGCTATGTCTGGGGCGCACAGGAATGAGGACGAAGCGCGATGTTCGACTATGTCGAATTTCTGGAACAGAAGCTTGCGGAAGCCGGTAATGCGAGAAAAACCACCCGGACCGAGTTGCAGATCGAGATCGCGACGGCGACGCTGTTGCGTTCGAAGGCCTATCATTCGATCTCGGTCAACATGATCGCCGAGCAGGCGAACCTCGCCCACGGAACGTTCTACCGCTACTTTGCCGGCAAGCGGGACGTCGTGGCCAAGACGTTGGCGGACTACTTCGAATTCGTGCGCACGACGCGCCCGGCCGTGCCCCCTGGCGCTTCCGACCTCGAAGCGATCGAGATCGGAAATCGCAACTACGTCCGCTGCTTCAGGCAGAATGTCGGCCTGATGCGGTGCCACTTTCACCTCAAGGATGAAGACGATCTCATCGCCCAGGTCGGGCGCGACGCCGACAAGGGCATGTCCGAGCGCATCATCAGGCGCATCCGGCGCGGGCGCATCGTCAGCGACGCCGAGCTTCCCGAACTGCGCTTGCGCACCTATTGCCTGATCAGCATGGTCGACGAACTGTTGCTCAAGATTTACGGCCAGACCAATCCGCCTCTCGCCGAATTTGCCGACGATCCCGACATGGTCGCGTCGACCGTCTCGCGCCTCTGGCACGCCGCGCTTTATGAGACGGAACCGCTGTCAGCCGGGCGCTAGCCGCCGGTCTGTCGACGGCGTTGGGCGATATGCGGCGTTTTTTGCCCTGATGGCCGCCATTTTATGAGCATTCGATTGCAATGCCGGGCGGGTACCGTATTTAGGGCTCAAACAAGAGAGGACGAAAATGGCCCGGACACCGAATTACAATTACGAGCGGCAGGAGCGCGATCGCGCCAAGGCAGCCAAGAAGGCCGAGAAGCTGGCGGCGAAGACTGCAAAATCCCAGCAGGACGCCGACCAGGATTCCACCCAGCCTGCGGACGACTCATCGTCCGATACCTGACGTACGAAGCGAATGCCCGTCAGGCCGGTGTCTTGTCACTGACGAAGACGTCGGCCTCGCGAGCGGCGGCGACCAGCGCCTTGCGCGAAATCGACGTTGGCCGCCCACCATCGATGGCATCGTGGCACGCCTGAACGGCTGCCCGGTGCTTGGGCCCTTTCTTCGCCGGCCAATCCTTGAGAAGAAAATCCATGGCCTCGGCGGGGGACCGCAAAAGCTCGTCGGATCCGGTTGAACGCGATTTGACGGTCACCGGAATTTCAAATCTATTTTTATCCATGGCTTCTCATAGTCCTGCTGGCGCGGAAAGGCGAGGTGCAAAGTGGCATCGCCCTCACCGCGCGTTCATCGAATAGCCCGCACGCCCGCGCTTTAACGACGTTTGCAGACATCCAAAGGGTCATCTTGCTGAAGCTGCGGCGCAGGATGAAACTTCCTGGCCGCCAGTTCGTTGAAGAACACAGGCGAAGGACAACCCTCATGGATGCCGCTCAGTTCCGATTGCCAGTGAGAATAGTCGTCGCGCCCGATGAGTCGGTGCGCGAGATTTACAGTGCCGAGGAGGCGCTGGAGTTTCTCATGATCTGGCCTCATCAGGATGGTCCGATCTATGAGCGTGCGATGAACGCGTGTTTTTCCGCGACGGTCGATGAGGATGCACGCGCCGAGGCCGAGCGATGCTTCTTGGGCTTTGCGCGCGCATCCGGCATCCTCGCACGCGACATGATCCGCGATGTCCTGAATTTCGAAGGTGAGAACCTCCATCTGCCGACCTGAACGCGGCAGACGCTCGCGTAGGCCGTAACCGCGCGGGCGGCCTGCATAGGCTGAAATGTCACGCAACCGACCGTCACATATGAAATCCCGCAGACGTATTGTGTCGTGCTACTAGGCAGACTCGAAAATCGCGTCGGCACCGGGGGCTCCCTGCCGATAGTCGACTGTCTCTGACGCGGGAGGTACAATGCCGAGTAGACGCATAGCTGACCTCGTTCTCGAGAGTGCGATCGACTATGCCATCATCACGATGGACCTCGAAGGCTTGATCACCTCCTGGAGCAAGGGCGCCGAGGCCATCTTCGGCTGGGCGGAAGATGAGATGATCGGCAGACACGCCGAAATCTTCTTCACCCCCGAGGACCGCCAGAATGGAATCATCGATCGCGAAATGCGGGATGCGCTCCAGAAAGGGCGCGGCAACGACGAGCGCTGGCATCTGCGCAAGGACGACACCCGCTTCTGGGCGAGCGGCGAAATGCTGCCATTGCACGATGGCGGCCCGACCGAGGGTTTTCTGAAGATCGTTCGCGACCGCACCGAGCAAAAGAAGGCGCGCGAACTCCAGGCCATGCTCAACCAGGAACTGAGCCATCGGCTGAAGAACCAGCTCGGCATGGTTCAGGCCATCGTCAACCAGTCCCTGCGCCGTGCCGACGACATCGAACAGGCACGGAAAGCAATCGGCGATCGGCTGGGCGTCCTGGGGCGCGCGCACGAATTGCTGCTGACGGGCTATGGCGAGCGCGCTGCCGTCCGGACCGTCATCGAAAAATCGGTCAATTTGCGTGAGGACGGCCATGCCAGCCAGTTCTCGCTCTCCGGCCCCAATCTGGAAGTCGGCCCCCGCGCGGCGCTATCCCTCGCGCTCATCTTGCACGAATTGACCACCAACGCGTTCAAATACGGCTCGCTTTCGCTACCAGAAGGCCTTGTGGAGATTCGCTGGACTATCGCCGACCTCGGCGGTGAGCCGGTGTTTCAACTGGCGTGGCAGGAGCAGAATGGCCCGAGGGTCACAATCCCAACATCGATGGGGTTCGGCTCGAGACTGATCAACAACGGCATATCGGGCGCAACCAACAGCGTCGAGACGGAATACAACCCCGAAGGCGTCCGCTGCACGATCCGTGTGTCTCTGTCCGACTTCCAGTCCGAAAATTGAGGCTGGGCTTGCACGCGCTACCATCCCCTGGAATGTCATGACCCTTCTGGAAGACGGAGTGACGGCCGATTCCAGCGCGGCACCCGCGGGACGAAAACGTTCAACGGACGGCCAGGACGTATCGCATTTTGCCGACCACGCGCTTCTGGATCTCGTGCAGCGGCAGACGCTGCGCTATTTCTGGGAAGGTGCGCATCCCGTCAGCTTCCTCGCCCGCGATCGGCAACGGCTCCACGGTGACCGCCCGAACGATCTCATTTCGGTCGGCGGTTCCGGCTTCGGCATCATGGCGGTCATCGTCGGCGTCGAGCGCGGCTGGATAGACCGCTCCGCTGCCCTGTCCCGCCTGCTGACAAGCATGGAATTTCTCGCCTCGGCAGCGCGTCATCACGGCATGTTCCCGCATTTCATGGACGGACGCGACGGCAGGACCATCCCGTTTCGGCGCAAGGACGACGGCGCCGATATCGTGGAGACGGCATTTCTGTTCCAGGGCCTCATCTGCGCGCGCGAATATTTCGCCGGCACGTCGCCCGACGAACGCCTGTTGCGAGAGCGGATCGACGCTCTCCTCGTCGATGCGGAATGGTCGTTCTTCACCCGCGGTGAAAACCGGCTCTACTGGCATTGGAGCCCGAAATATGGCTGGGCGATGAACTTCCCCGTCCAGGGTTGGAACGAGTGTCTGGTCGCGTTCGTCCTTGCTGCCGGCGCTCGCGACCACGCAATCGATCCCGAGGTCTATCATCAGGGATATGCCAAGGGGCCAGCTTTCCTGAACGGCCACGACTATTACGGAACCCGCCTGCCCCTCGGCATGCCGTTCGGCGGTCCGCTGTTCTTCGCGCACTACTCGTTTTGCGGGCTCGATCCGCGCGGGCTTGTCGACAGATACGCGGATTATTTCGAGCAAAACCTCGCCCATACGCGCATCAATCATCGGCATTGCGTGATCAACCCGAACGGCCATCGAGGCTATGGGCCCGATTGCTGGGGCCTGACCGCGTCGCATGGACCGGGCGGCTACGTCGCCTACGCGCCGGATCACGATCGCGGGGTGATCGCGCCGAGTGCCGCGCTGTGCAGCTTTCCCTACATGCCGGCGGAAGCGATGCAGGCGCTGCGAGGTTTTTTCGCCCGCCCTAGCCACCGCATCTGGGGCCGATACGGTTTCATTGACACGTTCTGCGACGACCGGGACTGGTATGCGCGGACCTATCTCGCGGTAGATCAAGGCCCAACAGTCGCGATGATCGAAAACCACCGGTCAGGCCTCTTGTGGAAGCTCTTCATGGGCGCCCCCGAAATCCGCAGAGGATTGTCGCGACTGGGCTTCTCCAGCCCTGCGCATTCGTAAATTCGCCTCGCAGATGTTTTGACTTACACGCGCCACGCAGCGATGGCTGCACGCCATGCATCGGCATAGTCGCGCAAGGCTTCATCTGGGACGACCGGCGAAACCTCATGCCCGTCGGTTTTGCGTATTTCCGATCCAGCCGCCAGCAGCGCAGCGCCGATGCTCGTACCGGTGCTGCGGCCGGCCTGCGCGTAGACAGTCCGGCCCGTGGCCGCAGCCAGCATAGCGACATACGGCTCATTACCCGCAAACGCGCCCTCGACGATCGTCTCGCCTTGCGCGCCCACGAGGTCGAGGCAGGTTGCGGTCATCAGCGCGAGGTAGAACGAGATGGCGACCGCCCTCTCCTCCAGCGTCGGCGCGCGCCCCGTCCAGCGCGGCTCATGCGCCGGAAACGGACCAGAGCCTTGCTGGACGGCCGGCAAAAGCGCGATGCGTTGGCTTACCACCGCACGAACGTCCGCATCCGTGAAACCTGAGCTCGCGCCCTGCGCCAGCAGTTCGAATTCGCGGCCACCCATGAACCGCGCGGACGGCACCGGGTCGCCGAATGCATTGACGTTGATCAGCGTATCCCGCGCCGGATCGAGCGGCACGGACTGCGTGCCGACCGCCATGCAGACGACCCAGGTTCCCGTCGAGACGACGGAAAACGGTGCCGCGCGGCTCAAAAGATGAGGCAGAAGCGAGGCATTGGAATCATGAATGCCGCAGAACACAGGCGTTTCAGGGTCGAGCCCGGTCCGTTCCGCCACAGCAGGATGGATCGGACCCAGCCTGTCCTGCGCAGGTCGGATCGGGGGAAACAGCCCTCGCCATCCAAGATGATCGACCAGCGTTGAATAGTCCGTGCGCGCGGGCGACCAGAGATCCGTGTGGCAGCCGAGCGACGTTACCTCACCGGCGGTGACACCGCAAAGCCGCCACGCCCAGTATTGCGGATACATCAGGATCGAGGCCACACGTGAGAACGCCTCGGGGAACGTCCGCGCCTGCCAGTAAAGCTGCGCACCCAGATTCAGACCGAGCGGCAGCGGTGGCGAACCCGTCTCATCGAATGGCGGTCGCACCGCATCGTAGTCGCGCCGCACCGCGTCCGGCCCATCATGCTCGTAGTCGAGCACCGGGATCGCCAGCCCTCCATCGGCATCGAGAAGCACTGCCGTCGCACCATGCGTCGTCACCGAGATCGCATCGATCCGGTGCTCGCGGCCAAGCTCCCGCAGGCTGTCGAGGATGAAGACCCACAACGCTTCGACGTCGTGGTGCGGGTACGGGCCATGCGCGAGCGGACGGTTCGGCATCTTGCGCAGCGCGATTTCGCTCAGCGTGTCGAGGTCGACCAACGCCACCTTCGCGTTGGTCTTGCCGATATCGATGACGGCGACGCGGCGTATCTGCGTCATCGTCATTCCATATGGAACACAGTTTCGAGCGGCGTCGATATCGGCTCATTGTCGGGCTTGGTTTCCATGATGTCTGCCATATGCGCCCACCACCGCTTCATCACCGGATGGTTCGGCACATCGGCCATGCCGTGATCCCTTGCCCGCCACATCACCGCGAACAGGATATCGGTTTCGGCATCGAGATGGATCGAGTAGTCCGAGACGCCCGCCTCCTTGAGAAGCGCGTGAAGTTCGGGCCAGATCGCATCATGCCGGCGCTTGTATTCGTCGCGGCAGCCCGGCTTGAGTTTCATCGTAAACGCGATCTTGTCGGCCATCAGCCAGCCCTCGCGGCGCGAAATCGCTGCCACAGGATCGGCAGCGCGATCACGACGATCAGCAAGAGGCCGATGAAGATCGACATCACGATACCCGGCACGTTGAGCAGGCCGAGGCCGAACGTCACCAGCCCCATGATGATCGCCGCAAGCACCACGCCGACGATGGACCCCGATCCGCCGAGGATCGAGACGCCACCGAGCACCACCATCGTGATGACCTCGAGCTCGTACCCCTGCGCGATCGAGGGCCGTGTAGACCCGAGGCGCGATGTCAGCAGGATCGAGGCGACACCCGCCATCAGCCCCGTCAGGCAGAACAGGATGAACTTCACCCGCTCGACGCGCACGCCGGAGAATGCTGCCGCGATCGGGTTGTTGCCGATCGCGAAGACCGTCCGCCCGAAACTCGTCCTGTGCAGGAGGAACCAGAACACCACCGCCATGAGGACGAACAGCACGATCTCGAACGAGATCACCCACCACACATAGCCCTGCCCGAAAAAGGCGAAGCTCTCGGGATAGCCGCGATAGGCCTGGTCGCCGAGGATGATGTAGGAGATGCCGCGAAACAGGCTCATCGTGCCGATCGTCACGACGATCGACGGTAGCCCGAGCCGCGTCACCAGCCCGCCATTGAAGGCGCCGCAGACGAGCCCGACCCCGAGGCCGATCAGCACGAGACCCGGCGTCCCGACGCCCGCCTGCACCGCCATGCCCATGATGGTCGAGGCGAGCGCGATGATCGCGGCGACCGACAGATCGATCTCGCCGGAGATGATCAGCAGCGCCATGGCGAGCGCGATCAGCCCCTTCTCGACGAAGTTGAAGGTGAGGTCCGACAGCGACCACGCATTGAGAAAATACGGCGATGCAAGGCTGTTGAGGATGAAGATCGCCACGGCCACCACGACGAGCAGCATCTCCCATGAGAGCAGCGCGGACCCCCACGGCCGATCCAGCCGGTCCGGCAGATGGCGGCCACGGCCGGCCGCGCTTGCGAGGTCGGTTGTCGTCATGCGGCAGCCCTCTTGAGAATAATCCGGCCCTTGCGCTTCTCGCCGCGCGTATTGAGCACGACCGCGAGAATGATGGCACTGCCCGAGATCGCAAGCTGCCAGAAGGGAGAGACGTTGATGACGGGCAGCGCACTGCCGATGATCGCGAGAAACAGTGCGCCGAGCACCGCGCCTCCCACACTGCCGATACCGCCCGCGATCGACACGCCGCCGATTACGCAGGCCGCGATGATCTGGAGCTCGTATCCGTTGGCCACCTCCGTGGAGGCGATAACGTAGCGCGACACCCACAGATAGCCGCACAACCCTGCGACCAGCCCGGACATGCAGAAGGCCAAAAACTTGGTGCGCCCGACATCGATGCCGGCATAGACCGAGGCGGTCGGATTGACGCCGATCGCATAGATCGAGCGGCCGAGCGCCGTGCGTGTCATCACGATATAGAACACGGCGATCGTCACGACCGCAAACCAGGCCAGCACCGGCAGTTCCAGAAACGAACCACGCTGGAGCGCGATGAAGGCCGGGCTCATCTTGTCCGCGTTGACCCAGGCACCGCCGGAAATCACAAAGGTCGCGCCGCGAAACACGGTCAGCGTGCCGAGCGTCACGACGATCGACGGGATACCGAGCTTCCACACCAACGCGCCGTTGAACGCGCCGAGCGTGGTTCCGACCGCCATCGCCAACACAATGAGCAACGGGATCGGGATCGCCGGATAGGCGGCATTGATCATAGCCACGACCATGCCGGTAAAAGCGAGGTTCGACGCCATCGACAGGTCGATCGACCGTGTCAGGATGACGGCCATCTGGCCGAGCGCGAGAATGATCAGGATCGTGTAATTGTTGAAGACGGACAGGAGATTTCCCGGCCGCGCAAAGGCCGGAAACCGGAACGCGACGAAGGCGACGAGCAGCGCGATCGCCGCGGCCAGCCAGATTTCCCGATGTTTGAGAAGCGATCTCATGCCACGATCCCCGCGGCCGCGCGCACCAGCGTCTCGGCGTCGAGCCCCTCATTATCGTAGAGGTGCGCCATGCGCCCTTCCCGCATCACGATGATGCGATCCGACATCCCGAGGATTTCCGGCAACTCCGACGACACCATGATGACCGACAGCCCTTCGGCGACCAGTTCGGCCATGAAGCCGTGCACCGCAGCCTTGGAACCGATATCGATGCCCTTGGTCGGCTCGTCCAGGATGATGACTTTCGGCCGCGTCGCCAGCCATTTCGCGATCACGACCTTCTGCTGGTTGCCGCCCGACAGCGTGCCCACATCCTGGCTGAGCGAGGACGCCCGCAGATCGAGCCGCTCCGTGTAGGTCCGCGCCAGCGCGAACTCTTCCGCGAGGCGCAGGATGCCCGATTTCGACGTCTTGGCCAGCGATGGCAGCGAGACGTTCTGGAAGATCGGCAGCCCGATCACGACGCCCTGCCGCCCGCGCTCCTCCGGCACATAGACGATGCCGGCCTCGATCGCATCCGCTGCCGATCTCGGCTCGATCGTCTGGCCGTCGAGCGTGAGACTTCCGGCACTCGTGCGCGTCATGCCGGCGATCGCCTGCATGGCCTCGCTGCGCCCGGCGCCGACGAGGCCGTAGAAGCCGAGGATTTCGCCCTGGCGCAGTTCAAACGAAATGTCCTCGAACTCGGTCGGATGCGACAGGCCGGACACGGCAAGCAGCGGCTTGCCGATCGCCGGCGTGCGCTCTGGAAAGATATGATCGACGGCACGGCCGACCATCATCTTGACGATCTCGCCCTGGCTGGCATCGGCCAGCATCCCCTCGCCCACCATCTCGCCGTCGCGGAAGACGGTGTACCGGTCCGCGATGCGGTAGATTTCATCGAATTTGTGGCTGATGAACAGGATCGCCTTGCCGTCGCTCTTCAGGAACGCGATCAGTTCGAACAGCTCCTCGATCTCCTTGGCGGAGAGAGCGGCGGTCGGCTCGTCCATGATCACGATGCGCGCGTCGATCGACATCGCGCGTGCGACCGCGACCAGATGCTTGCTGGCGATGCCGAGATCGCGCAGCGGCGTATCCGCGTCTATGTGGGAGGCCCCCATCGTCTCCAGCACTTCGCGCGCATTGGCGCGCATCGTCTTCCAGTCGATGAGACCGAAGCGCGTGCGCGGCGCATGTCCCAGAAAAATGTTTTCCGCGACGGAAAGCTCGTCGAACAGCACCGTCTCCTGATGGATCGCGGTGATGCCATGCTCGAAGGCTGCATGGGCGGAAGGCAGCGCGATGGCATTGCCGTCGATGGCGATTTCGCCTGCGTCCGGCTGGTAGATGCCGGTCATGATCTTGACCAGCGTCGACTTGCCGGCGCCGTTTTCGCCAATCAACGCGGTGACCTGGCCGGGATAAAGCGACAGTGCGACATCATGCAGTGCCCGCACCCCAGGGAAGCTCTTGCCAATGCCGGTCAGTGTCAGACGGGCGGCGTTGTCCGGCACATTCACGGCCAGCTTTTCGACGGTTGTGTGCATCATCGATAGGCGCCATTCCGGGCAAAGCGCGCGCCACGCTGCGCCCCTCTGGCCTGCCGGCCATCTCCCCCACACGGGGGGAGATTATCCGTCATCGGACCTCCCGTTCCACTTTCATCCCTCACGATTGGCGAAAGCAAACGTGAAGGCCGATCTCCCCCCGTGTGGGGGAGATGTCCGGCAGGACAGAGGGGGGCAACGTAGAGCGAATACACGAAATGGCCTCGCAAAGCTCGACAGACGGGCGACCAACAGCCGCCCGCCGTCGAAACCGTCGATCAATAGATCTTCGAGAACTCTTCGATGTTCGATTTGTCGAACTGGAAGGGTGCAGCCATCGCCGCCGAGTTGGTGTCGTCGAGCGTGATTTCGCCGACGCGGCCGATCGAGATTTTCGCGCCCGGCTCTGCCTTGGCTTCGTCCGTTGCCAGCGCGTGCGAGATCATCACCGCCGAATAGCCGAGATCGATCGGGTTCCACAGCGCCACCGCCTGAGATGCACCGTTGTCGATGAACTGCTTGAACTCCGACGGCAAAGCGAGGCCCGTGACGTTGATCTTGCCGATCAGGTTGTCGTCGGTCACGACCTGCGCAGCCGCCACGACGCCGACCGTCGTCGGAGCGATGATGGCCTTCAGGTTCGGATGCGACGCGATCAGGCCCTTGGCTTCGTTGGTGCTCTTCACCGCATCGTCGTCGCCATAGACGGTTGCGACCAGATTGATGTTCGGGAATTTCTCCGGCATCACCTTCTTGGCGGCTTCGATCCAGGCATTCTGGTTGGTCGCCGTCGAGGATGCCGACAGGATCGCCACGTCGCCGCCTTCAGGCAGGAAGTCGGCTGCGAGCTTGATGATGGTCTCGCCGATCAGGTCGGTGTCGGACGGGTTCAAATGGACCTGGCGTCCCTCCTGCGCGACGCCCGAATCCCAGGACACGACTGTGATGCCGCGATCCATGGCCCGCTTCAGCGCAGGCACCAGCGCGTCGGGATCGTTGGCGGAAATCGCGATCGCGTCGACCTGCTGCGCGATCAGCGAATTGACGATCTCGATCTGGCCTTCGGCCGTGGCCGACGTCGGGCCGGTGTAGATGACCTCGACTCCGCCGATTTCCTGTGCTGCTTCCTGCGCGCCCTTGTTGGCGGCATCGAAGAAGCCGTTTCCGAGCGACTTGACGACGAGCGCGATCTTCATGTCCTGCGCGGAGGCAGGGGCAGCAAACATCGCGACGCTGATCGCCGCGGCCGCGAAAAGTTTTTTCAGTACTGACATCGAACTTCCTCCCATGGTTGTTTCATGCATCGGCGCCGGCCGCGGTCACGCGGGCAGCGAAGATTCCTCCCGTCGGGCCTGAGCGACCGGCACGACGACCAGCGAGACGCCGGCCGCCTCCAGCATGCCGGCATCGCGGTCTTCCAGTCCTTCGTCGGTGATCACCGTCGCGATCCGCGACAGCCCGCACAAGATGAGGCTCGAGCGCTGCCGGAACTTCGACGAATCCACCAGCACGACGAGTTCGTCTGCCTGGTCGATCAGCTTCTGCTCGGCCTGGATCAGCAGCGGATCGCCCTCCATCAGCCCGAGCGGCCCCAACCCCTGCGCGCCCATGAACATGCGCCGCGCATAGAAATTGCGCGTCACGTCATTGTCGAAGGGCGACAGGATGATGTTCTGCTCGCGATAGATCGTGCCGCCCGACAGCGTCACCGTATTCTTGGACTGCTTCAGCAGGTGCTCGGCGATGGGAAACGAATTGGTGAAGATCGGCATGCGCCGATTGGTCAGGAAATGCACCATCTGGAACGTCGTCGTTCCGCCATTGATGATGATCGGCTCGCCATCCTTGCACAGCTCGACGGCGGCTCGCGCGATCGCGCGCTTCTGCGACGCATGCATCGTTTCGTTGACCGAGAACGGACGTCCCGCAAGACCGACGAATTGCGGCGGGGTGATCGCCTCGGCGCCGCCGCGCACGCGGCGCAGCCGCTTCTGGACATGCAATGCAGCGATATCGCGCCGTATCGTCGCCTCGGACGACGAGGTCAGATCGACCAGTTCCTGCACCGTCACGACAGGCTTTTCCTGGACGGCGGACTGGATGATCCGATGGCGCTCTTTTTCGTGCATGGTTCCTCCCTGCATCATCATTAGGGCACCGCCGCCAGGCATTGTCAATCAAGACCGATCATAAATGTGCATTGTGCGATGCAACATGATCGTTCTTGATCGTTTATGATTGACAACGCGAAGCTATCGGAGGAACGTGAGCCGGAACGATGCGCCGGACTTCAGGCGCGATGGGAGGTCCACATCATGCTCGAAACGCGCAACGCCTCGCGCCTCGCCAATCTGTGGGACGAGGGCCGAGCCTCGTCCATGAGCGAACCCGAGCGTCTGCTGTACCGGTCCAATCTGCTCGGTTCGGACAAGCGCATCACCAATTTCGGCGGCGGCAACACGTCCGCGAAGGTCCGCCAGGACGACCCGCTCACCGGCGAGACCGTCGAGGTTCTGTGGGTCAAGGGCTCTGGCGGCGACGTCGGCACGATGAAGCTCGACGGTTTTTCGACGCTCTATATGGACAAGCTCGACGGGTTGAAGCGCCTCTATCGCGGCGTCGAGCACGAGGACGAGATGGTCGGCTACCTGCCGCACTGCACCTTCAACCTCAATCCGCGCGCGGCTTCCATCGATACCCCGCTCCATGCCTATGTGCCGAAACGCCACGTCGATCACATGCACCCCGACGCGATCATCGCGATTGCCGCCTCGAAGGATTCGAAGGCGCTGACGGCAGACATTTTCGGCGGCGAGATCGGCTGGCTGCCGTGGAAGCGCCCGGGCTACGAATTGGGTCTGTGGCTCGAAAAATTCTGCGTCGAGAACCCGGATGCGTCCGGCGTGATCCTCGAGAGCCACGGGCTGTTTACATGGGGCGATACGGCGCGTGAAAGCTACGAGACCACGATCCGCATCATCAACCGCGCGATCGAATGGTTCGAGTACAAGACCGCGGACACCACCCCTTTCGGCGGCGAGAAGCATCGCGCTTTGCCCGCCGACCAGCGCCGCGCCGTCGCGGCGAAGCTGATGCCGGCTATCCGCGGCATGATTTCGGCCACTGGCCACAAGGTCGGACACTTTGACGATTCCGACACGGTCCTTGAATTCGTCAACGCAAACGACATGGAAGCGCTGGCAGTGCTCGGCACGAGCTGCCCGGACCACTTCCTGCGCACCAAGATCAGGCCGCTCGTCGTCCCGTTCGATCCGGGATCGCCCGACATCGACAAGACGCTCGCCGCCCTCCCCGCATCGGTCGAAACCTACCGCGAAGGCTACGCCGCCTATTACGAGCGCTGCCGCCACGCCGACAGCCCGGCGATGCGCGATCCCAATGCCGTGGTCTACCTCGTGCCCGGCGTCGGCATGATCACCTTCGCCGCAGACAAGGCGACCGCCCGCATTTCTGGCGAATTCTACCGCAACGCCATCAACGTCATGCACGGCGCATCCTCCGTCTCGACCTATGTCGGCCTGCCCGAGCAGGAAGCCTTCGACATCGAATACTGGCTGCTCGAAGAGGCAAAGCTCCAGCGCATGCCGAAGCCCAGACCGCTCGCGGGCCGCGTCGCGCTCGTCACCGGCGGCGCGGGCGGCATCGGGCGCGCGACGGCAGCGCGTCTGCTTGCCGACGGAGCCTGCGTCGTGCTGGCCGACATCGACGAGCAGGCGCTGGCATCCGCCGGCGAGGAGATGGCGAAAGCCTACGGCAAGGATGTCGTCCGATCCGCCCGGCTCGACGTCACCAGCGAGGATCAGGTCGCGGACGGGTTCGTCGCGGCGGCGATCGAGTTCGGCGGCATCGACATCCTCGTCTCCAATGCGGGCCTCGCCTCCTCCGCGCCAATCGAGGACACCACGCTGGAGCTGTGGAACCGCAACATGGACATTCTCGCGACGGGCTACTTCCTCGTCTCGCGCGAGGCGTTCCGCCTGTTCCGGCGCCAGAAGCTCGGCGGCAACGTCGTCTTCGTCGCCTCCAAGAACGGCCTCGCCGCGTCCCCCAACGCGTCTGCCTATTGCACCGCCAAGGCCGCCGAAATCCACCTCGCCCGCTGCCTCGCGCTCGAGGGCGCAGCCGAGCAGATCCGCGTCAATGTGGTCAACCCCGACGCGGTGCTGCGCGGCTCCAAGATCTGGACCGGCGAGTGGAAGGAACAACGCGCCGCCGCCTACAACATGTCGACCGACGACCTCGAGGAACACTACCGCGCGCGCTCCATGCTCAAGCGATCCGTGTTCCCGGAAGACATCGCCGAGGCCATCTACTTCTTCGCGTCCGACATGTCGGCAAAATCGACCGGCAACATCGTCAATGTCGACGCCGGCAACGCGCAGAGTTTTACGCGATGAGGTCGATGTCTATGACCAACGCACCAATCGCCGCCGACATCATCTCGGCGCACAACACCGCCCGCGCGCCCGACCTCGCGCGCGACTACGAAACGCTGGGCGAGCGGCTCGACCGTCGCGGTATCCCGATCGATGCGATCAAGGACAAGGTCGCGGCGTTCCACGTCGCCATACCATCCTGGGGCGTCGGCACGGGCGGCACCCGCTTTGCGCGCTTTCCCGGCACAGGCGAGCCACGCGACATCTTCGACAAGCTGGCCGACTGCGCCGTCATCCAGCAATTGACGAAGGCCACACCCAACGTCTCGCTGCACATCCCGTGGGACAAGGCCGACCTCGCCCGCCTGCGCGACACGGCCGCCCAGCTTGGCCTCGGCTTCGACGCGATGAACTCCAACACGTTTTCGGATGCGCCCGGCCAGACGCATTCCTACAAGTTCGGCTCGCTCAGCCACGCCGATGCGGCGACCCGCCAACAGGCCGTGGAACACAATCTCGAATGCATCGAGATCGGCAAGGCGATCGGCTCCAAGGCTCTGACCGTCTGGATCGGCGACGGGTCGAACTTCCCCGGCCAGTCGAATTTCACGCGGTCCTTTGAGCGTTATCTCGCCGCGATGAAGGACGTCTATGCAGCCCTGCCCGATGACTGGCGCCTGTTCACCGAACACAAGATGTACGAGCCGGCCTTCTATTCGACCGTTGTTCAGGATTGGGGTACCAACCTGCTGATCGCGCAGGAACTCGGCCCGCAGGCCCATTGCCTCGTCGATCTCGGCCACCACGCGCCCAACGTGAACATCGAGATGATCGTCGCCCGGCTGATCCAGTTCGGAAAGCTCGGCGGCTTCCACTTCAACGATTCGAAGTATGGCGACGACGATCTCGATGCCGGCGCGATCGATCCCTACCGCCTGTTCCTCGTCTTCAACGAACTGGTGGACGCCGAAGAGCGCGGCGCAGCCGGCTTCGACCCGGCGCACATGCTGGATCAGAGCCACAACGTCACTGATCCGATCGAGAGCCTCATGGTCTCCGCGATGGAGGTGCAGCGCGCCTACGTGCAGGCGCTGCTGGTCGACCGCACCGCGCTCGAAGGTCACCAGGAGGCGAACGACGCGCTGATGGCGACGCTCACGCTAAAGACCGCCTTCCGCACCGACGTCGAGCCGATCCTTGCAATGGCGCGCAGCGACGCGGGCGCCGCCATCGATCCGGTCGCGGCCTATCGCGAGGCAGGCTACAGGGCCAAAGTCGCGGCCGAGCGCCCCGTATCGACCGCCGGCGGAGGTGGCATCGTCTGACGTCAGTCCTTCCGGTTTTATTCCAATTCGCTAGATTGGCGCCCGAATCTGTCCCGACAGCAACCAGATATGGAGCGGCATCGGCTGTGGCGAAAATTACCGGAACCACCGAACTTCACACCGGCTGGACCCGGTTCCTGCGTGTTGACATCGAGGATGGTCCGCAGCGCTTTTCGCGCGAAGTCGAAGACCATGGCAACGCGGCCGCCGTGCTCCCTTACGATCCCGTCAGCCGCAAGGTCGTGCTGGTGCGTCTGCTGCGTGGCCCGATGCTCCACGCGGGAACGGACGGCATGTCGCTCGAGGTTCCCGCAGGCATCGTGGACGACGGCGAAGATTTTATGGACGCCGCACGCCGCGAGGCGCTCGAGGAAACCGGGCTCAAGATATCCGATCTCGAGCACATCGGCACGGTCTGGACGACGCCCGGCATTTCGACGGAACGGATCGCCCTGTTTCTTGCGCCGTTCGGCCCTGCCGACCGCATCGCAACGGGTGGCGGGCTGGCACAGGAGCACGAGAACATCACCGTCGTGGAACTCGATATTGCCGAACTCTGGTCCATGATGGTGCGCGGCGATCTCGCCGACATGCGCACCCTGACCCTTCTGCTCGCATTGCGCCAGCGGCATCCCGACCTGTTCGATGAGGCCGACTGACCGCCACGAGGCTATCTGCTGAACAACAGGTTCGGCACGAACAGCACGATCTCGGGTACGAAGATCAGCAGCAGCGTGACCACGCTCCCACTGGCGGTGTGAAACCGCAGTCCGACCAGCAGGATGATCGGGAGCAGCAGCGCCCAGATGCCGCCCGGATTGCTGAAGCTGCCGCCTCGTCATCGGCCCGCCAGCACCATGCCGCAAACGAGGCACATTCTCGCGGTTAATATCGAAGCGCCAATCCGCTATAATCGAATCATGGGGTAGAAAGCCTTTGGCGGGTTGATCGATTTATTTACGTTCGAAGACGCAACTGTGTCGCGATCGAGATCTTCCGTCATGCCGGCAGGCTTTCGGTAGGGGAGTAGCGTTTTGAAGTTGAAGAAGTACCTTTGGTCTATAGTTGGCCTCGTCGCGGTCGGATTCTCAGTCTGGCTGCTCTACAAGGAGTTGCGTGGCCTCTCGATCGAGGAGCTTGGCGACAGTCTGGCCGCGATTCCACTTCGAGGCTGGTTGCTTGCCGTGGTGGCGACGCTCGTCGCCTATGGCGCACTCGCCGCCTACGACCATCTGGCGCTCCTTCACCTGCGCAAGCATGTGGGCTGGCTTTACATAACCATCAGTTCCTTCACGACCTACGCGATTTCCCACAACATCGGCGCGTCGGTGCTTTCGGGTTCGGTGGTGCGGTATCGCGCGTACACGTCCAAGGGGCTGACCGGCGCCGAAGTGGGCGTTCTGGTCGCCTTCTGCTCCTTCACCTTCGCGCTCGGCACGGTGATGCTGATGGGTATCGTCCTGCTGCTCGTGCCTGATCTGGCGGAACGCTTCGTGGACGTTCTTCCGATCGAAGCCACCGCGGCATCGGGCATTTTCCTGCTTTGCCTCGTGGCCCTGTATGTCCTCGGCAGCGCGCTCGGTCTTCGCCCGCTTCGGATCGGAAAATTCGAGATACATTATCCCAGGATGGATATCGTCACGCGGCAACTCGTCATCGCCCCGATCGAGTTGATCGCCGCCGCCGCGATCATCTATTTTGCGCTGCCGGAGGCAGGGAATCCCGGCTACCTCATCGTCCTCGGCATCTTCCTGATCTCGTTTTCCGCCGCGCTGCTCTCGCATGCGCCGGGCGGACTCGGCGTGCTGGAACTCGTCTTCATCATGGGATTGTCGGAGATGGAGCCGGCGGACGTGCTGGCCGCCCTGCTTGTGTTCAGGCTTCTCTACCTGATCATCCCGTTCATCGCCGCGCTGTTCGTGGTGCTGTTCTTCGAACGCTTCCAGCTTACGAAGCAGGCAGAATAGAAGCCGACGCCGCTTCGAGCATCGGACCGAAAGGTGGAACCCGGCTTTCGGACTATTCCGACGCTCGGTCCGGGTTCCGGGCGGCGTCCTCTTCTTCCGATGTGACCGGTTCGGCCTCGTCCAGAACGCCCGGCGAAGGATCCATCGCCGGAACCTCCTTGCTGCCCTCGGAGCGATCGCGGTAGAGCGCGGCGCGTCCCAGAAGCATCAGCGTCACCGGCGTCGTGATGGTGACGAAGACCCCGAGGAGAATCTCGTGGATCACCAGACGCGTATCGAGCACCGTGAAGAAGATCATCGAGGCGATGATGATGCCTCCGGCACCCCAACTCGTTCCAAGCGTGGGCGCGTGAATGCGGTCGTAGAAATTCGGCAACCGATAGAAACCGAACGATCCGATCAGCGCCAGGCCCGAACCGATCAGCAGAAAGACGGCAACCGGGATGGCCGCCCACAGCGGCAGGTCGGCAATCTCGCTCATTCGATCACCTCGCCGCGCATGAGGAACTTTGCCAGCGCGACGGTCGCGACGAAGCCGAGAATGCCGATAATGAGCGCAACCTCGAAATAAAGAACATGGCCGCTGCGCATGCCGTAGACCACGAGTTGCAGCATCGAGTTCACATAGAGCGTATCGAGGCCGAGCACGCGGTCCTGCGCCCGTGGCCCCCTGATCATGCGTGTCAGGGCGAGCACCATCGCCACGGCGAGCGCCAATTGTGCGATCGTGATCGCCCAGGTGAGTATCAGGGCGCTCATTCGAAGATCTCCCTCAGCATGCGCTCGTAGCGGTTGCGAACCAGATCGAGCCACTCCTGCTCGTCCACGAGATCGAAAACGTGGATCAGGAGGGTGCCGCGTGCCGAATTGTAGTCGAGCCAGGCAGTGCCGGGCGTGCTGGTCATGATGATGGCGAGGATCGCAAGACCCGTATGGTCGCGCAGTTCGAGGGGTATGGTCAGGAAGCCCGACTTCCGCTCGCGGCGCTTGCCCTGCAGGATGATGCGTGCAACGGCGATATTGGACCGCACGACGTCGTAGAACACGATCGCGGTCAGCCGCACCACGACATCCCAACGCTTGATGTACGGCTTGGCAGGACGCAGCATCGCCATGCCTTGAGCCGCGATCAGCGCGATCACCGCGCCCAGCACCAGCTGTCCCAGCGAGAAGCTGGTCAGCATCAGCCACATCACGGTGAGTGCGACGATCAGCAGGGGATAGGGGAACACGGCACTCATGGCTGTTCTCCATCCTCCGGTCTCGTCGCGCGCTCGGCCCCCAGAACGCCGTCGATATAGGGCTGCGGCGCATGCAGGCCGGCTGCCGTGTCCTGCATGTACCGCATCAGCGGCCCCGCCTGCACCGTGATTGCCACGGTGAGAAACAGCAACGCGCCGATGGGGAGGATTTCGGTCAGCAGAACCCGCGGCACTGCCTCGTCCACCGGTGCCCAGAAGGAACGGATGCCCGCGCGCGTCATCGCGATCAGGGCCGACAGGCCGGAGAGGATGAGCAAGGCTACGAGCCACCACGACGCCGACGGGATGTCGCCGCCCTGACCGAAGCCGTCGGGATTCAGCATGGCCGTCAGGATGGCGAATTTGGCAATGAAGCCCGATAGCGGGGGAAGGCCCGCGAGGAGAATTCCGCACGCCGCGAAGCTGACGCCGAGAATGGCGAGCGTACCCGGGATTGCGACACCCTCGACCTTTTCTTCTTCCTCGTCCTCCTCACCCTCGCCATAGGCTTCCATGGTGACGGCCAGCACGTTTGCCGCGGGGTTCTGGCCACGTTCGATCAGTTCGATCAGCAGGAAAAAGGCCCCGATCGTCAGCGTCGAGCTGGCCAGGTACAGCAGGGCACCGGCGGTCACGCCCTGCTGCTCAATGCCGATGCTGGCCAGAAGCGTTCCCGACGAGACCAGCACGGAATAGCCAGCCAGCCGTCCGAGCGCCTGCGACGCGAGAACGCCGAGCGCGCCGAAGATCATCGTCGCGATGCCTCCGTAGAACAGGATCTGGGCACCGAAGCCTGCCGAGGCGCCCGTTTCTCCGCCGAAGAACATCAGCGTCAGGCGCAAGATCACGTAGACGCCCACCTTGCTGAGGATCGCGAAGATGGCGGCGACCGGAGCGGCCGCGGCCGCATAGGTCGTCGGTAGCCAGAAGCTCAGCGGCCACATGCCTGCCTTCACCAGGAACGCGACGCCGAGGACCGCGGCGCCCGCCTCGAGCATCATCCTGCTCTCGTCGGGCACCTGCGGGATGCGCACGGCCAGATCCGCCATGTTGAGCGTTCCGGTCACGCCATAGATCAGCGCAACGCCGATCAGGAAGAGCAGCGACGCGATCAGGTTTATGGCGATGTAGTGCATGCCCGCCCTCACCCGCACCGGGCCGGACCCGTGCAGCACGAGGCCGTAGGAGGCGGCGAGCATCACTTCGAAGAAGACGAAGAGGTTGAACAGGTCGCCGGTGAGGAAGGCACCGTTCATGCCCATCAGCAACAGCAGGAAGAGCGTGTGGAAGTGCGGACCCGCCTTCTGCCAGCGCCCGAGCGAGAAGATCAGCGCCGGGATCGCCAGCGCCGACGTCAGCAGCAGCATCATCGCCGACAGGCGGTCGAGCACGAGATTGATGGCGAAGGGCGGCGGCCAGTTGCCGAGCAGGTACACCGCGACGCGGCCGTCCTGCGGGCCGATGCCGTCCGCGATGCGCACGAGCATCACCGACACCGCAAACAGTGCGATTGCCGAGACGATCGACACCGTCGCCTTGAGGAGCCGCTCCTTGTCGTCGAAGAACAGCAGCAGTGCGGCTGCGACGATCGGGATGACGATCGGCGCGATGATCAGATGTTCTGGTCTCATCGCTCGGGCTCCCGTCCATCGACGTGGTCCGTGCCGGTCATGCCGCGCGAGACCAGGAGAACGACGAGGAACAGGGCGGTCGTCGCGAACCCGATGACGATCGCCGTGAGGACCAGCGCCTGCGGAATCGGATCGACGAACAGCGCCGGATCGGGGGTGATGCCCGGTTCGACGACCGGAGCCGACTTGTTGCTCAGCCTGCCCATGCTGAAGATGAAGAGGTTCACGGCATAGGACAGGAGCGCAAGCCCGATGACGACCTGATAGGTGCGCGGACGCGCGATCAGCCAGACGCCCGAGCCGACGAGCACGCCGATACCGAGTGCGAGGATCAGCTCCATTTGACGTCCTCCTCGCCCTTCGCGGCTTCGATGACACGGGCGCGATGACTGCGTATCGACTGATGCGCGATCGCTATGAGGATGAGCACCGTCGCGCCGACCACGAGCGCGAACACGCCGAGATCGAACAGGAGCGCTGTCGCGGCCGGAACCTTTCCGATCAGCGGAACCTCCAAATACTGGAAATAGGACGTCAGGAACGGGAAGCCGAACAGCCAGGACCCGATGCCGGTGAAGGCGGCGATCAGCAGGCCGAAGCCGATCCAGCGAACCGGCAGGATGCGCAACCGGTCTTCCACCCAGCGCGTTCCGCCCGCCAGATATTGCAGCAGGAAGCCGATCGCCATGGTCAGGCCGGCAGCAAAACCGCCGCCCGGCAGTTCGTGGCCACGCATGAACAGATATGCGGCGAGCACGATCGTGACCGGGAACATCCATTGCATGATGACGGAGGGCACGAGCAGGTAGTCCTGCACGGTGTTGCCCACCTCGCGGTCGGGACGCTTCTCATCATATTCGTTCTGGATGCGTTGCTGCTCGGGTATTTCCACGCTGTCGGGCGCCGGACGGAAACGGCGCAGGAGCGAGAAGACCGTCAGCGCGACGATGCCGAGCACGACGATCTCGCCGAACGTGTCGAAGCCGCGGAAGTCCACGAGGATCACGTTGACGACGTTCGTGCCGCCGCCTTCCGAATAGGCGCGCGTCAGGAAGAACTCCGAGATCGTCTCCGGCCATGGCGTCGTCATCATGACATAGGAAATCATCGTCATGCCGGCGCCGCAGATGACGGCCAGCGTGAAGTCGCGATGCCGCCGCATGCGCGCGGTCGATGTCACGGAATTGTCGATCTCCGCATTCCTCTTCGGCAGCCAGCGCATGCCGAGCAGGATGAGAACCGTCGTCGCGATCTCCACGACGAGCTGCGTGATCGCAAGGTCGGGTGCGGAGAACCACGCGAAGGTGACGCAGGTCACGATGCCCGCGCCGCCCATCAGGATGAGCGCGACGAGGCGGTGATACTTCGCCTGGTGTGCCGCGCCGATCGCGCAGGAAATGCCGATCAGCCAGATGATCGCAAACACCGGATCGGCCCCCGCGAGCGACGGGATGCCGGGATTGAACCCGGCCGTGAACAGCGGGGCAAGCGCCGCCAGGAACGCCACAAAGACGACAAGGCGCAATTGCGGCTGCAACCGGCGCGTACCGAAATGGCTCTCCATCCAGCGCGCCCAGCGCCAGGAGATCGTCACCAGGATGCGCTCGAAGATGCGCTGGCCCCGGAAGCGCCGGAAGATCGGCGGGCCGTCCTCGCAGGTGCGCAGATATCCGCGCAGCGCCATATAGAGCAGGATGCCGCCGATCAGCGCGATGACGCTCATGATGAGCGGCAGGTTGAGCCCGTGCCAGACCGACAGGCTGTATTCGGGCGTCCGATCGCCAAGCACCGCCACCACCGCCGCATGCAGATACGGGCCGACGGTTATCGCCGGAATCATACCCACGATCAGGCAGATGAGGACCAGAAGCTCGATCGGCAGCCGCATCCAGTGCGGCGGCTCGTGCGGCTCGTGCGGCAGGTCGACGGGCTTCGGCCCGAAGAACACGGTATGTATGAAACGCACGGAATAGGTCACCGCGAACGCGCTGGCGATCGTCGCGACATAGGGCGCCACGCCGTCGAGCAGGGACTGTCGATGGACTTCGATCGTCTCGGCGAAGAACATCTCCTTCGACAGGAAGCCGTTCAGCAGCGGCACGCCCGCCATGGCCGCACTCGCCACCATCGCAAGCGTCGCCGTGATCGGCAGGAAGGAGAACAGGCCCGACAGCTTGCGCATGTCGCGCGTGCCGGCCTCGTGATCGATGATGCCCGCCGCCATGAACAGCGACGCCTTGAACGTCGCATGGTTCATCATGTGGAAGATCGCGGCGACCGCGGCGAGCGGACTGCCGAGGCTGAGCAGCGTCGTGATCAGGCCGAGATGGCTGATCGTCGAATAGGCCAGAAGGCCCTTCAAATCCTGCTGGAAGATCGCGAAATATGCGCCCAGCAGCAGCGTCGACATGCCGGTGATGCCGACGATGAAGAACCATTCCTCCGTTCCCGACAGCACCGGCCAGAGCCGCGCGAGCAGGAAGACGCCCGCCTTCACCATCGTCGCGGAATGCAGATAGGCGGAGACCGGCGTGGGAGCCGCCATCGCGTTCGGCAGCCAGAAGTGGAACGGAAATTGCGCGCTCTTGGTCAGCGCGCCCATCAGCACCAGAAGGAGCGCAGGCACATAGAGCTCATGCTCGCGGATGAGATCGCCCGAAGCGAGCACGTCATCCAGTTCGTAGCTTCCGACGATGTGGCCGATGATGATGAGGCCGACCAGCAGGCAGAGCCCGCCGATCCCCGTGACCGTCAACGCCATGCGCGCGCCGTCGCGTGCCGCCTGGTTGTGCTGCCAGTAGCCGATCAGCAGGAACGAGAAGATGCTCGTCATCTCCCAGAAGATCGCCAGCACGATCAGGTTGCCGGAGATCACCATGCCCTGCATCGCGCCCATGAAGGCGAGCAGGAACGAGAAGAACCGCGGCACCGGATCCTTCGGCGACATGTAGTAGCGGGCGTAGATGACGACGAGGAAGCCGATGCCCGTGATGAGCATCGAGAACATCCAGGCGAAGCCATCCATCCGCAATGAGAAGTTGAGCCCAAGTTCCGGGATCCACTCCACCTGCCGACGCACGACCTCGCCGTCGACGACCGACGGGAATATGGAGGCCGTGAGGCTGAATGCCAGGAGCGTGATGCCGCCCGAAAGCCACGCCTCCGCGTTGCGCGCATTCGCTGGCAGCATGGCCGCCAGCGCACTGCCCATGAACGGCAGCAGGATCAGGAGGAGTAGGATGTTTTCGTCCGTCATACGCCTGGAAATGTTCCTGTCGGCGCAATCCGGGCGCCAGCTATAAAAATCGATGAGTCGCAATCTGCGAGCCGCCGTCAAGGTTTGATTGGCGACTCCGCTTTACCGCGGAATGACTACTTCAGGATCGACGACGTGCCCGTCGAGGATCGCAAAGCCGAAGACGGCAGGCGATCAGAGCGGCGCGGAGCGACGCCCTGAATTCCCGTCGAAGGGCGGACCACGCGGCGCCATCGTTCTCGACGGTATGATCGCAGGCGCATTCATGTCGCCCCACTGCAACGGATCGCCGACCCGCATGTGGGGCCAAAGCGCGTTCGAAGCAGCGATAATGGCGCAGGTATCGCCCGCCGCAGCACCTTCTGTCACCAGTGACGCCTTGTCACGCATGCGGCTGTCGCTGCGGCAGCGCGGGCCTTTGAGCTTTTCGGGCTGGCTGGGCTGTACGTGGAGATTCGGCTGGGCCGGCCCCGATGTCATGAGCCTTGCGACCGAGGGCTGCACTCCGGAGACGACGAACAGCAATGCCAAAAGGGCGGGAAACCATGCGGCCCGCGGACGTCGTACAGGGCGGTTCGGCTCCGCTCCGGGCAACTTTGTTCCTCCAGGGATGTGCTGAATCGGGCGCCTAGGCGCCGCGCAGCGTCAACATAGGACAGCGTTTGACGCTATGTCCAGCATTTGACACGCATTTCTTGGCTTTTTATCGCCGTTCGGGCGGCAAAAGTTCTGGTCCAGGCGACTCGGTCGTGGGCGTCGACGCAACTTGCTGCGTTCGCATTTCATGCAGCCACTCCCGCCAGATGGCGACCAGCAGCGCCATCAGCACCGGTCCGATGAAGAGACCGAGGAAACCCATGGTCTTCACACCGCCGATCAGCCCGAAGAAGGTCGGCAGGAACGGAAGCTTGATCGGACCGCCGACAAGCCTTGGCCGCAGCGTCTTGTCGACGATGAAGAGCTCCGTGGATCCCCAGACGAGAAGCGCGATACCCTCCACCGGCGATCCGCTCGCGACCAGATAGATCGAAACCAGCGTGAACGACAGCGGCGCGCCGCCAGGAATGAGGGCCATGACGCCCGTTATGACGCCCAGCGTCACCGGTGACGGGACGCCCGCGATCCAGTAGGCGATGCCCAGCACGATCCCCTCGCCGATCGCGATCAGCGTCATGCCCGTCACGGTTGAACTGATCGTCGCCGGCACGACACGCGAAATCCGCTCCCACCGCATCGGCAGGATGCGCTCCCCCAGCGTATCGATCTGCGCCACGAAATTCTCGCCGTCCCGGTAGACGAAGAACAGCGCGATCATCATGAACAGCAGTGTGAGGAACAGGTCGAAAAGACCGGACCCGGTCGCCAGAACCGCACGATAGATGCTGCCGATATTGGCGCCGCTGACGATCTGTACGAGTTCACCGATCGCGCCTGGATGTCCGATATACTTGACCCATTGCTCGTCGAACCATTCGCCGACTCCGGGGAGTGCGACGATCCACTCCGGCGTGGTCGCGCCGAGCCGGTTCGTCTGAACCAGCCAGTCGAACCATTCTCCCACCTCCCCGATCGTGTAGCTGATCGCGATCGCGATCGGGACGATCAGGAATGTGAGGATCGCAAGGATCGCGATGGTCGCGGCGATCGTGCGGTTGCCGCCGACCCGGTAGAGCAGGTCGCGGTAGAGCGGCCAACTCGCGAAGGCGATGACCAGAGCGGCCAGGACGGGTACGAGGAAGCCATGGAAGAAGTAGACGCCCGCCGCGATGATCAGGACGAGCAGCCACCGCGCCACCGACAATTGCGGGATCAGCGCGATGCGAGACGGGGCGGACGAGCCCAGCCAGCGCGGTTCCTGCTGTCGTTCGGTAGGCGTCATGTCATCACACTCATGCCATCCGACCCCGTCTCTGCATCGCGCAGATCGGCCGGTAAGGCGATTGTGTCGCATCCGCGCTTTGTCATGGTCAAGGGGCGCGCCGCACGGCAGTCGTCACGAGATTGCCACGGACGACCGTCCTCTCCATGTTCCGCATGCGAATCCGCCGCATGCGGAACCGATTGCGGCGATTGACCGCGCCTGTCCGGTGTCAGTCCCCGTCCATCGCGAAGGCTGTATCTGCGCCCTTGGGCTGCATCGCACGCCAGATCACCGGACCGAGCACGGCGGCGAAGGCGATCGCATAGATCGTCAGCGCGATCGGCGATTCGACGAGGAAGAGCCAGTCGCCGCGATTGATCATCAGGCCGCGCCGCAACTGCTCTTCGGCCAGCGGGCCGAGAATGCACCCGACCAGCACGGGCGCCAGCGGATATCCGAAGCGGCGCATCACGAAGCCGATCAGGCCGAAGACGAGCAGCAGGACGAGCGCGAAGATGGAACCTTGCGCGCCGACGATGCCGAGCGTCGCGAAGGTCAGGATGCCCGCATAGAGCCAGGGACGCGGGATCATCAGAAGCTTCACCCAGACACCGACGAACGGAAGGTTGAGGATGAGCAGCATGAAATTCGCGATGAACAGGCTCGCCACGAGGCCCCAGACAAGATCAGGATTGTTGGTGAAGAGCAGCGGCCCCGGCTGCAACCCGTATTGCTGGAAGCCCGCGAGCATGATCGCTGCCGTCGCCGAGGTCGGCAGGCCGAGCGTGAGGAGCGGGATCAGCGTCCCGGCCGCGGATGCGTTGTTCGCGGCCTCGGGTCCGGCCACGCCCTCGATCGCGCCCTTGCTGCCCTCGAACTCCTCTTTCGAGATCCCCTTCGCCGTGCGGCGCTCCATCGAATAGGACAGGAAGGTGGGGATTTCGGCGCCGCCTGTCGGCAACGGCCCGAACAGGAAGCCAAGCCCCGTGCCCCGGATGAAAGGCTTGATGCAGCGCTTGAAGTCCTGCCAGGTCAGCCAGACCGAGCCCTTGACGGCCTCGACCTTCTCCTGGACGTCTGCCTTCTGCGACGCGATGTAGAGCGTCTCGCCGATGGCGAAGAGCCCGACGGCGACGATCGCGATCGAGATGTTGTCGCGCAGTTCTGGAACGCCGAAGGCCAGCCGCGCCTGCCCCGTCAGCTTGTCGATGCCGACAAGGCCGATCGCAAGCCCAAGGAAAAGCGCCGTCAGGCCTCGCACGATCGACCCGCCGAACGCCGCCGAAACGGTCATGAACGACAACACCATCAGGGCGAAATATTCGGCCGGGCCGAAGGAAAGCGCGACCATCACCATGAAGGGCGCGACCACCGCGATGCCGATCGTGGCAAAGGTTCCGCCAAAGAACGAACCGATCGCCGCGGTCGCCAGCGCTTTGCCGCCGCGACCGTCCCGCGCCATCTTGTTCCCTTCGACCGCAGTCATGATCGATGCGGTTTCGCCCGGCGTGTTCAGCAGGATCGACGAGATCGCCCCGCCATACATGCCGCCATAGTAGATGCCGGCGAACATGATCATCGAGCCGGTCGCGCCGAAGGACAGGCTGACCGGCAAAAGCAGCGCGACCGTCAGCGCCGGGCCGATGCCCGGCATGACGCCGACCGCCGTGCCAAGCACCACGCCGATCAGCGCGAACATCAGGTTCATCGGTTGCGCGGCGATCGCCAGGCCATCGAGAAGCAGTGAGAATGTATCCATGACGAATGCTGATCCTAGAGCATGTCTCCCGAAAGTGGGCACCGGTTTCGGGGCAAAGACATGCATCAAAACAAGGGCGTAAAGCGCATAGAGCGAATCTGAAAATCGCGATGCGCTTTAGCGGCGGAAGAAGCCGTCGATGATGCGCTCCGGCGGGCCGGCGGGAAGCGAGAGGCCGAGCCCATGACGAAACAGTAGATAAAGCAGTGCCGAAAGCACGATGCCGACGAAGATCGTGAACCAGATCGGCTTGCGGCCGAGCCCGCGCGCGGCGAAGCCGAACAGCGTGCCCGATGCGATCACGAACCCTGATCCTACCGTCAGAAGCACGAACTCGACGGCGATCGCCCCCGTGATCCAGAGTACCGGCGCCCAGGCCATTGCCGCACGCTTCGGAAAGCCGTCTTCCCGTAAGGCGAGCCAAACGGTCAGCGCAGCGAAGATCGCGATTCCGGCAGCGACGATATACGGAAATATCTCCGGGCCGAACTGTGCATAGCTGCGGCGGAACGGATAGCTCGACGCGTCCCACGCGATCAGCACAGCCATCGCGAAAAGGCTGATGGCGATGGCGAGCGCGCCAAGGTCGCGCATGGAGGTATCGGGCTGAGGCCGGCTTGCGCCGGCCTCCTCGGATGGCTGGGCCATGACGACGCTTTTCCTATTCCTGGCTGATGCCGAGTTCGGAGAGGATGGCCGCCGTCTGTTCGATCTGGCCGTCGAGATAGGTCTGGAATTCGTCGCCGTCGAGATAGGTGTTCACCCAGCCCTTGGTCTCGAGTTCCTGGTTCCAGGCGTCGGATTCGGCCATCGTGCGAATGGTCGTGGTCAGGCCTTCGCGCTCTTCATCGGTGATGCCGGGTGCTGCCGCGATCATGCGCCAGTTCTGCAAATCCACGTCGAAACCCTGTTCGACGAAGGTCGGCGCATCGAGATACGCTTGACGCTCCGGTGCGGTGACGCCGATCACGCGCAGCGCGCCGGCCTCGATCTGCGAGGCGAACTCGCTGTAGCCGGAAATGCCCACGGTCACCTGATTGCCCAGCAGCGCTGCGAGAGCCTCGCCACCGCCCGAATAGGGAATGTAGTTGATCTCTTCAGGCGCAACGCCCGCAGCCTTGACGAAAAGCCCTGCCGCGATGTGGTCCGCGCCGCCGGCCGAACCGCCGGCCCATGTAACTGAGCCCGGATCCGCCTTCACGGCTTCCGCAAGCTGCTTCGCGTCCTGGATTTCGCTTGCCGCCGGAACGACGACGACGACATATTCGCCCGTCAGGCGCGCGATCGGCGTGACGTCGGCCAGGGTGACCGGCGAGGCATTCGCAATGATCGCGCCGACCATCACATAGCCGCCGACGATCGTCGCGGTCGCATCGCCCTTCGAGTTGTTGACGAACTGCTGGAGACCGATCGTCCCGCCCGCCCCGGTCACGTTCTCGACCTGGATGTTGGAGACGAGCTTCTCTTTCTGAAGCGTGCCCTGGATCGAACGCGCGGTCTGGTCCCACCCGCCGCCGGGCCCCGCAGGCGCCATGATCTTGAGTTCCGACATCTGCGCGAAAGCGCTGGTCGCGGAGAGAAATGCCACGGCTGCGGCGAGTACGAGTTTCTTCATGATGTCCTCCCAGACATGCAGGTTGCGTGCGGCATGGATGCCGACAAAGCCGATCGCCGATGTACGAGCCTGGGGCATATTTCGGGGAGCGCGCCTAGACGCAACACACTGTCCGGTGCCGTGGCGACCGAACCTTTCCTCCCGTAAAACTCCTCCAGGCCGGCGCCTCGGCTCCGGTTGACGAGAGACTAGCACCCCAAGCTGTCAGCGACCTGTCACGTGCCGTCAGCGCGGCGCGACGATCTCGCGCCAGGTTTCGAGGAAGCGGGCGCGGCGCTGTTGATCCAGCGAGACGAGCAGCGAGGGTCCCAGCGCCAGTGGCTGCACCGCCCCTCGCCCGCGACTGCCGATCGCCTCGGCCGTGAAGCGGCCGAACGAGCCCGGCATGACCGAGCCGAGCGCCGCATCGCCTGCCGCCACGCTCTGGCCCTGCGGCGACAGCGCGAAATCGACGAAGGCTTTCGCCAGATCGGCATGCGGCGTGTCGCGCGGGATCAGCATGGTTCGCGTCAGGACGAGAACGTAGTCGTCGGGCACGATGATCCCGATCTTCACACCGGCTGCCTGCCGCGCCAGCGCGTAGGAGCCGAGCACGTTGTAGCCGAGCGCCAGATCGCCGCGCGCGACCATGTCGAGGATTTCGGGGCTCGACCCGCTGAGATGGACGCCTGTCCGGCCGAACGCCGTCGCAAGCCGCCAGAAATTCGACGAGATGAGCTGGTCCTGGGCGGCGAGCAGATAGCCGACGCCGCTGGTTGCGATATCGTATGTCCCGACCTTGCCGCGAAACCGCTCCGGCTGGTGCTCCAGCAATTCCGCAAGGCGCAGATGCGTCCGGGGTAATTCGTCCTCGGCGATCAGCGCCGGATTGTAGATGATCACCGCCGGCTCGAAGGTGAAGCCGATCACCTCGCCCCGCCATTGCGCCCAGCGCGGCAGGGCGCCGAGGTATGGCGACTCGTAGGCGAGCGCATGCCCGTCATTCGCGAGCTTCAACTGGAGATCGGATGAGGAACTGATCATCAGATCGGGCCTGGGCGCGAGGCTCCCGTCGAGGAATTCCTCATACATCGGAAGCGTCTCGGTCTCGCGGTAGACGACCGTGACCTCCGGCCTGACCCGCTGGAACCCCTCCACGAACCGGGAAAAGAGCGGCGTATCCGTCGTGCCGACGATCGTCAGAACCGTCTCGCCGCCGGCTTCGCCCGCAGGCGCCGCGTAGCGCGTCTCCGCCGCCACCGCCGAAATCGGCTGGAAGATGGAAGCGGATGCCATCACCGCAACCGCGATCAGCGCCGCAAGTCCATGCTGCGGTGATATCCGCTCCATGCGCACCGGCAGGCCGATCTCCATCGTCAACCCGCCACCGTCGCGATCGAGGAGCCGCAAGGTTCCGCCGTGCGAATCCACCACCCGCTTGACGATGGCGAGCCCGAGGCCGGAGCCGGTCTTGCCTTCTCCGGCGCTGCCCCGCTTGAAGCGCTCCAGAACCGCGTCCTTTTCCGAATCCCGGATTCCCGGCCCGCGATCCGAGACGGACAGTCTCAGTTTTCCATCACCCTGCGTCGACGCACCGATCTCGACCGGCCCGGACGAATACAGGATCGCGTTGTCGACGACATTGCGCAGCATCTCGCGAAGCACCACCCGGTCGGCATAAAACTCGGCATCGCTCAACCCCTCGGCGATCGACACCCGAACCCGCTCCACGACCGACGGGTCGAGCCGTCGCCGCACGTCCTCAATCAGCCCCGATACCGTGGTCGGCCGTGCGTCGCGCATGTCGAGGCGGTGCGAAATCGTCGCGTCCATCAGCAACTGCGACACAAGCTGGCTCGCCTGCGCGGCACTTTGGTGAATGCGCGCGACGCGCACCCGCAGTTTGTCCGGATCAGGCTCGTCCATCGCCACCTCGGCCTGCGCGCGCAGCGAGGCGAGCGGCGTGCGAACCTCGTGCGCCGCCTCGGTGACGAGCCCGCTCATGCGCTCGATGGCCAGCCGCAGCCGCTCCGTAAAATCGTTGAGCGCGGCGACGAGTTGGCTGACCTCTGTCGGCACAGGCACGGTGACCGGCGACAGATCGTCGGGCGAGCGCGCCCGCAATTCCTGTTCGAGCGATGCGAGTGGCGCGAATGTCCGCCCGATGCCGAACCACACCAGCCCGACGGCGAGCAGCGTCAGCGCCACCAGCGGCACGATCGCGTTGGAGAGGATTTCGTTCGACAGGATTTCGCGCTCGTTTTGCGTTTCCGCCACACGGATCGTCACCCAGCCCGTCGCATCGGCGGTTGAAATGAGACGCCCGACAGTCGCCAGCCGAAGCAGTTCGCCGCGATAGGGCAGATCCTGAAACACCGGTTCCGCCGAAATTGCGGGTGCGAGGTCGACGGCAAGATCGTCATAGCCCGTCACCAGTGCATTGTCCGGCCCGCGGACCGTGTAGAAAAGCCGGTCGCCGCCCGAAAACATCGCGAAGGATGCGAATGGCAGTTCGACCAGCACCGCGTCGTCCTCGATCTGCACGGCTCCGGCGATCGTCAGCGCGGAAGCCGCAAGCAGGCGATCGAAGGCGCGATCGGCAGCACGCTCGGCATAATCGTTGATGAAAATGGCGAGCGCCACGGCCGCGACCGCGAGCAGCGAAACCGCCAACGCGAAGATGCGCCGCCGGATCGAGAACACCTTGCGCGTCATTTCAATGCTTTCGCGAGATAGCCGACGCCGCGTACCGTCTCGATATCGAGCCGCGAACCCTCGATCTTGCGGCGCAGCCTCGACACCTGCAATTCGAGCGCGTTGACCGAGACGTCCTCGTCGAAATTGAACAGTTGCGCCATCAGCCGCTCCTTGGGAACCACCTGCCCCACCCGCGCGACAAGGATTTCCAGCAGGCGGAATTCACGCCGCCCAAGGTCGATCGTGCGATCGCCGAGCGCGACCAACCCATTCGCGAGATCGATGCGCAAATCGCCGACGGTCGTCACGCTCGTCACCTGCCCCGCTGGGCGCCGCATCAAAACCCGAAGCCGCGCTTCCAGTTCGCGCAGGTCGAAGGGCTTCACGAGGTAGTCGTCCGCGCCACGGTCGAGCAGGCTGACCTTGTCGTCGATTTCCGCGCGCGCGGTCATGACGAGCACCGGCGTCTCGGATTTGCTGCGGCGCAGTTCGCCAAGTATGGAAATCCCGTCCCGGCCGGGCAGCGTCAGGTCGAGCGCGATGACGTCGAACTGCTCGCGCAGCGCCATCTCGATCCCGTCGTCGCCGTTGCGCAGCCATTCCACAGAATGGCCGGCATCGCGCAGGCGTCGTTCGATCGCCTCCCCCAGATCTTCATGATCCTCGATAAGCAATATGCGCATCGCTTGCCGCACTCCTCCCGGCAGCGCGTCACAATCGCATCTGCGCGCCCGCGCATCAACGCGTTCGTTTTCCCGCCCGTCACGTCTGGTGATTTCGATTCAGCTTCAACGGCTTGAACGCTTAAGCTGATTCAAAGCCTGTTGCGGAAGAACGGGTTCCACCGCACCACGCCGAGCCGCACCCGTTCGCGCACCAGCGTCAAAAGGCCGGCACCCGCGAGCACGCCGAGGCCGACGAGCGACAGCGCATCGGGATACTCGGCGAAGAACATCGCGCCGAGGATCACCGCCCAAACAATCTGCGAATAATGCGTCGGCGCGATCTGGTTGGCCGGCGCGATGCGCGTGGCGGCCAGCAATGCGACCTGTCCGCCGGCGGCAAACCCGCCGGCAAGCGCGAGCCAACCCGTCTGCTCGAGCGTCGGCAGCGCATCGATCGTGAACAGCATCGCCACGCCGTTGATGATGATACCGTAGGCCATCAGATAGCCGAGCATCGTGGTGCGCTTTTCGGTGACCGCAAGCGACCGCAGGAGGATCACGGTCAAGGCAGCGAGGAACGCCACGGCCAGTGCGGAGAAATGGCCGGGTTCGAGCGCCCGAAAGCCGGGTCGCACCACCAGCATCACGCCGACGAATCCGGCGATGACCGCAAACCAGCGCCACGCGCCGATCTGCTCCTTCAGGAAGATCATCGACAGGATCGTCACGAAAAGCGGCGCGAGGAAGATCAGCGCATAGGCTTCCGCGAAAGGGATCGTTGTGAAGGCGTAGATGCCGAGAACGCTGGCAACGATACCGGACAACGCGCGTGCGTGCACCGCGAATGGACGCTTCGTGCGCCAGAAATGGCGCCACTGCTCATGGCTCGGCTTCGTGAAATAGATGAAGACGCTGGAGAAAACGGTTGTAAAAAAAGCGATCTCGAACGTGCCGATCTGGCCGCCCAGCGACTTGATGACGGCGTCGGCCCATGAAAAGCTCGCATAGGCGAGAAGCGCAAGCAGGACGCCGTTCTGCACGATGGAAGGTCCCGGAGGAAAGCCGACGCGGATACTCGCGCTTGGTGCGCATCCGGACGATAGCGAAGTCTCCACGTCCGGTACGCTATCGGCGGCACCGGCGCAAGACGCGCGATTGGTCCCTAGCGCCACATCCCCCGCATCCGGCTCTTCATGTCGATACGAACATTCGGCTGAGGCGACCTGCCTTGGGCGGCGGATGGCGGCGGCCACGACACGCGGCTGAACGCGTCGAGCATCTGATCGGTGATAAAGCGCGTGCGCGACGCATAGACGTGGCGGTCGCCCCGCGCCGCCTGCCCGTGCACGAAGAAGCGCTGCGGCGTGATCAGGTGCAGCGAATCCTTCGCCCGCGTCATCGCGACATAGAGCAGCCGCCGCTCCTCCTCGATCTCCTCGCGCTCGCCGACCGCGAGATCGATCGGCATGCACCCGTCGACCGCGTTCAGGACGAAGACCTTGGTCCACTCCTGCCCCTTGGCAGAATGGATCGTCGACAGGATCAGATAGTCCTCGTCCAGATGCGGCGGGCCGGGCTCGTCACTGGTGGCATCCGGCGGATCGAGCGTCAGGTCGGTCAGGAACCGCTCGCGCGACGGATAGCCCGATGCGATCTGTTCGAGCTGGATCAGATCCGCCCGCCGTGCTGCGGCGTCTTCGTGAATCCGCTCCAGATGCGGTTCGTACCAGAGACGCACCCGTTCCAGATCTGCCGGCCACGACGATTTCGTGCGAAGCGCCTGGAAGAGATCGACGAAAGCCGGCCACTCCGCCTCGGCACGCGCCGGCGCGCGAAAGAACCGCAGGCCCATGGCCGCGTCGAGCGCGCGCTCCATGGCTTCCATGGCCGCTGCCGCCGACGACGGCCCGATGCCTTGCATCAGTTGCAGAACCCGGAAGCCTGCGACCCGATCGCGCGGATTCTCGGCAAAGCGCAGCACGGAGAGCATATCCTTGACGTGTGCCGCATCGAGGAATTTCAGCCCGCCGAACTTCACGAAGGGAATGTTGCGCCGCGTCAGTTCGATCTCCAGCGGCCCGGAATGATGCGACGCGCGGAAAAGCACCGCCTGCGCCTTGAGCGCCGTCCCCTCCTCGCGTTCCTCCAGCACCTTCTCGCAGACGTAGTTCGCCTGTTCGGCTTCGTCGCGCACCGTCACCAGTTGCGGCTTCTCGGACGAGCGCCGCTCGGTCCATAGGTTCTTGGTGAAGCGCTCCGACGCCTCGCCGATCACGGCATTGGCAGCCGCCAGAACCGTCTGCGTCGATCGGTAGTTGCGATCGAGCGTCACGACATCGGCAGCCTTGGGAAACAGCGTCGGGAAATCGAGGATGTTGCGCACCTCCGCGGCACGGAACGAGTAGATCGACTGCGCGTCGTCGCCGACCACGGTCAGCCCGCTTCCGTCCGGCTTCAACGCGGTGAGGATCGACGCCTGCAGCCGGTTCGTGTCCTGGTATTCGTCCACGAGGATATGGTCGAAGCGCGCGCCCAGATGCTCGGCGATGGCCGGCTCGCCGCACATCTGCGCCCACCACAAAAGCAGGTCGTCATAGTCGAGGACGTTCTGGGCCTGCTTCGCTTCGACATAAGCCGCGAAAAGCTGCTTCAGCTCATCCGCCCAGCCGATGCACCAGGGAAAGCTCTTGGCCAGCACCGGCTCCAACTCGGACTGCGCGTTCACCGCACGCGAATAGATCGCGAGGCAGGTGCCTTTCGCGGGAAACCGGCTCTCCGTCTTGGACAGGCCGAGTTCGTGACGCACGAGGTTCATCAGGTCGGCCGAATCCTCCCGGTCGTGGATCGTGAACGCCGCATCGAGCCCGATCTCCAGCGCATAGTCGCGCAGGAGCCGCGCCCCGACCGAGTGGAACGTGCCGGCCCATTTCAGCCCCTCGGTCAGGATTGCCGCCTTGTCGCCCATCACCTCCGCCGCGATGCGCTCGACCCGCCGCGTCATCTCGGACGCCGCGCGGCGCGAGAACGTCATGAGCAGGATGCGGCGCGGGTCGGCGCCCTTGACGATCAGATGCGCCACCCGGTGCGCCAGCGTGTTCGTCTTGCCCGAGCCAGCACCCGCGATGATCAGGAGCGGCCCCGCGACCCCGCCCCCGCCATGCTCGACAGCCGCCCGCTGCTCGGGATTGAGACGGGCGAGATAGTCTTTTGGCTCGGCGGGAGCGATCGAATCACGGATGGCGAGGATCATCCGGCCATGAAGCATCGTTTATGCTTTGTTCGCAACCACGCGCGCGCGCGCCGGCTTCACCCGCAGATTTCTTGATGCAGCTACCACTAATGCAGTAGTATCTAACCCCTGTCCGGGCGTGATAAAATCCGCCAGCGGGACGGCTCCTGTTATCGGGAGACGCAGATGGACATTCGGCAAAGCTCGTTCAATTTTCCCGAAACCGACGGCAAGGGACCGCAATCGGCATCCACACAGCTTTCGTTCCCGCGACGCGTCGTCGGCGCGGCTGTCGGCATCATGGGCTATTCGGCAGCGTTCGAAAATCGCTCCGACCACCACCTCGGCCGCCTCATCGTCGAATTGAACGCCGGCGTGAACGGCGGCGACAACACCAAGGTGGATGTCTCAGGCTCGTTCGGCCTGCGCGACTGGTCGGGCGAATGGGACGATCCCTATAGCGGGGTCATCGACTTTGCCGTCTTCGCGCAGTTGGCGCCTGTCGCTCCGCCCGCTCCCGGCAATGCCAGGGGCGATCTCATCGTCGCCGATGCCGAGATCACCCAGGTGATCCAGCACTTCCGCAGTTCGAAGCATCTCCACACGGCCAACGTGTTCCCCGACAACTCGATCCGGCTGGTCGCATCCAAGCCGACCGCGATTCGGCTTTATGTCGATTACGACGCGTCGAGCGGTCTGGCGCCCATCGGCACGCTTTCGGGCGAACTGCAGGTCGTGTCCAGCGCGGGGACGATGGCCCTTCCTCCGCTCGAACGGATCGCCCCGCGCCGCGACATCAGCATCCAGCGCAGCCAGCGCGAGCACACGCTCAACTTCCTGATTCCGGAAAACCTGTGCGTCGGCACGGTCACCATGACCGCACGCGTGTTCAACGCTTTCGACGACACGCAGTTTTCGACGGACTTCTCGCGCACGCTCACCTTCGAGGCGCAGCCCGCACTGCCGATTTTCGCGGTGGGCATCGAATACACCGGGCCCGACGTCGCCGATGCCAACTTCCTCTCCGCACCGACGATGGCGGATTTCGTCAGCCTCTTCGGCATGACGGAAGCCCTCTATCCGATCCCGTCGGTCGCCATCCCGAACTTCGTCACCATGACCTATGACAAGGCGGTGAAGTCCGACATCAATGACGGATGCGACAAGATCGGCGATCTGAAGGATGCCGTCAGCGATCTTGCAGGCGATTCCGACGACATCGTCTACGGCCTCTACAACAGCGGGCTCGACACGGGCTCGGTCGGCGGCTGCGGCGGAGGTGGCGTGGCCGTCGGCCAGATCGGCGCGCAGGGAACCGCCGCGCACGAGGTTGGGCACGCACTCGGCCGCAAGCACGCGCCGTGCGACAACGTCACGCGCTGCGCCGAACCCAAGAACACCGACGACGATTATCCCGATTACAGCGGGTTCGATTCCGACAGCATCGGCGAATTCGGCTTCGACACGCGCGCCGCTACGGGCCGGATCAAGGACCCGGCGATGGCGCACGACATGATGGGCTATTCGGGCGACCGATGGATAAGCCCCTACACCTACAAGGCACTGATGAGCCGTATCCCGGAATCCTTCGCCATCGCCGGCGCGGACATCGCATCGGTGTCGGCGTCGGAACTGGGAGCCAGCGCCTTGCGTGCGTCGCGCATCAAGGACGATCGGGGTTCGTGGATACCGATCAAGCAGCCGCAGCTCTTCCTGCGCATGGACATCCAGCGTGACCGCAGCGTGACGTTGCATCCGTGCTTTCACTTTCCGGCACGGCCACGCTGGCGAGGAACCGAAAAGACCGAATTCCTGCTCGAACTCCATGATGAGAAGGGAACCATCCTGCGCAGCGCGTGCCTGTACACCGACGAAGCGGGATGCGGCTGCGGTTGCCACGGCAGCACTTGGCCGCTCAAGATCAGGCAGGCCGTGGCCTTCGATGATCGCGCCGCCGTTCTCGTCCTCTATGAATGCGAGAAGGAAGTCGCACGATGGCCGATATCCTCGCCGCCAAAAGTGAGCATCGAGGTCGCTGGCGCCGACGACCGCGAGCGCAAGAACATCGTCGTCAGTTGGGACGTCGACGAGACCAAGGGCCGTGGCTCGGATGCCGTCTGGTATCTGGTCCAGTGGCGCGATCGTTTCGGAACCTGGCGTGGCCTAGCGCCCCGCACGCAGAAGACCGAACTCACGGTGCCCAAGCGCATCTTTTCCGGCGAGCGTTCGTCAACGATCCGCGTGCTCGCAAGCGCGGGCATCGCCACGGGCGAAGGCGGTTGGGAAGGTGAAATCCTGCAACCAGGCACGCGCCCACAGACCGGACTGGAGATCGACCTGATCGACATCGGCGCATTGACCGCAGGCGTTCGCGACGCTCCCCGGATCGTCAAGGCCTCGATCACCAACCGGGCCGGCGCCGCCATATCCGGCTCGAAGCTGCGCTGGTATGACGCGAGGGGCGCCGAACTGGGCCGCGGCCGCAGTTTCGATCTCGAAAGCCTGCGTGTCGGGCAGCACCAATTGACGGTCAGGGCGATGGATGATGGGTCCGGCGGCGGGGCGAACACCTTCCTGGTGGAGCGCACCGCAGACGGCCGCTTCCACATTCCTGTCGGGGATCGGAAGACGCGTCGCGAGACGAAACAGTCGGAGGACTAAGTCATGGAAGTTCGCAACGGTACGATTTCGTTCAACCGACACCGCAATTCCGGCCCGCGCAGCGACACCGGCGAGGTGATCTTCTCTGCGCCGGTGACGCAGGCGGCAGCCATGCTGCGCGGCTTCGACGTCGGCTTCTCACCCCGGGACGACCACCATCTTGGCAATCTCGAAGTGCGCCTCGAAGCGACGATCGACCCGCTCGCGCCGCAACGCGTCAATGTCGAGGCCGTCTTCGGCTTGCGGGACTGGTCGGGGGATTGGGACGACAATTACGAGGGCGAGGTCCACTTCACCGTGGTGGCGGAGTAGCGCCTCCAGTCGTGAGATCGATGCAAGACCGGCAGCGCGATCACTCGCGCCGCCGGTCTTTTTCTTCAGCCAAGGGAAGGCCTACTGCACGAGATCCTCGATCCGGATCGGAAAGCGGCGCACCCGCACCCCGGTCGCGTGCCAGATCGCATTCGCGATCGCGCCCACCGTTCCGGTGATGCTGATTTCGCCCACACCCTTGATGCCGAGCCCGTTCACGTAAGGATCGTCTTCGTCGATCAGCAACGCATCCATGTGCGGAATGTCGGCATGGACGGGGATGTGATAGCCGGCAAAGTCGGCATTCATCGGCCGGCCCGTGCGGCGGTCGTGGATCGCCTCCTCGTGCAGCGCAAACGAAAGGCCCCAGATCATGCCGCCATAGAGCTGGCTGCGCGCCAGCCGCGGATTGATGATCCGTCCGGCCGCGAACGCACCGACCAGCCTGCTCACGCGCACCTGCCCGAGGTCGGGATCGACCTTCACTTCCGCAAAGACCGCGCCATGCGAGAACATGGCCCGCGCCTCCGCATTGGCCGGATCGCGGCCGCCCTTTCCGGTGCCCTCCAGCGTCGCAACGCCGGCGCGCGCAAGAATGTCGGCATAGCTCTCGCTGCGGCCGCCATCGCCACGATGATAGAGCCGACCATCGCGCGCCTCCACGCCGGCATTGCCTGCGCCGAACAACGGAGACTCCGGGTCGTTCGTCGCGATCTCGGCCAGCTTGGCGATGGCGTCGGTTCCAGCATTGTGGAGCGCGTTGCCGGCAGTGGCCGTGTGCCCCGAGCCGCCGGCGACACCGCCATCCGGTAGATCGGACGTGCCCGAGCGGAACTCGACCTTGTCGATGTCGAGCCCCAGCCCGTCTGCGGCGATCTGGGCGAGTGCTGTCCACGCCCCCTGCCCCATGTCGGCGCCGGCGGTCTCGACCAGTGCCGTGCCGTCGCTGCGGAGCGTCGCCCGGGCCTGCGCCTGGAACATCGGCGCGGGGAACAGCGCGCTGCCCATGCCCCACCCGACGAGATTGCCGGCATCATCGCGCATCTGGCGGGCGGCCAGCGGACGGCCCTCCCAGCCGAAGCGCGCCGCGCCCTGTTCGTAGCACTCCCGCAGGGCCTTGGCGGAAAACGGCTTGCCTGTTGCGGGGTCCGTCTCCGCGTAGTTGCGCAGGCGCAGTTCCAGCGGATCGAGGCCGCAGGCGAGTGCCGCTTCGTCCAGCGCGCATTCCAGTGCCGCCGAGCCAGTCGCCTCTCCTGGCGCGCGCATCGGTCCGGGCGTTCCCGTATCGACCCGCACGCCGCCATGCCGCGTCGAGATCGCGGGGCTGGCATAGAGGTTGTGCGAGGCGTTGGCCGCCGGTTCGATGAACTCGTCGAAGCTGCTGGTCGTCGCGTCCGAATGGTGCTCCAGCGCGGTCAAATGGCCTTCGCCGTCGAGACCGAGACGCAGATGCTGCCTCGTCGCACCGCGATGCCCGACGGGTCCGAACATCTGGTCGCGCGGCAGCACGAGCTTGACCGGCCGCCCGACCATCTTCGCCGCCAGGATGCACAGGATCTGCGGCCCGGCGATGATCGCCTTCGAGCCGAAACCGCCGCCAAGGAAGGGGCTGCGCAGATGCACGTTCTCGGGCGGGATGCCGAAGAAGCCTGCAAATCCCGCCCGCGCCATGACGATGGCCTGGTTCGGCGTGTCGATGCTCAGCCGGTCGCCGTCCCATTCGGCCACCATCGCATGCGGCTCCATCGCATTGTGGTACTGCGCCGGCGTCTCGTAATCCGTGTCGATCAGGTGCGTGGCGGCAGCGATCCCGGCCGCGATATCGCCTGTGTCGAAGTCGGGATTGGCGCCGACCCCGACCGTCGCCGGCTCATAGGCAACGCCGCCATCGAGCCCGATGCGCGCCGGTTCCGCCTCATAGGTCGGTGCGAGCAGACGCGCGCCCTCGGTCGCAGCTTCGAGCGTTTCGGCCACGACCAGCGCGATCGGCTGCTTGGCATAGCGGACCCGGTCGTTCTGCAGCGCCTCTATGCGGAAGCTGAACATGCCGTGCTTCTCGTCGGGATCAAGCGCCAGCGGCGGCCGGTTCGCAGGCGTGATCACCTCGACGACACCGGGATGCGCCCTGGCGGCGGCAACGTCGAGCGAGGCAACCCTGCCGCGCGCGATCGTGCTGACCGCCACGACGGCATGCAGCATACCCTCGGGATGGTTGTCGGCAGAAAAGGTCGCAGCACCGGTAACCTTCAGGATGCCGTCGCGCCGCGTCAGCGGCTGGCCGCTGGAAGAGCCCAGGCGAACATGTGGCGTGGGTGAAGAGTTGGTGTCAGGCATGGTGGGTAACTCCGGTGTCAGAGCTGAAGGCGGATGCGGGCAGCGCGGGCATGCGGTCCGGTGTCCCGGTCGACGCCAGCAGGAAGGCGCGCGTCACGACCCGCTTTGCGAGTTCGATCTTGAAGGCGTTGTCGCCGGACGGGCGTGCGTCGGCCAGCGCCAGATCGGCGGCGCGGGCGAAGGCCTCGGTGGTCGGCGCCGATCCCTCCAGAGCGGCCTCGGCGGCACGGGCACGCCACGGCCTCGCCGCCACGCCACCCAGCGAAAGCCGGGCCGCCACGATCGTTCCGTCTTCGATCCGCAAAGCGGCCGCCGCCGAAACGAGGGCGAAGGCGAACGACGTGCGCTCCCGAAGCTTCAGGTATCGCGCATGGGACCGGAATGTCGCAGCATCACGCGGCAGGCGCAGGGCAATGATCATCTCGCCCGTCTCCAGCGCATGTTCGCGTTCGGGCGTCGTACCGGGTAAGAGAAGGAACTCTTCCAGAGGCATTTCGCGCGACCCGTTCACGCCTTCGATCTCGACCACCGCGTCCAGCGCAACGAGCGGAACGCAGAAATCGGACGGGTGCGTTGCGATGCAGGCATCCGACCAGCCGAGCACGGCGTGGCTCCGGTTCTCGCCGCCCAGCGCATCGCAGCCTGCGCCCGGATCACGCCGGTTGCACGCGCTCGCCGCGTCGTAGAAATAGGCGCAGCGCGTGCGCTGCATCAGGTTTCCGCCCACCGTCGCGGCATTGCGCAATTGCGGCGAGGCACCCGACAGCAGCGCTTCTGCGACGGCGGGATAAGCCGTCGCGAAGTCCACGTCGCGGGCGAGATCGGCATTGCGCACCATCGCACCGATGCTCACGCCGCCATCCGGCAGCGTCTCGACCTTGGCCAGGCCGGGCAATCGCGTGATATCGACGAGGCGGCTCGGGCGCATCGCCCCGCCCTTCATCAGGTCGAGCAGATTGGTTCCGGCCGCCAGATAGGCAGCGCCGGGTTCGGACGCGGCAGCGACCGCTTCGGCGATCGAAGCGGGACGAACATAATCGAACAGGTTCATGCGACCTTCCTTTCATCGCCCGCGCGGTCTTCGATGCGCTTCTGCGCGTCGAGCACGGCCTCTATGATGCCGGCATGCGCGCCGCATCGGCACAGATTGCCGCTCATGCCTTCCCGGATGCGCTCGGGATCGTCGCCGGCTTCACCCTCGCGGATCAGCGCGTATGCGCTCATGATCTGGCCGGGCGTGCAGAACCCGCATTGAAACCCGTCATGGGCAATGAAGGCTGCCTGGACCGGATCGAGCTGACCGTTCTCCGCCAGACCTTCGATTGTCAGGACCTCGGCGCCGTCATGGCTCACCGCCAGTGCGAGGCAGGAATTGACCCGCCGGCCATCCACCAGCACCGTGCAGGCGCCGCACTGGCCGCGATCGCAGCCCTTCTTCGTTCCGGTGAGATCGAGGCGCTCGCGCAGCAGGTCGAGCAGCGTGACACGCGGATCCTCGAGCGTGACGTCTCTCGCGACGCCATTGACAGTTAGGCTGATTGACAGAGTCATGTTTGCTCCGTTCGGTGATATCTGGGTGTATGTGGGCGTAGCGGGGGTCGACGGTGCGACGGCCGCTTGAGGGTCTCTCGTAAGGCGGGCACAAGAAAATGCAGCACCGCGCTCACGAAACATGTTATACGGAGGATGCCTCCGTTTTGCAAGCGAAAATTGGGGATTACAGATCAGATGGGACTGGAGCGCGAAAAGACAAGCCGTAAACCCCGCGCGGACTCCCTGCGAAACCGCGAGCTTCTGCTCGTCGCCGCGCGGGATGTCTTCTCAGCCGGCGGCCCCGACGCGAGCCTCGAAGCCGTGGCCAGGTCTGCAGGCGTCGGCATCGGTACGCTCTATCGCCACTTCCCGACCCGCGAAGCGCTGTTCCAAGCCGTCTACCGTCGCGAGATCGACCAGCTCGTCGAGCTCGGCACGACGCTCGCGGCGGAAGCCCCACCGCTTGAAGCGCTGCGCCGCTGGCTCCACGCGAACATCGGAATGGTGGCCACCAAGAAGGGCATGCTCGCGGCACTCGCGCCGGCGGCCAACAGTTCGACACAGCTCTATGCCGATTCATCGGCTCGCCTTGCGAATTCGGTCGGCACTCTGATGGCAGCCGCGATCACGGAGGGAGAAATCCGCGACGACATCGCGCCCGAGGACGTCATGCGTGCCCTGATCGGCATGTGCTACACCCGCGACCAGCCCGGCTGGCAGGACACCGTCATCCGGCTCGTCGATGTCTTCGTCGACGGGCTGCGCTTGAGACAGCCCACACAGTAGCCATAGCCGGACGCTGCCGAGAGGCCCCGGGTTTCCCGCTCGCATCATTCATTTGAATGACGCGCAAGCCGCGATCCTCTTCTAACGTTTGGTGCAGGCCTACCATTTCACATGTCGCAGGTTCCTGCCCCCTCGTAGACCATCACCCGAAGCGTGGCGTGATGCGATCGTCGAGAGCGAAGCCGGATCGAAGCGGGACGTGATCAACGATGGCCTTCGCGCTTTCGGTCATGACCTTCCGCAATCCGGAACCTGGAGAGATTCCTATGGCAAAGTTTAGCTTTCTGAACACGAGCGGCATGGCGATCACGACAGGGCCTGCCGTGTCCCAGACGATAACCTCGAGCGTCACCGGAACGGTCACGGATGTCAGCGTATCGCTGAACGGACTGAGCCACACCTTTGGCGACGATCTGGACATGCTGCTGGTCGGGCCGAACGGCACGAACAATCTCATGTTCATGTCGGATGTCGGGGGCAGTACGGATTTCGTGGGTGACGTCCTGACGATCACCGATGCCGTCGCCGAGCGCATGCCTGACGGCACAGCCATCGGCTCCGGCGCCTACAAGCCCACGAACTTCAACGCCAGCGCTCCGGAAACCGATGCCTCATTCGGCTCTGCGACGGGTGGCATCGTCTCACCCGGGCCAGTCGGAGGGGGAACGTTCGCGTCCGCGTTCGGCGGATCGTCCGCATCGGGCAACTGGACCCTCTACGTCGCCGACGATCTGGCGGGAGACGATGGCAGCATCACCTCCTGGGGCATCACGATCACGATCGCGGGAACTGCCGCGGCGGTTTCGGGAACCGGCGGCGCAGACAGCTTCTCACTCGTATGGACCGGAGCCACGACCGGCTTCTACCGCCTGAACGGCGCGACGGTTCAGTTCAGCGACGTCACGGCGTTCAGCTTCGATGGCGGATCGGGCAACGATACGATCGTTGCCGGCAGTGGCAACGAAGTCGTCAACGATGGCGATGGCGTGGATCTTGTCCAGTTGGGCAACGGCAACGACACCCTGATCATGGGCGACTCGTTTGCCGGCGGCGACAGCTATGACGGCGGCGGCGGCATCGACACCTTCGACGCAAGCGCATTCTCCTGGGGCACGGCCGTCACGATCGACCTCACCGCTCAGAACTGGAGCTATTCCGGCGGCAGCGAATCGATCATCGGTTTCGAAAACATCAGGGGCGCAAACGACTTCGGAGGCAATCTGGAGACCCTTCGCGGCAACGCCCTCAACAACAGCATCTTCGGCAATGGCGGCAACGACGCTCTCTTCGGGATGGATGGCGACGACCTGCTCGACGGCGGCGCCGGCGCGGACTCGATGACCGGCGGCACCGGCAGTGACATCTATGTCGTCGCCGCGGCCGGCGACCAGACGATCGAACTCTTGAACGAGGGCACCGATACCGTTCGCAGCTACATCAACTGGACCCTCGGCGCGAACGTCGAACGCCTGGAACTGCTGGGTTCCGCGGCCAACGGAACCGGCAACGCGCTGAACAACACACTTGTGGGCAACTCCCTCGCCAATGTCATGAATGGCGGCGACGGTCAGGACTACATCATTACCGGTGCGGGCCGCGACACGCTGAACGGCGGCAACGGTAACGATACGCTCGTCGGTGGCGCGGGCGGCGATACGATGAATGGCGGCGCGAACAACGACACCTTCCTCTACCTCGCGCTGTCGGACAGCGGCGTCGGCGCGACGAACCGCGATTCGATCAATGCGTTCGTGCACGGCCAGGACAAGATTAACCTCGCCGCGCTGGACGCCAACGCAGGCGCGGCCGGCAACCAGGCATTTTCCTTCATCGGCACGGGTGGCTTTTCGGGCGTCGCGGGCCAGTTGCGCTACGCGGCCTACGGCAGCACCTGCATTATCGATGCGGATGTGAACGGAGATAAGGTCGCCGACTTCCAGATCGCCGTCAGCGGAACCAATTTCATGACGGGAACCGATTTTATCCTCTGATGCCCGCAGGGCGGTACGAGGTTCTCTGCGGTCCGATTCGGGCCGCGGAGGGCCTTCGGACGGTGTCGGGGGAGATCAACGAAAACGGATGTGTACGGCAGGTCTTGAAAAGGGCCTGTGGGCACCGCTGCGCAATCAGACTGCGCCGCCTCGATCAGGCTCTGAAAATTTCCTATAAAATCAAATATTTATGGAAAAATGGTGGGCCCGGGAGGACTCGAACCCCCAACCAAGCGGTTATGAGCCGCCGGCTCTAACCATTGAGCTACAGGCCCCACTCAGGCTGACCTAGTGGCTTTTTGTTTTGCGCACAAGCCTGTCGCCGCAATCCACCCATAATCCCCGCCTATCTCGATTCGGATGAGGGACCTTTTCTACCGGAGATTGACATGAAACGACGCCACGTGCCGCTGCTCATCGCTGCCGCGCTCGCTTTGACCTACACCGCTGCAGTGCCTGCATTCGCGCAGGACCAGAAGCAGCCCCCGCGCGTCGTCGTGGTCGGCGAAGGCGAGACCGCCATCGCGCCCGACATGGCGATCGTGACGCTTGCCGTGATGCGTGACGCGGAGACCGCCCGCGCCGCGCTCGACCAGGCCAACGAGGCGATGACCGCGGTGATCGCCGCGATGAAGGAAGCCGGCATCGAGGCGCGGGATCTGCAGACCGCCGGCCTCCAGATCAACCCACGCTACGTCTATCCGCAAAATGGCGAGGGCGAGCAGAAGCCGCGCATCGTCGGCTACGAAGTCTCGAACACGCTGACGATCCGCGTGCGCGACATTTCCAAGGTCGGTGAGGTCATCGACGAGTCGGTCACGCTGGGCGTCAACCAGGGCGGCAGCATTTCCTTCGTCAACGACGACCCGAGCGCGGCGATGACCGAAGCCCGCAAGCGCGCGGTCCAGGACGCCACGTCGCGCGCCCGCACGCTGGCGGAAGCTGCCGGCGTGGAGCTCGGTTCGATCATCGAACTGTCGGAACAGGCCATGACCCCGCCGCCGATGCCGATGGCCACCAAGGCGTTCCGCATGGAAGCGCAGGCCGACGCCGTGCCGGTGGAAGCGGGCGAGAACACCTACCGCGTACAGGTCAACGTGACCTTCGAGCTCAAGCAGTAGGCGCAAAGTCGCTGCGCATGAACGAAGAACGCCGGCGGAAATCCCGCCGGCGTTTTTCGTTTCAGTACAGTCTTGGGCGCGTCAGCGGATGACCGGGCAACCCCGCTCATTGGCGAAGGTGACGCGGGCGAATTGGCGCCCATGCGTGCGGCCCTCGACCCGCACCACGCGGCGATTTTCATGGATGATACGGGCATGGCGAAGACCCATGCGCGATGCCTTGCTGACGGCCTGGCGCGCCCCGCAGCGTCCCGCGCGGTACGACGGGCGGTGCCTGTCGCGAACGGTATGAACGCCGCGATCGTTGAAGTGGAAGCCGATGCTCGGGCCTGCATGGCCGGAGCCGAAGCCGAGATAGACGCTGTTGCTCTGCGCCTGCGCGGGAATGGCGGCGAGCGTACCGACTGCGATGAGGGCCGAAAGGGCGGCGGTCTTGAATTTGGCGAACATGGCGGTCTCTCCGGTTTCTGTCGCGTTTCGATGTCGCGAAGATGCCAGACCCAACCTGAACGCGTAGCGAACTGCCCGTTCATTTACAGTTCAGCTTCGTGGTTCAGCCGAGATACCGCAGCCGGAACGATCAGCCCTTCGAGACCTGTGCGATCCAGTCGGTGAGGTTGTAGTAGGTCGTCACCCGCGAGATCAGCCCGTCATCGACTTCGAAGAAGATGCCGGCGGCAAGCGAATAGGTCTGGCCGTTCGCCTCGGGAAGCCCCTCCGCCGTCGAGAGATACGTGCCGCGCACGGTGAATTCGGCAGCGCCCCGGCTTCCGCCCTGCCCCGCCATCACCACCACGTCCGACAGTTCTTCCTTGTAATGGCGGTCCATCATGCCGAGGAACCAGCGGAACGCATCCTTGCCGATCTCCCGCCCGCCCTGGTTGATGTCGTGGGCGACATCGTCGGACAGGCAGGCGAGCATGCCCTCGCTGTCGCTCGCGTTGAAGGCGGCGATATAGCGTTCGATCAACGCGACGGTTTCGGCTTCACTCATGGGGTCTGGCCATCCTCATCCTGGAGATCGTCATGTCAGTACGCCACAGCCTACGGTTCGCCGTCGAGCATGTGGTCGAAATAATCCTCGACATCGTCCAACTCATCTTCGGCCGCCGTCACCCGGCCACGCATCGAAACGCCCGCCGCGTGGACGGTGTCGCGGCTGCCTGACACCAGATGGTGCCACCAGTAGAGGTCGCGGCCTTCCGCGACGAGCCTGTACGCGCAGGTGCTCGGCAGCCAGCTTATCGTGCGGACGTTCTGCGGTGTGAGCTGGACGCAGTCCGCCACTTCGGCCTGGCGGTTCTCGTAGTCGCGGCAGCGGCAAGCGCCCGCGTCGAACAGCCTGCATCCCACGCTGGTGAAGTGGATATCGCCGGTATCCTCATCCTCGAGCTTGGACAGGCAGCACTTTCCGCAGCCGTCGCACAGCGCCTCCCACTCGGTGGGCGACATCGTCTCGAGGGTCTTTTGTTTCCAGTAGGGCAGCGTCATGGATGCCGGTTTGAGCGCTCCGGCGGCGCTGGTCAAGCCGGCATGTGCCCGACACGGTTTTGCCGCAGGAAAGCCCGCATTTCGCCCATCACGATATGAAAGTGGAACCAACTGCCGGGATTGGTGTTGCCGTGCTGTTGGGACGACCCGGACAGGAGACGATACCTATGAAGAACCGTGCACGCATTATTGCGGGTACAGCGCTCGCGCTGGTGATGGCGGCGGGCAACGCAACGGCTGCTCCGCAGTCAGGCGTCCGCGTGAATGGCATCGGCGTTGGCGATTTCGCTGCCGCACCCGATGCGACCTTGAACACTGGACCCGTTCTTCTCGCTCAGAGCGAGCAGCCGACGGAAGAGGAATTGAAGCGTCAGCGCCAGCAGGAAAAAGGCGGAGGGGCTGAAGAAGCACCCGCCGAGGAAGCGCCTGCCGCCGAAGAGGCCCCTGCGCCGCAGGAAGCGCCTCCTGCCGAGGAGGCTCCAGCCGTTGAAGAGCCACCGGTAGAGGAAGCGCCTGCCCAGCAGGAGGCACCGCCCGAGGAAGCCCCTGCCGCTGAAGAGGCTCCCACGCCCGAGCCACAGGCTGAAGAACCAGCTCCTGCTCCGCAAGAAGCCCCGGCAGCCGAGGAAGCTCCCGCTGCGGAAGAAGCACCTCCCGTAGAGGAGGCTCCTGCCCCCGAGGAAGCCCCGGCCGCCGAAGAGGCTCCAGCCGAAGAAGCACCAGCGACACAGGAAGCTCCTGCCGCTGAAGAAGCTCCCGCTCCGCAGGAAGCCCCTGCAGCCGAGGAAGCCCCCGCACCGCAGGAAGCGCCTGCCGAACAGGCACCGGCAACGCAAGACGCGCCCGCTGGTGAGGCTCCCCAGCCGCCGGCCGATGCACCGGCGACCCCGCCCGCATCCGGCGAGGTGGCACCCGTGCCCGGACAGCCGCCTGCGGCCGAAGGTGAACAGCCGCCGGCTGTACCGGATCAGGCAGCTCCCGCCGAGACTGCACCTCTGGAGAGCGAAGACGGCACCCCGATCCTCGACAGCCAGAAGGGCGAGGAAGGCCAGGCCCAGCCAGGTGCCGCGGAAGCACCGGTCGATGCCGGTCCGCCGCCCACCACCGATGTGGAAGCGCGCGAATCTGCCCAGCCGACCGAAATCATCCCGGTGATGCAGGAGGAAGGCCGCCGTATCGAGCGTCGTGAAGGGCGCCGCGAGCGGCGCGAAGGCACCGACGTGCTGCGCGAGATCGGCGATCGCGTCGTCATCCAGTTCAACAACCAGACGATCGTTGAAAGCAACGATCATGGTCGTGTCGAACGCGATGCGAGCGAGGTCTACTACGACGAACTGCCACGCGGCAGGACGCGTGAGACGATCGTCCGTGAGAACGGCGTCCAGGTCGTCACCATCCGCGACCGGTACGGCGACATCATCCGTCGTTCGCGTATCACGCCGGATGGTCGCGAATACGTGCTGGTCTATGCAGGCGACCGTGACGACGATCGCGACGGACCGCGCGAATGGCGCGATCCCGCGCTCGACCTTCCGCCGCTGCGCCTGACCATTCCGGTCAACGAGTACATCCTCGATGCCGAAACAGTGGACGACCCGGATGTGTATTACGACTTCTTCGAACAGCCGCCTGTGGAGCGTGTCCGTCGCCTCTACACGGTCGACGAGGTGAAGTACTCGGCCCGTGTCCGCGACAGCGTCCGTCGCATCGATCTCGATACGATCACCTTCGAGTTTGGTGCGGCAACGATCGCCGAAAGCGAGGTCTCACGTCTTGAGGGCGTGGCCACCGCGATGGAGCGCCTGCTGGAGAAAAACCCGGCGGAAACGTTCCTCATCGAGGGCCATACCGATGCGGTCGGGTCCAACGTGGCCAATTTGGCCCTGTCGGACCAGCGTGCCGAAGCGGTCGCGACCGCCCTGACCAACGTGTTCGGCATTCCGCCGGAGAATCTGGTTACGCAGGGCTATGGCGAGGAATACCTCAAGATCAACACGGAAGAGCCGGAGCGTGAAAACCGACGCGTCGCGATGCGCCGCATCACGCCTCTGGTCGCGCCGATGGCGAGCAACCAGTAGTTCCCTGCCCCGTTCCCGATATCGGGAACTTGGCGAGAGAGTCCGGCCGCCCCACGGCCGGGCTTTTTTTGTCCCAGTGTCTGAAATCGCTTCAGCCGAACGGCCGGGCGACTTTGGTCGGCACGCTCTCGAAGACCGCATCCGGCACGAAGAAATCGCCCGCCAGCGGTCCCGTCGCGCCATCCGCATAGACGGAAAAATCCGTCACGCCTTCGTCGCGCAACACCTGTTCGTCGATGAAGAAGTTGCCGGTGGTCTCGCGCGACGGCCGGTTGAGGATCGCATGCGCGGCATCCGCCATGATCTCCGGCGCGCGGCTCATCTTGGCCATCGTGTCGCCGCCCAGCAGATTGCGCACGGCAGCCGTGTCGATCGCCGTCAGCGGCCAGAGCGAGTTGACGGCAATCCCGTCATCCGCGAACTCCGCGCTCATGCCCAGCGTGCACATCGACATGCCGAACTTGGCCATCGTGTAGGCGACGTGGTTCTTGAACCATTTGGGGCTCATGTCGAGCGGCGGCGCCAGATTCAGAATGTGAGGATTTTTCGCCAACTTCAGGTGGGGTATGCATGTTTTCGAAACGAGAAACGTCCCGCGCGTGTTGATCTGGTGCATCAGATCGTAGCGCTTCATGTCGGTCTGCAGCGTGCCGGTCAGGTTGATCGCGCTCGCATTGTTGATGCAGATGTCGATCCCGCCGAAGCGCGCGACCGTCTTGGCCACTGCATCCGCGACCTGCTCCTCGCTACGGATGTCGCACAGAACCGCCAGCGCCTTGCCGCCTGCGGCCTCGATTTCCGCCGCCGCCGTATGGATCGTCCCCGGCAGCTTGGGGTGTGGCTCGGACGTCTTCGCCGCGATCGTCACATTCGCACCGTCGCGCGCCGCCCTCAGCGCGATCGCGAGCCCGATCCCCCGCGATCCGCCCGAAATGAACAGCGTCTTGCCCTTGAGCGACATGGTCGTCCTCCTCCTCGCCCAGCCGGGCAATCTCAGCGCGATCGCGCTGTCAGTACCGTACCGGCAGATGCGTCACGGTTCGTGTCGATTGCGTGGAGACGCCGCTTGTCCCAACGCTCGCGCCGGTCGATGACGTGTTCAGCGTCGCGCCGTCGAGCCGCGCCACCGTCCCTCCACCGTAGAACTGGCATGCGGAAACCAGCGACCCAACCGCCAGCGCGGCCGCAACGCGGAAAAACCTAGCCAAAGATCCTCTCCCCTTGCTCGTCGATGATCTGCCGCGCCTTGCGCAGTGTCACGTCGACCGCATCGTCTTTCGAGGCGAACCGGTCGGCGCGGATGAATGTGTGCTCCTTCACGTCGCCGCCGATCTCCTTGGAGATGACGCCGCAGGTCTGGTACTGCCCGCCTTCGGTGAACGGCGTCGCGCGGATCGAGAACCCCTTGTGCTCGACAGGTTCACCGGCAGGTTCCTGCGTCCCGCTCTCCGCGCCCGCGCCTCCAAACAGCTTCTTCCAGAATGACATCACGCTACCTCGTCTTGATCATGTGCCTGCACCCGCAGTCTCGTATCCCTGTATAATCAATCACCGCCGCCGTGGGAAACAGCCGCTTCACCCCGACAGATGCAGCACGATCTCACGGCGGTGCGGGGCGTCGCGATGTTCGAACAGGTAGACGCCCTGCCATGTTCCGAGAGCGAGGCGGCCATCCGTCACCGGGATCGACAGCGAAACGGCGGTCAACGCAGCCTTGATATGCGCCGGCATGTCGTCCGGCCCCTCCGTCCTGTGCACGATCCAGCGCATCGATGGATCGTTCGACGGGGGCACGAGCCTTCGAAAGAAGGCGTCGAGGTCGCGCCGCACATCGGGATCGGCATTCTCCTGGATCACCAGTGAACACGACGTATGGCGCACGAAGACGGTGAGCAGGCCTTCCTCCGCCCCCGCTCCGTTAACGAAACGCGCAACACGATCCGTGAACTCGTAAAGTCCGGGGCCTGCGGTCGTGATGGTCAGCGTGGTCTGGGGCATTCTCGGAAACTGGCTGATGCATTGACGGTGGCGGCAAGCATAGAGCCTTTCATCGCCATACGGAATCAATCACAGGTAAACGCCGACATGGAACATCTTGCCCCAACGGGAAACGATCGGCGTCTGGCCTTCCTGCTCATCGTCGCCGGCACGGTCATCGGCATCGCGGGAACGGACCTCGTCCTGCCCGCCGTGCCCGGAATGCCGGAAGCGCTCGGCGGCACGCTGACGCAGGCGCAGTTCGTGCTGGCCGCCTTCGTGGCGGGTGCGGCGGTCGGCCTGCTCGTTTTCGGCACGCTCGGCGCGCGGTTCGACCAGCGGCGTCTCCTCGTCGGCTCGCTCCTCGCCTATGCGCTCGTCTCAGGCCTCGCCGCCATGAGCACGTCGCTCGACATGCTGATCGCGCTGCGGTTCCTGCAAGGCGCTGCCGGCTCCGCGGCGGCCGTCTTCGCGCCAGGCATCATCCGGGCGCTTTTCGGCGACCAGCGCGCCATCGGCGCACTCGGGGTCCTGGGCAGCGTCGAGGCCATGACCCCGGCCTTGGCGCCGATCGCCGGCGTCTGGCTCTACAACGCCTTTGGCTGGAATTCCTCCTTCGTGGTCATCGCCGCCGCGGCCCTCATCATCGCCTGCGCCATCCACCTCCTGCGCTCCAGGCTTCCGGCGACGATCGCGCGCCAGTCCGCCGGAGGATATTTGCGCCTGCTGCGCGACCCCACCTTCCTGCGCTACGCGTTGAGCCAGGCCTTCACGCTCGGCGCTCTTTTAGTGATCGTCTTTGCCGCGCCGACCCTCTTCGTCGCGGTCCTCGGCGGCACGCTGACCGACTTCATCATCATGCAGATCGCCGGCATCGCGACCTTCGCCATCGGTGCCAACATGACCGGCCGGCTCGCGGCTCGTTTCGGCGCGGAGCGGATGATCTGGATCGGCACCGTCCTGTCTGCCGCCGGCTGCAGCATGATGCTGGTCTATGCGCTGGCGGGCGGCGCCGAACCGTTGATCGTGGCGGCGATCTTCGTGCCCATCAACAGCGGTCTGGGCTTGCGCGGTCCCGTCTGCTTCCACCGCGCGGTCGTGGCGTCGCGCGGCGATGACGCGCGTGGTGCAGCATTGGTGATCCTGTCGGTCCTCATCACCACCGGCGCGGGCACCGCGCTCGTTGCGCCCTTCATCACGCTCGGCCTGCTGCCGCTGGCGCTGGTGGCAACGACGCTCACCCTCACCGCCGTTGCGCTGCTCCTGCTTCCGCCGCTCCCCGAGACCTAAGCAGGCCGCGCTTCATCCGAATACTGCTCGACGAATTCGCCGGTCGGCGCGATCGGGGTGATGATGTCGATCAGCACGCCGTTGGGATCGGCGGTGATGAAATGGCGCTGCCCGAACGCCTCGTCGCGCAGCGAATGCAGGATCGGCAGTCCGGCCGCAACGGCCTTGTCGTGTTCGGCATCGACATCCCTCACCTCGAAATTCAGGATCAGCCCCGACACCCGACCCCGCCCCGCTTCAGGGACGGTCTCGTGATTGCCGTCCAGAATGGCGAGATTGACGCGACGATCCTCGCTTGACGTCAAATGCACGTACCAATCCGCCTCGAAGACCGGCTTGAAGCGAAAATTGTCGACATAGAAGGCGGCCGTTCCGGCCACGTCGTCCGTCATGATCACAGGGTAGTAGCTGGTCGTCTTCACTGGGCTTTCCTTTCCAGTCTCGTTAACATACAGTCTGCATGTTTCTGGTAATTAACATACAGGCTGCATGTATGCAACAGGATTCCGGTCGCCGGACCAATCGTGAGCGCACGGAGACCACCCGCTCCGCGCTGATCGATGCCGCACGGCGGCTGTTCGTGGAGAAATCCTATGCCGAAACCGGCACGCCCGAGATCGTCGCTGCTGCCGGCGTGACGCGCGGCGCGCTCTATCACCACTTCGCCGACAAGCAGGCACTGCTCCGGGCCGTCATCGAAGCGGAATCGGAGGCGGTCGCGAGTGATATCCAAGCATCGGCGCCCCGCACCCTCCCGCCCCGCGAAGCGCTGGTCGAGGGCGGCACGGCCTTCCTGGCGGCGATGGCCACACCCGGCCGCACGCGCCTTCTCCTGCTGGATGGCCCGGCCGTGCTCGGGCGCACCGCCATGGACGAGATCGACGCCCGCCACGGCAATCGCACGCTGCGGGAAGGTCTCGCCGCCGCCATGCGCGCCGGCGCGATCCGCAAGCTGCCACTCGATGCGCTGACATCGCAACTCGGCGCCATGTTCGACCGCGCCGCACTCGCCATCGAGGCCGGCGACGATCCGCAACGCCATGTCGACGTCATCACGGCTGTCGTGGACGGCCTGCGCCCAGCCTGAATTGCGTTGGGTATTTCAGGTTCTTGCTGAAACACCCCTCCGTCCCTTCGGGCCACCTCCCCCGCTCCGCAGGGGAGGATCCGGCGTTGCGGCCGTCCTCGACAGGGATCCTCCTCCGTTACGGGGGAGGTGGCCCGAAGGGACGGAGGGGGTGTTTTGCGAAACCTGAACCGCTCTAGCTACAGGCCTTCGGCGGCAGTTCGAAGATGGCGGCGAACCGCGCCAGCGCCTCGCGGTCGCCCGACACCGTCACGATCCCCTCGCGCTCAAGCTCCGGCAGCGAGCGCAGGCCGTAGATCATCCCCGTGATCGCGCCGGGATCGCCCGCCAGCGTCACATCCGCGCCCGGTGCCTCGCCGCGTTCGCCGCGAAGCACGCGGTCCCGCACGCTCACCCAATACGCGCCGTCGCCGCAGCGAAAGGCGATCGTCACATCGACGCCGTCCGCCCTGCCCGGATCGAACATCGCCCTCAGCGACAGCATCATCGACACCGCGCTCAGCGGAAAGTTCGGGTCCTGCAACGGCGAGCGCGCGCCCCAACGCCCCATATGCAGGACGATGGGTTCGGCCTCCCTGCCCCAGTCCGTCAGCTCGTAGACCTGCACAGACGCGGGCGGCGCGAGCTTGCGCCGCCGTACGATGCCCGCCGCCTCGAGCCCCTCCAGCCTCTGCGTCAACACGTTGGCGCTCAGGCCGGGAAGATCGGCGCGCAGGTCGCCGAAGCGCCGCGGACCAAGGATCAGTTCCCGGATGACGAGCAGCGCCCAGCGTTCACCGATGAGATCGAGCGCATGCGCGGTGCCGCAGGCATCTTCATAGCGCCGAGGCTTATTGGTTATTTTATCTAACTTCATAGTTGCCAATTATAATCCGCTATGTCACGATCTTCAACATAGGGGAGTACAAACAAGGAGGATTGACGATGAAAGTTCTGGCCAACATCGATTTCGACGGCGATTGCCGGGAAGCCTTCACCGCCTATGCCGACATCCTGGGCGGCACGATCAAGGCGATGATCAGCAACCGCGACATGCCGGGAATGTCGGAGGGCGTGCCGGAGGATCGGCTGGATCGCATCATGCATGCCTGGCTCGACATCGGCGACAGCGCCCTGATGGGGCAGGACATGCAGGACTATTCCGGCCGCAAGGGCATGAGCGTCACGGTCGCGGCCGACACGGTCGATCAGGCCCGCCGCATTTTCGACCGCCTGTCGGATGGCGGCATCGCGATGATGCCCTTCGGCCCGCAACCCTGGTCGCAAGGCTTCGGCCTCCTCACCGACCGCTTCGGCGTCACCTGGGTCATCGACACCGCCGGCGAGCCGTAAGCGCCGGGCACTCGCCTGATCTGATACGCAAAAGGCCCAGATCGCTCCGGGCCTTTTGTCATAACTTGATGGACGACGCGATCAGCTATCGAGGAACGAGCGCAGCTTCCTGCTCCGGCTCGGGTGCTTGAGCTTGCGCAGCGCCTTTGCTTCGATCTGGCGGATACGCTCGCGCGTGACCGAGAACTGCTGGCCGACTTCTTCCAGCGTGTGATCGGTGTTCATGCCGATGCCGAAGCGCATGCGCAGCACGCGCTCCTCGCGTGGCGTGAGCGAAGCCAGGACGCGCGTGGTCGTCTCGCGCAGATTGGCCTGGATCGCCGCGTCGATCGGCAGGATCGCCATCTTGTCCTCGATGAAGTCGCCGAGATGCGAATCCTCCTCGTCGCCGACCGGCGTTTCGAGCGAGATCGGCTCCTTGGCGATCTTCAGGACCTTGCGGACCTTTTCGAGCGGCATGGCGAGCTTTTCGGCCAGTTCTTCCGGCGTCGGCTCGCGGCCGATCTCGTGCAGCATCTGGCGCGATGTCCGGACGATCTTGTTGATCGTCTCGATCATGTGCACCGGAATGCGGATCGTGCGGGCCTGATCGGCGATCGAACGCGTGATCGCCTGCCTGATCCACCAGGTCGCATAGGTCGAGAACTTGTAGCCGCGGCGATACTCGAATTTGTCCACCGCCTTCATCAGGCCGATATTGCCCTCCTGGATCAGATCCAGGAACTGAAGGCCGCGGTTCGTGTACTTCTTGGCGATCGAGATCACGAGACGCAGGTTTGCCTCGACCATCTCCTTCTTGGCGATCGCAGCTTCGCGCTCGCCCTTCTGAACCTGATTCACGATTTTGCGGAATTCCAGGATCGAGATCGCGGTCTCGGTCGCGAGGTTCTGGATTTCGGCGCGGATGTCCTTGATCGTGTCCTTCTCGTTGCGGTGGAATTCCTTCCAGCCGCGCGAGGTGAGGTTCGCGATCGACTTCATCCAGTTCGGATCCAGCTCCGAGCCCTGATACTCCTTGAGGAACTCCTCGCGGCGAACGCCATAGCTCTCGGCAAGACGCAGGAGGCGGCCTTCGTTCTGCACCAGACGCTTGTTGATGTCGTAGAGCTGCTCGACCAGCGCCTCGATGCGGGCGTTGTTGAGCGACAGCGACTTCACCGCCGTGATCAGCTCGTCCTTGAGCTTCTTGTAGGCGCGCTCCTGGCTGGACGACAGCGAACCGGTAGCCGCGAGACGTGCCTCGACCTGCTGGTCCTGCAGCTTGCGCAGCTTCTTGTAGGTCGATGCGATGACGTCGAGCGTCTCCATCACCTGCGGGCGCAACTCGGCTTCCATCGCGGCCAGCGACAGGTTTGCCTCGTCTTCCTCATCGTCATCTTCGTCGGACCGGCTGTCGCCGCCGACATTGGTGATGTCGTCGTCTTCGCGCGGTCCGCTCGAGCGGCGTCCGCGTTCGTCGGTCTTGGGCTTCTCGTCCTCTTCCACGCGCTCGACGACGGGTGCCTGCTTGGCTTCCGGCCCGGCATAGGTCGCTTCGAGGTCGATGATCTCGCGCAGCAGGATTCTGGCTTCGTTGAGCTCGTCGCGCCAGATGATGATCGCCTGGAAGGTCAGCGGGCTCTCGCAGAGCCCTGCGATCATCGTCTCGCGGCCGGCCTCGATGCGCTTGGCGATCGCGATTTCGCCTTCGCGCGACAGGAGCTCGACCGAGCCCATCTCGCGCAGATACATGCGAACCGGATCGTCGGTGCGGTCGGTCGGCTCCTTCTTGGTGGTCGTGGCGACGACGGCCGTGCCGGTCTGCTCGGCGAGTTCGTTGGCGTCTTCTTCCGCGTCCGCGTTGGCGTCGCCGCCTTCGGTCTCTTCGCCCGTCTCGTCATCCTCGACGACATTGATGCCCATATCGGACAGCATCGCCATCGTGTCTTCGATCTGTTCGGACGTCACTTCCTCGGAAGGCAGCACCGAATTGAGCTCGTCCATAGTGACATAGCCGCGCTTTTTCGCGAGCTTTATCATCTTCTTGACAGCGTCGTCGGAAAGGTCGAGGAGGGGCCCGTCGGTAGCGCCCTCGCGTTCGGTTTCGACCTCTTCCTTCTCTTTTGTCGCCATATTGCTTTTTCTCCAAGCGGAAGCTTCGTCGAGGCGATCAAAGCCTCTGCGTTTCGCGGGGGACAAATCGGTCACTCGCGATTCTGCCGCGATAGCCGGATTCGACTTAATTCCCGATTAACCCTGTCATCACCGATATATGGAGCGGCCTGTCACGCATCCAACCGGCATGCCATTCATTTGTTTGTGGAACGAGCCCTGCCCGCGCCTGCACGATTGCGATCGTCCTGATTCCGTCATTCTATCGGAAGGTCAAGCGGGTCAGACCTGATTCGGCCGAAAAAAGCGAATCAACTGTGCATCTTTCGAAAATTCGCAACCGCTGATCAGCATCATGCACCGCTACGCCTATGTAGATACGAAGCGCTGAATAGCAAGTCCGGCCATCAGGTTTGCTGATAGACGGCAATGACGTTGTCGAAATCGCGCATGCCGAGATCGTTTTCGTTGATCAGGAAATAGATCGTGCCGTCCTGGGGAACCTGCATGAAGTCCGAGAGATCGACCTGCAGCAGAAGACGCCACTCTCCTGCACGCGTCTCGATCTGTTCGGTCAGCGCCTCTTCCGACAGGCCCTCCTCCCGTGCCTGCCTGCTGTCGAGATCAGCGCGCGCGGCGTCGAACCGCGGATCGTCCTGCTCAGGCACCGGCACGCCGAGCAACTGGTTGCGCAGGCCGGGCCCTCCGTTCCAGTACGCATAAAATAGGTCGTCATAGGGCTGGGCGAAAAGCTCCGGCTCGGCCTCATACCGCGTCTTCAGTTCCGCATTGAGGCTGAACGCGACGGTATAGGCGGCCGGCAGCGCGTAGTTCGCCGTCAGCTCCATGGCCCTGCGTGGTCCGCCATAGGGCGATCCGCCGCTCAGCGTTTCCTCCAGAAGATCCGGATAGGCCGCCATTTCGACGGCCAGCGCGGCGCGATACGCCTGTTCGGCGTCGCGCAGTTCCGCCGGTATCTCCTGCGTCACGAGCAGGTCCCGCGGGGCGCTGTCCCAGATGACCTGCCCCGATTGCCAGTCCGTGTCGTATGGCCCTGTCACGAGGTCGTAGAAGAACAGCAGCCGCCCTTCCTTCGGCAGCAGATCGCCGGCGATGCCCAGCGCATCGGCTTCCTCGAGGTCGATTTGTGCGATGAACGCATAGGGCATATCGGCCTCGAGATGCCGCAGCCTGTCTTCAAGCCCGTCCGGTCCGCCGCGCTCCGCAATCTCGCGGGCGTTTTCAGGCGCCGGCCGCGCAGGCCATGCCCGGATGGCGGGCATGTCAGGCGTGCCGCCCATCCGGGTGCCGCCAACCCGGCCGTCGCCATCAGCGTCGACGCGGAACCGCACCGACGGCACCAGCGCGTTCATCAAAAGGTCGACATCCTGCGCCGTGAAGCGTTCTTCGATGATCTGCTGCGCGATCGCGATGGTTTCGAACATGGGCATGTCCTCGCTTGGGATGGGCGAGAGTTACCCCACCATCCCGCGATCGCAACCTCTGTCCCGCAAATTCCGAACGCTTTACCCGCGACCGGACGAAACCCCGAACCCCTCCACCAGCGCTTCGAGCCGCTCCAGATTGGCGATATCGACGCTGATCGTGTTCAGCACATGCAGCAAATGCTGGCAGGATTGCTCCTCGCCCTTCTCCACCGCTTCGGCGAGCGCCGACTGCACGCTCGCACGCTGGTCGCGCAGTTCGCGCGCCCTGGAATAGAGCGCGGCCGTCTGCGCGAACGCCTCGCGGACGTCGTCGAGCGCCGCGTCTTCCAGCGCCGGCCACTGCCGCGTCTTGCGCACCAGCGCCACAGCGCGCTCCCACGCCTCACCCAGTCCCGATTCCTCCAGCACCGCGATCAGCGCGCCGCGTTCATGCGCAACGCCATGCGCCATGGCATCCAGAAGCGCCGCATGCAGCCGCTTCAACTCGGGATGCGACAGGTGCATGTGCTCGAAGGCCTCGAAATACTCGTCCAGCAACGGCGGATGATTGACCATCGCCACCAGCATCGTGGTTTCGCGCGACGGCAGCGTGCCGCCACCGCTGCGCACCATGTTTGTGCGCGCGAGGCTCTCGGTCATGCCGACCCTGCCATTGGCCTGCCCCTGGCGGCCGCCTTTGCCCTGCCCGAAACCGCCATTGCCCCCATCGCGGTTGAACCGGCCCTGCTGGCCCCTGTCGCGACCGAAGAACGCCTGCACGCGCTCGCGCATGTCCTGTTGATAGTGCCGGCGCAGGCTCTCGTCCTGAATTCGGCTGGTCAGCTCGCGCAATCTCTTTTCAAGCTCGGCGCGGCGTTCCGGCGTATCGAAGACGCCGCCCGCCGTCTCGCGCAGCCACAAAAGCTCGGCCAGCGGCCGCGCCTCGGCCAGCACCTTCTGGAAGCCTGCCGCGCCCTCTTCGCGAACGAGGTCGTCGGGGTCCTGCCCTTCCGGCAGAAGCGCGAAGCGCAGCGTGCGCCCCGCCTGAACCAGCGGCAGCGCGAGATCTGCGGCCCGCCACGCCGCCTTCAGGCCCGCCTGATCGCCGTCGAAACACAGGATCGGCTCGCCGGCCATGCGCCACAGGAGGTCGAGCTGGTTTTCGGTGAGCGCCGTTCCCAAGGGAGCGACCGCGTTCTCGATGCCCGCCTGCGCCAGCGCGATGACGTCCATATAGCCTTCGACGGCGATGACCGTGCCGGCCTTCACCTGCGCCTTGCGCGCACGAACGAAATTGTAGAGCACGTTGCCCTTGTGGAAGAGCTCCGTGTCGTTCGAGTTGAGATACTTCGCAAGCGCATCCGACGACAGGGCCCGACCACCGAATGCGATGATCCTGCCGCGCGAATCCGGGATCGGAAACATCACGCGATCGCGGAACCGGTCGTATGAGACCGGGATGTCCTGCCCGTGGACGACGAGGCCACAGGCTTCGATCTGCTCCTTCGTCGCGCCCTTGCTCGCGAGAAACTCCTTCAGTGCGTTGCGGCTCTCCGGCGCGTAGCCCAGCCGGAACGTCTGCTGCGTCACCGATGTCAGCCCGCGCTCGCGCAGATACGCGCGCGCCTTCGCGCCATCGGCGCTTTGCAGCCTCTGCTCGAAGAACTGCGTGGCGAGTTCCATGACGTCGGTGAGCGTCGTGCGTTCCTTGTCGCGGCGTTCCGCGGCTTCATCACGCGCGGGCATCGGCACGCCCGCCATTTCCGCGATCCGCTCGACCGCTTCGGGAAAACTCATCCCGTCATTTTCGGTCAGGAAGCGGAAATGGTCGCCCGACACCCCGCATCCGAAGCAGTGGTAACGGCCCTTGCGGTCCTCGCAATGGAACGAAGGCGACTTCTCGCCATGGAACGGGCAGCACGCCCAGAAATCGCCGCGCTGCGCGTTGGTCTTCTTCCTGTCCCACGTCACGCGTGCGCCGATGACCGATGAAATCGGCACGCGGTCGCGTATCTCGTCGAGAAAGGAGTTGGAAAAGCGCATCATTGCCTCTTGAGGCGATCATATAAGCATGAACGCGCCCTCGCGCGACAACCCATTCGCACGGGCCCACGCTATTCACAGCCTCCCAGTGAAACGATTCCTCAAACTTGTTCAGCTATTGGCTGCATCAGTTTGATGGGATTCACTTTTCGGGAGATGCGGTCCGGCATGCTTACCGTTTATAATTGCATCGTGAATGATCACGATATTCGGCTCGTCGTCGTGGCGGGCATTCTCTGCGCCATCGCGTCCTTGACGGCGGTGGCGTTGCTGCAGCATCTGCGCCGCGCCACCGGCACGATCAGGATGGCCTGGCTCGGCATTGCCGCCGCTGCCTTCGGCTTCGGCGTCTGGGCGACGCACTTCGTCGCCATGCTCGCCTTCGCGCCTGGCCTGCCCAGTGCCTACGACATGCAGCAGACGCTGCTGTCGCTGGCGATCGCCATCGTCATCACCGGCGCCGGCCTCGCGGTCGCCTCGTCGCGCGAGACGCGCGACCACCACCTCGTCGGCGGCGCGATCCTGGGCGCAGGCATCGCCGCCATGCATTTCGTCGGCATGATGGCCTACGAGGTCGAGGGCCATCTCGTCTGGGACCAGCGTTTCGTTGCCGCCGCACTGGTGGTGGGGCTGGGTCTCGGCGCCGTGGCCATGCGGATCGCGCTGTCTGCCTCGGGGGCCGTGCGCAATGTCACCGGTGCTTTGGCGCTCACGCTCGGCATTTGCGGCCTGCATTTCATCGGCATGGGCGCTGTCACGATCCAGCCCGACACGTCGGTGGTGATCCCGGCATCTTCGGTGACCTCCGGATGGCTGGCGGCATCGGTGGCAGTCGCCGCATTGACGATCCTCCTCTTCGCCGCGGTCGCGTTGTGGGTCGACCTGCGCGACATGCGCCGCTCGCAACTTGAGGCCGACCGCATGAACGGCCTTGCAAACGCCGCAGTCGAGGGACTGGTGGTGTGCAAGGACGGCATCATCGTCACCGTCAATGCAAGCTTCCTGGCCATGACCGGCCGGACGCTCGATGACATCGCCGGCGCCGCGTTTGTGAGCGTGGTGGACGCCAAGCGGGAACACGTCGACGAGGACGCGGCCATCATCGCCTCGGGCGGCGCGCGGCTTCCCGTCGAGATCATCTCGCGCAACATCGACTACGGCGGCAGCCCGCACACGATCTATGCCGTGCGGGATTTGCGGGAGCGCAAGAAGGCCGAGGCCGATATTCGCCACCTCGCGATGCACGACACGCTCACCGGCCTGCCGAACCGCCGCGCCTTCAATGAAAAGCTCCGCCAGGAGCTGGCGGCCAACGAACCCGATACGCTGATCGCGATGTTCTGCCTCGACCTCGACCGGTTCAAGGAGGTCAACGACCTGTTCGGCCATTCGGCGGGCGACGCCATGTTGCAGAAGGTCGCGGATTGCGTGATCGGCGTCCTGCGCCCCGGCCAGATGGTCGCCCGCCTCGGCGGCGACGAATTCGCGATCATCGCATCCGGCCTCCACAGCGCGGCCGAAGCGTCCTCCATCGCGGACTCGATCCTGACCGCCTTCCGCTACGAAAACCGGGAGGCTCCGAGCGAGGGCCTGATGTCGACCAGCATCGGCATCGCGCTGTACCCGCAGGACGCGCCCGACGCGGAGCTTCTGGTGAGCCATGCCGACACCGCGCTCTACCGCGCCAAGGCGGAAGGCCGCGACACCTGGCGCTTCTTTGAAAAGAGCATGGGTTACGAAGTCCGCTCGCGCCGCATCATGGAGCACGAACTGCGCCACGCGGTTGCCCGTGACGAATTTTCCCTGGTCTACCAGCCGCAGAAACGGCTCGACACCGGCGAAACCATCGGCTTCGAAGCGCTTTTGCGCTGGAACCACCCGGCGCGTGGCAGCGTGGCCCCGTCCGTCTTCATTCCGGTGGCGGAAGAAAGCGGGATCATCGTCTCGATCGGCGAATGGGTGCTCGAAACCGCATGCCAGCAAGCGGTCGGCTGGGACGATAGCCTGACGGTCGCCGTCAACGTGTCGGCGATGCAGCTTCACAGCCCGGACTTCGCCCAGTGCGTTCACCGCACGCTTCTGCGGACCGGACTGTCGCCGCACCGTCTCGAACTCGAGATCACCGAAACCGCGCTCGTCCGCGACATGAACCGCGCGCTCGCGACCCTGCGGCAGTTGAAAGCCCTTGGCGTTCGCGTCGCGATGGATGATTTCGGCACCGGCTATTCGTCTCTGTCCAACCTCCGCGCGTTCCCCTTTGACAAGATCAAGATCGACGGCTCGTTCATCCGCTCGGTCGACACCAACGAGGAGGCCGCGACGATCGTCAAGGCGGTGCTCGGCATCGGTCGCGGTCTGGGACTGCCGGTTCTGGCGGAAGGCGTCGAAACGTCCGAGGAGCTGAAATTCCTCTCCGGCGAGTTTTGCCAGATCGGTCAGGGCTACCTGCTCGGTCGCCCGGCGCCGATCGAGAATTTCGACCTGATGACGCTCGAACAGATCGTCGCACCGAAGGCGGCATCGGCCGCCTGATCGGCCGAAAGCCGTGGACTCCGGTTTTCGGGTTATTCCGATGCTCAAACAAAGGGATAGATCGCCACTTTTGCGTCCGTCAGGATGCAGGGCGATCTAGCCGGTCCGCGCCCTTTTTCATGTCGCAAAGAGGCGGTGCAAAACTTATCCGGCTAATGTAAAATACGTCGGAACCATATCGCCATTTCGATGATTTGCACGCCATGACACTTTCCGCCATTTCCCCCTCGCGCCATCTCCAGCGCCGTTCACAGCCATGAGCGGTTCCGTCGTCCTGCTCCATTTCGCGGGCGCCGTCGCGCTGCTCCTGTGGGCGACGCGCATGGTGCGCACCGGCGTCGAGCGTGCCTATGGCGACGTGCTGCGCCGCCGCCTGCGCTCCACGCTGAGCAATCCGGTCCTGGCTCTGGCCACCGGCACGGCACTGGCCGTCGCCCTGCAAAGCTCGACCGCCGTCACGCTGTTGGTCGGCTCCTTCGCAGGCTCCGGCATCGTCACCGGCATCGGCGGGCTTCTGGCCGTCCGTGGCGCGGAAGTGGGCTCCGCGCTGGTCGTCAAGCTGTTGAGCTACGACCTGACGCTGCTCGTGCCGATCACCATCTTTGCCGGCACCGTCATGTTCATGGCGACCGAACGCCGTGAATGGCGTCAGCCGGGCCGCATCCTCGTCGGCATCGGGCTTCTCATCCTGTCGCTGGAGATGATGGGCCAGGCTTCGGAGCCGCTGCGCGACAGCCGCATCCTGCCGATGATCGTCACCTATTTGTCGGAGGACCCGATCACGGCCTATCTGCTGGCCGCGCTCATCACCTGGCTGTTCCACTCGTCCATCGCCGCCGTCCTGTTTCTCGTGGCGCTCGCCAGCAAGGGCGTCATCAACGCGGACCTCGCCCTCGTCATGGTGCTCGGCGTCAACTTGGGAAGCTCGATCATCGCGCCGATCCTGACGCGCGGCGCGCCTGCTGCGGCGCGCGTCGTGCCGATGGGCAATCTGCTGATGCGCGGTGCCGGCTCGATGGTCGCGCTCGCAGCCGTCCTTTACGCCCGCCCCTCAACAGTGATGCTCGGCAGCGATCCGTCCAACATCATCGTCAACGCCCACATCCTGTTCAACGTCGCCATCCTGATCGCGGGAATCCCGCTTGCGCGCCTCATCGAACGCGCGGCGAAGGCGGTCGTGGCGCTCAACGCCCCGCCGGTCGTTCCCGAACCGATGGAACACATCGAGATCAGCGCGCTGGACCCGAAGGTCCTCGACCACCCCTCTCTGGCGCTCGCCAACGCGACGCGCGAGGTGATCGGTGTCTGCGACACGATCGAGGTGATGCTGAAATCGGTGATGGAGCTCTATGACGAGCCGGATCGCGCACGCATGACGGCGCTTGCGGCGCTGGACGACCGCGTCGACCGCAAGCATGCGGCGATCAAGCTCTATCTGGCCAAGATCACGACGCATGAGATGGACGAGGACGAGGCGTTGCGCACGCAGGAACTGCTCGGCGCCTGCGTCAAGCTCGAGCAGGTCGGCGACATCATCACGCGAAACATGCTTGTGCATGTGAAGAAGAAGCTCGATCGCGGGCTGACTTTCACGCCCGAGGGCTGGCGCGAACTCTCCAATCTCCACGCCACCGTCGTCGCGAATGCACGCCTTGCCTTCAACGTGCTCGTCTCGCGCGACCGCGACACGGCCCTCCAACTCGTCCGCGAGAAGGATCGCCTCCGCGACGTGGAGCGCGACACGAGCCAGCGTCATTTCGAGCGGCTGCGCGAAGGTACGACGCAAAGCGTCGAAACCAGCTCGCTGCATCTCGATACGATCCGCGACCTGAAGCAGATCAACTCGCTTCTGGCTTCGATCGCCTATCCGGTGCTGGAAGAGCATGGCCTTCTGGGCGGGACGCGCCTCAGGGCAGCCGAATAACCCTACGGCTCCTCGGTGAGAACGACATCCATCGGGATGTCGTAGGTCTGCGGATAGATCGTTGCGATCTCCTGCATGGCATAGCCGACGCCGAAAACCCGCGGCTTGCGCGGCAGCGAGGCCAGCGTGCGATCGTAGAACCCGCCGCCATAGCCGAGGCGGTAATTGCCAGCGTCGAATCCGACGACCGGCGAAATGACGGCATCCGGGAACACCGCCTCGCCTTCTGCCGGGATCGGGATGTTCCAGACGCCCTTTTCCAGCCGGTCGCCGGGCGTCCAGCGCCGGAACTCCAGCGGTGCAGCCTTCGCCAGCACGACCGGCAGCGCGATCGCGCCGCCGCGTTCGATCACCAGGCCTGCCCATCCCCGCAGGTCGGGCTCGCCGCGAAACGGCCAGTAGAGCGCGACCAGCACGCCTGTAACATCGCCCAGCGCCGCATCGAGCTTGTCGGCGATGATCGCCGCATGCGCCGCACGCGTGTCGGCCGACAACGCCAGCCGCGCGTCGATCAGCCGGGCGCGCTCGGCCTTGCGCCAGCGCGCGAGGTCGCCGCTCACGCTTTGCCCGCCATCACAGCCGGGCGTCAGTTCATGCATGAAGCAGGGCGGCGACGCATACTGCGCAGGCGCGACCTCGCCGTCGTCCCGGTCGTTCTGCGAATCGGCCATGACCACCTCCATTGCAGGACGCTACCCTGCGCTGAACGCCGCCGCTATGCTGAATGCGACCTCGCCGACAACTCGGATAGGTTGTATGCGACCCATACATTGCCATAATGCGGAATGCATGAACGCAAGCCGACGAAACCACGTTTGAAGCGATGAACAATCGATCTCCGAGCGGTTTTCCATGGGAAACCGGACAGGCTGATGGGCGTCGCTCCGGGCTCCGGCGGCTGGCTGCTTCTGGCAGCCACCGCCATGTCGATCGTGCAGGTGGTGCGTGTCTGGCGAAATCCCGCCCCTATTGGGCGGGATAAATCCTGACGGCGGAAACTAGCTCAGCAGACCCTTCACGATGCCGCTTGCCTTGGAAAAATCCATCTGGCCGGGGTACTTTTCCTTGAGCACGTTCATGCAGCGGCCCATGTCCCGCAAGCCATCGGCACCGACTTCGCCGATCACCTGCGCGCACAGCTTGCGCACATCGTCCTCGGCAAGCTGCTTGGGCAGGAAGTCCTTGATGATGGCGATCTCCTCGCGCTCCTGCTCCGCCAGTTCGAGGCGGTTTCCGCTCTCGAAGGCGCGGGCCGATTCCTCGCGCTGCTTCACCATCTTGGTCAGGATCTGCAGAATCTCGTCATCGCTGACCGGGTCCTTGCTGGCGCCGCGATTCGCGATGTCGCGATCCTGAATCGCGGCGTTGATCAGCCTCAAAGTCGAGGTGCGCCGCTTGTCCTGGGACTTCTGTGCGGTCTTGAGTGCCTGGGCGATCTGCTCGCGCATGGCCGTAATCTCCTGGTCGCAGCGATGCAGGTTAGCGTCGGCGCGATCTGTTCGCAAACCGTTTTGCCAAGCGTAAGCCGCTGTTTTTGTTGGTCTATGTTATTTCCCCGGCGTCAATATTGCGATCATTGACCGCTTTGGCGCCTTCGCTTATTGTCCGCCACCTGCATGGACGGAGTGTGTTTTGCACGGGGACAAGCCGAAATCGGCTCGACCCGTGCGTTTCGCTGCGTCATATGGCCTGCGGGCCACCGCAAATCAAGGGTGCGTCCCTTCACGAACGGAGACTTGGCCATGGCCGATACGACTGACGCGACGATGTCCCCCTGGAAGCCGATCAAGGCCACCGCGGTTCTGGTTCTGGCCGATGGAACGGTCATCGAGGGACAGGGACTTGGCGCGGTCGGCCATGTCGTAGCCGAGGTCTGCTTCAACACCGCGTTGACCGGCTATCAGGAAATCCTCACCGACCCGTCCTACGCCAGCCAGATCGTCACCTTCACCTTCCCCCACATCGGCAATGTCGGCGCCAATGGCGAGGACATCGAGGATTTGACGCCCGCTGCCCGCACCGGCGCGGTCGGCGCGATCTTCAAGGCCGACATCACCAACCCGTCCAATTATCGCTCAGCGGACCATCTCGATGCGTGGCTGAAGCGCCGCGGCGTGATCGCCATGAGCGGTCTCGACACCCGCGCCCTCACCGCCCTCATCCGCGAAAAGGGCACGCCGAACGCGGTCATCGCGCATGCACCCGACGGCGTCTTCGACATCGAGGCGCTGAAGGCGGCCGCGCGTGAGTGGTCCGGCCTCGTCGGTCTCGACCTCGCCAAGGCAGCGACCTCCGGCCAGTCCTCGTCATGGAGCGAGACGCCCTGGGTCTGGGACGAAGGCTATGGCGAGCAGTCGGCCCCCTCGATGCATGTCGTCGCGATCGACTACGGCGTCAAGCGCAACATCCTTCGCCTCATCGCCGGTCTCGGCGCGAAGGTCACCGTCGTTCCCGCCACAACCTCGGCCGACGACATCCTCGCCATGAAGCCGGACGGCGTCTTCCTGTCGAACGGTCCCGGCGATCCGGCCGCGACCGGCGACTACGCCGTGCCGGTGATCCAGGACCTCCTGAAGGCCGATGTGCCCGTCTTCGGCATCTGCCTCGGCCACCAGATGCTGGCGCTCGCCGTCGGCGGCAAGACGGTGAAGATGCACCAGGGCCACCACGGCGCGAACCATCCGGTGAAGGACCACACCACCGGCAAGGTCGAGATCGTGTCGATGAACCACGGCTTCGCGGTGGATTCGAAGTCTCTGCCGGAAGGCGTTGAAGAGACTCACGTTTCGCTCTTCGACGGTTCCAACTGCGGCATCGCGCTCACCGGCAAGCCGGTCTTCTCCGTCCAGCATCACCCGGAAGCGTCGCCCGGCCCGCAGGATTCCCACTACCTCTTCCGCCGCTTCGCGAACCTCATCCGTGAGCGCAAGGGCGAGCCGGCTCTGGCCGAGCGCTGAGGTTCAGAAATTCCGGGCGCTGTCGCTGCGCAGCGGCTCCCAGACGCTGATCTCGCGCTCGCCCTCCAGAAGTTCGGGCAGCGCCGCATGCCACTCCGCGCGGTAAGGCCGCGCGAGTTGCACGTTCACCACGTCGTCGTGATCCGCCCAGGTTTCGTGCAGAAGGTAGCGGCCGGGGCGTTCGGGGTCGCGATGCAGCGTGGCGTTGATATAAGTTTCCTCCACGCGCATGGCGTCGAGCACCCCGTTGAGCAGGGACAGGAAGCGCGCCTCCTGCCCCTGCCGCACGGTGAATCCGATGATGTAGGTCACGCTCATGCCAATTCTCCTTCGCTGGCGTCCGTTGCAAAGGACATGCACCAGCGAAGGAATGAACGCGATTACCTGTCAGGTCATATCGGCAGGTTGATCACACCGGGTTGTTGAACGTGTCGCAATCCGCCAGGCGGCCATTCGCGAACCCGTTCTGGAACCATGTCGCGCGCTGTTCCGACGTTCCGTGGTTGAAACTCTCCGGCACGACATAGCCCTGCGTGCGGCGCTGCAGCGTGTCGTCGCCGATCTGGTGCGCGGCGTTGAGCGCTTCCTCGATGTCGCCCTCTTCCAGCAAACCCTTCTGATCGGTGAAGTGCGCCCAGATGCCGGCGAAGCAATCCGCCTGCAACTCGACGCGGATCGACATCTCGTTCGCCTCGGTCTGGCTCATGGCCTGCCGCTGGCGGTTGAATTCCGGCAGCACGCCGATCAGGTTCTGGACGTGATGGCCGACCTCGTGCGCCACCACATAGGCCTGCGCGAAGTCGCCCGACGCGCCGAAGCGCTGCGACAGCTCGTCGAAGAAATCGGTATCCAGATAGAGCCTGCTGTCGCCCGGACAGTAGAACGGGCCTGACGCCGACGAGGCGAAGCCGCAGGCCGACTGAACCTGCCCCGCGAAGAGCACGAGCGCCGGCTCGCGATAGGTCTGGCCTTCCGCCTGGAAGATGCCGTTCCAGACGTCCTCCGTTTCGGCCAGCACGACGGACACGAACTGGGCCTGCTCATCGGTCGGACGGTCGCCCGTCGCGCCATCCCGGCTGATCTGCGGATTGGTGGCCGGCCCGCCGCCTTCGAGGATCTGCATCGGATCGATGCCGCATGCGCGCAGCACGAAGAACAGCACGATCAGGATGACGATGCCCGAAAGGCCGCCACCGCCGACGCCACGACCGAGCGGAATCTGGATCGGACGCCCGGACCGGCCGAAGCCTCCACCGCCGCCCTGCCCGCGGCGATCCTCGACATTGCTACTTTCCCGACGGCCTCTCCAACGCATCTGCGCTTCCCTCGATATGCGGCATCGCCACCGGGCGTTCGCCGTCGTTCATGGATCGAAATTAGCGCAAGCCGAGAGCCCGCGAAAGTGTCCATGCGCGCAACGCATGAACACGGGCGCGGTTCCGCTCCACGACCGCCGAGAGAGCGCCGGAACGCGGCCGCTTCCCCACTGCGCCGGACCTCAGTCCCCGCCGCGCCGGTCCGAGCTCATCGCGCGTTCCTCGAAGCGCTCCGCGCCCTTCTTCAGGTCGGAGCCCTTCTGCGCCTCGACCTTGCGCTCTTCCGTCTCGGCAGCCTTCTTGAGCCCCGCTGCGGCGTCCTTGCCCTTTTTGGTGGGTGCGTTCTCGACGGCCATGACCATTCCTCCGCTGGCGGATGATCCCGCCTGACAGGAAGAATGCGCAGCGGGCAACAGCGTTCCGCCCGGCGCTGTCTAGCGCCAGGCCGTGAAACCAAAAATGCGCAATGACCGAGATGGGGTGAAAAGCGCACCGGCAGGTCATGAGGTGTCGTGGGCCGGATGCGGTGCGCCGGGGACGAGCGCCACGAGCCGCGACAGAACGGCAAGCGCGTCGCGAAGCGCCGGCATCCGACATGCTAGCATCCGACTGGGCGGCACCGCGGCAGGTTCGCCGCCGATCCGCCTGCACGCGGCGGAGAGCCGCCTTGCCTGCCGGTCGAGCAGCCTTGCCAGCGCGCGAAGGCTGATTGCGAGACGCACGGCATCCGCAGGGCCTGTGCCCGCCGGGAGGATCGGCATCGACGCGGCGTCCGGGCCGCCGGCGAAGTCGCGCGCCACGGCCTCGGCCTGCCGCAGGAACCACAGGACCAGGCGTCGCACGGCGGGGGAGCGGCCGGAGGCGCGCTCGGCCAGAACCGCAAGCGTGCAGAGCATGGCGACGATGCGGCCGAGTGCTGCCCGTTCCTCCTCCATCGCCCGCTTCCAGTCCATCGCCGCCACTCCGTTGTGAAGCAGGCATTGTCGGGGAGGCGCGGAGGGAGGTGGACAGAATTTATGGCAGATTGCTGACACATGCTGACACCGTGATGTGTATGGGCGTGGCCAAAAGCGGTTGTGGAAAAGGGACGGCGGTTGTGGGGTGGGTTGCTGACCGGCAGCTTTGTTGTGAAATCAGATAGATAGCTGCCGCGTCACCGACACCGGACTATGATTACGCCCGCTGTCGCGATCAGCAGCATTCCGATCACTTCGCTCCAGGTGGGTGTCTGCGACAGTAGGAGGAAGCTCCAAAGTGCCGCGAACGGCAGATAGGCGTTATCGAATACGCCGATCGTCGTTGCGGAAGCAAGTTGATAGGCTTTGGCAACGGCGACTTCGATAACCGGATGCATAAGTGCCAGAAAGAGGATCAGCCCCCAATCGGCTGGTTGGAGTCTTGGCCAAGCGGAGAACACGAAACCCTCCGCATGCGTCGGAGCAAGAACCAACAGCGTAAGGACGCCAATCGCCCCACAGATCACGAGCACGAGATTGAGATTCAGCGCCAGCGTGACGGGATCCTCATTTTGGCACCGGCGGCCTGTAACAAGTGCTGCGATCGCGTAGAGAAATGCTGCTGCGATGGCCAAGAGGGCAACCGGGGATGGCTCGCTGCCCCATGGGTTGACGGCGACTAGGACGCCGAAAAAGGCTATCGCAACCGCCGCTGCCTTGGCCAGTCCGATCGCCTCCCCGAACACAACTCTTGATAAAAGCGCCATCCAGACGGGGGCCGTGTAGTAGCAGGCGGCAGCGAGCGAGAGCGACATGAACGGGAGTGCCGCGTAATAGCTGATCCACATTCCAGCAAGGCACAGACTGCGGACCCAAACCCACCGCGACCCCAAGAGGCTGATGCGTTGCGAGCGGCTCGAAAATGCCGAGACGAAAGCCAAGATGCAAAGTATTGCAAATGTCGATCGGAGAAACACAAGTTGCGCCAGCGCAAGGCGCTCTCCGGCACCTTTGACCAAGGCATCGGACAAAGCGAGCAACAGCACCGCGACGAGGATGCTGAAGATGCCGACATTGCGCGTGGCGAGCTTGTCCATAGGCTTCTCATTCCTTTGAAGCCTACTGATCAATGCATGAGGGTCGTGTTAAATGAAAAATCCCACATCAACCATGAGCCTACGGAATGGAAAACTCTCTTCGCAGTCTTCCCTCGCTGTCGAGGCTGAGACCCTTCGAGGCGGCCGCGAGGCTGGAAAGCTTCACGCGCGCGGCGACGGAGCTTGGCCTCACACAGACGGCGGTGAGCAAGCAGATCGCAGCCCTCGAGCTGGAACTCGGCGCACTCCTTTTTGACCGGAGGAATCGCGCGGTATTTTTGACGGATGAGGGCAGGCGCTTCGGGCGGGTCGTGTCGGCCGCGCTTGCCGACATCGCGGCTGAAGCTTCTCTTTTGAGCGATCATCGCAAGTCGACTGGGGTGGTCCTTCACTGCCAGCTATGCGAAGCAATCTATTGGTTGATGCCCCGGCTTTCGGACTTTCACGAGCGCCATCCGTCGGTGGAGGTCCGCATCGTGACGTCGGTGGAACCGATCACCAAAGCCAGCAAACCTTTCGATATCGCCATCCAGTCAACTGGCCGTCCCTCTGGTGCAACTCAACTGCTGTTCACCGCACCCGACGAAATTTATCCGGTCTGCGCGCCAGGCTTGATCGATGATCGAGCATTGCCGCTTTCTCCGGGTGACCTGAACGCGTTCCCACTGCTCGCGCACCGGGTGTCTCCGCAGGAGTGGATGGAGTGGCAGGACTGGTTCGTTGCAATCGGAGTGGCCGGGCCACGCGCTCGGTTGGTCACCTTCGACAGTTTCCCGTTAACGCTCCAAGCAGCGATCGCCGGGCGCGGCATGGCGCTTGGATGGGACCGAACCGTCGGCAATCTTGTCGCTGAGGGAAAGCTCGTCCGCCCGTGCGCGGAAAGCGTTCGTCGACCATCCGACATATCGGTTTTCCGAGGCTCACGGCGTGGTCCACGCAAGGCTGTTCAAGCGCTGCGAGAATGGCTGGAGCAGCAACTAATCGACTGACGGTCGTGCCCGCTTTCCGGCAGTGCTACCGAAGCCGGGAAAGTCTACAATGGGGTCGTTTCCGACCGAGACGTTCAGATTGAGGCCTAACTTAACTCACGCCCAAACGAGCCCGCCCACATCGTTAATCAACTGTTAAACCGCTTCACGCTAGCGTCCGGCATGCACCACAAAAGAGCCCGCCGCGACGAACGATGAACGGCCTGACCCCGCTGATCGACCTGGCCACGCAACGCAGCCTCGACCTGTTCTTCAGGGTCGGCCAGGGTTATCTCGCGCGCTCCGATCGCGACGCCGCGCAGAAGCAGCCGGGCTGGGGCCTCAGCCCGATCGGCGTCCAGTCCCGAGCCGAAGCCCGCATCGTAGTGACCCTCGGCCACAAGCCCCGCGACGGCGTGCTCCACGCATGGCCCGGCGGCAATCCGAAGACGCGTCAGCCTATGTAGGCCTGGATCAACGCCGCGAGGGACGCTTCACTTTCCACGAAGCTTTCCACCATTGCCGACAAAACACGTTCGGGGTCGAGGACCTCATCGTCAACCTCGAAGCCGGAATTCGCGGCGAGTAGGGTCAGGAATGTGAGCTGGGTGCGCCCGTTGCCTTCGCGAAACGGGTGTGTGGCGTTGATGTCGGCGAGCAATTTTGCGGTTTTCCGGGCGAAAATATCGGGCGGCGCGGCGCTCAGCGCGTCAGGGTCTCCGTACAGGTCGAACGCCTTCGTCAGCCAGTCCATGATATATTCCGGGTAGCAGAACCAGTTGCCCCCCTTGCCGATACGGATCGTGCGAATCTCGCCAGCCCAAACGTACACATCCTGGAACAGGTGATGGTGCAGGCTGCGATAGTGGGAGACGTCGAGATTTCCGGCAGGAAGGGGCTCGTTCGCCCGTATCAGGAACAGTCCGAGCTCGGCTTCGTCGAGTTCGGACTGATCATGAATGTCGAGAAGATTCCGCAGGACCGTTGAGCCGGGATAGCAAAGCGGATCGTTCTCGGCAACATAGGGCACGCGCTTCTATCTCTTGCGAAGGGTTTCCTTGATCAAAGACCGGCGCTCGTCGCTGGTGAGGAATTTGCCGGACGCATCGCGCACCACATGGCTCATACGTTCGGACAGGTGCAGTCCTTCGACGGCACTGATTTTCTCGCCGCGCTTGCTGGTCAGGACAAAGCGGCCGGATTTGGCCTCGCGCATGATTTTGGTGTTTTTCATGGACATAACCTTACACCGCAAGCACGAGCCCGGCAAAGAAATCTCAAACCCCGCCTGCCACCATCGGCGCTTCGTCACGGCGCAGGGTCAGCACCTCGACGCCGGTTTTCGTCACCGCGACCGTGTGCTCGAACTGGGCGGAGAGCTTGCGGTCGTTGGTCACGACCGTCCAGCCGTCGCTCGACGTCGACACCTTGCGGGTGCCCTGGTTGACCATCGGCTCGATGGTGAAGACCATGCCTTCGCGCAGTTTCACGCCCGTTCCCGGCCGGCCGAAATTGAGCACCTGCGGTTCCTCGTGCATCTCGCGGCCGATGCCATGGCCGCAATACTCCCGCACCACCGAATAACCGTTCTTCCTGGCATGCCGTTCGATGGCGAAGCCGATGTCTCCGATATGCGCTCCGGGCCGGACCTGCCTGATGCCTTTCCACATCGCCTCCTGCGCGACCCGCACCAGCCGCTTTGCAGCGGGCGGGGCATCGCCGACCAGATAGGTCTTGCTCGAATCCGCGATAAAACCGTTCTTTTCGAGCGTGATGTCGAGATTGATGATGTCGCCGTCGCGGATGATCTCCTCGCCATCGGGCACCCCATGGCACACGACATGATTGATCGAGCAGTTCAGGACGTGTTTGAAGCCGTATTGCCCCTTGCTGGCCGGGCGCGCGGCAAGGTCAGCGGTGATGAAGCGGTCGACCAGATCGTTGACCTGCAAGGTCGACATGCCGGCGAGGTCCTGCCCGTCCAGCATCTCGAAGACCGAAGCCAGCAACCTGCCCGACACGCGCATCAGCGCCAGTTCGTCCGGGGTCTTGACCATGTCAGGCGGCCGCTGCGTCCGGGAGACGCACATGCGCCGCCGAAAACTGCATCGTCACGATCTCGTTGAAGGACAACGTCGGATTGGCTTCGGCCAGCATGCCGATCTTCATCCAGAACTCGGCCTGCGCATTGATCGACCGGCACATCACCGCGCTGGCCCGCCGCGCATCCTCATGCAAGTCGTCGTCGATTTTCACGATACCCATGAACGTCTCTCAAAGCCGGTGACCATACGAACCATATATGGATCGTACATCGCCCGGTCAACCGCGCCGGAAGACGCTCGGCGGCTCCTCGTTGACGCGGCTCCAGGCGCGTCGAAGCTGCCGGCCCGACCCGAAACCGGCCCGCTCCGCCACGCGCTCGATATCCAGCCGCGTTTCCACCAGCAATTGCTGGGCAAGCGCGACCCGCAGCCGGTTCAGATAGTCGGGAAGGCTCATGCCGGTATGATCGTTGAACAGCCGGCTCAAATGGCGCGGGCTTGCAATGGCGATCGAAGCCAGTCTTTCGAGCGGCCAGTCCTGCGCCGGATCGGCCGAAATCGCATCCTGCACGCGGTGGATCGCGGGGTGAACGTGATTGCGGCCTTCGAGCCAGGGCGATAGCTGCGGATCGGTGCCGGCGCGCCGCATATAGACGACCAGTTGCCGCGCCACCGCCGCAGCCGTCGCGGGCGAAATCGTCTGCGCGATGATGTGGAGCATCAGGTCGATGCCCGCCGTGATCCCGGCGCTGCTGTATCGCTCGCCATCCTGCACATAGAGGCGGTTTTCGAGAACGCGCGCGGTGGGCGCCGCAGCACTCAGCACATGGCAATCGGTAAAATGCGTCGTGCAGGTCACCCCATCGAGCAGGCCCGCGCGGGCTGCGAACAGCGCGCCCGTGCAGATGGTCACCAGCTTCACGCCCGGCCGAACCACGCGGCGCAGCCACGCCACGATCTCCGCGTCACCTTCATCGGTCGCGCCGAGGCCGTTGCCCGCATCCATCGGCATGTCGGCATGCCCGGAAACGACGATCATCGCGTCGGGCTCGATCTCCGGCGGCAGGCTCCCGATGCCCGACACAAGCAGCCCGATCGACGTGGTCAGCTCGGCCAGCGCGCCGACATACCGCACGTCGAACACCACGTCCCGCTGCATCTGGTTGGCATAGCGCAGCGCTTCGATCGGCCCGGCCACATCGAGCAGCAGTGTCCGGGCTGGGAGAACCACATAGGTCGGGATCCGGCGCATCGGACCTTTTACGCCGCCGCAGCCCGGGGTTGGCCGGCCAGGGCCTCGGCGACGGTGCAGACGCGCGCGAACCGCCCTTCCAGCACGGCCGCGGTGCGCGCCTTCAGCTCGTCGACCGACCAGGTCTTTCCGGTCGCATCGGTCAGCGGCATGGTCAGCGTCGCCTCGGTGACGTAGTCGACCTGCCAGCCAAGATCCGAGCCGTGACGGGTCGTCGTCTCGCAACACTGCTCGGTCCTGATGCCCGAGACGACGATGCGGCGGATGGAATTCTCGATCAGGAACACCTCCAGCGGCGACCCGACAAAGGCCGAATGGCGCAGTTTGGCGAATTCGAGATCCGGAGCATCCAGCCGCAGTTCAGCGAGCGGCCTGACGAAACCGGAGGCCAATGCGAAAATCCCCTCGGGCTCCGCATGAAACACCCGCACGATCTTCCAGCCGGCAGCCCGCGCGCCATCGATCAGCGCCTGCTGGTTCCTGAGGTAAGTGGCGCTGTCGATCTCGCCCCAACTGGAGCGCTGCCGAAAACTCTCCTGCGCGTCGATGACCAGCAATGCAGTGTCTGTCATGTCTTGTTGCTCCTGTTCTCACGGGCAAGATGAGACAACGCGGACGCAAAATCCAGCACCTGACCGGACGAGAACCGGACAAAAAAGGACAAGCGGTCTGCCCTCGTCCTTGAACGCTTTCGTTCGTTTGACGCATCAGGCTCGAGAGTCTTAGATGCAAAAATCCGCCATTTTGCCGTTGCAGCAGCATCTCCGAATTTTGAAACAGAAGACCGCTATCGTGATCCTTCGACGTATCGTCCTTTCCCTTCTCTCGATCCTTGTCCTCGCTTGCATCGTCTACGGCCTCCACAGCCTGAGCAATGCGCGAACCTACCAGGTGTTCGGCGACCTCGTCGCGCGCGTCGATACGCAGGAGCCTGTCGTCGCCCTGACCTTCGATGACGGCCCCACGGCGCAGTACACCGGCGAGGTGCTGGCAATTCTGGACGAACGCGACGTGCCCGCGACGTTCTTCGTCACCGGCAGGGAAGTCACCGAGAACCCGGACGAGACGCGGGCCATCATCGCGGCCGGGCACGAGCTCGGCAATCACACCTACGCGCATCCCCGGATGGTCTTCAAAAGCTATGGCGCCATCCGCCGCGAGATCGAAGAGACCGATGCCGCCATACGGGCAGCCGGTTACGGCGGACCGCTCCACTTTCGTCCGCCCTACGGAAAGAAGCTCTTCGGCCTGCCGTGGTATCTGTCCGCCACCGATCGCACGACCGTCATGTGGGATGTCGAGCCGGAGACCTTTCCCGACGTGGCGTCGGACGTCGAAGCGTTTGTGAACCACGTCGTCCAGGGCGCGAGCAACGGGTCCATCATCCTGATGCACGTCATGTATGACAGCCGCGACGTCTCGCGCCAGGCGCTTCCCGGCATCGTCGCCGGCCTGCGCGAACGCGGTTTCGAATTCGTCACCGTGTCCCAATTGCTGGAAAGACGCCGCTGAGCGAGATGTCGGCTGAGGCGAACGGCGGCTGCGGGCGCAACGCTGACGAAGCGTGTGGCGGCGTAGGCATGGGGGAACAGGATCGTGCAGCGAGATCGATATCGAACTCAGATCGCCGATGAAGCGCAGGCCGGGCGGCTTGCGGATATACGCGTCGAGGCAATGCGCCCCAGCCTGGAAGCAGCCGGACGCTTTGATCCTGACAGGGCAAGGCAGCGCTTTCTAGACTCCTTCCGCGCCGAAGACACCAGCCTCATATGCCTGGGCGACAGCGTTGCCGGTTTCTACGTCGTGCGCAGAAAATCCGATCATCTCTATCTCGACCATCTCTATGTCATCGCGGCCTTTCAGGGCCTCGGCATTGGCCGGCGCGTCGTCGACGACCTGAAGATCGAAGCCGAAATGCATGCTCTGCCGATCCGGCTCATGGCCCTGAATGGCAGCCCCTCGAACGATTTCTATCAAAGCCTCGGCTTTCGCGTCGTGTCCGCCGACGACCTCGACACCATCTACGAGTGGCTGCCTGACTCACACAGCGCCGGATAGGGACCGGGCGCATGACGCACCGCCCTGTGTCGCCAACTGTGGCGCAAAGGCAACTGCCCTGCCCTTAACATGACCGTGATTTCCGATATCGCGTCGCCGAAGCGCATTTGCGCCATTCTCGCCACTTTCCGCTTCTAGCCCGCCACCATGTTTCGCCTGCGTTCCATTTTTCTCGCCTTCTTTTGCTGCCTGACGCTCGTCGTCCCGGCGCAGGCGAGCGCGATGCTGGAAGGGGTCGGTCCGAAGTGCCGCGCCCTGCAGGAAAAGCTGGTCGAAATCAGCGGCGTCGATCAGTTGGCGGGTGTAAACGAGCCCGCCATCACCGTGTGCACCGGCTTTCAGGCGATCGCGCCGAAAGGGATCGACGCTCCCTTCGCCGCCTCCGTCGAGGTCCACAGCCCGTCCGTGCATCCCCGGCTCTCGATCGCAAAACGCCCGTCGGGCGTCGAGCGACCTCCGCGCGCCTGATCCACCCGGCCCTGGCCGGCCCTGGCCGGCATTCCACCCCGACACGTCCCGCGTGCCGCTTTTACGGCACCGCACACCTTTTTCGAGGCAACAATGACTGACAGATCACCCGGCGCCGGGGATGTTCCCGCGCGCTTGACCCGACGTTTTCTCCTTCTGGGTACAGGCTCACTGATGCTCTCCGGCTGCGTTTCGACGCCGGAGCCCAAGCCGGCCCCGCTTCCAAAACCGCTGCCGCCGGTTCGACCCGCAATGTACGATGCGATGCCGCAGGAACCCTACGACGTTCCGGCCGTCGACGTCTCCCAGATGGCGCCGGAATGGTGGCGCAGCGAGGTCGACTACGCGACCGACGAACGCCCCGGCACGCTCGTCGTCGAGACCGCGCAGAAATACCTCTATCACGTGCGCCCGAATGGCCGTGCGATGCGCTACGGCATCGGCGTCGGCCGTGACGGCTTCGCCTGGCAGGGCCGCGCCGTCATCGCCTACCGGCGCGTCTGGCCGCGCTGGACGCCGCCCGATTCCATGGTTGCGCGCCAGCCCGAGCTCGAGCCCTATTCGATCGCCAATGGCGGCATGGATCCGAGCGCGACCAACCCGATGGGCGCGCGCGGGCTCTACATCCACCAGAACGGCCGCGACACGATCTACCGCGTTCACGGCACGCACCAGCCCTGGTCGATCGGCCGCTCGATCTCGTCGGGATGCATCCGCCTGATCAATCAGGACATCATCCACCTGCACGACAATGTCCGCGACGGCAGCCCCATCGTCGTCCGCCACGACGCCGCCCCCGATCTGGTCGCGATGGCCGGCTAGAGCATCGGACCGAGATCGAACACCATCCATGTGTCTGCGATGGCCAACTACCGAAATGCCCGCTCGATCGTTGCAAGCGATCCAGCGGGCTGCGGCGTCACATGGAAGACGTCCCGCAATCAGGCCGGGACATAGCTAAGCCTCATCACGTTGTCGTCGATCTGTTCACTGCCGGCCAGACGCAAGGGCGGGCGCGCCGCGGCGAAGAAGGGGGTGCCCTCGCCAAGCACCTCCGGATGCAGGTAGATGCGATACTCGTCGATCAGGCCCAGCTCGGTCAGGCTGCGCGCCAGATTGGGTCCGCCAATTTCGATCTCGCCATCGATCTCGGCCTTGAGCCGGCGAACCTCCCCCTCGAAGTCCTGTCCCAGAAGCGTCGCATTGGGTCCAACCGAATCCAGCGTGCGCGACACCACCCATTTCGGCGCCTTGCGCCACGCCGCGGCGAATTCGTGCTCCGCAGTCCCCCAGCCCGGCTGGTCATCATCCCAATAGTGCATGAGCTCATAGAGATGACGGCCATAAAGGCTGCCGGCGAGGCTGTTCGTCTGCTCGATGAAATGACGAAACAGCTTCGAGCTGGGCGGCCCGATGCGCATATGGTCGACATAGCCATCCAGCGATTGGTTCATCCCGAAGAAAAGCGTGGCCATTTTCTGCCTCCCATTGATGGGTGACGCCCCTCACGCCACGTTCAATTGTTACCGAAACTGTGGTAGCAGTCAGCCCGACGCAAAAACCAGTCCTATTTTGCAACCGGTTTCGTGGATGACGCTGTGAGACTAAGACGCTCAGGATGCCCGATCAATCTGACGCTTGAAACCTTCGGCGATCGGTGGAGCCTGATCATCCTGCGTGACACCATGTTCGGTGGTCGCCGCCGCAGCTTCCGATCGTATCTCACCCAAAGCGTGGAAGGCATTGCTTCCAACATTCTGTCCGACCGCTTGCGGCGCCTGACCGCCAGCGGGCTGCTCACGCGCGCCGCCGATCCCGGTCACAAACAGAGGGTTGTCTACAGCTTGACGGAAAGAGCGATCGAGCTCGTTCCCCTGATGGCCTTCATGGGAAGCTGGGGGATGCGGCACGCGCTTCCCTCCATCGAGCTGTCAGCGCGCGCCCAGGTTCTCGAAGACGGCGGCCCGCACCTGTGGGCTGAATTGATGGATGAGCTGCGGCATATCCATCTGGGATCACCTGCACCTGCGGCCTCCGCTCTGGCAAAGATGCAAATGGCCTACGAAGCGTCATTTCCCGCCTAGCCTGGCGCCGGCGCGGCGGAGTAACGGGGCTTGCGCCCCATGCCCGACGCGACGCGCATCGCTGGCTGCGTTTGGAGGATCTGTCTGCTCTGCGTGGAAAACCTATTCTCCCAGCCTTGGACGTAATTCTTCTGTAATCGTATCGATATTTGCCGGCGTCACTTTCCAGCGCGCCACATTGTCGTATTCGAAATCGGCTTTGACCTTCAAAGTGTTGCGGTTGAACTGGAAGAGCATCCTGGTAAATCCCTTATCGCCTTCCTGCCGCAGCCATTCCCTGTAAGCGCGGACAGGCTCCTCGACATTATCGATGTCGGGCGCGATCGCCGTTGGTTTTCCGTCATCGTCATAGGAGTAGCCGTAGGTGTTGGTTACGAACCCTTCGTCATCGACTTGGAAAACCACAGAGACTTCCGCCCATTCCAGTCCGTTAAAATCGATCGACTCAACGACGCCTTTGGCAATGTTGCTTGCATGCTTCATATTCACAGACATTCGAACTCCATGTCACGAAACGGATCCTTGTGGCATCGACAATCGCGGTTCAGTGTCGTGAAAACCCTGGGATTTGGCGACATTTATTGCGGCTGTGAAGCCCCGATTTGGCGCAGCACGTCCAGCAGGGCAAGGTGCACAGGTCCTGAAAGCAGCGACGAGATATTCGAGAAACCCCATGCGCATCACGTCTGAGCGTCGGGTACGCCTTGTCGAGGCGACGTTCACAAAACGAGCGGGACAGCCTGAAGACGTCGTTGCGGCGGTGGCGTTCCTCGCCTCGCCGGGTGCGGGACATGTGACAGGCCAGGTGATACCCGTGAACGGCGGAGCCCACCTGGCGCGGTAGGCAAAATGACAGCAGAAGCGGCATATGGGCGTCACCAGCAGCCCCTCACCCCTTCCCCTTTGCAAGCTCCTCCATATCCTCGAACAGCGACGACCACTCGTCCTCGGTCATCCTCACCAGCCCCAGGCCGCGCAGCAAAAACGCGCCCTCGGCTGCGAAGAAGGCCAGCCGCTCGCGACGCCCCTTCTGCGAGGCCCCGCCAAAACGTCCCATCTGGTCGCGGTAGTAGCTGCGGATCGGCTCGGCGTGTTCGGGCGTCTCGACAAGGGCGGCCATGAGGCTGGCGGCCTTGGCGGCAAGCGCATCGCTTTCCTGGCGCGTGGCGGCGAGATGCGCCAGGATGTCGGCCGCGTCCGAGGGCTCCATGCCGGCGCGGTGGGCGGCGATATCCCGCTCGAAGCGGTCCATGTCGCGCTTGGCCATCGCGCCGACCAGCTCCTGCTTGCTGGCAAAGCAGTAGAGCACGCCGCCCTTGCTGACGCCGGCGCGTTTCGCGATCGCGTCGAAAGTCAGCCTGCCCGCCCCCATCTCCGTGACGATCGCCTCGGCGGCGTCGAGAATGGCATCGCGGTCGATTGTGCGTTTCCTGCCCATTTTGTCCTTTTCAATCCGTCTGGTCGGATATATATAATGCACATCGGCATCGCATCATGCAATGTCCCGTAACGGGTCCAGTATCTGGAAAAGGAAAAACGTCATGGCTTGGATATTTCTCGGCCTCGCAGGTCTTCTCGAAGTTGTCTGGGCCTCGTTCCTCAAGGAGACGGCCGGCTTCACCAAGCTGGTCCCAAGCGCCATCACCCTCGTCGCCATGGCGGGCTCGTTCTGGCTCCTGTCCCTTGCGCTCAAGACGCTTCCGCTCGGCACCGCCTACGCGATCTGGACCGGCATCGGTGCCGTCGGCGCGTTCGTGGTCGGCATCGTGATCCTGGGCGAAGCGGCAACCGTCGCGCGGATCGCAAGCGTCGCACTGATCGTCACCGGCATGATCGGGCTCAAGCTGTCGTCGGGACACTGAAAGACTGTTTGATCATTCGCCCTGCCCGGTCATACGGGTCGCCAGGAGCGACGCGCGGAGCGGGCATGCGAGTCCGCGGCACCCATCCACGGAATTGCGAATGCAGACATAATTAACCAATGTCGTCCGACATATCGCGCAGCCGAGGCTCCCACACGCTTCGACGTAACGATCACGTTTTCAATCCAAAATGCGTCGGGAACTTCATGGTTGGTACGTCTGGAAAATTGCGGATGGCGGTGCTCTTCGGCGGACGCTCGGCCGAGCATGAAGTCTCGGTCATGTCGGCCACGAACGTCATCCGTGCCTTGCAGCCCGCCAGCTATGATGCAGTACCGATTTTTGTCACCAAAGACGGGCGATGGCTGCTCAGCAGCTTCGAAGCGGGCGTGTTGGCACAACCGGCATCCGGCACGGAGATTTGCCTTCTGCCGGGCGGACAAGGCCGAATGCTTGCGATCCCGACCGATGGCCCCGCCTGCGAACTGCCGAAGATCGACGCGCTGTTTCCGGTGCTGCACGGCCTCCACGGCGAAGACGGTTCCGTTCAGGGCTTGGCGGAAGTGGCTCGCGTCCCGCTTGTCGGCTGTGGAATTCTCGGCTCCGCGACCGCGTTGGACAAGAGTTTTACCAAGCGCCTCTTGAATGAAGCTGGACTGCCGACCGCGCGCTCCCTGACGATCCTGCCCCGAAACGCCCCTTCTTTCTCGGAGTTGCAGAATGCGCTGGGGCTTCCGGTGTTCATCAAGCCCGCACGGCAGGGCTCGTCGGTCGGCATCAGCAAAGTCGCAAACGAACAGGATTACGAGCTGGCTCTCGCGGAGGGCTTCAGGCACGACGGCAAGCTCCTGGCGGAAGAGTTCGTCAAGGCGCGCGAAATCGAATTCAGTGTGCTGGAGGACGCCGACGGCGGGATCACCGTATCGAGACCCGGAGAAATCGTTCCCGCGGAAAGTCACGGCTTCTACAGCTACGAGGCCAAATATATCGACGCCGACGGCGCGCTGTTGAAGGTTCCCGCCGACCTGCCGGAAGACGTCGAACATCGCTTGCGCCAGATGGCTGCACAGGCGTTCCAGGCTCTGGGTTGCGACGGCATGGCGCGCGTGGATTTTTTCCTGACAGACGACATGCGCATCCTCGTCAATGAAATCAACACGATCCCGGGCTTTACGGACATCAGCATGTACGCCAAGGCGATGGCCGCGAGCGGCATCGACTACGCCACCGTCATCGATCGTCTGGTCGCCCATGGCCTGGCGCGGGCAAGCCGCTGACAAGCGCAGAAACCTGCGTCAGACGGCCGGAAGGGTAGATGTCCAAACGGTCTGCGAGAACGGCCGCGGGAAGCAGGGAACGATCAGGCGCAACGCCGCCGGGCCCCGCTGCACCCTACTCCTCGAAACGCCCCGTCGCCTCCCGGTCGCCGTCATAGCGCCTTGTGGCCGCAAACGGCGGCAACCAGTTGACCCGGCGCACGGTCCAGAGTTCGTAGGTCGGCTTCAACTGGTCGGGCGCGTCCAGCGACCCCAAATTCACTTCGACTTCGTCGCCGCTGCGTCCGAAAACGGGCGAGCCGCAGTCTGGACAGAAAAACCGCCCGGCATAGTCGCGTGTGTCGCCACTGATCGTCACCGCGTCCTGCGGGAAGATCGCGGAGGCATGAAAAATGGCCCCGTGATGCTTTCGGCAGTCGATGCAGTGACAGACGCCGACGCGATAGGGGCGTCCCGACGCCACGATCTTGACGTTGCCGCACAGACAGCCACCCGTAAATCGGTCCATGCTGCGTCTCCTCCATGGTCAGCTTGGCGGGGGTTTACACGACCAGCATTGCCCACCCCGGTCAACAGGCGGGAAACCGCGGAATCCCCAGCCACGGCATCGTTTCGCCGAAAACATGCGATGACATGTCGGCCCAGCCTGCCTTGGAACGTCCTCGAGACACGATGCCAACGGCAGCAGGAGGAAAGACCATGCGCAAGATCGTGACAGGAGCATTCATCAGCCTCGACGGCGTCATGCAGGCGCCGGGAGGCCCGGAGGAAGACCCGACCGGCGGCTTCAGACATGGCGGCTGGGTGCCGCCTTATTGGGACGACACGACCGGCGAGGTGATCGGCAGGCTGTTTTCCCAGCCCTTCGACCTGCTGCTCGGCCGCCGCACCTACGATATCTTCGCGGCTCATTGGCCCTATGTGCAGATGGACCCCGAAGCGGGAGACTTCGAGGCGCTGAACGCGGGCATCGCCGAGAACTTCAACCGCGTCACCAAATATGTCGCGACGCACCGGCCCGATTCGCTCGACTGGGAAAACAGCGAGGCGCTGGGTGCCGATATCCCCGGCAGGGTGCGCGATCTCAAGCAGGGCGACGGGCGGATGCTGCTGACCCAGGGTTCGACCGAGCTTCTGCAGATCCTGCTGCGGCACGACCTGATCGACGAACTGCATCTGCACGTTTTCCCGCTGCTTCTGGGCAAGGGCAAGCGCCTGTTCGGCGACGGCGCGGTTCCAGCGGCGCTCAAACTGACGTCGTCGCACGTCTCGCCGAGCGGCGTGTTCAGCGCCAGCTATGTCCGCTCCGGCGACGTCGTCAGCGGTTCCTTCGCGATGGACACCCCCACCGAGGCCGAACTGGAGCGACGGCGGACGCTGACCTGATCCCGGCGACCCGCCATCCTCTCCCCCCGCAGGACGGGGGGAGGAAACCTCGACGCGGCAACCGCGAATGCCGTGCGACAAAGGCTCAGCACCCTTTCCCCTGCATTGCCGCATTTCCGGGGTTCCCTCCCCCCCATCCTTCCCCTATAAGCCGCGTCTAGCCTACAGATTCTTCTCCTTGCGCACCGGCCGGGCCACGCCCTTCGCCGGGTTCTTTGCGCAAGCGCCTGCCGGATGGACCCACAATGCCGAAACGTACCGATATCAAGTCGATCCTGATCATCGGGGCCGGCCCCATCGTCATTGGTCAGGCATGCGAGTTCGACTATTCCGGCACGCAGGCCTGCAAGGCGCTCAAGGCCGAGGGCTACCGCATCATTCTGGTCAACTCCAATCCGGCCACGATCATGACCGATCCGGAGCTGGCCGACGCGACCTACATCGAGCCGATCACGCCCGAAGTCGTCGCCAAGATCATCGCCAAGGAGCGCCCCGACGCGCTGCTCCCGACGATGGGCGGCCAGACCGCGCTCAACACCGCTCTGTCGCTGCGCCGCATGGGCGTGCTCGACCGCTACAATGTCGAGATGATCGGCGCCAATGCCGAGGCCATCGACAAGGCCGAGGATCGCTCGCTCTTCCGCGAGGCGATGGCGAAGATCGGCCTCGAGACCCCGAAGTCGATGCTCGCCAACGCATCCGAAGTGAAGGACGCCGACCGCAAGAAACACGAGGCGCGCCGCGCCGAGTTGAAGGCATCCAGCCCGGCCGACCTCGACGCAGCCCTCGACGCGCTGGAGACCGAGTGGAACCTCGGCGAAGGCGACCGCAAGCAGCGCTACATGAACCATGCCATGGCGATCGCCGCGCAGGCCCTCGACGTCGTCGGCCTGCCCGCCATCATCCGCCCCTCCTTCACCATGGGCGGCACCGGCGGCGGCATCGCCTACAACCGCGCCGAATTCTTCGAGATCATCGGCTCCGGCCTCGACGCCTCCCCCACCACTGAAGTCCTCATCGAGGAGAGCGTGCTCGGCTGGAAGGAGTACGAGATGGAAGTCGTCCGCGACAAGGCGGACAACTGCATCATCATCTGCTCGATCGAGAACCTCGATCCGATGGGCGTCCACACCGGCGACAGTATCACCGTCGCGCCGGCGCTGACGCTCACCGACAAGGAATACCAGATGATGCGCAACGCCTCGATCGCGGTGCTGCGCGAGATCGGCGTGGAGACCGGCGGCTCGAACGTCCAGTTCGCCGTCAACCCGGCCGATGGCCGCCTCGTCGTCATCGAGATGAACCCGCGCGTGTCGCGCTCCTCCGCCCTCGCGTCGAAGGCCACCGGCTTCCCGATCGCCAAGGTCGCCGCCCGCCTCGCGGTCGGCTACACGCTCGACGAATTGGACAACGACATCACCGGCGGTGCGACGCCCGCCTCCTTCGAGCCGTCCATCGACTACGTCGTCACCAAGATCCCGCGCTTCGCGTTCGAGAAATTCCCCGGCGCCGACAACGTCCTCACCACCGCGATGAAGTCGGTTGGCGAGGTCATGGCCATCGGCCGCACCTTCCAGGAATCGCTGCAGAAGGCCCTTCGCGGTCTGGAAACCGGCCTCACCGGCCTCGACGAGATCGAAATCCCCGGCATCGGAACCAGCGACGACCGCAACGCCATCCGCGCCGCACTCGGCACGCCGACGCCCGACCGGCTGCGCATGGTCGCCCAGGCGATCCGCATGGGCACCTCGCTCGAAGACGTCCACCAGATGTGCCGCATCGACCCGTGGTTCCTGGAGCAGATCGCCGGCATTCTCGACATGGAAGCCAAGATCCGCGCCCACGGCCTTCCCGAGGACGCCGCAAATCTGCGCATGCTGAAAGCCATGGGCTTCTCCGACGCCCGCCTCGCGTCCCTCGTCAGGAAAGACGCGGAAGAGATTCAAAAGCTTCGCCAAAAGCTCGACGTCCACCCCGTATTCAAGCGCATCGACACCTGCGCGGCCGAGTTCGCCTCGCCGACCGCCTACATGTACTCGACCTACGAGACGCCGTTCGCAGGCGCGCTCGCCGACGAGGCCCAGGTCTCGGATAAAAAGAAGGTCGTGATCCTCGGCGGCGGTCCCAACCGCATCGGCCAGGGCATCGAGTTCGACTATTGCTGCTGCCACGCGGCCTATGCGCTGGCAGACGCCGGCTACGAATCGATCATGGTCAACTGCAATCCCGAGACCGTCTCGACCGACTACGACACCTCCGACCGGCTCTATTTCGAACCGCTGACGCCCGAGGACGTGCTGGAGATCCTGCGCGCCGAGAAGGCCGCCGGCACGCTGCACGGCGTCATCGTCCAGTTCGGCGGCCAGACGCCGCTCAAGCTTGCCGACGCGCTCGAAAAGGCCGGCATCCCGATCCTCGGCACCTCGCCCGACATGATCGACCTCGCCGAAGACCGCGACCGTTTCCAGAAGCTGCTCGTCAAGCTCGACCTCAAGCAGCCGAAGAACGGCATCGCCTGGTCGGTCGAGCAGGCGCGCACCGTCGCCTCCGAGCTCGGCTTCCCGCTGGTCGTGCGCCCGTCCTACGTGCTGGGCGGCCGCGCCATGCAGATCATCCACGACGAGGCGATGCTGCAGACCTATCTGCTCGACACCGTGCCCGGCCTCGTGCCCGAGGACATCAAGCAGAAGTACCCCAACGACAAGACCGGCCAGATCAACACGCTGCTCGGCAAGAACCCGCTGCTCTTCGACACCTATCTGTCGGAAGCCGTCGAGGTCGACGTCGATTGCCTCTGCGACGGCGACAATGTCTATGTCTCGGGCATCATGGAGCACATCGAGGAGGCCGGCATCCATTCGGGCGATAGCGCCTGCTCGCTGCCCGTCCGCTCGCTCTCGACCGAGACCGTCGCCGAGCTCGACCGCCAGACGGCGGCGCTCGCCCGCGCGCTCCATGTCGGCGGCCTGATGAACGTGCAATATGCCATCAAGGACGGCGAAATCTTCGTGCTCGAGGTCAACCCCCGCGCGTCCCGCACCGTGCCCTTCGTCGCCAAGACCATCGGCCGCCCGATCGCCAAGATCGCGGCGCGCATCATGGCCGGCGAAAGCCTCGACGCGGCCTTCGGCGACTACGGCACCAAGCCCGATCTGTCGAAGCTCCCCCATGTCGCGGTCAAGGAAGCCGTCTTCCCCTTCGCGCGCTTCCCCGGCGTCGACACGCTGCTCGGGCCCGAGATGAAGTCGACCGGCGAGGTCATGGGCCTCGACAGTGACTTCGCGCTCGCCTTCGCCAAGAGCCAGCTCGGCGCCGGCGTCGACCTGCCGCGCGCGGGCACGCTGTTCGTCTCGGTGCGCGACGAGGACAAGGCCAAGATCCTGCCGTCGGTCAAGCGCCTGGCCGATCTCGGCTTCAAGGTCCTCGCCACCGGCGGCACGCAGCGCTATTTGACCGAAAACGGCGTTGCGGCCGACAAGATCAACAAGGTTCTGGAAGGACGCCCGCACATCGAGGACGCCATCCGCAACCGGCAGGTCCAGCTCGTCTTCAACACGACAGACAGCCAGAAGGCGGTCTCGGACTCGAAATCGCTCCGCCGCGCCACGCTGATGCAGAAAGTGCCCTACTACACCACCATGGCCGGCGCCGCCGCCGCCGCCGAAGCCATCGCCGCGCTGAAGGCCGGAAGCCTGGAAGTGCGGCCGCTGCAGGCGTATTTCAACTAAGCGCCCCCGCCTTTCCTCTCCCCCATGAAATGGGGGAGAGGTGCCAAACGCAGCGAGACGGAGTGGGGGACACCGCATCCTCCCCGACAACCGCACCCGGACGGGCGTTCTCTTCGTCATCCTCGGGCGGAGCCTTGAGCGCAGCGAAAGGCCCAGACCCGGGGATCCATGCTTCGGCGGTGCATACAAATGATCGCGCGGAAGAACAGCGCCCGCCTCTGACCCCTCCCCCTCGTCACAGGCCGAGGCATGGATGCTCGGGTCAAGCCCGAGCAGGACGAAGCGGAGAGGTGCGCGCCCTATCCCCCGGCGTCACGCCACCCACGACTGACCTTCCGGTCCCCTCACCTATCGTTCAAACGTGGACGCATTCGTTAGAGGGCGTAAGGTTCGCGGATCCCCGGATCGTCGGTTGGAAAATCCTTGATGTTGCGGGTCACGAGCAGACGACCTGCGGTCTGCGCCGTGGCCCAGATCACTGCGTCCGGAAGCTTGATGCGATGTGCTCGCCGTAACGCCACCGCACGGTGGGCGATCTCGTCGTTCAGTGCAATCAATTCGAAGCCGTCAAGAAAGCGTTGGGTCGGCTCAACCAGATCGGCATCCGCTCCAACCATCACCTCCATCCAGGTGATGATGCTGATCGCCCGGTTCTCGAAACGATTGAGTTCCTTGCGCGCCTGAGGCACCGCGTTCAGATGGTCGATGAGGATGTTGGTGTCGAAGAGCGCGCCTACCATTCGCGGCGCACCTTCTCCTGATAGACCAGACCATCGACCTTGCGTTTGCCCCACAGGCCGAAGCTATCTTCGACCTGCTCGCGATGATGACGGTTGAGATAGTCATCTATGGCGTCGCGGATCAGCGCGGCACGGGACCGGCGCACCCGTTTGGCGATTGTGTCGAGGGCTTCGACCTGGGTATCGGTCATGTCGACCAAGGCTCGCATCGCACACTCCAAATGATATGTGTTGTGTATATCATATAGATCGATGCGATGAAAGGCAACCGACCGCCTTGGCGCACGTCATGATGCGATCTCTTCACTCCCTGTCGGCTCCTTGTTCTGGAGCCCCGGAACGCGGGAGGCTGTTATCATTGGCGGCGGCGGTCCGCCTGGCAAAATCCTCTCGCGCCATGCGGCCGACGATGCGTCGCAAACTGGCAGGCGACATCGTCGACCTTGCGCTGCGCGTTGGGATCGGAGCCGTCCGCGTTGCGATTGTCGTTGACCGGCCGTCTCTCTTTACCGGAACGTTTCCCCTCATCGCCCATGACCGGCCTCTTCCTCCCGCCGCCACCGGACCGGATCGGCAACCCAGCGGTCGATATCGGACTCCCTCCAGCCCGCGCCGTTGACGCTGATCCTGAGCTGGGTTGGGAACGTGCCCTCGGCGATCTTGCGGTCGATGGTGGAGCGGGACAGGCCTGAGCGAGCACGGTGTTCAGGCGCACGATACGGTCTGGTTGGCGCATGGCGGAGACGCTTCCTGCTGGTTGTTCCTGACGGCTTCCGAGACCAGTCACAGCAAGGAATTGTCGGTGTGCAAGGAAGATTTAGCCGGCGTCGTACTGCGGCGTAGAAAGCGCGGCAAATAGGACTGTTTTGCGAGTGAATATCCTTCCTCTGCCAGGTCGCGCCGCTCATTAGAGGGCGGCTTTGGGGCCGGTAGCGGACCGTCGGCTTCGAGAGCAACGACCCCGACAAGCTGCCATCGACGGATAGTCGACCACGCGACGGCTGCGAAAGGCACACCTGATCGCATGCGATGGATCGTCCAGATGTATCCATGATCAGTGCCGTGAGGGTGGGTGATCTATCGTCCCTCGCGAGAAGGTCACGAGCGCCACTTCGACCGCAGAAGCGCGCCCGCGATGCACGTCCCGTAGGCAAACATCCCTGCCGCGATGGCGATGTAGACTGATTGCATGCCGAGATCGGTCTCGTCGGCAAGCACAATGGCTCCGCCAAATGCAACGCCGATCCGGAGGACGCCTCCGAGGAACGGCCACATCATTCGTCCTGCCCCCTGGCTTGCGAAGTAGATCGCGAGACCGAGCGCGAAGAACCCGTAGAAGGGGCCAACGATCCGGAAATAGGATCGTCCGGCCTCCAGCGCGCCCGTTGCCTCCGGCGCGAGGAACATCCGAAGCCAGAGATCAGGGAACAGGGCTGCGACGAGACCGATCGATCCCACGATCGCGGCCGCCGCCAGCGAGCCGATCCAGGCGATGCTTAGGGCGCGCGCCGTCTGGCCGGCGCCCATGTTCGTACCCACCATCGCCGTCATGGCCGCGCCGATGCCGAAGACGACCGGAATCATCAGGAACTCCAAACGCGCGCCGAGACCATAGCCCGCCAGCGCGTCGGGGCCATATCTGCCGACGGCGCCGACCATCAGGACGATGGTCAAAACCGTCAGCGCGGAATTCGCCGAAGCGATTCCGCCGACGCGGAGGATATCGTCAAATGTCGTCCTGTCGGGACGCACTCGGTTGAGGGAGAAGCCCGCGCGACCCGCCAGAACATATACAATCGCGATCGATGCTCCGACCGCGTGAGCCAGCACGGCCCCGAGCGCCAGCCCGCTCATGCCCCACGCAGGCAATCCGCCCCATCCCAACGACAATGCTCCCGCGAGGGGTACCGTAAGCAGAGACACGAGGAGCAAAACGCCCGATGCAAACCCCATTCCGCCCGTACCCCGCACGACGCTGAGGGTCAGGTGGCAAATCCAGATCGCCACACATCCGGGAAAGAAGACCATCGCATAGGCGATCGCCGCGTCGGTTGCTGCGCCCGGACCGCCGAGCAATTCAAATGTCGAGCGCCCGAACGCTGCGATCAAGGCAATGGATGCAACCGATGCGCCCAGTCCTACGATCCAGGCGGCGATAACGACGCCGCTGGCGCGCGCCGTGTTGCCGGCTCCCAGTGCTCGCGCGACCGCCGATGATGTTGCACCGCCGATCGCGCCTGCCGACAGCATCTGAGTGAGCATGACCAGGGGGAAGACCAGCGCCAGCCCAGCGAGGGCGTCGACGCCGAGGCGGCTGGCAAAATAGCCCTCGGCAATGCTGATCAGCGCCTGAACGCCCATCGCAATCACGTTCGGCGCAGCCAGCCGCGCCAGCGTCGGCGCGATCGGATCGTGGAGAATTGCGTGCGTCCTCGCCGCGCGTGACGCCGCCGCAGCTTGAAGCGGTCCCGTCGACACCCCAGTCGTCGTATCCCCTACCATTCTGTTTCCATCATCTCGGGATTATCGAGGCGAGCGTCCGAGAGTACATCGATCATTGTGTCAGGCAGCTCGATAGCGCGCAGCAGGAACGACCCCGCCGAAGCCGGGCAGCATTGCTTTGCGGGCTTGCTGATAGGTTTCCCAGAGTCCGGCGTCGGGCAGGACGGGGATGGTGATCGGCTCGCGCCGGTCAAAGCCGGCCAGCGCCGCATCGACGAGAGCGTTGACATCCATCATTGCCGGCGACTGGGAGGGACCGGCTCCCGAGCGCGTCCAAATTTCGGTGGCCGTCGCCGCTGGCAGCACTGCCTGCACATAGACGCCCTTGCCCATCAGTCGACAGCCATGGGCTGGGAGAGCGTCGTCACGAAGGCCTTGCTCGCGGCATAGACCGTCTGGCCAAACTCGGGGACAAGGCCGACGACCGACGAAATGTTGACGATCGCGCCCTCGCCGGCAGATGCAAAACGACGGGCGGCCGCTTGGGCGAGCATCGTCACGGCGCTAACATTGACGGCGATAAGCTTCACGACGTCATCCGGCTTTTGATCGGCAAAGCTACCCGACAATCCCAAGCCGGGATTGTTCACCAGAACGCCGATCCGGTCGTCCTCGGCCAGGCGGGCCGAAACCCGTTCCAGAGCTTCATGATCGGCAAGATCGGCCTGCATGACGTCGACCGTCACGCCATCGCCCGGGCGGAGATGCGCGGCGACTTCATCCAGGCGTTCGGCCCTGCGGGCAACGAGGACCAGGTCGTGGCCGCGGGCGGCAAATCGGTCTGCGTAGGTGGCGCCGATGCCGGACGAGGCGCCGGTGATGAGAACTGCGGACTTTTGGGGCATAGTATCCCTCTCGGTATTCATGATTATCATCATCATTTTTGCTTTTTATATGATTGCTATCATAAATATGTCAACGACGACGAACCGGAGATGTCGATTATGAAGGTCAGCCGCGAAAAGATGGCCGAGAACCGAGCACAGATCCTCGAAAAGGCGGGACGCCTGTTCCGCGCAAAGGGATTCGAAGCCGTCGGTGTCGCCGAGGTCATGAAGGCAGCCGGACTGACCCACGGCGGATTCTATGGTCTCTCATCGCCGAAAGCCTTGCGCACATGCTGACGACATCGCTGGCCGAGCCGAGGGATTTTGAGCGTTTTGCCGACGCCTACCTGTCGGAGTCACATCGGTCCAACGCATCTACGGGGTGCCCGACGGCAGCCCTGGCGTCGGCGACCGCGCATCACCATTGCGCAACCGGATCGAAGGCGTCGGCCTGATCGCTGTGGTGATCGGCGTTGGTTATCTGGCGGCGATCACGCTGCTTGGACAATCAGGCTTCGTGCGAGGCAGCTGGACTGCCGCAATAGTCGGACCGCTGCTGACCTGTGTGTTTGCCGTCAGCCTCGCGGCGATGATGATTTACAGCCAGAGGCTCAACGGTTTAGGTATCGCACCCGTCGCGCAATATGGGCTGCGGTTTCCGCTTTACGTGATGGTGGCGCTTCCGGCGGCATGGCTCGGCCTCGACGGGCAAGGCTCGTGCCGGAAGGTACCGGTGCAGTCGCGTTCATCTCACGCCGCCTCGTCGGTTGACCGTTCGCTTCGCGCATCGGATGGCGACGCATCTTCGGAGCGCAGTTCCGTGTGAACGAGGTTTACCCAGTAAGAGATGCCGTACGGGATCGACTCGTCGTTGAAATCGAAGCGGTCGGTGTGCACCTCGTGCACCTTGCCGTCGGCACCGACCCCTCCGCCCATCCACACATAGGTTCCGGGAACCTTGTTGGAGAAATACGCGAAATCCTCGCCGCCGGTGGACAGGTCTCGTTCCCGCTCGACATTCTCCTTGCCGAAGGTGAGTTCGGCGGCCGCCAGCGCGCTTTCGAAAGCCTCGGGATGGTTGACCAGCGGCGGCGTTCCCTCGTCGATCTGGACATCAACGGTGCAGTTGCTTGCCTTGGCGAAGAGTTCGGCCTGATCGCGCAGGCCACGCAGGATGGTCTGCTGCACGTCGTCGCGGAAATAGCGCGCGGTGCCCGACACGAGCATCTCGGCGGGCATCACGTTCGGCGAGCCTTTGGAACCGCCGGAGATATGCCCGATCGAAATCACCGCTGCGTCGATCGCCGCGACCTTTCGGCCGACTATGGACTGGAGGGCGAGAATGAAATGCGCGACCGGAATCGTGCAGTCGTCTGCAAGGTGCGGCGCGGCGCCACCATGTCCGGCGGTTCCCTTGAACGTCACATGAAACGACAGCGATCCGGCCAGCGCCGGCCCGACGCGTGTCGCGATTTCGCCGACGGGACGCCCCGGCTCGGTGTGCAGGCCATAGACGGCGTCGCAGGGAAAGCGGTCAAACAGCCCGTCATCCATCATCGCCGGCGCGCCGCCGGCGCACTCTTCGGCCGGCTGGAAGATGAAGTGGACGGTGCCCGCGAAATCGGGATTCTCGGCAAGGTAACGCGCCGCGCCCAGAAGCATCGTGGTATGGCCGTCATGGCCGCAGGCGTGCATCTTGCCGCTCACCCTGGACGCGTAGTCAAAATCGTTGCGCTCGAAAATGTGCAGGGCGTCGATATCGGCACGCAGGCCGACATTGCGCTGGCCGGGACGCGATCCTTTCAGAACGCCCACGACACCGGTCCGGCCGATGCCCTCGTGAACCTCGATGCCCCATTCGCGAAGCTTCGAGGCGACGAGCGTGGACGTACGCACCTCCTCGAAGGCGGTTTCGGGATTGGCGTGGATGTCATGACGCAGAGCGATCAGTTCCGGCATGTACGCGTCGAGCTTGCTGCGATCGATGGATGACATTGTCGGGGCAATTCCTTGATTGGAAGACGACGAAGGCACGCGCCGTGGGGATGCGCGGTGGGCGTGTTCTTGCTGGGAAGCGAGGTGGAAAGGCTATCTGCGGGTCGCTGCGGATATGTCGGGCACCGCGTCGATCAGCATTCGGGTGTAGGCTTCGCGGGGATTCTTGAACAAGGCTCTGGACTCCTCCACCTCCACGAGTTTTCCGAAATGCATGACGCCTATGCGCGAGGACATATGGCGCACGACCGCAAGGTTGTGGCTGATCAGCAGGTAAGTCAGGCCGAACTGCTCCTGCAGATCTCGCATGAGGTTGAGAATCTGCGCCTGGACCGACACGTCGAGCGCCGAGGTCGGCTCGTCGCAGACGATGAATTCCGCCTTAGCGGCAAGAGCTCGCGCGATTGCGATGCGCTGGCGCTGTCCGCCGGAGAATTCGTGCGGGTATTTGCGCCCGTCGAGCGGATTGAGGCCGACGACGCGCAGCAGCTCGCCCGCCTCGTGGTGCGCCTCGGCCTTCGACGACGCGATGCCAAGCGCCAGCATCGGCTCCGCGATGATGCTGGCGACACGCCAGCGCGGATTGAGGCTTGCGTAGGGATCCTGAAAGATCATCTGGATACGGCGGCGCAGCGCGCGCATCTGCGCCCTCCCATGCCGGCCGGTCACTGATACGCCGTCGATCTCGACCGTTCCCGACGTGGCGGGCAGGAGACCCACGACCATCTTGGCGACGGTCGACTTGCCGGAACCGGATTCACCGACAAGCGCGAAGGTTTCGCCCTTGACGATCGAGAAGCTGACATCGTTGGCGGCATGCACGAAGCGCCTCGGCTTACGCTCGATGATGCGATTGAGAAGCGGCTTCGAGACGTCGAATATCCGGTTGAGCTTTTCGACCTTGACGAATTCGTTGTCGCTCATGCGGCCACCTCATGCTGCGCGTAGAGATGACAGGCGACCTTGTGATCGCTCTCGCCGGAGAGGGACGGCGCGCGCAGCCGGCACACGTCCAAGGTGTGCTCGCAGCGCGGATTGAAGGAGCATCCCGTGGGCAGTGCGGTAAGCGACGGCATCGAGCCTTGTATCTGACGAAGCCTGGGCTCCTCATTGTCGAGCGAGGGAATGGCACCCATCAGCCCTTGTGCATAGGGATGCAGTGGCGCGCCGACTACCTTGCCGACCTTGCCGATTTCCGCGACCTTGCCCGCATACATGACCGCCACGCGATCGGCCGTCTCCGCGATCATCCCCATATCGTGTGTGATGAGCATGAAGGCGGTTCCGCGTGTCGAGCACAGCTTGCGGATCAGCTTGATGATTTGCGCCTGAACCGAAACGTCGAGAGCGGTGGTCGGCTCGTCGGCGATGACGAGTTCCGGCTCCGCGCATAGCGCCAGCGCGATCACCACACGCTGCCTCTGTCCGCCGGAAAATTCGTGCGGATACGAATCGATGCGCACCTCCGGATCCGGGATACCCACTTCCTCGAGCAACTCGATCGCGCGGGCGCGCGCCTGCCGCCTGCCGAGAGGAAGATGGACGCGGATCGTTTCGACCAGATGATCGCCGACCGTCATCAGTGGGTTAAGGCTGGTCAGCGGGTCTTGGAAGATCATACCGATGCGCCGGCCACGAATGGCCTCGATGCCGGTGCGCTCGAGATTGTCGATGCGCTGGTCGCCGAGCATGATGCGGCCTCCGGCTATGCGGCCAGGGCGAGGTATGAGATGCATGATCGCCGCGCCGGTCATCGACTTGCCGGCTCCCGATTCGCCGACGACGCCCAGAACCTCGCCTCTCGCGATGGAGAAGCTGACGTCGTCGAGCGCGACAAGCCTCGCGCGGCGCGTGTCGAATTCGACGCGAAGGTTTTCGACGGAAAGGATCGTGTCGGACATTCTCCGCCTCCTAACGCAGCCGGGGATTGAGCGCGTCGCGCAGCCAATCGCCCAGGAGGTTGATGGTCAGGACCAGCATTGCGAGCGCGATGCCGGGAAACGCGACGATCCACCACTCTCCGGAGAACAGGAATTCCTGCCCGATGCGGATGAGTGTGCCAAGCGAGGGCTGCATCGGCGGCAGCCCGACACCGAGATAGGAAAGCGTCGCCTCGGTGATGATCGCCAGCCCGAAATTGATGGTCAGGATGACGAGTACCGGACCCATGACGTTCGGCAATATGTGCCGCGTCATGATCGCGACGGGCGGCAGGCCGAAAAGGCGGGCGGCGTTCACGTAGTCCTTCTTGCGCTCGACCATGGTAGAGGACCGGATGGTGCGCGCGTACTGCACCCAGAAGGACAGGCCGATCGACAGGATGATCACCCAGGAGGCGCTGCTTTCGCGCGACAGCGACGGCATGAGGCCATGCAGCAGGCCGTCGATCAGCAGCGCGATCAGGATCGCCGGGAATGTGAGCTGAATGTCGGCGACGCGCATGATGAAGGCATCGAGAAAGCCACCGAAATAGCCGGAGAGAACGCCGAGGCAGATACCGAGCGTGGCGGCGAGGAATACGCCGATCGCGCTGATGATGATCGACACGCGCAGGCCGTAGAGAACGGCCGAGAGCATGTCGCGGCCCTGGTCGTCCGTCCCAAGAACGAACGGCCATTGGCCATCCGCCTGCCAGATCGGTGGCAGGCTCGAATTCATGATGTCGAGCGTCATCGGATCGAATGGGTCCGTCGGCGCTATCCACGGCGCGAGCAGCGAGGCGCCGAGAATGACGAGCAGAAGCGCGGTGGCGAACATGACCAGCCGGCTGCGGACGAAATCGATGAAGATGTCGCTGTCGGCGATACGGGCGCGCAAGGTCGGCTCGACCGGCTTCGGGGTATCGGAGGTGACCTCGGCCATTAGCTGGAGGCGTCCTTGAGGCGCGGATCGATGAAGTTGTAAATCAGGTCGACGATGAGATTGACCGTGACGAACAGCAGCGCGATCAAAAGGAGGTAGGTGGATATGATCGGGATATCGACGTTCTGCACGGCCTGCAGGAACAACAGCCCCATTCCCGGCCACTGGAACACCGTCTCGGTGATGATGGAAAAGGCGATGATCGAGCCAATCTGAAGGCCGACCACAGTGATCACGGGCACCAGCGTGTTCTTGAGCGCGTGGCGGAAGTAAAGGCGGATGCGCGGCAAGCCGCGTGCGACGCCGAACTTGACGAAGTCGGTGCGCAGCACCTCCAGCATTTCGGACCGCACGAGGCGCATGATCAGCGTCATCTGGAACAGTCCGAGCGTGATTGCGGGCAGAATCAGCGACTTCCATCCCTCGATCGTCAACAGGCCCGTCGACCAATTCTCGGTCACCCGTACCAGCCCGTTGCGCCCGAATGCTGGCAGCCAGCCGAGCGATACGGAAAAGACGTAGATCAGCAGGATGCCGATAAGGAATGTCGGCAGGCTGACGCCCACCAGCGACACGCTCTGCAGCAGTGATGAAATTCGGCCCCGCGGATTGAGGGCACAGTAGACGCCGAGCACGATGCCGGCGAAGAGCGAAATCACGGCTGCCACGAAGGAAAGTTCGAGCGTGGCGGAAAGCCGCTCGGCCAGAAGCTTCGTCACCGGCTGGCGGAACTGGTAGGAGACGCCGAAGTCGAGTGTCACGACGCGCCCGACATAACGCGCGAACTGCACGAGTGTCGGTTGATCGAGACCGAGGCTCTCGCGCACCATCTGGCGCTCCGCCGGGGTCGTTTCCGCGCCGACCATCTGGTTGACCGGGTCGCCCGCATATCGAAACATCACGAAGGCCAGAAGCGACACGACCAGCATCACTGCGAGCGATTGCAGAAGCCGTCGGATGACAAGGGCAAGCATTGCATTCGTCCTGTTATGCGCCGCGCACATGTGCGCAAGCGCCAGATCGGGAACGGCCGGCGGTCATGAGACCGCCGGCAAAGGCGGCATCATTCGCCCTTGGTTACCCAATAGAAGCGGAAGTCGTTGTCGGCGCGCTGCACGACTTCGACATCGTTCGACACACCCCAGGCCAGCGACTGCTGGTGCAGCGGAACATAGGCTGTTTCCTGGTTCTGGGCGATCTCGTAGGCTTGGCGAATGAGATCGTTGCGTGTCGCCTCGTCGGGTTCGACGGCGATCTGCTTGATCAGCGCGTCGACCTCTTCGCTGCAATACCCGCCGACATTGGAGCCGCCGCCATTGCCTGCGTCGTCGCGGCAACGATAGAGGTCCTGAAGAACGCCGAGGCTGCCCGAGCCGTTCGTCTGCCAACCGAGCAAATAGAACGAGGTGTGATAGCCGCCGCTGGCGAAGATGCGCCCGAAATAGGTGGCCTTCGGTTCGGCGTTGAGATTCACCTTGATTCCGACGCGGGCGAGCATCGGCACTACCGACTGGCAAATGCGCTCGTCATTGACGTAGCGGTCGTTCGGGCAGTCCAGCGTCACCTCGAAACCGTCGCCATAGCCTGCCTCGGCCAGAAGCGCGCGGGCAGCTTCCGGATCGTAGGCGGGCCGCTCGAACTCGTCGGCAAGCGGGAACAGTTCCTTGGCCACGATGAGCGAGGTGGGAACCGAAGCTCCGCGCATGATGCGTTCATGTATCGCATCCACATTTATCGCCTGATACACCGCACGACGCACGCGCGCATCCTTGAACGGGTTCTCGCCCTTGACCGACGAGAACAGAAGTTCGTCGCGCTTCTGGTCGAAGCCGAAATAGATCGTGCGAACTTCCGGCCCCTGGAGAACGGACGCATTGCCGCTGGCGTTGATGCGGTCAACGTCCTGAAGCGGCGCGGGATCGATCATATCGACTTCGCCGGAAAGCAGCGCGGCAACGCGGGTCGCGCCGGAGGAGATTGGAGTGAGGACAACCTCGTCGAGATTGTGCGTTGGCGTGCCCCACCAGTCGGCGTTGGGCTTCCAGGTCGTGCGAACGCCAGGCTGGTGCTGCTCGAGCTTGAAGGGGCCGGTTCCGTTCGCATTCAGCGAGATGTAGGATGGAGCAGACGATGCGCTTGCGACGTCCGTTGCGCCATGTTCCTCGGCCCAGCTCTTGGACACGATGTACCAGGTATCCCAAACCGCATGCAGCAGGGGCGACGGATCGGGTGTCGTCACCTCAACGGTAAAGTCGTCGATCTTCTTGAACACCGCGTCGGCGGGGACGCGGCTCTTGAGATCCGAACCGACAGACCGGACGCGGTCGGCGGAGAAGATCACGTCGTCGGCGGTGAAGTCCTGGCCGTCCTGGAACTTGACGCCCTGGCGCAGATGGAACGTCCATGTGCGGGCATCCTCCGAGACATCCCAGCTTTCGGCAAGCGCCGGCACGATCTGGAGATTTTCGTCGCGCGCGACAAGCCCTTCATAGACGCCGCCGATCATCGCCAGCGAAAAAGTCTCCGCAAGCGCATAGGGGTCCAACGACTTCAAGTCGCTCTGCGTGGCGAAGCGGAAAGCCTGGGCATCCGCCGCACCTACGGAGTTCCCGAGCACCGAGACTGATGTCGCTAGCGCCAATGCCGCCACAGCCATAACTTTTCTGATACGCAATGCTGCCTCCCAATAGACCAATCGTCACACTCGAAACGACGACGTCCGTCGCGTTGGCGAAAGCCTTAAGGGGAAACGATGTTGCGAACAATGTCCGCGATCGATACAATTCGTTGCGTAAAAAGCAACGATTTCGAACTTTCTGCTAGGATGATCGATGCTCGATCCGACCCGTTTGCGGTACCTGTTCTACACCGATGCCTGCGGAGGAATCCGACAGGCTGCTGAAGAGCTAAAGATCAATGCGTCTTCGATCAGCCGTCAGATCGCCGCCCTCGAAAGCGAACTGGAGCTGACGCTTTTGGAGCGGCACGGCCGCAAGGTCAAAGTGACCGAAACGGGCAGCGCACTTTGCGAATACTACCGAACGCAGCGATCAGCAGATATTCAGCTACGGGCGAGGCTGGACGAGTTTCGCAATATCAAGCGGGGACTTATTCGCCTTTCGATGGGAGAGGGTTTCGGCGAGTGGGTCGTCAACGAACCCCTTCGTACGTTTCAGACGAGATATCCCGGCATCGATCTCGACATCCGCATCCATCCGACGGCCGAGACCGTGCGAGCCATTCTCGAAGACGAAGCCGATATCGGTGTCACCTACTTCGCACCCAACGACCGTGACCTGAAATTTCACGCACGATCCGATGTCCCGATCTGTGTCGTCGTTCACCGGGATCACCCGCTTGCTCATCTGGGACGCGATCCCAAACTTATGGACATCGTGGAGTTTCCTATCGGCATGCTGCATCCCGAATTCGGCGGACGGCAGGTTACCGACCTTATCGCCCGCTCGGAAAATGTGGTGTTGCGGCCGACGTTGACGGCAAACTCCTATGCCATCGTGCGCAAGTTCGTGCTGTTGGGCGAAGGGGTTTTCCTCATGCCGTTCCGCCCCTCACCTCAACGGGAACTCGACGAGCAACTCGTGCCGCTGCCGCTTGATTACGCCTCGAAGATCACGTCTCAAACCCAGGTCATCACCCGAAACGAGCGGCACCTGACGAATGCCATGCGCATGCTCATCAAGTCGCTGATCGAAAGCGGGCAATTTGAATAACCACGCCTGACGCCATCTCAGCCTGGATATGGCTGCGACAAGGTTCCGTTATGCTGATCCCCGATAACTGACAACGGCCGATCAAGCGGATGCTGGCTGGCGGCGTCAATTCTCGATAAGCGTTTTGACCCTGTCGAGGCCGGCCGCGAACCCATTGAGGGACAGATCGATCGGGACCGCCGTTTTGGTCCACGGCATGGATTTCGGATCAGACCGCCTCCCCAGCCTTTTCATGGCGATCCCGCCTCACATCGTGTTCGGCAGGAAGAGCGAAATGATCGGGAACGCGCAGATCAGGAACAGGCGGATGAAATCGGAGATGATGAACGGCGCCACGCCGCGATAGATCGTACCCAACGTGACATCGCGCGCCAGTGAGTTGATCACGAAGACATTCATGCCCACGGGTGGCGTGATCATGCCGAGCGTGCAGGTCATGACGATAACGACGCCGAACCATGTCGGATCGAAGCCGAGCTGCATCATGGCCGGGAAGACGACAGGAATCGTGACGAGGATGATCGCCAGTTCGTCCATGATCGCGCCCAGGACGATGTAGACCACGACCACGAGGAACAGGACGCCATAAGGGCCGATGGGCAGATCGACGAGGAAGCCGATAATGTTCTGCGTGGTCTGCGTGATCGTCAGGAAGTAGCCGAACAGATAGGCGCCGATGACGATCAGGAAGATGGCCGCGCTGGTGCGCAGGGACACGATCAGGCAATCGAGGATCTGCCTGGGACCGAGCCGGCCCTGCGCGACGCCGATGAAAAGCGCGCCCATCGCACCCATGCCGGCCGCCTCGGTGATCGTGAAGAACCCGCCATAGAGCCCGCCGATGACAAAGGCGAACAACAGGATGGCGGGCCAGACGGATGACAGGCTCGCGAAACGTTCACCCCAGGAGGCAGGCATCGCCTGCGGCACCTCGCCCGGACGCAGATGCACCACGATGCGCAGCGTGATCGCGTACATGACGATGCCCAGCAGGCCGGGCAGAATGCCCGCGATGAACAAGCGCGTCACATCCTGATTTGTGACGACGGCATAGAGAACAAAGATCACCGAGGGCGGGATCATGATGCCGAGCGTCCCGCCGGCAGCGATCAATCCGGTGGAAAGCTTGTCGCCATAGCCGGCCTTGCGAAGCTCCGGCAGGGCCACCTGCGTCATGGTGGCGGCGGTCGCCACCGAGGAGCCGTTGATGGCGGCAAAGCCGCCACAGGTCGCGATGGTCGCCATCCCAAGCCCGCCACGCCAGTGGCCGAGCCATGCGCGGCTGGCCGCGAAGAGATCACGCGACATGCCCGAACCGGAGGCGAATGCCCCCATCAGGATGAACATCGGCACGACCGACAGGTTGAAATCCGTAACCGTGGAGAAGGGGGATTGCGACAGGAGGCGGAACGCCGCCGACCAGCTCGTCAGGAACCCGAACCCTCCCACGCCCACGACAGCCATGGCAATCCCTACCGGAACGCGCAGGAACATCATCACGAAGAGGGCCACGAAGCCCCCGAGGGCTATGAGTTCTCTATCCATGATGCTGCTCATGTGAAGGCTTGAAGGAACGCAGGACGACGACGAGAGAAACGAAGGCGGTAGCCAGAGCGCCGCAGATCGCGGTCAGGTAGAACGGCCAGATCACGATACGCATGTCGGCCGTCACCTCATTCGAGCCGATGACGGACGGGAACCGGCTGAAGAGCGCCCAGGCAAACAGGCAGAAGAAACCGGCCGTCAGCACAGAAGCGAATATGTCGATGGCGCGCTGGGTCGCCGGCTGCGAGATCTCCCAGATCACGTCCACGCAGATGTGGCTGCCGCGGTAGGTCGCGACCGACAGGCCCCATAGGATCGCGATGCCTTGCAGGTAGCGCGCGAAGTCGAAGCCGTCCGGCAGGTTCATCGAGAAGCCGTACCGCAACACTGCCGTCAGGAAGATCAGCGCTGCGACGACGGCCAGCGCGAGGCCGGCAATCGCCTCGATCGCGGAAAGAATGCGGCCCATGGGGAAATGTCTCCGGCGCTGTGAAAGGAAGGCGGCCACGAACGCGTCGTGGCCGCACCTGCCGATGGTTGGTCGCGGCTCTACTCGACCTTGGCGCCTTCGGCCTCCAGGGCGGCCTCGAAGCTCTCGAACACGCCCTGCGCGTCGTCTATTCCCGCACCGTTGATCCATTGCTGGCGAAGCGGCGCGGCGGCTTCACGCCAGGCGGCCGTTTCCTCGGCGGTCAGTTCGTATACGGTGTGGCCGGCTTTGGTCTTCAGCGCTTCGTGCCCGGCCTTCTCGTGGACGCTCCACGTCGAACCGATCTCGCCAGACCACTGCGTCGAGCAGTGTTCGTCCATCACCGCTTTCTGCTCGTCGGTCATCGCGTCGTAGGTGCCGTGGTTCATCACCCAGGCGAAACCGGCGACGTAGAGTGGAGCCTCCATCGAGTAGCTCACGACGTTGTCGAGACCGAAGATCTTGGCCGATTCCCAGGGGAACGTCACGGCGTCCGCGACGCCCGATTCCAGCGCGGAACGGCTCTCGGGCGCGGACACACGCACATTGGTGCCGCCAAGGGTGGTGACGAAATTCGCCATGGTGGCATGCGCCGACCGGATCTTCATGCCGGATATTTCGGCGGGCGAGCGGATCTCCTTCTTGGCGTGAAGCGTGCCCGGTTCATGAACGAAGCCGAGGCAGAACTTCACGTCCGACATTTCGGTTTCCGCATGCGGCCGGTACCACGAGTCGAACGCCTTGCTGCCCCCGACCCCGTTGGCGACGGTGAAGGGCAGGTGCACGGCTTCGGCGAGCGGGAAACGCCCGGCCTGATAGCCGACATTCAGGAATGAGAGGTCGGCGATGCCGTCGCGCGCCATGTCGTAGTGGTCGTTGGCGCGACCGAGTTGCTCCGCCGGATAAAGCGTGACGGAGATCGTGCCGCCGCTCTTTTCCTTGATCGAGGCGGCCCAGTTCTGAAGCGCCTCGTGCACGCCGTGCTTGGGCGGCAGCCATGTGGAAAAGCGCAACTCGACGTTCTGCGCGGATGCGCCGGCGGTTGCGATCAACAGAAAAGCCGTGGTTCTGGCCAGAAGTTTCATGTCTCTCCCTTTCGCGTGTTTGAAGGCGCGTGACGTTCCTCCGCCGCGCCATCCTCCCTTTGCCGTTCAATCGGCAGAATCTGTGCGCGCTCTCACGGTCGTATCCGGATCTCGACGAGCGCGTGGGTGCGTTTGGTCTCGATGTGCTCGATGGCGCGCGCAAGCACCTGCGGCAGTTCCTCGCCGTCGCTGACGAGCGCGGTCCATGCGCGGCTCGCCTCCGCTATCTTGGTGAAATCGGGGGTCGGCTTCAAAGAGGTGAGCGGCATGGAGTTGGCTTTCGCCGCGAAGCCATCCGGATAGATGCCGAGCACCGACTGGCGCACTGCACCCCATTCGGAGTTGTTGAGCACGAGGATGAGGACCGGCAGATCGAGCGCTTCCGCGATCTGGTGGCAGGCAGGTCCGTTGGAGAAGATGTACGAGCCGTCGCCCATGGTCGCCACGACGAGACGGTCGCGGTTGGCCAGCGACATGCCGAGCGCGGCGGGAAACGCCCAGCCGAGCCCGCCCGAATGGGGTTCCTGATACCAAGAATTCGCGTGGCTGAGCGTCAGCGGTGCGAGCGGACAACCAAGCTCGGACAACACTGCCGCATCGCGTTCGCCCAGCGCTTCCGACAGACAAAGGCTGACATAGTCCTTGGTCATCGGGGCGCCCGCCCCTGCGCGTGCCCCGTCGATCACCTGCGCGCGGGTTTCCTTCACACGAGCGGAGATAATCGGCCGACGCGCCGCGATGCGCGCGTTGGCCTCTTTCCGATACGGCCCCAACCCGTTCGCAAGCGCGGCCAGACCGTCGGCGACATCGGAGACAAGGGAAACATGCGAGGCGAAATGCCGGACCGGGAAGCGGCCATAGAGCGGGTCGCGCCCGAGATGAATGATGCGGGCGTCGTCTCTCGGCTTGTGGATCTCAGGCGACCACGGCGCGAGACAGTCGATCACCAGGATGACGTCCGCCTCTTCGATGTAGGGCGACGGGTTCATGCCCGCCGACATCGGATGGTCGGATGCAATCGCAAGCTGGATGGCCCAGTACTGGACGACCGGAATTGCCCAGTCTTCCGCGATTTCGGCGAGCAGCTCAAAGCCCGCAGCACTCCCGCAACCGCGCTGCGCGACAATCAGCGGGCGCTCAGCCTTGGCAAGAAGGTCGATCGCGTAAGCCAGTGCTGCGGGATCGACAGCCGCCTTGGCCGGAGCGACGCTCGGTGGCGCTGCGAGGTCGGGATAGGCCACGGCTTCGCACAGCGTTTCGCGCGGCAGGCTCACATAGACGGGACCGGGGGGCGTCGAGTTCGCGACGGCGTAGGCCCGGTCGACGATCGCCGGCACCTGTTCGGGAAAGCGCAGTTCGTAATCCCATTTGCAGGCCTCGCGCACCAGGGCTGTCTGGTCGCGCATTTCCTGCCCCCACCCGATGGGCACCGTGCGCGAGCCGAGCCGCCCCTGCTCAGTCGTCGGGGTGCGGCCCGAGAACAGCAGGATCGGAACCTGCTCGGCCGCCGCGTTGATCGCCCCGATGGCGCAGTTGGCGAGACCGACATTGGTGTGGGCCATGACGGCCTGCGCCTTGCCGGTCGCGAGGTAGTAGCCGTGCGCCATGCCCATCGCCGCCGCCTCGTGCGGCATGACGAGCGCTTCCGGCAGATCAAGGTCCTTTGCCGATGCCTCGGCAAGCCCTTCGATGATTGGCGGAAAATCGGTTCCGGAATTGGCGAAGATGTAGTCCACGCCGACAGCTTTCAGGCGCGCAAGGAGCGCGCCCCCGGCAGTGAGCTTCATCGCTCCCGGAGAACCTGCCGATGTGTCGGGCAGGTCAGCGCCGGAATGGTCCGAGGGCAAAATGTCGAGGCGTCGCGGATCGGCTGGCAACATGCTTCCATTACTATATGTGAAATCTCTATATCTAAAATGTTGACAGCTTCTGCCAACCTTGTCAATCTGCAGTCTCCGGCAACGATGGGGCGCCGCATGCGCGGCGGGGATGTGAGTGGTCAGCCAGATAAACGGCTCGGTTGTGAAGGCTTTCGAAATCCTGTCGCTGTTCAACGACGGCAGGGATGAGATTTCGGCTGCCACGCTTGCCGAACGACTGGGCATGAATGCCGTCACCGCGCATCGTTTCCTGCGCACGCTGGAATTCACCGGCGCACTTGTCGCTGTTTCGAAAGGCACCTACCGGCTTGGTTTCACGCTCGCCGATCTCGGCCTTCGCGCGGCCGATCCCGCCAGTCTCTCAAGCGTCGTCCAACCGATTCTGGAACGGTTGACCACGCGCCTCGGCGAGGGATCGATGGCAACGGTCTTCGACGGCGAATATGCCGTCTGCATCGCAAAGGCGGTGCCCGACAGGCCGCTCTTCATCGATATCAGGAAGGGCAGCCGGCTCGAGGCGTATGCGACTGCGCATGGCAAGCTCTGGCTTGCTCACCTGCCCTCCGCCGAGCTGGACCAGTATTTCGAGGCGACAGAGCGCCGCCTCATGACGAATGCGACGGCAGTATCGCGTACCGAGCTTGAGCCGCAGCTCATCGCAGCGCGCGAGACGGGGCTGTCCTTCAATCGGGGCGAGCGCGAATCGCATATTCACGGCATCGCGGTCCCCGTTCTCGGTCCGGGCGGACGCATGATATGCGGCCTCTCGGTGTTCGGGACATCCACGCGCATTACCGAAGATGGCACGAACAGCTTTGCCGGTCCGCTGCGCGAGGCGGCGAAGGAAGTGTCGCGCCTACTCTACGGCACATCCGATTCAGAGCTGACAAACGGTTCCGGGAAACAAGCGGCGAAGCCTCGCAAGGGTCGTTCCGCTGGAAACACTGCATAACATCGAAAGGGAGAAACTTATGGATATTGGCTTGTTGATCGGCGGCGAAGACGTCGGCGCAAACGGGGGCGCGACGTTCGAGCGGCGTGACCCGGTGACGAACGATGTCGCGACCCGCGCCGCAGCCGCGCGCAAGGACGACGTCGACAAAGCGATCGAGGCCGCGGCTGGGGCATTTGTCGCGTGGTCGAAGACCGGCCCCTCCGAGCGCCGCAAAATCCTCAACAAGGCGGCCGATATTCTGGAAGAATGGACGCCGAAATTCATCCAGGTCGGCATAGCCGAGACCGGGGCAACGGGTCCGTGGATGGGCTTCAACTGCATGTTCGCCGCCAAGATCCTGCGCGAAGCGGCGAGTTCGGTGACCCAGATCAAGGGCGAGGTCATTCCCTCCGACAAGCCCGGCACGATCGCCATGGCCTACCGTCAGCCGGTCGGCGTTCTCGTCGGCATGGCGCCGTGGAACGCACCCGTCATTCTCGGCGTGCGTGCTGTCGCGATGCCGATCGCCTGCGGCAATACCGTCGTCCTGAAGGCGTCGGAGATGTGCCCGCACACCCACCGCATGATCGCGGAAGTGCTGGCGGAAGCGGGCCTGCCATCCGGCGTGCTCAACATCGTCACGCATTCGGCTGAGGATGCGCCCGAGGTGGTCAGTGCACTGATCGCCCACCCCAAGGTGAAGCGGATCAACTTCACCGGCTCGACCAGGGTCGGCAAGATCATCGCGGCCGAGGCGGCGAAATATCTGAAGCCGGTGCTTCTGGAACTCGGCGGAAAGGCGCCGCTGATCATCCTGGACGACGCCGATCTCGACGCGGCCGTCAACGCTGCCGCGTTCGGCGCCTTCATGAATCAGGGACAGATCTGCATGTCCACCGAACGCATCATCGTCGACGAGAAAGTGGCCGACGCCTTCGTGGAGAAGTTCACCGCCAAGGCGTCCAAGCTGCCGCACGGCAACCCGCGCGATCAGGTAGTGCTCGGTTCCGTGGTCAACCGCTCCACCGTGGAGCGCGTGGACGAACTCATCGGCGATGCGCTGAAGGCCGGCGCGACGATGACGACGGGCGGCGCGGGTGACACCACCATCATGCCGGCGACCGTGATCGACAAAGTGACCCCGCAGATGCGTCTCTTTCGCGAAGAGAGCTTCGGGCCTGTCGTCTGCGTCGTGCGCGCCCGCGATTCCGACCACGCCGTGGAGCTTGCAAACGACACCGAATATGGGCTTTCGGCGGCAGTGTTCGGACGCGATATAGGTCGGGCGCTCGAGATCGCCAAACGCATCGAGTCGGGCATCTGCCACGTCAACGGCCCGACGGTCGGCGACGAGGCGCAGATGCCCTTCGGCGGTGTGAAGGAAAGTGGCTACGGTCGCTTCGGCGGCACAGCCGGTATCGCGGAATTCACCGAACTGCGCTGGATCACCATCGAGGATCCCAACCAGCATTACCCGTTCTAAATGGAACAGCGGCGGACCTCACAGTCCGCCGCATCTGACCCGGGGACCCATGCCTCGACGGTGCATACAAATGATCGCGCGGAAGAAAAGCGTCACGCTCTGAACCCTCCCGCCCCGCGTCACACGCCGAGGCATGGATGCTCGGGTCAAGCCCGAGCAGGACGAAGCGGAGAGGCCAGCGCCACAACTGCTCCCCGAAACCCACCCCTCTTAGGGCAACGTGTAGGAGGTCTTCACCGTGGTGTAGAACTCCGCAGCATAGCGGCCCTGTTCGCGTGGTCCGTAGGATGAGCCTTTCCGCCCACCAAAGGGCACGTGATAATCCACTCCGGCGGTCGGCAGGTTGACCATCACCATCCCGGATTCGGCGTTGCGCTTAAAGTGGCTGGCGTGTTTGAGACTCGTCGTGCAGATTCCCACCGTAAGCCCGAATTCGGTGTCGTTGGCAAGCGCCAGCGCCTCATCATAGTCTTTGACCCGAATGACCGAGGCGACCGGACCAAAGATCTCTTCACGGTTGATGCGCATCTGAGGCGTCGTTTCAGTGAATAGCGCTGGCTCCAGGTAGTAGCCTGGCGTCCCCCGCTCCAGCCGAGAGCCGCCCCATGCAAGTTTGGCCCCCTCATCCTTGCCGATCGCGATGTAGGACAGGTCTTGGTCGAGCTGACTTTGATCCACGACGGGCCCGATATGCGTTCCATCCTTGAGCGCGTCATCGACGACAAGCGTGCTCAGCCGCGCCTTGAGCGCTTCGACGAAGGAGTCGTGGATCTTGTCCGTTACGATCAGGCGGGACGAGGCAGTGCAACGCTGACCGGTAGAGAAGAAGGCGCCGTTCGCGGCACACTCGACAGCGGTCTGGAGATCCGCATCGTCAAGGATGACGAGCGGATTCTTTCCGCCGAGTTCCAACTGGAACTTGCGCATGTGTTCGACGCTGCTGGCGGCGACCTTCTTGCCCGTCGTGACGGAGCCAGTGAAACTGATCGCGTGCACATCGCGGCTGGTGAGAAAAGCATCGCCAACGACTGAACCGCGGCCCATGACCAGGTTGAAGACCCCGTCGGGAATACCAGAGCGAATGATGATGTCGGCAAGCGCCCAAGCTGACCCGGGTACCAGGTCGGCGGGTTTGAAGACAACGCAGTTTCCATAGGCAAGCGCCGGTGCGATCTTCCAGGCAGGGATCGCGATCGGAAAATTCCAGGGCGTGATGATGCCCACGACGCCTACCGGTTCGCGTGTTATGTCAACCTCGACACCCGGGCGAACGGAAGGCAGCTTCTCGCCGGACAGGCGCAGGGTTTCGCCCGCGAAGAAGCCGAATATCTGGCCCGCTCGGACGACCTCACCGATGGCTTCGCCCAGCGTCTTGCCTTCTTCTCGCGCCAGCAACCTGCCCAGTTCCTCCCTGCGGGCCAACAACTCTGTCGAAACCTTTTGCAGGATGTCGTGTCGGAGCTGGATGCTGGACCGCGACCAGGACTTGGACGCCTGTTTGGCCGCAGCGATGGCGGCTTCGGCGTCCTGTCGAGACCCACGGACATAGACACCGACGACGTCTCGGGTGTCCGACGGATTGATGTTGTCTGCAGCCTCGCCCGAGTTCGTCCATTGCCCGGCGATAAAATTCTGATGCACGGTCATTCTGGTATTTTTTCCTGTTTGCCGCTGTTCGCCTGAGGGGAACAGTTGTCTACTGAACCGAAAGTCTAACTGCCCTGCTTGGGACAAAAGTCTTCGAAGGTGACGATGGCGCGGCGGTTCTGGCGCAAGGCCAGCTTTCGCATCCAGCCGGTCCTCTCGCCGAACTTGGCGCGGCACCAAGCGCCGTCGGTCGCCATCAAGCACAGTTGCCGGTCTGGTCGAGTCCGGTGCCGCGCGTGCCAAGTTGGTTGCGGTTGTCGGCCTGGTCGGCCTGGTCGGCGTCGAGGCTGTTGCCCGCGCCGTTCCCTTGACGTCCGAGACCGCGCGCACTGCCTGCGGCTTCAAACTGAATCTGACACGCCAAAGCTTCTGGAAATGGACGCCGGAGCTGGCGAACCAGGCTCCGGCGCCCAAACGTGGCCTTTACGGCTTGGCAGTCGCGGCCATAGCAGCCCGGGCCTGCTCGACCAGATCGATGCCGATCTTCTCGCTGTACTCCGTCACGACAGGCGCAACGCGTTCGCTCATGGCTGCGATCGCTTCAGGCGTGGGTCGGGTAATCTTGAACCCCCTCGCTTCGAGCTCCGCCTCCAGATCCTCTGCCGCCTTGCGGGAAAGATCCCGTTGGAAGGCTGCCGATTCCTTTCCCGCTTCCATGACGTGTGCCTTGTCTTCCTCGGAGAGGCTTCCAAACCACTTCTGGCTGGCGAGGAGGACGAACGGCGTATAGACATGGCCCGTCTTGGCCAGATGGCTCTGCACCTCATAGAACCTCGCGGTATAGATGAGAGCGTATGGTGTCTCCTGAGCATCGACGGCGCGATTTTCAAGCGCGCTGTAAAGCTCAGGCCAGGGAAGCGGCGTCGGATTGGTTCCCAAAGCCGACCAGGTCGCAAGGAACAATGGGTTAGGGATGACCCGGATGTTGAGCCCTGCCATATCCTCTACGGTGTTGACGGGACGAATTCCGTTGGTCATGTGGCGGAACCCGTTGTCCCACCACGCGAGCCCCTCGATGCCGGTCTTCTCCTTCAACTGTGCAAACAGCTGCTCGCCGACCGCGCCGTCCATGACGGCATCCACGGCGGCGAAGTCTTTATAGAAGAACGGAAGGTCGTAGATCATGAATTGCGGAACGACGCCGACCAGGTTTGGCGTCGGGCCAACCATGATGTCGATGAAACCAGCCTGGACCGACGCCTGCATTTCGGGCTCGTTGCCGAGCACGCCGTTGCCGAAGGTATCGATCTTGATGCGCCCGCCGGTCTTTTCTTCCACCAGCTTCGCAAAATGGCGCGAAGCCTCTCCAACCGGATGATCTTCCACAGGTACGTAGCCCAGGCGCGGATTCTGAGCCATCGCTGGAGCGGCCGCCAGGAGCCCTCCAACAAGTGCCGCAGTTAGAAGCAGTACTTTCATAGTTTAACCTCCCAAGAACGGTTCACAGGAACCAAGATGCAGGGACTGTCTCCAATCAGGGAACAGGACCGGCGGTACGAAAATTGCGCCCTCGGCCGTTGAAGCAAAGGGTACGTTGCTTTCATTGATCACCGCGTTGAGCGCGGGATCGACAGGCGGCGTGATTGTCTCAATTGCTGCGGTTGCGATGAACGCAACCCCAGACTGCACCGGATCGACGCCTGCCACCTCCACCAAAGGTGTATGGGACCAGTGGCGCGCCCTCGCGATAAGGACGGGCCACCGGCAAGATCAATCCAGGTATCCCTTGCCCGAGATCGGGGGCGTTGGGGGCTGGTTGTTAACCGGCCAGTGATGCGATCCGCCAGGATAGCCGTTGATGGCAATCCGCGTGTCGAATCCCGGACAATGGTTCGCCGCCGAATGCCAGCGGCCGGCCGGGACATAGACAATATCGCCGGGTTCCGAGACGAAGAAGGGCACGCCTTCGATGTTGTAGCTGATCTGACCTTCCATGATGAACCAGAATTCAGCATAGTCGGCGTGGAAATGTCCGATGCTTGTGGCGGGCTGAGGGTCGCAATTGCGCGCCTGGCCGCGGATGCGGTTAACGAACATGCGATCATCACTTACGAATGCGCCGGCTGCGGGCGAAGCAAGGAAGTCGTAGAAAATAGGCTGAGGCTGTCGCGTCAAGCTATCGGGGGCATCAAGCCGGCTCAGGTACCAATTCATCCTCGACGGCGGTTTCGGCAATGTTGCCGAGCTTTCCTCGTAAAGAATGGTGGCGTCTGCATTGAATATCTCGAAGTGCAGTGACGGCACCGTACCCACGTTCTTCATTGAAAACGCCCGGCGGTACGGAACCCGGACCATAAAGCCCTTGGTGGCGACAAACGGCTCGACACCCTGGATAGTGACTTCAATCTGCCCCTCCCAGACAATGAAGGCGGTTTGGTGATCCGCCACTCGCAAGGTCGGCGTGGAATCGAACACCGCCAACTGGTGCCATGCAGCCCTCAGGTGCTTGTCTTCGACGACCGGTACACGCCAGGTCTTGGACTGATTTGGGGGTGCGATTTTGGCACGCACGTCGGCAATCGTCGTACGCGGCTTATGCGGGGCCTTGTATGGCGCCGCCGCTACCGGCTTCGGCGTCCAGGCATTCACCGTCTGCGCGATAGCTCCGGTAACCGCTACCCCCCCGATCGCCAGCGCGGCCACAATGGCCAATGCGCCTTTCCATAAATTCATGGCAGTCACTCCTCCTTTGTCTGCTCAATCGATAGAGACATCGCGCTCCCGACCCGAAAACCAAAGCACCTCCCAGGCCTCGTCCATAATATGGACGCGATGTCCAACAATGCATAGTGGTCAGACTATTAATGGTTGTCAACACTTCATCGCCGCACCTCAAAGTGCCTGATGCTTGCCGGTTGGGTTCACATCATGGCGCTGCTTTCTGCGCACAGTGCAGGAGGCCTCGGCGATCGGTCGGATACTGCTAGGGTACGGGCGTGATCGCCGCTCCACTCTGGAACCAGGCGATCACGTTCCGGGCCACGAGGTCGGCCATAGCGGTGCGCGTACTGACCGATGCGGATCCGATGTGCGGCAGGATCGTCAGGTTATCGAGCGCCAGAAGATCGTCGGAGACATTCGGTTCATCCGCGAGCACGTCGAGACCGGCTGCAGCAATGACCCCTGTGCGCAGGGCGCTGACCAGGGCATCCTCGTCCACGACGGTTCCACGGCCGACATTGATGAACACGCCCTCGGGCCCGAGGGCGGACAGCACCTCGGCATTCACGCTCTTTGCGGTCGACGCGTCCCCCGGAACGATGGAGATGAGCACATCGACGGCACCTGCAAGTTCCAGCAGTGAAGGAAAGTAGTCGTACACGACCCCTTCCGCGGGCCGCCGGCTGTGATAGGCGATGGGCAGACCGAATGCTTCGATCCGCCGGGCGATGCAGCGGCCGATCCGCCCCATTCCGTAAATGCCGACCTTGCGGTTGCGAAGCGTCAGACGGCTGAGCGGATAGTCCGACGCCTTCCACCGCCCCTCGCGAACGAAGGCTGCTGCTTGGGGTATCTCCCGGACGACGCTGATAAGGAGCCCCAGCGTGAGGTCGGCGACCTCCTCGTTGAGGACATCAGGGGTGTTCGTGACGATGATATTCTTGCTGCGCGCATAGGCAGCATCCACCGCGTCGTAGCCGACGCCGTAGCTGGCGATGATCTCAAGGTTGGGAAGGGCGTCTATGAACTGCCGATCGATTCTGGCGCGACAGGCTACGCCACGAATTGAAGCCCGGACCTCTGGGGACAGGTGGCCCTGCAGGTCGCAGTCAGGGATTTCGACCAGGTTGAAATGCGTTCCGAGCATGCGCCGGGCATGCTCGTGCATCCAACCAGGTATCAGCACGGTGGCGGCGGGTTTCGACAACGATTTTCCTTCAGGTTGGGGCACTGCCGGCGAGAATTGCCGCAAGTGAATCAGTGGCTGTCGCGCGGAAGGCCAGTGGATTGCGCAATATTCCCCATTGGCTTCGAGTTCGCGGCGGCTGGCCAGTTCTTCCGGCAAAACCGGAATCTCCACAGTTCCTGTACCATCTCATCCAAGACCGCCACCCAAAACGACCACAATATGGACAATGCGTCCACAAATTGGTAGAACCCTGAGGCTTCCTTGTCAAGGCGGCGGACACACCGCCAGCACGAAGCGGAGCTTGACAAGTGTGCAGTTCTAACGATGATTGGGCAACATGTCCATATAATGGGCAGAAATGGGGCCAGGGAGAACGGCAGCGTGCATACTATAACCTACCTTACAAACATCAGCTTCGGGCTTGGAGCGTCCGAGTCATTGGCAGAAATACTGCGCGAACTCGGCGTATTGCGCCCTTTGGTAATCAGCGATCACGGCATCAAAACTGCTGGTCTTCTTGAGCGCCCGAGCTTCGCGTTCCTGAAAACGGCGCCGGTCTTCCTGGACGTACCCACCAACCCGACGGAGAGCGCAGTTGCTGCTGGCCTTGAGCTGTACAGGCAAGGCGGCTGCGATGGCGTAGTGGCGATCGGCGGGGGCTCTCCGATCGATTTGGCCAAGGGCGTGGCGCTGCTGGCCACGCACGATGGTGAACTCGAGGGTTACGCAGCGATTCTGGGCGGTGTGGCACGCATCACCAGCGCGGTGGCTCCGCTCGTGGCCATCCCGACAACGGCTGGTACCGGGTCCGAAGTCGGACGCGCGGCATTGATCACGCTGGATGACGGCCGCAAGCTCGGATTCATCAGCCCGTTCCTCATCCCCCGCAGGGCGGTTTGCGACCCGGCCCTGACAATGGGGCTCCCCCCCGCCCTGACGGCCTCGACAGGTCTTGACGCACTGTCGCATTGCATCGAGACGTACCTTTCCCCCCGCTATAATCCGCCTGCCGAGGCGATCGCCACCGATGGCTTCCAGCGCATCTGGCAGGCTTTGCCTGTCGCCTACGCGGATGGCGCGAACGCGGAGGCGCGGACCGAACTGATGATGGGTGCCCTCGAAGGGGGCATGACGTTCCAGAAGGGTCTCGGCGCCGTCCATGCCCTCAGCCATGCACTGGGCGGCCTCAAGGAGGCCAAGCTTCATCATGGGACTCTCAACGCCATCCTGATGCCGACCGTCCTTCGGTGGAACGTGGAAATTGAAGCCGTGGCCAGGAAGGTCAGCCACCTCGAGAGCCTGGCCGGACTTGAAGGGACGACGCTCGCGGACGCGCTGGACGACTTGAACCGTCGGTTAGGCATTACGCCCAGACTGTCCGAACTGGGCGTGACCCGGCAGGTCATCGATTGGGTGTGTGAGCGAGCCCTTGCAGACCACAGCCATCCCACCAATCCTCGCCCGCTGACCAAGGAAGACTACGCCGCGATCCTTGAGGCCGTCTTCTAGGCTGCGAACCCTCAGAGAAAGAACAAGGAGGTCATTTCGTGAGACCGATTGTGATCGTAACGGGCGCGAGCCACGGCATCGGTGCCGCAACGGCTCGGCTGTTCGCCGCCGAAGGCTACGATGTCTGCATAAACTACCTCTCGGACACCACCGCTGCGTCCGAAGTCGTCGAGGCCTGCAAGGCCGCGGGCGCCCGCGCCATCGCGGTGCAGGGAGACGTGGGCAAGAGGGAGGACATTCAGGCTCTGTTCAGCGCCTGCGACGATGAACTTGGGCGAGTAACCTGCCTGGTCAACAATGCCGGGATCATCGGGAAAGCCGGAAAGATAGAAGAGTTGCAGCCTGCGGTGCTGGAAACCGCCTTCAGGATCAACGTCTTCGGCGTCATGTACTGTATTCAGGAGGCCGCGAAACGCATGTCCACCCGCAAGGGTGGCCAGGGCGGGACGATCGTGAACATGTCGTCGCTGGCCGCATTCCTCGGCAGTCCCAACGAATATGTCCACTATGCCGCCACCAAGGGGGCAGTGGAATCCATCACATTCGGCGCCGGCAAGGAGCTGGCGCCGGAGGGCATCCGCGTGAATGCCATACGTGTCGGGACCACCAACACGCGGATACACACGCAGGGCGGAAATCCCGAGCGGCCGGCCAGGATCGCGGCGGCGACCCCCATGGGGCGCATCGCGGAGCCTGACGACATCGCGCGCGCAGCGCTGATGCTTGCGTCTCCCGGTTCCGGGTTCATGACAGGCACCCTGATCACGGTGGCCGGAGGGCTGTGAGGCCAGGCGAGAAAATCGCAGAGGAGTGCCAGGTGAGGCTGGCACTCCTGCCAAAGCTCGTCGCGCCTGCCGTCTCGGAACAGGACCTGCATTGACCGTCAGCGCGAACCTCGAACTGGTCGCGCCTCCGGCACCGTTCGGTTTTCCGTGGCCGAAAGGTCATCTTCCGGCACATCAACCGATGCGCCGAAGATCCATTCATATGTTCTCATTCAAGCTCGATCGCCGCGCGACGCCAGTCGAGCACTCTGTAGGGTGCCTCGTCCGCGTTCGATACAAGCATCAATGCCTCGAACGATTCGCTGTAGCCCGACTGCAGGGTCGTCCTGAGATCGACGCGCCAACTCGGTGCCTGCGCCAGCGTGTTGAAGGTCACGCCCGCAAGCGATCGGTCGAGTTCCCCGCGCGACAAGCGGCCGGCGTGGAAATCCATGATCGCCTTTCGCGCCGAGGGGGGCAGGCCAGGAATCTCGCCCAGCAGTGCATCATCGAGCGCTTCCAGGCGAACGCCTGCCAAGCCGGAGGAGACGGTGACATAGGGTTCGATGGCGATGGCCATGTCGGGCGTTATTCCCGGGAAGGCGGCGAGTTCTGAGACCGTCTGAAACAGCTTTGTGTCGTCCCCAGCCTGCTGCGGAGCGGAACCGGCCGGCTGTCCGTTCGGCCGAGTCGGGCCGGCGCGCTGGCCGATGATCTTTGTCGCCAGATCGTCCGCGGTTCCGGGAGCGGCGCCGGCGGCGCGCAACGCGCCAACGATCAGCGGCTGCTCGGCGGTGTTGAGATCGATCCGCAAGGCTTCATTTGTCGCAGAGACGGAAACAACCCCGGTCGGCAGGGTGATCGTTGACGAGATCTGATCGCTCAGCGTACCCACGCCGTCGGCTGGGCCGGCGCGAATCTCGGCCGCTGCCTGCGAGAGCCCGGCTTCCGCCAGAATGCGCGCCGACGCCTTGTCCTCCGTGACGCGCACGCTGGCCACGACACCAGTCATCTGCACGCGAAGGATGACGGCAAGGAACCCCAGGAAAATCATAATCCACAGGACGCTGACGAGGATTGCACCCCGCCGACTCGTTGACGAGTTCACGCCCATTGCCGCAAGACCCATTTCGGCCCCATGCCTCGCCACGAAAAGTTACGCCACGACCTCAAGACTTTGCCCTCCCCGGCTCAATCAATGTGATCACCATGCGGCCGGCAGCCACGCCCAGACGATGACCAGTGCCGGCGCGAGGAAGGTGCCGAACGGAACCTTCGCCACGGCACGCAACGGTCTGCGCAGGCGCATCCCCCGCAACGCGATGAAAATCAGCGCGGCCGATGCGGCAAGCATGATCTGAACGCCGGTCCCGGGAATCCCGACGAGCAGTGCTGATGCCCCAAGCAGCTTGATATCGCCCATCCCGAGCCCGGTCTGCCCGCGCAGGCGCTCGTAAAACATATCGAACAGCCACAGCGCCCCTCCCAGCAGCAGAGCGCCGCCGGCCCGCACGGCGAGTACCTCGGGGTCTCCCGACGCGAACAGCCACTCGGCAAACCCGACAAGAAGGATGCCAAGCGTGTAGCGGTCGGGTATGAGCATCGTCGCGAGATCGTGGACCGCGATCGCCGCGGCGAGACAGCATAGCGCAAGCATCGACGCGACGAAGAATGCGGGGCCTCCGATGAGAGCGGGCACGGTACCGGCGGCGAGCGCGGCTGCGACGGCTGCGGTAGACCGCCCCCGTGCCCTCAGAAGCTTCATTCGATGATCGTCTTGGCCGGCCGCTGCAGCGGGACGTTCAGGGACGGTTCGTTCATCAGCCGCAATTGCGACCGCATCTGCTCAGCCACATGTTGCGCATCCAGGCTGTCACGGATGACCTGTGGCCGGATCAGGATGATGAGTTCGGTGCGCGCCCCGGAATTCTGGTTGGACCGAAACGCGTCGCCGATCAGCGGAAGGTCGCCGAGAACCGGCAGGCCGTCACGGCCGCGCTGCTGGCGTTCGCTGATCAGGCCGCCGAGCATGACGGTCTGGCCGCTGGTCACCGAAACGGTCGAGCTGACCTTTCGTTGCGATATTGTCGGCGTCAGAGACTGCGCCTGGCTTCGCTGGACGGAGCTGATCTCCTGCTCGACGACCAGGTTGATCGTGCCGTTGCCCGTGATGCGCGGGAGGACCTTCAGGATAACGCCGGTGTTGCGGAACTCGACATTGTTGACGATCGGCGCATCCGGATCGGTCACCGACTGCGCAGTGCGCGTCACGATCGGGATCTCGTCACCGACCTGCAGCACCGCCGGCTTGTTGTCGAGGACGACGATCGACGGCGACGACAGCACCTTCACCTCGGTGATACCACGCAGGGCGTCGAGGACGACGCGCGGCTCGGTTTCGGGGCCAAGCAGCAGGTTGAAGCCGGGAAGCGTTCGCGAAAGCACGGCCGCGCCGGCTTCCTTGAACAAGCCCATCGATCCTTTGTTGCCGCCCAGGCCGAGATCGTTGGACGTCAGGAAGAACTGCACGCCGTAGCGCAAGTCGTTGGTCAGTGTCACCTCGGCGATCGTCGCTTCGATAGCGACCTGCTCTTGAGGACGATCGAGCGCCGTGATCGCCTGTTCGATCACCCGTTGCTGGTCGGGTCGCGCGAAGATGAGAATGGTGTTGTTTTCCGGGTTCGCGGTGATGCGCACGCCGCCTCGGGACAAGTTCGCGTTTTCCGCCCCGCCCGCGATCGGCGTTTCATCCGCCATGCTCTGATCCGGCGTCGCATCGGCCGACTGCCAACCGTCTGCGCCCTGATTCTGGCCGTCAGCCTGCGAGCCGGGCGGAAACTGCGAGGCCGGCTCTTCCGAAGCCGACGATGCTGAGGAGCCGTTGAATATCTCGTTGACCATCGATGCAAGGCGCCGTGCCTGCAGGTGCTGGACCTTGTACACCCGCAAATTGGAGGCAGCCGCGTCGATCCGGTCGAGCCGCTGGATCCAGCTTGCCGCGCGCTGCAACTGGTTGCGCGTCTTCGCCACCACCAGAATCGAATTGCTGCGCTCGACAGGCTGGACCCTGATCGTGTTGCGCCCGCGACCGCCCTCCCCGATGTCGAGCACGCGGTTCAGCTCCGGCATCATGGTGGCCGCGCTGGAATTGTGGACGGGGAAAATACCGACCGACTGGTCCGCCAGCCAATCCTGGTCGAATGAGCGCGCTGCTTCGATCGCCGCGGTCCGCTCCGCCGCCGTCCCCTGGAAGATCAGCGCGTTGCGGCTGGGATCCTCGCGCACCATGCCGGGACGGGCGACGAAGTTTTCGAGCAGCGGCAGGATCGTGCTGGCGGAAACGTTTTGCAGGGGAAGCACCGTGACGGCGTAGCCGGGCTGGATGGTTGTGCCCTGGTCGAGTTCGGCGGTTCCGAACGCTTCAGCCGCGGGCACAAGCCGCAGACGGTCGCTTTCGCGCACCATGGCCACGCCGTTGCTGCGCAGCGCGGTTTCGAGCATGGTCAGGATTTCCGCGGCCGGCGTAGGCTTCGACGTCGTGATCGAAACACTGCCCGCGACCCTGGGATCGATCGAGTAGCTGATTCCCAGCACCTCCCCCAGAACGGTACGGGCCGCAACCTTGACCTCTGCGTCCTCGAGATTGACTTCGAACTCTTCGCCGCTCAGCCGCTCAAGCGATCTGCGCTCGCCAGCAGTCAGCTTCTGTTGATAGCCGTAGTATACCTCACCCTGCCGATTGTTCTGCCCGCGGCCAAAGCCGAGGTTCGACAGGAAGCCGCCGCCGGACGGCTTGCGCGCACTCAGATCTGCGTTCGAGACCTTGTCCAGAGGATCCGGCCGGCCGGCAGCATCTTCGAGATAGTCACTGGTGGAGGTACACGCGGTCACGGCCGCCAGAGCGCAGGCCGCCAAACATCTGCGAACCCACACGGCATAGGCATTTGGAGCGCCGCCCTGCCGACCTACCCTCACCTACGCACCCCACGCAAACTGGCATCCGGCTCCCAAAAACCTGGAACGGTACCGTCTATCAAACGCCTGATAACCATAAAGCACGCTTTCTGCTTCCCGCTCGGGCACCGGACACCTCGTCGACGTCGGTCAGCCCGAGGTAGGTGAAGAACTCAAACATGTGCAGCGATTTGACATTGGCCTACGCCAGCGGCTGCAGCTCCTCCCGCGTCAGGATCCCGCCGCAGTCCTCGTGAGAGGACCTGTGCGGCATGGGTGGAAAAGCCATCGTCGAATGTCCAGTCCAACTCCTCCACGGATTGAGTCTCAATGGAACCAGGACGCTGGCACGGTGACCAATGCCGGGAACAGCACCAGCAGCACGATGAGAGACATCTGGGCCAGAAGGAAAGGCCAAACCCCCTTCAGAGCCGATCCCATCGAAACTTGGCTGATCCCGCACACCGTATTGAGGACCGTTCCTACAGGGGGCGTGATCATGCCGATGGCGGCAGTCATGATGAACATGACCCCGAAATAGACCGGGTCGATCCCGGCCGCGATGACGAGCGGCATAAGGATTGGCACCAGGATAGTGATCGAAGGTGCGAAATCGAGCACCATGCCGATGATAAAGATCGCCAGAACGATCATGCCCATCAGCAGGATCGGCATATCGATAAATGGAGCAAGAAGACTGATGAGCTGGCCGGGCAGATTGGTAATGGTCATCATGAAGCCGGTCACCATAGAGGCTGCCACCAGCAGCATGATCACCGCTGTCATGCGACCGGCGTCGAGCAGTGCGTGATAGAGCAGCCGCGGCGTCAGCTCCCGATACACAACCAGCCCCACGAACAGAGCATAGGCGGCGGCAACGACGCCGGCCTCCGTGGGGGTGAAGAGGCCAAACCGCAGTCCGGCCAGGATAATCACCGGCAGCATCAACGCCCAACCGGCGGTCATGATGGCTTTCGGGATGTCCCTTCGCGGAAGTTTGGGCTGGACCGCCGCCGTTTCCTTTTTCGCGACGAACCACCAAGCCACCACGAGGCTCAGCCCCATCATGATCCCTGGCACGATTCCGGCCATGAACAGGCCGATGATGGAAATGTTTGCGGTGACACCCAGGATGATGAATCCGACAGAGGGCGGGATCACAGGGGCGATAATGCCTGTCGCCGCGATCAAGCCTGTGGCTCGATCCATGTTGTAGCCCGCATCCCGCAAAAGGGGGATCAGCATGACCGCCAGCGTCGCCGTATCGGCGATGGCGGATCCGGAGAGGCTGGCCATCACCAGGCCCGTGCCGATGACCACGTAACCGAGGCCGCCACGCAGGTGACCGACGAGCGCCAGGGCCATCGTCACGATGCGGCGGGAGAGGCCACCGGCGTTCATGAGCTCGCCGGCAATGAGAAAGAACGGGATCGCCATCAGCGGATAGCTGTCCGCGCCATTGACCAGACGTTGGGCCAGGATTTGCGCATCCAGATTGCCCATCATCAGCATCAGCGCGACCGCCGACAGCATGAGGGCGAAGCTGATGGGTATCCCGATGCCGATCGCACCAAGTAGGGAACCGAGAAATACCAAGCCGCTCACTGAAGTTTCTCCTGAGTTATAGCGGGGCTTACGGCCAGTGGGGCCTCATCGGACTTTGCTCCCGCCCATGTGCTGGGCAGGGTGCCGCGCAGCCCGCGCCACAGCTCAAGAAGGAGAACCAGAGCCATCATGAGGGCAGCGACGAGCCCCGCGGCGTAAGTGAGGCCGACGGGAAGTCCCGTCAGTGGAGTGATATTGCCCCATTCGATGCGGGTAAGTGCCCAGCTACCCTTTGCGAGGAGCCAGCAGCACCAAAGCATCAGGCCGTATGAAGCAAGAAAGCAGGCGAAGCGCGCCCTTTGAGGCAACCGCGCGACCAGCGCGTCCACGCTGAGATGCGCGCCCTTGGCAAGGCCCACGACGGCTCCCAGGAAGATGATCCAGACGAGGATCACACGGGAGATTTCAACGGAATACGAAATGCCTGAGCTGAAGCCATACCGCAGCACGACATTAGTAAAGATCAGGACGCTCATGACGGCCATGCCGATGACGACAAGGGCGTCAAAAAGCTTGAAAAGCCACTTTAGCGGGGTGGGCATGACTGCTCCTAAAAAGGCTGTGGGTGCATGCAACGATCCTCGCGGCACTCTGACGAGCATCCGGCGACCGTCAGCAGGGCGCTTCCAGCATGCGGATCGGGCATAAGCACCCGATCGCCCGATGAAGGCCTGCCCTGCTCATCCGGTCGAACAGCGCGCAAGGGGGTAAAGACGACGGCCCCTCCGACCAGTTCGATAGGAGGTTTAAAGCGATGATTCCGGTGTCACACACCTTCAACCACGGCAAGATGTGCCTTGGCATGCTTCTCGCGGGCCTTGATAGCCGTCTGATACTCGGGAGAGTTGTAGCAGGCGAGAGCGGTCTCGTAGTCCTTGAACTCGATTACCGCCAGGCGGTTCGCGTCAGGACCTTCCATAACCTGGCTCGTTCCAGCGCGAACGACAAAGGTCGCCCCGTACTTGTCGAACGCTGCCTTGTTCAAGGCAATGTATTCCTTGTAGCCTTCTTGGTTTGCAATATCGACCATTGCAACCCAGTATCCCTTTTTGGTCATTTGCTTCCTCCCTGCAGAACTTCCCACGCCCTCTCGCGAAAGATACGGACGGCCCGCTGCGTTCACATGTGGTGCACACGAGTTTGCCGTTGATCCTCCTCGATCACACGACTAGCATCGACATCATTAACGCTGACTACAATATGGACAGCCTGTCCATGAACGTGTAGTACCCACATGTTCTGTTGTCAAGCTCGCAAGGAGATGCGCCATGGACCGGAGTGATATTCAGGACGAAGCCGATTCTAGGGCGCCTACTCACGTGCAGGGAGCGGCATCGTTCTCGAAGTTCATGACGGTGCTGCAGATCATTGCCGACACCCCCGGAACACTGGACATTGCCCAACTGACCAAGCGCGCGCCATTTCCCCGGGGAACGGTGTACCGCCTCGTTTCGGCGCTCATCGCGGAGGGGCTCATCACCCAGTCGGGAGAGAACGGAACGTTTCGCCTGGGGCCACGCCTCCTCCATCTTGCGGCCAAGACCTGGGAAGATTCCGACCTGCGGACGATCGCAAGGGATTTTCTGATATCGCTCCGAGACGCGACGGATGAGGCAGTGCACCTCGCGGTGCCGAGCAACAACCGGATGGTCTATATCGACAAGCTGGTCGGCTCCAGCACGGTTCAGATGAAAACCAGCATTGGCGGCCAGGTCGAACTTCACTCCACATCCGTGGGCAAGGCGTGGCTGTCCGGCCTTCCGGACCAGCGGCTCATGGAAGTTCTCAAGAGCCTGGATTTGAGGCGTCATACCGCCAAGACGTTCACGACACCCGAAACGCTGTTCGATGAATTGAAGCGGACGCGCGAGCAAGGGTTCGCGTTTGATGACGAGGAGAACGAGCCCGATATCCGGTGTCTCGGCAGCCCGATCTTCAATCGCTTGCGGGAACCGATTGGAGCGGTAAGCATCAGTATGCCCGTGTATCGGCACGACGCGCGGCGCCACGAGCTCTGCGCAAGGCTGGTGCGTCAAACGGCGAAACTGATCAGCACCGAATTGTCCAGGATGGTGTAGCCCGACGCGCCGCAGCGCATATCATCGATTTGGAGATACCGAGGTGGGATTTCATCACTACGCGCGGGCTTTGCTTGCTTCTGGCATGTTTATTTTTGTTTCGGCGGCGCACGCAGAAGAAGAGCGGAGAGAGCTTGGTCCCCATGTCCATGGACACGGGACATTGGCGATTGCTGTCGAGGGCAACAATATTCAGATGGAGCTCGTTGCTCCTGGCATGGATATCGCCGGGTTTGAGCACGAAGCTGAAACCGCTCGGCAAAAGAGAGCTGTCGAGGCCGCGCTTGCCGACCTGAAGGAACCGTTGAACCTCTTCGAATTGCCTGACTCCGCGGGGTGCGCCGTCACCTCCGCCGACGTCAAAATCGTCGCGGAAGAGCACGAAGACGACGACGCCCCGGCCGAAGCTGACAAAACCGCGGGGATCGAAGAGCACGACGACCATCACACCGAGTTCCGGGCCACTTACGCTTTCGCCTGCGCGGATGCCGCCCAGGTCAGGTCGATAAATTTCCGCTTCTTCGATCGCTTCCGGGATTCCTGGGAACTCAACGTGACGTTCATCGATGCGGACGGGGAGACGGCCTTCGCGGTGTCCCGCGAGTTTCGCAACATGGAAAGATAGGGTGGAAGCGCACGCCTTGACCGACGCCGTGAGCTTGCGCGGCGTCGAATACAAGTGGAACGGGCGAGATGCGTTCGCTCTATCTGTCGGCGCCCTCCAGATTCCCCGTGGCGAGCGTCTCCTGCTGCTCGGCCCATCCGGCAGCGGAAAGTCGACGCTGCTCAGCCTGTTGACCGGGATCGTGGCGGCGCAAGCCGGAAGCCTTGAAATCCTGGGGCAACGGCTTGATGCACTGGGCAGCAGCGGGCGCGATCGGTTTCGCGCTGAACACTTTGGGATCATCTTCCAGATGTTCAATCTTCTTCCCTACGGCGCCGTCATCGACAATGTGCTGCTGCCGCTCAGCTTCGCACCGGCGCGTCGCACCCGCGCGACGGCCGCGGGCGGCACTGAGGGCGAAGCGCGGCGCCTCCTGTCGGCGCTGGGACTTCCGGCGGACATCGGGCGGCGAAAGGCGGCCACGCTGAGCGTCGGTCAGCAGCAACGCGTCGCGACCGCGCGGGCGCTCATCGGCTCACCCGAGATCATCGTTGCCGATGAGCCGACATCGGCTCTCGACGACGACCGGCAGCAGGACTTTCTCGACCTTCTGTTCGGCCAGATCGATGCCACGCAGGCGACCCTGATCATGGTCAGTCACGACCGGCGCCTGGCGCGACATTTCACCAGAGTGGTCGAGCTCACCGACATCCTGGCAACGTCGCAGCGCGAAGGCGCCGCGTGATCGTCGCGCGCCTCGCCCTGCAATCCCTGCTCAACCGCTGGATCACGGTTTTGCTGACGGTCCTTGCGATCTCCGTCAGCGTCATGCTGCTGCTCGGCGTCGAAAAGGTGCGCAGCGGGGCGAGGGACAGCTTCGCTGGCACGGTGTCGGGCGCGGATGTGGTCATCGGCGCACGGTCAGGCTCCATGCAGCTCCTTCTCTATTCGGTGTTCCGCATCGGAAACGCCACCAACAACGTCACGTGGCGCAGTTACCAGGACATCGTTTCGCGCGCGGAGGTCGCCTGGGCGATCCCGCTTTCCCTTGGCGACAGTCACCGCGGCTTTCGCGTCATCGGGACCACTCCGGACTATTTCGAGCACTTGCAGTACCGCGGCGGCCAGACCTTGAAGTTTGTCGCAGGCACGCCCTTTGATGACCTGTTCGATGTCGTCCTCGGCTCGGACGTTGCGAGCCGGCTTGGCTATTCCATCGGCGACGAGATCACCGTCGCGCACGGTGCGGGCTCCCTTGGGCCACGGCACGACGACCTCCCGTTTCGCGTGTCCGGCATTCTGGCACGGACCGGCACGCCGGTGGACAAGTCCCTCCATGTCAGTCTCAAGGCTATCGAGGCCATTCATGTCGACTGGCGGTCCGGTTCGCGGATCCCGGGACAAGCTACGCCGGCGGACCGTCTGCGGCAGATGTCGCTTCCTCCGAGGGCGATAACGGCGGCCATCATCGGCTTGAAATCGCGCCTGCAAGTCATCGGATTCCAGCGCGCTGTGAACGAGTACAGGGCCGAGCCACTTTCGGCCGTGCTGCCGGGTCTCGCCTTGCAGGAGATGTGGGGACTGGTCGCCACCGCCGAGACCGCATTGCTTGGCGTCTCCGCGATGGTCGTGGTGACTTCGATGCTGGGCCTGTCGGCGATGATCCTGTCGACGCTCAACGAGCGGCGACGTGAGATCGCAATACTGCGCTCGCTGGGGGCGAGACCCCGCACGGTTGCAGGACTTCTCGTCGGCGAGGCGACGCTGCTGACGGTAGCGGGAATCGCGATCGGTACGGCCGCGCTCTATGCGGTCCTGGTGGTGGCCCACCCGCTTATCGACAGACAGTTCGGTATCGACATCGGCATCCAGCCTCCATCCTCGACCGATGCCCTGTTGCTGTTGGCAATATTGATCGGCGGAATGGCCGCCGGCTTCCTGCCGGCCTATCGCGCCTACAGGATGTCCCTCGCAGACGGCATGATGGTGAGAACATGAAGATCCCCGGCTTCCTTTTCGGCAGCGCGCAATCGATGTTGCACGGCATCGCACTCGTTCTGGCTGTTTTAAGCCTTGGCTGCGGCGGGGCATTCAGCGAGCGCGCCACCCAGTTGACATGGGAAATGCTGGTCCCGCCTACGGAACCGCTGGCAAATTCCCCGGACCACCTTCCCTTCGAGCAGCAGGAGGCATTGAGAAGTGTGCTGTACTGGAAAGGACATCCGTCGGGCGACGTGGACGAAGAGCTTGCCCTTCAGCGCGACGAAGCCAAAAAAACGGTCGACGCCGAGAGGGAGAACCTCGCAAAACAGGGCGTCGATCTTGATACGCTCTACGAACAATACGTAGCCTGGGCTACCGAGGTCGAGAGACGCGGAACGCTTACCGAGCAGAAGTACGACGGCGAGCGGGTAGCGATCGCCGGCTATCTGCTGCCCCTGGATTTCGATCCGGCGGGTACGACCGAGTTCCTGCTTGTCCCCTATTTCGGTGCATGCATCCATGAGCCGCCACCGCCGCCGAACCAGGTGATCTACTTGAAATCCTCCACTCCGTACGCGCCAGCGGCTCTGTTCGAGGGCGTCATGATAACCGGCACGATGCGCGTGCAGTCTGAAAAGAAAGAGCTCTCTTTCGTGGACGGCTCGGACGAAGTTGCCTCGGGCTATCTTTTGGAGGGGGAAAGCATCGAGCCCTATCAAGGCGATGAAGGCGGGTAACAGTGGCCGAGACCTGAACGGAGATTCCAACTGCCACTCGCGGGTCAGAGGCAGGCACTGACGTGGACGGACGCGCTCAGCGAAACCCGGTGACCCTCAGCACCTCCGCCGGCGAGGTGAGACCCTGCCCTGCCTTCCTGGCGCCGTCATGCGCCATCGTGCTCATGCCTCGCTCCAGCGCGAGCGCTTCGATCCTGGAGTGGTCTGCCCCCTGCGAAGCGAGTTCCGTGATCGCCTCGTCGAGGACAAGAATCTCGAACACGGCGATGCGGCCTCGATACCCTGTGCCGTTGCAACGGCCGCAGCCAACCGCGTTGAACACTTTCTGGTTCGGGGAGAACCCGACGGCCTGATAGCGCGTGTCGGAGGAGAAAGTCTCGATCGAAAGAATTCCTTCCTGCTTGCAGTGATCGCACAGCCGCCGCAACAGGCGCTGGGAGATGATGCCGCGTACGGCGCCGACCAGCAGATAGGTCTCGACACCCAGGTCGCGCATACGCGTGAAGGCCGCCGCCGCAGTGTTCGCGTGGACGGTGGTGAGTACAAGGTGTCCGGTGAGCGCTGCCTGCACGGCGGCATGTGCCGTCTCGCCGTCGCGTATCTCGCCGACCAGGATCACGTCGGGGTCCTGCCGCACGAACGTCCGGATCGCGGACGAGAAGGTGATGCCGATCGCCGAGTTGATCTGCGACTGCACGATGCCGGCGATCTGGTACTCGACGGGATCCTCGATGGTCACGATCTTGCGGCTCGGATCGTTGAGCTTCGAGAGCGCGGCGGCAAGCGTCGTCGTCTTGCCGCTGCCGGTCGGGCCGGCGACGGCGATCATTCCATGGGTGTGCTCAAGGAGCCGGTTCAGCGTCTGCCGTTCTTGGTCATCCAGGCCCACGCCCGCGAAATCCAGCAGGACGCTGTCGCGGTGCAGGATGCGCATGACGACAGTCTCGCCATGGATGGATGAGAGGGTGGCGACGCGCAGTTCGACTTCGCGGTCGCCGATGGGAAGGCGCATGGCACCATCCTGAGGCTTGCGGCGCTCGGTGATGTCGAGGCCGGCGAGAACCTTGATGCGCGAGACGATCGCATCGCCCATTTCGTGCGGCGGCGAAGGCATGATCCGCAAGACGCCGTCGATGCGGAAACGCATCACGAGCCGTCCGCGCATCGGTTCGAGGTGGATGTCGGTTGCCCTCAGGTCGAGCGCGCGCCGGAAGATGTCGTCGACGACAACCACAACCGGCGCGCCGCTCGCGAGATCCCGCAGGCTTGCGATAGCCGCTTCGGAGGTTGCTCCTTCGCCGGTGGCCTGGGCGACATCCTGGCTGCCGGAAAGGCGTTCCAGGCAGGATTCCAGATCGGGTGCGGGAACCACGCAGACTTCCACGTCACCATCGAGGACGGATCGCAGCGCCTCTATCGGGTCTGCGTCGCCGGGGTGGAGGACGCCGATGACGGCGTTCCCGTCCGGCGCCGTGAGCGGCGCGATCCAGTTCTCCACAAGAAATCGGTTTGAGAGATTCTGCGCGACGGGCCTGTAGTCAGCGAGCTGCTGCCGGTCGAGAAGCCGCACGCTATAATAGGAAGACAGGAAGCCCGCGAGGGCATCGGCGTCGACGATCTGCGCTTCGATCAGGCGGTGCAGGTCGGAGGCTCGCGATGCCGTGCTCTGACCGAAAAGGCCCCGCGTAGCCTCGCGGCTCGCCAGTCCGGCATCGGCCATGGACGACAAGAGTGGGTGTAGGTCTGTAAGCTCTGGGTTCATTGAACATACCTGTCGCACTTGACCCTTGAGCACAATGGAAGCCTGCTTGCGCAGGCCGTTGCCGGCTGTCGGCTTGGTCCGCACAGCGGTCTGCCTGACGTACAATTCCGGATCCGGCGGTTCCCCGGAAAGCTGCGCCAGACCAGAAGGCTGTGCGGTATAGGTGTCAAGACCCCCTGCCCTTCCACTCCCACCAGACGGTGAACCGGGTGCCACACGAGGTAGCGATTGAGAATCTTTCGCTAGGGAAAGATATCTTGGCCGCAAAGGCAGACTGCGCCGCGTTGGAATGAGCAGGCTTGGAGTGGCTGGAGCCCTTCCCGCTTCATCGCCTTGCCGGGCGTATCAATCCTAGTGATCCATAGCCTTTACGATTTCCTCGGTCATTTTCTTTGCGTCGCCGAGGAGCATCATGGTTCCGTCCTTGTAGAACAGGGTGTTGTCGATGCCGGCATAGCCCGAGCCGAGCGA